>NZ_JAJQRB010000052.1:0-110025 GCF_046533075.1 Treponema primitia | reverse complement strand
CACGGAATACGATGTTAAGGCCTTCCTACACCTCCCTTTCCCGTACGTGCCGATAAAGGCGGGCGTGGTGAGGGGTGCGTCCGGCTTCATGTATATGGAATTCTCTGCTTGCGGAGACCCGAAGGGGCTCCGCAAGCAGGCTCTACATGCACATGAAGCCGGGCGTACCCCTCCCCACGCCCGGTTTGCCGACAAATCCCGGGAAAAATAGGGAGATACGCACGAAGAGGGCTAACATCAATATTCCCCTTCCCTAGACGAAGTTCCCCAAAACCTATACAATACTAGAAATTAAGAGATTTAAGCGAGGATTTTATGATACGAGGCGGAGATATAGTCAAAGGCAGCTGTTTGCTCCAAAAGGGCCAGCCTTTTCTGGTGGTGGAACGGGAATTTCATACCCCGGGGAAGGGAACCGCCATTGCGCGGGTAAAAATGAAGAGTATTAAGGACGGTTCGGTACTGACCATGACTATCCCTACCCAGCAGGAGGTTGAGGATGCCACGGTAGATACCCACACCTGCCAGTTTCAATACGCGGATCAGGACAATTTTCACTTTATGGATAACGAGCACTTCGACCAGTTTGAGGTACCTATCAGCAGTATGGAGGACAAGAAACCCTACCTCAAGGACGGGGATTCTTACGAGCTTACGGTCTGGGAAGGCAATGTTATTGATATCAAGATCCCCTATAAGGTGGTCTTTACCGTGGCGGAATCGGAAAATTACGTCAAAGGCGATACCGTATCCGGAGCTACCAAACCCGTCATTACCGAGACCGGTTTGACCGTCCGGGTGCCCCTGTTTATTAAGCAGGGTGAAAAAATCCTGGTCAATACCGAAACCAACGAATACGTGGAACGGGTGAATAGTTAAGGCGCTTGTTGAAGTTTGAAGCCTGGG
Organism: Treponema primitia; assembly: GCF_046533075.1. Taxonomy (GTDB): domain Bacteria; phylum Spirochaetota; class Spirochaetia; order Treponematales; family Breznakiellaceae; genus Termitinema; species Termitinema primitia_B. The sequence continues at coordinate 109,119 of NZ_JAJQRB010000052.1, read as the reverse complement.
GAACCAGGAATCTTAGTTTGGGGTATATAATTATTTTCCCGCTTCATTCAGGGCATTTTCCGCCGCTTCAATAAATTGATTGTAGGCAATGGTAGCTCCGCTCACCGCGTCCAGATGCTTCAAGCTCTGCTTTTCCAAAAATTGCAGCCTATATTGTTCCATGGCCCTAATCGCAAGCTGGGCCTTGTCATAAAAATCTTGGCTTGATATTTCCCCGTTGACCTTTCCGTAGTTTTCATCCTTTATGCTCCCATCCTTTTGGCGGGTAATAAATACACAATCAGTAACCTTGCTATCTTTCAGGGTAAGGGCGATCTCTCCCCAGGCGCCGGTATCATCCACCCCGCTCTTCCCACGGTAAGTCCCGTCTTTATACACAGTCTTACCACAGGCAAAAAACAGTAAAGCTGCGGCACAAAGTACAAAAATCTTTTTCATAATAAAATCTCCTTCTTAGCGCTCCCCTCTTTCTCATTATCAACAACCCTGGCGACCCTTCCATGTTCCAGTACCACCGTGCGCTGCGCGTCCTCGGCAACCTCGGGATCGTGGGTAACCACAATCAGGGTACTGCCCTCCCGGTGAAGGGTCTGGAAAATTTCCAGGACCAGGGATTCGTTGGCTTCGTCCAAATTGCCCGTGGGTTCATCGGCCAGGATCAACATGGGGTAGTTGATTAACGCCCGGGCTATGCAGACCCGCTGCTGTTCTCCCCCGGAAAGCTGGCTGGGAAGGTGCCTGGCACGATCCGCCAAGCCGACCCGGTCCAGGGCTTCCAGGGCTTCCTTTTCATCGGGCATGGAGTGGTAGTACTGGGCAACCATGATATTTTCCAGGGCGGAGAGGTACTTTACCAGGTGGAACTGCTGGAAGATCAATCCTATCTTATCCCGCCGGGTAGTGGTAAGGTTTTTGGAACTCTCCTTAGCAATATTAATACCGTCCAGGATAACCTCCCCCGTGGAGGGCTTATCCATGCACCCTATGATATTCATCATGGTGGTTTTTCCGGAACCCGAGGGGCCCATAATGGCAAGCCATTCCCCCTTCCGTACTGTCAGGTTGACATCCTTCAGGGCTTTGAGGTTCCCGTAAATTTTTGAAACATCCCGTAACTCAAGTAAATCCACTTATATTCCTCCAATGTTTTAGCCTCATTCGCCTCGTAATACTATTGCGGGGTCAACTTCGGTGGCGCTCCGTACCGGAATTAGACAGGCCAGACCGGTGATAAAAACTGACACAATAATGGTGAAGGGCGTCATCTGGGGTATAAAACTGATAGGCCGGTTAAATACATTCATTGCCACCGCCTGGGCAAAGATAAAGCCGAAGCCGGCTCCCAAAAGGCCGCCCGCAGCGCCCAGAAACGCCCCCTCCCCCAGAAATTCCAGAACCAGGGCAGAATTTGCCGCGCCCAGGGCTTTCCGCAGCCCTATTTCCTGACGGCGTTCGGCTACCACAGCCATCATGGTGGTGGCCACACAGATCATGGTAAGCAGTAATACTATCAGGGTGACCAGGTATACCAGACCCTGGAGTTTGGTAAGTACCGCTCCCTCGGACTGGGTAACCCGCTTAACCAGCCGGGCTTCAACACCGGGAACACCGGCGCTTATCCGGTCCGCCAGAGCCTGGAGATCCTCACCGGAGGAACTGACACTACATTCCACCACATCAATCCTGCCCTGCTCGGCCATCATGTCTTCAAAATCAGGCAGGGACATAAAGATAAAAGCTTCCTCGGTCCCGCCGGTTTGGACTATACCGGAGACGGTAAATTCCCGGTTTATCCCCTGCCCGCGGCTATCGGTTCCGGTAATAGTAAAGGAACTTCCCTGAACAAGGCGGATCATCTCGGACACCTGCTGTCCAATCAGGGCTTCTCCTCCCCGCTCCGGCCACCGGCCGGATATGAACCAGTAGGGGCTTGCCTTACGGGCTTCGTTCAGATCCGTCCCTGCGGCCATGAAGGGCTGCTCATTGATCTTCACCATCCGGTAGCTGTAGGGGGCAGCTCCAATAAGCTCCCCCGCAGGGAGATATGCCACAGCGGCGCCCACGGTTTCCATGGTCAACACCGCCTCGGTTCCTCCGGGAACAATAACCATATTGGCCCCATAGGAGCGGAATTCCCGGCCCATTTGCCGGGGGATATCGTAGTAAACAGTGATAAGCCCTGACAGTATCGTTGCGCCTATGGCTATGGCCAGCAATGCTACCAACATCCGGGATCTGCGCCGGATAATGGAACTAACCACCATTTTGATAAAGAAACGCTGCCTTCTACCTGCCATGGAGAACCTCCGCAGGGCGCAGGGACAGCAGCAGCCGTATTGAGGGGATACTCCCCGCCAGGGTGACCAGGAGCACCAAAACCGCTACCAGGGGTATCACCATGGGTTTTATATCTATTGACTGGCTAAACACGGACTGGCCGATGATCTGGGCAAAACCAAGCCCGGCAAAATAACCCGCCGCCCCGCCTATTATTCCGGTAATAATGATCTCCGTCAGTATCAGGGCTGTTACCGGGCCGTTGTAAGCTCCCACCGCTTTGAGGAGGCCTATTTCATTGGCCCGTTCCATAACACTGGTGGTAACCAGGTTGGAAATGCCCAGAGCTGAACCGGCCATGCTCAGTATCGTAATAAGGAGCATCAGCAGCTGGGTCTTTTTCAGGATAGCCCCTTCGGATTCCGCCACCATACGTATGGGCTTGGACACCGCATCATTGATCACCTCGTCGATCTGGTAACAGATGGCGCTGACGTAGGCGGTACAATACCAGGTCTCCCATTCTTTGATAGAAAGACTGTTTGGATCCTGTCCTGCCCGGCGGGAAAGCTCGTTATCCGGGGTAGTAAGGGCGCTGACTTCAACACTGCTCACCAGGCCGGGCCTGCCCGCCAGTTCCTGTGCGGCGGCCAGGGTGGTGTAGATCCATCCGTCTTCGTCCCCCCCGGCGTTAAATATCCCCCGTACCAGAAATGTTTCGGCCCGGTTCAGCCCCCTGAGGGTGATGGTATCCCCCAGAGCGATATTATAGCGATGAGCCGCCAGACGTCCTACCATAACCGAGCCGTCATCCCCATCGTTGAGCCAGCCGCCGCTGCCCGTATCCCACCAGGCCTTCATGTTCCGCACCCCCGTATCCAGGGATTCCCCGGTGGGAAGATCCAGGTGATGACCAAACCAGGTTCCTACAACCTTAACGTCATCAGTATTGCTGTTGACCTTCACCCTGGTATTGAGATAAGGGGCAAAATCGACAATATTAAAGGCCCAGAATATGGTTTTTATATTGCCCAGTTCCGCTTCCTGTAAATACTTATCCGATACTCCGCTGCCATCGCTGACCCCGTAGAGATCGTCCAGCAAAGATGCGCCCCTGGGAACCACGTTGATATTTGCGCCGTAGGTCTTGAGTTCCTGGTTTACCTTGTCCCCCACATCAAGCATCACATTCAGCATTGCTGTGGCAAGAGACGCTCCCAGGGCAATCGTAAAGGCTACCATCAGCATTTTCCCTTTCTGCCGGAAAATTGCTCTCCGTACCATTCTCCAAAACATACTATTTGAACCGCCCTTTTTCGTTTTCCAAATCCCCGGTACGAACCACCATTGATCCCCCGCGAATGGCGTAGGCGAGGGGTACCGGATTACAGCCTCCCTTAAAACCAATGGTAGAAATATTCATCACCACATCACAGAGCCGGCAGATAACCTGGTTCTTCCGTTCATAATACCCCGTGGCGCCGCATATATCACAGGCGTCAAGGCCGACCCCATAGGTAATCTCGTTTTTCCGTATTACGATGAACCGTACCTCGGTATTATCCGATGCGGTAAGCGCAAAACGATGAAGATGCCCGTCATTGACCTGTTCAATAGGGATGATAATCTCATCCCCTACTATGCTCATAGGTTCCGCAGGAGAGAGGGTCACCCCCCGCTCCGCATAAGATTTGATCGCAGTAAGGGTAATCAGGGAAACCCCAAACCCCAAGGCCACCGCGAAACTCCAACGCCGGTTCCGGCGCATGGCAGCCCGGATCTTCCGGTGTTCCGCAGGGTTATTATACTTTTGGCTGGAATGAAAACTCGCCGCAAACAGGATGACAGGCAGGAGAAAACCTATCGCCATGATCAAATAAAGAAAAAACACATTATTGTTAATCACCACAACAATTATTCTGAATAACCAGCGGACCATGGGTATGACACGCCGGGCAAAAAGAAACTGTATAATCGACGCTAACTGATTTACCATATTGACCCCAAGGCCGATGGTAAGGAATAGGCTTAAAAGTTTGTCCGGCAGGGACATACAGACGTTAAAAAGAGCAAGGGCGGTAACTAAAACAACTCCAAGACCCGCAAGGAACCCTATGGTTTTAAAAAGAAAATCCGTACTAAAGATACTTTCCCCCGCCAAAAGGAATTCCGTTGGGTACAGAAATATTGTGGGCAGGACGTAAAAAAACAGTGCCGCGGTAAGGATGGCGCTTGCATAATCCAGAGCCCGGCGGTGCAGTTTTGGCAAACGTTTTTCCAACGCTCCCCAGTGGAGCAGGATAAGGATGATCCCCGTCAATATGGCGATGGACAAAGCCCAGGTATTAAAAAAACCCCGGTTAATGAGGGCGGTGGTACGCCGCAGAACCGCAAGGATCGCCGATGCGCTTACCCCGGCTATACTTCCGGCGGCCAACCACTTCTTCCGGTTGGGATCTCCCCTTTTGAAAATAACCGCAAACAACAAAGCCGTAAGAACTGCCGTTACCAGCAAAGTCTGCACAACCTGAATGAGATACCTAAACATGCAACCCCTTTTTTTCCCCGCGAATGCTCAAACGGCAAAGGACTTTAGCGGTGATATGGTATCACCTCCTAAAGTCCTCTGCAAATACCCTAAAACAATTCTACTACCACTGTGGCCCCGTATAGGCTACATTCCATTCCGCCACAAGGGGTTCGCCCCAGAAACGGCCGGGTACACCGGTGGTCTTGTCAACGTGGAGTACAAAGCCCTGGGCTTCGGGGTTCTGGATGAGGAATCGGACCTTATACTCGCCAATGCCGTTCAGCTTAATATTGGCGCCGTAGTGGGGGCCGTCGCTGGCGTTCATGGGCATAAATGTCCCTTCGCTTTTCCAACCATTGGCCTGGGAAATCTCATACCGGACCGTAAGGTTGGGAACAAAGTCGCCAACCCCATAGCCCAATTCGTTTTCCAGGGCGGAGATATCCGCTTCAATGTGTATATCCGACTGGGACGCAGGAAGTCCCGCAGAAGCCGGGAGCATATCCACAGGCTGGAAATACACACCCGCCACATTGAGAGGCCCTAATTCGTGATCATCCCCCAAAGGGAATTCTTCAAAACCGGCGACCTCGCCGGGGGCAACCGTGCTGGCAGGCTTTTTTCCCTGCTGACCGCCGCCGGCAAAGGCAAAGGCGGTACAGCCCGCAATCAAAAGAAGTACCATCAGTTTTCTGATATTCATGTACTCTCCTCCTAAATTCTCTCTCTCATGGCCTAACGGCCCGAGTTAATACCATTGTTAATCCTAGACCGCAGCCGATGGACGGAAACGCTTGTTCCGCTTGAGCTGTACCACAAAGGTTATGATGGTAGCGGCGAGCAGCAGTATCTGTGGGATAAGGGTTTCCAGGTTAGGATAGATACCCAGGATATCCACGGTGCCCACAAAGGAAACCGGGGTGACCCCGATAAGATTCCCCTCCTGAAGTTCCTTGATGCCGTTACCGAGAAAGGTGACCGACATGAGGAAGAGCAGTACGCTGGTACCCAGGAAAAAGGGCTTCAGGGGCAGCCGGAAACTTACCACCCGGATGAGGATGTAGATCACCACCAGGAGCACGGCTCCGATACCCAGACCGAGCCATACCATGTTGATGTAGCTTTGGGTTTGGGCCAGCAGCGCCTGGTAAAAGAGAATAGTCTCAGCCCCTTCCCGAAAAACCGCAAGAAATGCCGCAAAGGCCAGGGAGAACATACTTCCCTTGGTAATGGAACTTTGAACCTTTCCTTCTATGTAGGAAGACCATGCCTCGGATTCCGCCTTAGACACCATCCAGTTACTTACATAGAAAAGGACTACAACCGCCACCAGCATAGTGGCCCCCTCCAGTATCTCCTGGCCCTGGCCGCTGGCGTTACCCGTAAGGGCGTTAAGGATAAAGGCCATTACCACGCTGAGACCCAGAGCCAGGATTGCCCCCCAGTAGACCGGCTTGGTACTTTTTTTGTTTCCGCTTTTTAAAAGGTAGGCCACAATGGCCCCCACCACCAGGATCGCTTCGAAGCCCTCCCGAACTATGATTAGCAGGGAACCCAGGAACACACCCAGAGCGCTCTCCTCCTTACCGTCCAATTGGTTGGCATCCTCCCTGAGGTACTGCACCAAAAGGTCCAGAGCCTGCTTCACCTCATTATTTGGGGCATGGTTGGTCATGGCTTTTTTGATAAAACTGAACTGGTACTCCACCTTGGCAGCCCGGGCCCCGGAAATATAGGCCATCACGGTCTTTTCAAACCCGAGTTTTTCATAATATCCAAAATAGGCCGTATCCACCTGTTCCTTGGCAGTTTCAGAATCCCCGGTCAGGTAGGTTTCATAGGATTGGTTTATCACGTCCCGCATGTTATCCACTATTTCATTCCAGGATGCAAAGGCCGCAAACGCAGGGGAAGACACCAAACTTATCATAAGCACTACCAAGATAGACAGAACTAACTTTTTATGCAAAACCATGCTCCTTTTGATAGATAACTCTTACACTGTTAGTTAATACTAATTAAATGAAAGATAGCAGAGACTAACTTTCATGTCAAGAGATTTCCGAAGAAAAATTTAAAAAAAATGTATAACGCCGGTTTAGCGTATGTTTTGGTCCTAGATAAAGTGCCGGGGTTCCCGATCCTCCTGGAAACCGCTGCCCCGGGCCAGGGCGAAACTGGCAAAACAGCTTATCATCACATCCAGGAAGGCGCCGATGGCAATAAGGTAGAAGGCCATGGGTTTGAGGATGAGGTAACCCGCTTCATAGCCCCGGCCGTAATCAAGACAGAGCGCCGCCAGGGCGGTATAGGCGGCATCCCCGGAGTGGCGGGCCAGGAGGAAGGATATTAACACCGCCCGGATGCCTATGGAAACCACATCCATCAGGGTAATCCCCAAACTGGAATAGGATTTGATGATCACAATAAATGCAGCGGCAGCTACCATGGCGCTGCCCGCACGGCCAAAGGCGGCAAAGAGGGTCACCGTAACGGTATTAGAACGGCGGCGGGCGCCAAGATTTTCCTTAACATGCCTGATAATCACCGGGATGGAAAAGTTGATATCCCCGGAAAAAAACGAAGCCAGAGCGGGACCCAGAGAACCGTAGAGCTGAACCCAGGGATTAACCTTTGGTTTGATAAAGTAGAGAAACAGGGGCAGGATGATAAAGCCTAAAGCCACGCTGAAAACAGCCAGGAGCAGGATGAGATCCTTAAAAACATCGGCCTGGAGGAGTCCGTGAAACCGGATCGCCCAATAGGCTGCAAGGACAATGATAATCAACCCCAGAATTTCCGAAAAAAAGGACGCCACATGATAAAAAATCCGCGACAGGGAATCGAGCAGGGAAATCACCGGTTTGGTATAATTCCGGTCATAGGAAAGGCCCATGCCAAGGAAAAAGGCAAAGACACAGAGGGGTAACAGGTAGACCCCGTCGGAAAACAGGGCGGAAAACATGTTTGAGGGGAAGAGTTCCAGGGCCGCTTCGGACACATTAAGGGAAATAAGCTCTACCTGCTCATCAATCTGAATCGGGATCCGGTCCGGGGGGAAAATCATGGTTACCATGATCCCCGAGGCAACTACAAAAACGGCGCTTCCCAGGATCAGCAGGAAGGAACGGAGGATAAGACGCCAGAACTGGCCATCCTGACGGAGCTCGTAAATCGCTATGGTAAGGGAAAAAATGAGGATAGGAACCGTGCCGTACCGGCCTATCCTGATAGCTATCCTTTCGAGCCAACTCAAAATTGAAAGGATACGTTGATTGTCATTAGGCAGGAGGTATCCAAGGAGGACTCCCAGGAGGGAGCCGATTAACAGTTTAAGCCAAACCTTCATTGATAGATCATACTTGAAGGCTTCACCTGCGTCAATTGTGTCAATTAAGCTTGCGGCGGAAGCCCCTTCCCGAGTATATTTTACCTATGAAAGATACCATCACCTTACTAAAAGAGTCCGAAGCCATGTTGGAGGGGCATTTTCTCCTCTCCTCGGGCCGTCATTCGGACCGGTATTTCCAGTGCGCCCGGCTCTTGCAGTACCCGGATCGGGCGGCGGAAGCTCTGGCGGGGGTAGTGGAACGGTTAAAAGCGGATATCAGGGCGGGGAAACTTGCCGTGGATGCCATTGTGGGTCCCGCCATGGGGGGAATCATCGTAGCCTACGAACTTGCCCGCCAACTGGGGCTGCCGGGCTTCTTTACCGAGCGGGACGATACCGGCGCCATGACCCTTCGCCGGGGTTTTGAGATTAAGCGCGGCGCAAGGGTGCTTATCGCCGAAGATGTGGTTACCACCGGAAAATCCTCCGGGGAAAGCGCCGCGGTTCTGGAAGCGCTGGGGGCAAAAATAAGTGGCTTAGCCTGTGTGGTGGACCGCCGGGCTGCGGGGGTCCCGGTTTCCTGGCCCCTCTACGCAGCCTGTACGGTTGAGGTGGGAAACTGGGAACAGGATAACTGTGAACTCTGTAAAAAGGGCATACCGGCGGTAAAACCGGGGTCCCGAAAACTATAGGAACCAATGCCGGAGCCAAGGGCATTTATCTTAAAAAGAATATTATTAAATAAAATGGAAGGATATGTATGAAAAATTCGTTAAAGGCTATTTTCCTGGATATAGATGAAACCCTGGTTACCAATGAAACCGGCCCTTTCCCGGAGGATGTAGAACAGATTGAGGAAGCCCACCGCCGGGGCCATAAAATATTTCTCAGCACCGGCCGGGGCCTGGCCCATATTCCCGGGATATTAAAGGATGCTCCCTGGATAGACGGCATCATCGCCGGCGCCGGCGCCCAGGTGGTAATCGGAGACCGGACCATTTATCACAAGTGGATACCCCAGGAACTTCTTCCCGCCATATGCGCTCTCTATTTTCAATTAAATAAATTCTGTGTATTTGAAGGGGCAAACGGGGTTTACGGGATCAAACTTCCGGAGCACTACAATACGGATGAAAAAATATTTTCCGTAACTAAGAAAGACGATTTTCTTACTAAATACTCCGATGCAATAATATCAAAATTAACCATTGAAGGCGAAATAAGCGAAAAGGAACGGAATTTTTTAAGTGAGTATTTCCAGCTTAATACCTTTCCTCCGGTTTACTTTGAGGGGATAATCCTTGGGGAAAGTAAATCAAAGGGGATGTCCATAGTCCTTGAGACCCTGGACATCCCCCGTGAAAACAGCATAGCCATCGGCGACAGCAGAAACGATATCGACATAATCTGCGCCGCCGGCCTGGGTATCGCCATGGGCAATGCCTGTGCGGAGCTGAAAGCAGTCGCCGGAGAAATCACCGGCGACTGCGGAAAGGGCGGTGTCGGTCAGGCCATTAAAAAGTTTGTCCTGGAACAGCAATTGTAAAATCCGTTGAAATGTCGTACACCTTTTCTATCCGGTATTCTACCTCGCCATCCGGTGTGTAGAGTTCCAGCCTGAAACGTAATGGAACTGAAACATCCTTTTCAATAGCTTCTTCGCCGGAATCCGGTGGCGCCTCGTAATGGTTCCCTTCCAGGGGCATCCAGCCGTCACCGGCGTTTACAAACCACCTTTTGCGCAGAGGCATGCGGCGGCTGTACTGCCAAGGCTGAACCAGAGCCTCCAGAGTAAAGATCTTCGCGGGAAGTGCCGCGGTTTCCGGATAAATCAGTATATCTGCGCCTATGCTTCCCTTCTCCTGCACCATGATAAGGGGCTGAACAATACCAATGGGGGCGCCGGATATTTCTACCCAGCCGGAAGGACCATAGCGTCTCATATAGACTGCAGCGCCGCCGGGATAGTACTGCCGGTTGATATCCACCCTATCCTCCACAAAAGCCCAAGATCCGGGAACCGCAGTATTCTGAGGCAGGAAAAGATAGACCACCGCATTTCGCTTTACCTGGAAACGGATCCGGGCGCTTTCGTCAAGTTCCGCATCCCCCTCTTTCCAGAGTATATATTCTGCTCCCAAGGTATAGGAGGGAAGTTTTGTTATAACCCCGTCATCAACGGCGTCTATCAGGGGCATTCCGTTCCGGGCATGGCTCATCACCGTTCTGGGCATACCGTTTATCAAGGGCGAATCAATAAGAACTACCTCGCTGATATTCGCCGCGATCACCACGCTGCTGGTTTGCCAGGGGCCAATGTTTCCCGCACGGTCCCCTGCCCGGTAGCTGACTTGATAGGTCCCGGGTTCCGTAAACACCAGCGGTTCCCGGTACTGTTCCGTACCGCCGCTGTTGATCCGGTATTCAATAAACGCTGTACCCGACAAGAGATCCCGGGCAGTAATAGTCAGTTTGGCCATAGCCTGATCATAAACCACCAAAGCCTCCGCATAGGGCGGTTCAAGATCAATTCTAATATCCCGCCGCTGTATTTCCTCCCGGTTTCCCGCTTTATCCAGAGCATACCAGGAGAAGTGGTGTATCCCCTGATCCGCCAGATATATTGGTCCCGAGTAGGCTGAAACCGAAGTCCAAATCCAATCAATTCCGGACATATCATCCAGGGTATCCAAGGTGATCGTAAGGGCTTGATTATACCAGCCGCTTTCCGGCTCTTCGGGGGACAGGGTAAGAACGCTTTCCGGCAATCCCGTATCAACCTTAAACTGACGCTGAACTTCCGCTCCCCTAAGGCCGCGGCTGTCCACACCATAGGCGATGATACGATGCTCCCCGTCTTCCGGCAAAAACTGCTCCGGCGCCTTCTCCCATGGTCCGTCATTAAGCTGCATCAGGGTCCTGGCGACATAGGTTTCCCGGTCGGCGCCGGTAATTTCAATCTCCGGTGTCCGGGTGTACCAGCCATCGAAACCCAAATCCCCGCCGTTCTCAATCCGTATTGTCGTTACCGGCCCATAAACATTGGCAGGGCCATTAAAGGCCCGGATGGTACCATCCGTGTCCGCCGCAAAAATACGTTCATGATAGAGAGCAAAATTGTTATACCGCTTCTCGTCCTGCCAAATCACACCGCCCGTATACCGGTTCAAAACCATTAGACCATCCCGGCCGGCAATTACCGTTTTCTCCAAACCGTTTGCAGGAACAGCGCCGTCTATCCGGCGTGTCCATTGGAGTTTCAGATCCTCCCGGTCATAGGACAGGAGAATTCCCTTATCCAATACCGATACCCCTTCATCGGTCAAGGATATTATGACCCCTGAATGATGGGTATAAGAAATCCGCCGTGTTTCCGCCATTTCCCTGTCAAAGAGGACTAGAGAATTTTCGGTGATCACCGCACCGCCGCAGATATCCGCAGCCGCGACGAGGATCTTCTCACCCGCATCCCAGGGTTTACCGGCGCCGTAAAGGGGAACCAGTTTAGTATCGTCTATGGCGTAGGCGGTACCGTATCGCCATAGTATCGGAATCTTAGTTTCTGTAGTCTTTTTCTGTTCTTCAATTAAAGTTCCCCGTTCTGCGTTCCTAAAGAAGCGCCGATCCTTTGTTTCTTCAATAATAGTAGTACCATCGGTACTAATTGCCTGAATCTCCTCCCGTGACCAAAGCAATGCGCCGCTATGGAAATTCCGGACTTCAAGAAGTCCCTCCTCTGTTAAGGCATAGAGCCTACTGCCTGCGTAGAGTACTTTTTTATAGGCGCCCTGTATGTTCCAAACCAGGCCGCCGTCTCCTGCCATTAGGGCGGTAAGATTTTTATGGCCAAGAACAATAATTTTATTCTCCGCTCCCAGGAGCTGTATAACCGTATCCTTCCCTTCATAGATCCAGGCGGTATCATCATTGGCGGGAAGATCCGTTCTTACCGACGATATCTGTCCTCCGTCTTTCCCTTCCTGCCCCCAAACCTCTTCCCATATCTTTATGGTAAAAGAGCGTCCATCCTTCCAGCCCATCCTATCCCGTGCCTCAATATCTACCCGATATTGACCCTGTTCCAGGGGCCGTCCGCTTATTATTCCCCGGGAAGTCATGGTAAGTCCCGGAGGTAAGCCGCCCTGTTTCACTTGATACTCAACTTCTCCCCCGGCATTCCGGCTTGCAAGTTCGCCGTAATAGCTGACCTCCACTAACCCATCGGGAAGCCGTGTAGTAGTAATGCTGAACGAGCTGCCGATATGTACCGCTATTTCCGCCGTGGATTCAAAACCACGGCTTGTACCATGGATGACAATATTCCAAACACCATTTCCCGCAAACGGTTCCGTCCGGATACGCAAATTTACCCGGGCATTGGGTTTCAGCTCTTCCCTGTCAAGGGACGCAGTAAAGGGCGCGCCGGGCTCGCAGGTGACGCTTAGCTTAACCGTATCCGTGTATCCCGTTATCGCAATGGGGAGAATTTTTTCTTCCCCGGCATTTAATTCCAGCCGTTCAGTGCCGGGATGCATATCAAAGCCCCTATCCTTTACCGTAAAGGTAAGGGCATTACTTTCACCCCCCGAAGAACGTACATGAATTTTACCGCTTAATCCGTCGTCGGGAACAACAAAAATCAATTCCCCATCGGACCACCGGGAGACCGGAACATCCTTCCCATTAAGAAACAGGGTTCCCGGTGACCCAAGACCATATCCGTAGATGTGGATTTCGTCGCCCGTATAGGCCGCCCTGGGAACTACGCTTGTAAGAGCGGGAACAGGGGGAATATCCCGTACAAGGGTAACTAATTCAAAAACCTTGCCTCCTTCGGCCTCGATGTGGGAACTATAGGAACCGGGCATGGTATTTTCCCTGACATAAATCTCTATAACCCCCGTAATGTTTTCCGCGTTGTTTTCCGGTGCTTTTACGGTAATTACCGGGAGGAAAATTTCCAGCTCATCAGGTTGATCCAATACCCTGAAAGACACGGTCCCCTCAAATCCGTTCACAGAACTTAGCCCCAGGGCATAATCCGCTTTCCCGCCGGGAATGGTTTCAGCGGTCCTGGTATAAAGGGATAGTCTATAACCGGGCAGTAAAACTGTTATGGGAAAAACAGCCCTGTCACCACCGGGGCCCCGGATGATGATTTTACCCTCTTCCGTACTGTTTTGTTTTAGTCCGGTTCCCGATCGGGGCGGCAGTACTACCCGCATTGTTCCTGAGCTTGTATCGGTTCCATCATTCAGGATTATCAGTTCTTCATCTTCCCAGAATACCCTGGTTCCGGGTACAAAACCACTCCCATATACGGTAAGAATATTTTCACTTACTCCGCTTATTGCAGAGGGTTCCACCGCGGTAATATCAGGTACGGGCCAACTAATTTCCACTTCAATGGTAAATGGACTGTTCAAAGCGCTATTAGCTTCGTTAAAAAATTCGCAGGGATATTCATAGAGACCGGGCCCCATAGATTCGGGAATACCCATATACCAGGGTATATCCACGGTCGTTTCACTTACCTTAACCGGAGGCGCAAAATGCATGTTGAAGGACTGATTTTGTTCCGGACCGGTATAGCGGACCCCTATATACCCGGAAGCATCAGCGCTTTCATGGAAATTTTCTATCCCGGCCCTAATGGTACCTTCAATAAAACTGCCGACAAAACCACGTTTCCGGAAACGTTCCGTCAGGGCAGCCGGACGATTGAAGACCGGTTTTTCCTGACCGGGCCGGAAAGATATCTGATCCGACCATGACCCCTCCTGATACTTATTATCCAGGGCGGTAACGGCGAAGGATATTTCCTGATCCGGCGTATACCCCGGAAAGCTGAGGGCAGTTATATTACCCACGTATACAATAGATTCCGTTTCTTCCCCATTGTCCCGGATTTTAACTTTGTACCCTTCGGTGCGTCCGCCATTAGTATTTTGCCAATGGAGTGTCAGAATTCCAGGATCTGTTTCTGCGATCCGCAATTCTCCGGGCGCCAAAAGGGGTAGTTCACCCCTGTCCAGCAAAATTTTCCCCGGAGCATAAGCCGTGGGGGACAGATATTCCTCCGGTCCTTCAAGCTGCGCGTAGATAAAGTATTCCCCGTCATTAAGATCCTGTACCGGAACCATCAGGTCAAATTGGCCATCGGGATCGATAGCATAGGTTCCCAATTCCATCCCCGGAACTTCCATCTCTTCCCGGGCAAAAATACGGATCTCCGTTTTACCCGGCTCCGTTATCCCCCGGACCCGTACTGTACCGTTTACCCGTTCCGGTACAGCAAGCGCCGGTTCCCGAAGCTCCAGCATTGGCATGGCCATACTGCCCAGGGCGCTTAACTGATAGGCGTCTTCTTCAAGTCCGCTTACCCGCAGCTGCCAGATCCCCGCTTCCGCAGAATGGATAACTAAAATAGTACCGTTTTTCTCAACGATCGTTTCAGTCCCCTCATACCCTTCACGGTATTCAATTCCCGATGGGGAACTTACCGTTAACTGAGGAGCCCCTTCAATATACTCAAGCAAAACGATGAGCCTATCAAGGCCGCTGTCCGGTATTTTTCCTGTTCCGTCATATTCTTCATAGAGCATACCGAGGGGTGCTGAAAAATCCTTACCCTTTGACGGAATAAAGAACCGGTAACTAACATCTTCGCTGCCGCTCCGATCATTACGATCCAGAGAATTAACATCCCGATCTCCAAAACCCCGGACATTTTTGATCCAGTCCGGTTTTTCTATTTTGTAGCTTGATAGGGTACCAAAGTCAAACTTTCCCGGCCCTACAAAAACGCCCACGGTACCAACAATTGGTAAGCCCACAGTTCCCTTGAATCCCGCTCTCCCATTAGTAAACAGTCCGAATTCAGCGTTTACCTTTACAAGCCACATATTGCTTGAAGGAATTTTTATAAACCAACTATCGATAATTGCACCCTTACCTATACCGAATTTTACCGATCCCTGACCGGAGAAAACCGTTCGCCCGGATTTATCAAAGACATAAATAGTAACCCCTCCTTCGGCAAAGGCAAGCTGTACATACACCTCTCCCACAAATCCCTTCGATCCCATTGCGGCGCTTAACCTGGCATTAATATCAAGTTTTCCCTTCAATATCATGGCTTTACCCTCAAAGGCCCAGGTACCGTTTTTTATATCAACCCAGGCATTGGGAGTCATATCAAGAATAGTACCGCCATAGGCATCACCCACATGCAGCCCCACGGCTATCCGTGGACCCGTATCGTTGAACAAACCCCTGCCTGGTTGGGGTACCTCATTGGGAGGACCATAAGCAATACCGCCGCTAATACCATTAAGGAATAAGCCCGAAGTACCCAGCGGAATCCCTCCTGTGGCCAGAACATACGAAAAATATGCCTGCTTAAGGCCTATAGGATAGGTTGGGCTTATTGTTGCAAACCCAAGAACAGCGGTGATATTTCCCGCTCCGGGAATAAGGACGGAACCACCACCTTCCAGAGTATATCCTTGATGATCATTAGAAAAATTAACTTTTACATCATTAAAGGTCAAAGCTCCTACACTGAAATTTGGCAGCTTAAATGCGCTGCCGGAAATCTGTAATCCCTCTAAAGCGGATACTTTTACTTTGTTCAGGGTAATCTCGCCCTTACCAACAAAATCCGGAAACTTTAGGGTTGCCTTGGAAAAACCTATCTTGTTTTCGGAAAACTCAAGTGATGGTTTATCCAGAACCAATTTAAATCCGGCGATTTCAGTTTCTAACTTTGAAATCTCTATATCCCCCAGAAAAGCGCCGTCGCTGGGCCTAATTTTGGCATTTTTAACGGCGATATATTGGCCCCCAAAATCACCGAACCCCAGGGGCAGCCGGATTTTACAGGACTTTAGGGTTATCAGGAACTGTTCCACGGGATCCTTTTCAAAGAGAAGTTCTTCAATACTTGCGGTAAATCCCGCAAGAGTCATGGACCATCCCCCAATTCCGCCCTTGATATCTTGTATGGTACCATCCCACCCCATCTTAAGGGCTGACAAGGTTATCCGGGTATCGGCTATTCCGTTTGGATAGTAAGATGGCAACGTAGCGCTGCCGCTGATACTTATTCCGGATTCACTGAGATTCAGGCTGCTGAAATTTACCCGTATCCCCCCAAGGATGGAAAAAATAATTTCCGAGTTAAGACTCACATCAAATGTATTCAACCCGGTACGGGTGGATAATTCCAGGGTTCTTAAAACCATTGACGAATTCCTGATACCCTCAGGCAGTCCGGTATTACTAAACTGGATACTGCCGCCTATATTAATCAGAAATTCCTGCTTGGAGCCTTTTCGGAAATTTATACTTCCATTGGTCAGATCTACCATTCCGAATATTTTGGCATTTATACCGGAGGCGGTGATATTTACATCCAGTATATCACCGTAGGTATTTATGGTTAATTTCTGTATCCCCACAGAAATTCCCCGCAGGCCTGTGGGAAAGAAATCCGGAAACGACAGTTCCCCTCCAATGGATATTTCCATGGGCTGCCCCGCCGATTTAGAAATACCTACCATTCCGTTTCGTAATTCCATGGAACCGAATAATTTCTCAACCGGCAGGACCCCGGAAGCGGATACTGTTTTTAAGCCCGATACAGTATCAAATTCCATGGTTATTGAAGTCCGCAGCCCTCCTATACCCTGGGGAAATTTATTTTCCGGAAATATCACCGTTCCCGCCAAATCAAAACTCACCACATCGGATTTCAAAGATGACTCAATAACCACATCGGATAACTGCAGTGATCCAAAGGCATCATAGGGCTTGCCCTTTTCTGTGGAATATTTTGCAGAGAAGGCCTGAATGGTACCATCAAAATTTATTTTAAAATTACTAATTTTAACTTCCGTCGCACGGAGAGAATCAGGAAAATAATCCGGAAGAAGAATATTACCCGATAGGTTTACAAAACCTGTTTGTTTCGCTTCGTTCCAGTCAATACCTATGGAGAGCTTAGAGAAAACATTTCCCAGAGAGTTGGCGGTTGGCAAAACTACTGAAGCTTTTAACCGGGTAATTACCCTGTCGGTGATATCATAGGTAAAGGTTTCTATCTTCAGGGCGGTTCCCGCTAAACCCGCGGGCATGGAGGTATTCAGGGTGATATTACCACCTATGTCTATTATCAGGGATTTCTCCCCTTTCTTTTGCAGGGCAATATGTCCCTTCTTCAATACTATACCATTCACCCCCGGGATAATACCTCCCTCAAGGCCGCTCAAAGAAATATCTATTGTACCAAGGGTTCCATCAGAAAGTATTTCAAAACTGTTGACATTTGCGGTTTTTCCGGCGATAAAGGCCGGCAGTTCCGGGTCGGAGAAATGAGCGGAACCGATAAACTTAATAGCCAATCCTGATTGGATTTGTATCTCATTCAGGGTGAAATCAATCCCAATGAAATTCATTGAAATATTTGTATTAATAATAATATCGGAAAAAGCAAACTCTCCGGTTAGCGGGTTAAATTTAACCTGATCTACACGTGCATCCTGAACCGTATATTCCTGGGGAAACAGTAGTTTTACCGCTTCTGCTGTTATCCATGGCTGTCCCAGAGAAAAAACAACCCTAACATCCCGGAAGAGCAGGTTCCAGACACCGGTAAAAGGTACCGTATACTCCCCATTCAGGCACACATCCAAGAGCAATATATCGCCGCCGAGATCTACCCTGAAATCCCGGATCTGTATTTCTCTGGCAGATAATTCACCCGGCATAGTTTCGGGAAGACGAATACTACCGGCGAAGCTTACCTCCTCATTAACAATAGAAAAATTATTCAGCGTAAAATTCATATTCCAGAGCGTAAAGGGGCTTATTTCGGTATTCCCTATACTAACTGCACCGGTGTTTGATATCCTCAGGTCCCGGACACCGATGTTTATCCTTTCCATGGACTCCGGCAGAACAATAGATGCCTGTTCTGCATGGAGACCAAGTTTATCCAGCGTGACTTCCTTCATGCTAAACGTAAAATCAAGGGCGGTAAATTCAAACTGATCTATCTTCTTTTCTATCCAAAATCCTCCATCGGTTTTGAAACCCACCGTATCAAAAGTAAAGGACTTACCTCCCAGGTAGGCAGGCAAAACAATAATCAGCCCTGCTTCCATCCCCTCACCGGAGAATCGTGTTTCGGTTATCTTCGCTACAGTGCCAAGGAGAGCAATCCCAAGATCCTGTGCCTGAACCACCTCCTGCAAAAGCTGCCCGTCAATGCTAAGAGGCACCTCTCCGATATTGATTTCTATTTCCCGGAACAGGATCCGGTTAGTTCCAATCCGTATTCGGTCAACATCAATTTCGATATCCCTTCCGCTTATGGACCAATCGCCAATTTGGTATACAAGCTCTGTATCCATGGCGGTTCCACTTACGCTGTAATCAGAAAGTATTCTGTATTTCCCGCCGGGAATTGAAATATTCTGACCGGGCCATTGCAGAGAAAGCACCCCTTCAATGATAATACCTTCATTTTCAATTCTTGATTTTTCAACCCCTATCACATAACCATTGGATGCGGTAAAATTAAATTGCCGCTCTTCATTATTTCCCGCAAGAACCTTGCCATCGGAATCAAAAATAACGCTGCCAAAAAGAATATCCGGCCCGTTGATCTCCTTCAATGAAACAATGGGATAGCTTATTTCAAGGACATAGTTTCCATTCAGGATCTTCATCAAAACCCCATCTGCGGAAAGGGATATATTTTGAAAGCGAAAAACGTCCCGTATTCCGTCCAGGGTACCGCTGGTAAAAAGCCCATCCGTAGAAATTCTGGTTTCCGGAAACTCAATACTAAGCCCGCCAAGTTTCCCCGGAAGCCGGAGTGATCCCCGTCCCTTTATGCCCAGCCCGTCAAAGCTAAAACCTTCATAGCGAACCTCCCAGCCTGAAGTATAATATTTAAAACTGCCCGCGGATAAACCTTCCGTGGCTATGCCCCGGTAATCAAAACCCATTCCCGTAAAGGTAATATCGCCGGGATTCAGGTTTAGGACATTTTCTATCCTTCCCCTTCCTATTCGTATCTGTCCCCCATCAAAGCTAATATTTTCCGCCTTAATAAGGTTACCGGCTATGATAAATAGTTTTTCCCCCCCGTACTCCCCGGTCACGATGCCGTTAGGATTAAGTTTTATTCCGGGAAAATCCCAATACCCCATACCTGCCTGATCCGTGATACCATTTCCAAGCGGAAGAACGGCGTTGCTAAAAACCCCGTCGGCGGTAATCCTCCCCGCGCTAAACTGAATTTGGCTGCCATATCCCGGATCACCAAAAAACGCATCCCGTATTATTCCGTTCTGCCAGACTTCATTTTTTCGATTATTTCCAAGACCTAATCCGGTAATTACCTGCTGATTATCCCAAATATCAATTGTTCCTTCAGAGATAAGTATACCATCCCCGGTTAACCATGCTTTTCCTGCACTTACCAAGAATCCGTGAATGTCCGTGGTAAACCCTGTTATCCCGGCTCCGGCCTCCCAATCAATACCGCTGTTAGTAAGAATTGTGTTTTCCGTTCTATAGGTACCATAAACTTCCGAACTGACGGTCCCCGATACAAGCAGATTCCCCCGGATATCAAATTCTGTTTTTATTCCATCAAATACCGCACCGCTGGGACTGGTAATTTTAATAGTGTCCGCATAAAAATCCGGACCCTGATGCACAAAACCATTCCGGCTGTCGATGGTAAAATTCCGTATCCTTAATTCTCTGGGTTCATATCCAACGGGCAGAGATAAAACCGCCTCATAAATATCCAAATAACTGCCGCGAATCCCCCCTCTTTTCACAACGTACACCGCCTTCCCAAGGGTAAGATTCAGAGATTCTGCCGCCGGTATATCCAGAAGAGCGTTAAGATTCCGGCTCCCCTCTTCCATAGAACTATCCTTAAGCCTGATACTACCACCTTCTACGGACGATTCCAGATAAATTAAGCGGTCTGTCAAATACTGTTTGTTAAAGGAAATTTCATTTCCGTAAAACCACTCTTTTCTTCCCCGTAAAGCCAGGGACTCAACCCCTGTCAATGTAAATCCAGGGGTTTCGTCTGCGGTACTAGTGATATGTACCGGGATCCCAATAGCAGCGCTCCCTGAACTAAGCTGGATAAGCGGCGGAAATCCTATACTGAAGGGTCCCAGGTGTACTGTTTTTTCCTGTTGAAGCCCGGCGATAACCATAGGCCGAGTATAAATCGCATCCCCAAGGCTTATCCCCCCGGTACGGTTAAAACTTATCCTTTCTCCTTCCAGGATAAATCCGCCGACCCTGAGTTCATACCTTCCCTTACCGGTCTCTCCATTTTCAATGGCGCCGTCTTTTATATTTATCTCCTCAAGGGGTATTTTCCCCATGGGCTCCCGGGTTTCCATTCCATCAATAACGGTGATTGCGTAAATTTCAAGTGTACCGGGGATCTGTAGGGTAATATCCTCAAAGGAAATTCCCTCCGGTCCAATACGTTTCTTTCCGGAAAGTTGATATCCATTAATATTTTCCAAATAGGGTATGGCATAGGTATCGGGGATAACCGCACTACCGGTAGTGCATAGGGCATAGATTTCCGCCTGGTTTCCGGCGCTGTCATACCCCCGAACTACTACCGTATATACCCTGTCGTCATCCAGGGGAGTAACAATATACCCGGTTGTTTCAGGTCCGACAGTATAGGTACGGATACGTTCCTCATCGGTGACAAATATGGCAATATGATCCATACCCGATTCGCCATCCCTTAATACATCCCAACTTATGCTCTTACCTTTACCCATATAATCTTCAACATCGGTGATGGTAATATAATTACTCTCAAATTCCGGAGGAGCAAAATCGTATCCGAATGATGTTACGCCAAATTTCCGGTTTCCCGCATAATCAATGGCCCAGACTCCAATTTGTACTCTCCCGGATTTTTTCCCGCCCAGGATATTCCGGAGATCCACCGGGACCTCCGTATCAGTAGTACGATTCCAGAAAAAAATATCCCAATCCTCCCCCTGGGGTTCCTCCATGGGTTCATCCTGCGGCAGAAGAAGATACCGGTATTCGGCAACACCGGTCATGTCCGAAGGTTTATTCCATCGTATCAGGGTGTTCCATTGATTATACCAGCGTAAACTTTCTACCTGTGGAACCGTCTGAATCCGCAGTTCTCCCGGCGCTTCCGTATCTATCCTAAACCGGTATTTTGCCCAGGAACCAGGCTTGGTGTTCCCGCCAATACACTGCACAAATAAATTGTAGAATTCGTTTTCCCTATTATCATCCAATTCAATAGAGAGCTTCCCCTTTCCCTCCTGATCTATTTCTGTAGTTTGCCCTTCCCGTACAAGCTCCGGGAATTCTTCGTAACCATTCCGAATAAGCAGTTTTTCTACTTTCCATTGGTACCCACTGATACCTGATTTCATTTCAAAGGCCGGAAAAAAATTAAATTCCGCCCGGGACAAGGAACCTGCCTGTTCAGGCCTATCTGCCTCTGCGTGGGTAGTGCTTCGTATCATTGGAGAACCGGGACTGCGTTGATCCTGTAATACGGTAAAATTCAGAATATTACTCTGGTTCCCGGCGCCATCCTCAGCACGGATATAGATATAGTTAAAGCCGTCACTTAGATTTCCTATGGTGAATTCGTTTTCTGCGGATTGCCTTTGGGATACAAAAACCGGCGTTTCGGCAGCATCCTGTTTGACATCCCAGAAATAGGATTTGATAAACCCGCTCTGCATTTCTGAATTATGGATAAACCGATCCTCACCGATAATTTTTACCAGGACTTCGCCATAGCCGATATAATCGTCCTTCCCGATAATACGATCCCTGTTTAGAGCATCCCGTAATTCAAAGCTCCTTAAATCCGGCGGGGTTCTGTCTATGATAAATTGATAATCCCCGCTTTCCCCGGAATTGCCAACCTCATCCACGGCGCCGGAGCGTATGGTATGGAATCCTTCGGCATAAGAATCAAGGGGAATGTCTATGGATTTCCAATGAACCTTATCAAGAACTGTTTTGACACCCTCAAGCAGGTACCATTGACCGCTTATTTCCGTAAGATTGTCCCTTACATCAATTGTCAGCGAAAGTTTTTCTGCAATCCCATATTCCGGAAAATGCAGATTTATTTCCGGAGGACTCTGATCTATACAGATAACAACTTTTTTAGTAGTACTGTTACCCGCAATATCCCGCAGGGTAAATTCCCGCTCATGTAAACCCTCAGGAAGTTCAATGGTATATCCATCGGCGCTGGAAACACCACCTGTCGAGGCGGACCAACAATTTCTATCCAGGCCGCTGGCCTTATCTGTCCCGGTTATCGTTACATAAGCGGCGCCGGATTTTATCACCAGAGGGCTTATCTCCGGAGGGCTCCTGTCAAACTTATAGAAAAAGACTCTTTCACCGATATTATTTGCATTGTCCACAGCTTTAATCAATACGTTATATATCCCATCCGGCGCCGCATCACTGAAAACAATTCCGTTTTCCGTAACAGTATACCCGTCAATTGCGGATAAAAATCCGTTGGGAAGTATGACGCTTAATTCGACAGAATGTGTCTTTACCCCGCTTTCCGCATCCGTAATAAAATATTCAAAGCGATCCCGCTTAGTCCAGGAGAGCTCCTCCACAGTGTCTCCCAGCGTTGAACCGGCCCGGATATCCGGCGCTATCATATCTATAGAAAAAGTAATGGCCTGTTCCCTGACATGTTCAAGGTTATCCGTCCCTGATATTTTTACGACGTGGTCACCCTCCGAAAGGAAAGGGGCGAGAATAGACATTTCGCATACAGACCCCGATACTGATCCTTGGAATTTGGTTGGCTGCCCTTCATCCAGGGTATATTTCAACGAATCATAATCAAAGCCGCAGCCTGCATCATAAATATCCGATATCCTTATCGGGATTATCCAGCCATTACTCTCTTTACGGGCACACCCGTTAATGGAAAGAACAAATTCCGGAGGAAGTGTATCTATATTAATCTTCCCCTCTGCCCTTGCTTCATTCCCGGCTTTGTCTATGGCCCTTAAAATAACCCTATTGCTTCCTTCCCCGGAGACAGTTATCTTCGGTGAAAAATTGTTAGCATCTAAAGAGATCCATGAAGCGCCATCGTCCCGAGAATATTCAATTATTGCCAGCCCGGGGAATATGTCGCGTGCAGAAAATTGCAGGATTCTCCCCTGGGGAATTGCAGTCCATCTATTATCCATGTCTCCCGACACTACATTCACAAGCGGGATTTTTCTATCAATTCCACAAATTATGGACGCGCTTCCAACATTCCCGATACCGTCGCTTACCCTGAAACGGACTTCATGGGACCCTTCCTTAGTAATGATCGTTTTATTATTAAGTCTGGTCTCGGGGCTCCATGACTTACCAGAGTCTGTCGAGAACTGCCATGTGTCCGGAATTATACCCATCAATGCATCATATCCAACGGCAGTCAGTTCCACCCCAGACCCATTGGTAAATCCACTTGGGGGATTTGCCGTGATGGTTACCACTGGTCCAGTCAGGTCAGTCGTTGTGGAAATAGTTCTTGTTGCCATGTTATTTACATTATCCTTGACAGTGATTTTAAAATTTTGGTGTCCTTCTACCAAGGGGATCTTATTACCGTATTCCCGGCCTTCATCAATTTCCCAAGCTTTCCAGGAAGTTTCGTTTACCCCGGATAAATCATCGACGGCATTCAAAGTGAATTCTTCAGACTTAACATTAGTAATAAAACGATCGGATACGAGAAAACCCCTATTTGTAACTATAATAGATGGAGCGCTGTCATCACACCCTATATAGTAGGTAAACCCATATGAAGAAAAACTAGTTAAATAGGCTTTTGGTTCAACAAATATTCTAATGAATGCGTTTTTTGGCAAAGAAGGAAATGAATAATAAATTGCAGCACCGGTATGATAATAAGTATCCACGCATTGACCGGTATCTTGATCAAATATCTCTATTTTTGCAGGTATGGTGTATTCACTTAAATCCATCTCGACATTTATATTCAGAGATATATTACCGCGGGGGTTACTGTGAAGAACATCATATTTTTCTTTATAAAAAGAAGCATCTCCTGTCGCAGTAACAGTAAGCGTTAAATAACCGTTAATAAATTTATCAACCAAAAACTGATCGGCCATGGCTGAAACCAGGAAACCAAAAAGAAAGAACCATATAAAAACTGCGGATCTAAGCTTGTTTTTCATTTTCTACTCCTCCATGCGGTACAGGGCAATTTCATTTCCTGCGTATACCGCCAGACAGATCGATCCATTAATTCTGCGGCTCCAGGTATATGTACTTATCTCCAATGATTGTTCCCTGCCGTTTTTATCATCGATAATTACAAGCATATCCGGAGAAACCATGGTGATAATTTCATTTTCCATATAGAAGGGATTGAGTAGGATGTTTTTCTCCCCTTGAAAAAATGATCCCGGAGGAGCCGGTATTTCCCGTAAAAGTTTCCAGTCCTCATTTTCAAACCTGAAAAAAGCAAGAGCGCTATTTCCCCCATTACCCCTAAGGACGCAAAACCGGGGCGAGAGAAACCCGGCGGTATAGAACATCCGGGCCGGTTCGTTCAGGGTTTGTATGGGGCCTTCTTTTTTAAGCCTCCCCTCTAAGTCAACGAGCGCAAAACGCCAAGTTCTATCGTAATAATATAGAAGGGAAATTTGATTATCGCCGGTAAAAAATATATCAATAAGGGAAGCGCCGGGCAGGGCAAACAACTGCGTTAATACCGGAATACCCGATTGTTCAAAGGATACCCTATAAATAATTTCTTCCGTATCCGTATCGCCTATCAATAGACCCGGGATATACCTTTGTACCTTCAGGGGGGCATCAAAATGTAAATTCCGGACAAAGCCCCCGCCGCTGATCTGATATACGGACACATTTTTGTTATCCAATACCGTAAAAGCCGGGTTTCCATTCGGAGACTCAAGACGATCGATCCGGGGCATTGTCTGATATGGCCCGGTTTTTTCCCGGATCAGCAGCCCCTGTTCCCGAATCAAAAAGAAACTTAATTCCCAATGATCCTCCCTGAATACCCTGTACCATCCGTAGTTTGTTTTTCGTTCCCAGTCATGAAAAATCTCAAAATCCTCCACCTTCTCGGATCGAAGGGAAATCTCCCGAGATGTAGTTATCCTATCATTCGCACCGCCCCCTGAAATATAATTAAGCCTGCCGTCTGTATGGGTAAAAATCAGGAGCCCATCGTCATTGGAAGAAATAAGAGAATAAGCAGTAATGGCGGCGGGGCTTTCTGTTTCTCCCAGGGGGTAATAGACCAAGTCACCCATATAGGAAAGGCCGAAAAGGTAAATCCCCTCAACGCCTTCCCTGGTACCAATGAAGGCCGAGTATTGTTCGGGGCCTCCGCTTACCATGGTAAGATCCCGGGCCTTAAGCAAATTCCCGTCAAATCCATCTATTATATAGGGTTTGAGTTCCCCCCCTTCACCGCTCTTTAAAGCCCGGAATTCCCCGTCAGCAATATAGAGGATATACATTCCTCCACGAAAATCCTGAATTAGCTCCAGGGCGCTTACGTCTCCGCTTTCCGGCCGGGAACCTACCGGCAGCGCTATCAGGGCGTTTTCCTGTCCGCCCACTATCAGACCGGTGATTAAAAAAACAAAACCCGCAATAAATCCTTTCATATCAGCCTCCCAAACGGACCTTTGGCCCGGATTTAAAATTTGTTAAGGGAATGAGTTTTTCCCCTTCCCGGGTATTAGTGATCGTTTATGGATTTTGCATTAGTCAAAATGAAAAAAAATGAAAAAAAAGTGAAAATTGCCAGGTTTGCCGCAGGTCACTGTAGTCGTATTCCATGCCCTGATGTTCTGGGTGGTAAAAAGCCATAGGAAAGGAAGAAAAACCGCAGAGATCACAGAGAAGGAAGATGTGGAAGCCCCTCTTCCTCTGCGGCCTCTGTGTTCTTCCCTCTGTGTTCTCTGCGTTTAAATTCTTCATTCCTAATTTCTAAACGCCTGGCGCCGTTTACAAATGGAAAAAAAGCGATAGGATGTAGGTTTCAATGACCCCCAGGGTCAGAAAGGGAGCGAAAGGTATCGGCCGACGGAATGCTTCCTTGCCCCCGCGGCGGAGGAACAGGATGGCCAGGATGCCCGAAAGAGCGGCGCCGAGAAAGGCGATACAGGCCCAGGGCAGACCGCAGCAGAGTCCAATCAGAAAAGCGAATTTGACATCCCCCAGGCCAAGGCCCTTGGTAATACTGCGGGTAATAAGAAAGAAAAAAAAACTAAGAAACGCCGCGATCACCCTATTGGGCAGGGTTCCAATTTCTACAGTTAATAGAAGGATAAAAATCGCCAACAGGCAGGGGAAAATGAGTTTGTCGGGAATACGATAGGTCCGGAAATCTATCCACGAAATGGGCAGGGCAAAGATAAGAAAAAGCAGAAGTACCGAAATCGTCATGCAGCCACCTCGTTTTCCAAGGTACTATACTTTTTTTTAAAAAGAAAACAAAAAATACACTTTTTTTTAATTTTTTTTTCAAATGACTAAAGCAAAATTCAACGTTCTCACCCTAAAGGGGGTATTCCGGCGGAATTATACGGCCGGACATCAAAGAGGATACGGGTGATATCATGAAGCAAAAGAATTTTTTTCTTATACTGACGGTACTATTCCTGAGCCAGGGACTGTACGGACAGCGGATGAAGAGTATGGATTTCCGGAACCAGCAGATAACGGATATCCTTATGGCACTGGCGGAAATATCGGGAACCTCCATTATTGCGGATGAAACCGTGGGAGGCTCCGCATCATTTCATTTTACCGATTCCGAATTTGAGGAATCCCTTGAAATTTTCCTTTCATCCTACAATCTTTTCTATAAAAGGGATGGAAATACCTTCCGTGTCTCCCGCATACAGGGAACCCTGGATGAATCGACCGGACTGGTTACCATGCGGGCCAGGGACGTGCATGTAGAAAATCTGATACGGACCCTGGCAAAAATCTGTAATACCACGATCCTCCATGATCCCCTGCCCCGCATAACCCTTTCGGTGGATATAGACGGCCTTGACCCGCCTAAGGTTCTGGATATTCTTATTCAGCGCCTGGAGGAGTTTACCCTTGAAAAGAACGATGCCTACTACTATATCCATCACACCGGATCCGGCGCTGCAAGGATTTCCGCTTCCTCCGCCCAGGGAATAACCCGGGATGGAGATACCTATTCGGTCTCCCTGGGAAATACGCGGTTTCTTGAGCTCCTTCCGGAACTCTTTAAAAAAGCCGAACGGGAATACGCTATCCTCACCAAAACAGATACTACGCTGGAAAATCTTTACTATGCGGGTAAAGATTTTGATACCCTGCTGCGTATTATTCTTGAACAGGGAAATGCGGATTATGCGGTACATAACAATATCTACTATATTATTGAACTGCAGCGCAGGGATGTTATCAAAAAATTAAAGGAAACCAGAATTATGCCTTTAAACTATCTCCAAGCCCAGGAACTCCCCGCCATGCTGCCCGCAGATATGGGAACCGGGAACAATATAAAAATTGATAAGAAAACCAATACTGTCATTGTTACCGGAACTCCGGAAGAAATAAATCCGGTTATTACTTTTATTGAAAGGATCGATAGACCGGGGGAAAACTATCCTATCACCCTGAAATATATAAAAACAGAGGAACTTTTTAAAGCCCTTCCCCCCTCGGTCATAAAGGAAGAACTTATCGATTCGGGATTTCCTAACCTTGTTTTTTATACCGGCCCAAAGGAAAAACGGGAACTTTTCCTAAAGGACCTTGGGATTATCGATAGGCCTAAACCGCAGATCCGTTATGAACTTCTGGTTATCGAATACATGAAAAACAAGGAAGCCCGTGTAAGCAGAGGTTTCCAGGTCAGCCCCGCCGGAGAAGACAGCGGCACATCCTTCCTTGGGAACCTTTCCAATGTTATGAACCTGAGTTTTGATGTGGTAGCCCAGTTTGGTTACCAGTTCGCCACAAACCTGAGCGTCCAGCTGGGCGACAACACCGCCGAGGTATACGCCAATACCACCCTGAACGGTATCTCGGGCCAGGAAATTAAGTTTCAGAACACCGATACTTACCGTTACCAGGAATTTGAGGTGGACGCCGATACAGGAAATATTTCCCGCACCGGCGTAACCCGGGAAATTACCTCGGGGCTCATCGTTGCCCTGAACGGCTGGATTTCCGGGGATGATATGATCACAATCTCTATTAATGCCGTAGTATCAAAGCAGAATAACAATGCTTCAAACGATTCAACTGCCCTGCCTACAACTTCTGAAAGGGTGGTGAATACCCAGATCCGTACACCCTCAGGGAAACCGGTAGTACTTAGCGGTTTGATGAAGGAGGATACCAACAGGAATATCAAGAAGATACCTCTTTTGGGCGACATTCCTTTTTTAGGAAGACTCTTTAGGGATCAGACCGATACAAAGGAGAAAACAGAAATTGTCATCTACATCGTCCCCTATCTTTCCCGGGATACTACAAATGAAGAACAGGACAGCTCCCTCAGGCTGGAACGGTACTATCACGGTTTTGTAGAGGGGTACCTTAAATGAAACTGATGAGCATGGACGACTATGGTCCCATCCCCGAAGGCGCCTCCCAGTATCCAATAGAATTTATTGAAGCCCGGGGATTTATCAAACTCCGGGAGGACGAAAACCTTGTGGAAGTTGGATTTACAGAAAAGGCAGATGAGACCATGAAGGACAACCTTCGTAATTTTCATAAAAAGCCCGTAGTTTTTATACCCATGGATGCTGCGGAACTTTCAGCCTTTTTGGGAAACAGAATGGGAGAAGCGGCGGCGGATGAAAAGGGGGCTCCCGCCATAGATGACCGGGTATTGCTGGACAAACTGGCCAATGACGCCCCGATTATAAACCTGGTTAATTCCATCTGCATAGATGGTATACGCTGCGGCGCTTCGGACATCCACCTGGAATCCACCGGAGAAGGGCTCCGTGTTCGTTACCGGCAGGACGGGGTTCTGCGAACCGTAAAGACCCTGGAGGGCAGCCGCTTCCCGGCAATGTCCTCCCGGATAAAAATAATGGCCAACCTGAATATCCTGGAAAGGAGACAACCACAGGACGGGCGGATCACCGTAAAGCTTGGGGATGACCAGGTGGACTTCCGGGTATCCATTGTACCGATAGCCGGGGGGGAATCAATTGTCCTGCGTATCCTGGGAAGAAAAGCCGCGACTTCACTGGAAGAACTTGGGTTCAGCGTAACACAGCTTGGCACCCTACGCCGGCTGCTCAGGATGCCCCATGGACTGCTCCTCCTAACCGGTCCCACGGGAAGCGGTAAAACCACCACCTTGAACGCCATGCTGCGGGAACTTGTGTCGGATACCTTAAAAATAATAACCATTGAAGATCCCGTAGAATTTCTGGTGGAGGGGGTCAATCAAATACAGATCAACGAACAGATCGGCCTTGGTTTTGATGTGTTACTCCGGCGGGTTTTACGCCAGGATCCCAATGTGATCATGATTGGGGAGATCCGGGATTCCGCTACTGCGGAGATTACCCTCCGGGCGGCCTTAACGGGACACCTGGTACTGTCCACCCTCCATACCAATGATACCGCCTCGGTCATACACCGGCTGATCAACATGGGCATTGAGCCCTACCTTATCGCATCGGTGCTCCGCGGAGCGGCCGCCCAGCGTCTGATCCGGCGTATCTGCCCCCACTGCGTAGAGGAACGTCAAGCCGCGCCGGAGGAACACCGGCTCCTGGAGGCGGCGGGAATCACCGCAGAGAAACTCTACCAGGGACGGGGCTGCACCGCCTGCGGACACACGGGCTTTTCCGGAAGAATTGTGGCATCCGAATCGTTCGCCGCCGACGCCGGACTGGAAGAGCTGATCCTTAACCGGGCAAATATTAACGTCCTTTCGGCATACCTCCGAAAACAGGGTATGAGAACCCTGCTGGAGGACGGACTGGAAAAGGCCGTTCTGGGGATCACCACCCTTGGAGAGGTGGAACGGGAAATAGTACTTTCCGCAGAGGGGGATAATACTATCAATGAAAAAAAACTATGAAAAGACGGTTCTGGAATTTACGGAGATGATGGAACTACTTCTGGAATCGGGCTTATCCATCAGGGATGCCCTGGAAGCCTTCGTCATTATTAACAGTAATTCTGATACATCCTCGTTGGGAAAAATGCTGCTGGAATATATCCATAAGGGCGCCTCCTTTGCCCAGGCAGTGGAATGTTTGGATGATATCTTTCCGCAGATTTACCGGGGGATGGTTAAGGTGGGGGACGCGGTAGGTTCGGTGGAACGGATATTTCCCCGGCTTAGTAATTACCTCAGGGACAGAAAAAAATTACGGGACAAAATTTCAGGCGCCTTGGCTTATCCTGTGCTTGTCCTTATCGTCGCTTTTTTGGGAACCCTGGGCTTGATATTTTTTGTAATGCCCAAAATGGAGCTTATCTTTTCCGGTTTTGGAGGAGATGCGGGAAACAGTATACGCCGTAATGTGCGTACCATAGAACTGGGGCTTATCATCCCCGCATCCTTCGCCGTTTTTCTCCCGGGCGTCCTGGGAATACTCCGTAAAATGGAAGCGTCCTATTCGGATATTAATAGTTTTATTGATCGCCTGTTATTAAAACTCCCCCTGATAGGTGGATTTGTAACATCCTGGGAAAGCTTTAACTTTACCTTTGCCATGGAAGTACTAACCGCCAGCGGTATATCTGTTGAGGACGCAATCCTGGAAGCGGCAGAGCTGGTCTCCAACAAACTTTACCGTCAGTCCCTGTTCCGGGTACGGGAACGAGTATTAAACGGAGGGAGCCCTGCCCGTTCATTCCTGGAAAACGACATTTTTCCCCCTTGTCTGGGGCACTGGATCGCTGTTGGAGAGCGGGCAGGAAAAACCGAACAGGTATTCGCCCAGATCCGTTCCTATTTTCAGGATGAGCTTGATAGGAGGACATCCAAATTTATTTTGCTTATAGAGCCCGCATTAATTGCACTTGTTGGGATACTGATTCTCGGTTTAGTAGCAGGAATATTACTTCCATTGTTTTCAGTATACGGAACTATTTTATAGACAGGAGGAATTGTATGAATAAAAAAGAACCGCAGGAAGACCCCCAGGGAGGATGGACCTTTATTGAAACCCTGATAGTGATCGGTATCATCCTGATCTTAACATCTTCCGTTGGATTTACTGCGGTAAAGTACCTCGACAGGGCAAAGGTGGTAAGCGCCCGGAGCCAGATAGAAACCTTCGCCCTGAGTATGGACGCCTATTTTTTCGACTGCGGCCATTACCCCCAGGACATCCAGGGCCTCGGCGCACTATGGGAAAAACCGGATTCCGGCGCCCTATTGGCCTCCTGGAACGGACCCTATATTAACAAACCTGTCCCCAGAGACCCCTGGGGCAATGAGTATGAATATATCATCCCGGGATACAATGATATGCCCTATGGTATCCGTTGTTTCGGCAGGGATGGAAAGGAAGGAGGAACCGGTAATGATGCGGATATCTGCTCATGGGAATGAGAGCGGCTTTGTATTATTGGACGCCTTAATCTGTCTGTTTACTGCGTCGTTGATACTTTTACTATTGTCAGGCAGCGTTTCTACTATTTCAAATTATTCTTCAAATATAATTACAAATAGTATTAGTATTATTGAAGAACGAAATGGTATTATTGGAGAAGCGTATGAAAAATAATTCACAAGGAGGTTTTACATTGATAGAAACACTGGCTGCATTAGGCGTAGTCAGCCTTATTATGACTATCATTACTATTTCCCTGTCCTCATCAGCTGCGGCCATGGAAAAATCAAAGGACAAGGCTCTGTTAGGGATCAAACTTCTCAGGGCCGATTCGCTGATTCGCGACAGGATTGGCGCAGTGGCCGTCCCCTACTGGGAATTGCCTACCCTGGAAGCGGATAAATATTCGGTACGGATCCCCTGGTACCGGGGAGAACGGAACGGCTATGTACAGCTCCTGGTAGAAAATGGTGCCCTGATTATGGAGACCGAAGGTAAAGGCGAAAAGGAAAGGGTTGTGCTTATCTCCGGGCTCGACGAAACAATTCTTTCCATACTCCGGGATGAACAGCATATTCCTTACGGCATAGACATTACCTATTTGCATAAGCAGAAAACGTATCATACCATGTCGGTTTTTTCCACATCCTCTCTTATAAGAGGCCGTCCATGAAAAAATCAATTGCCGCTTGGGAAGCAGGATTTGTATCAATAATATTTCTCTTTTCCCTATTCTTCCTGTCTATCCTTTCGCTTGGGATGACCATTTATATTTCTTCGACAATTACGATTGAGGGTTTGGAAAAGAATAATACTTCCATCATGGTTGAAATGAATAAGTTCCTGGAGGATATTATGGAAACCCTTTTGTCCGATCCCAGCCCGGAAACAAATGGTATTGACGATCCGGTCTGGGCATGGAATGGGAAGAATATACGGGGTTATACAATTTCTCTGGCGCCAATTTCGGACAGGATAAATCCAAATTTGGTACGAAAAAACGTTTTTGACAAAACCCGGCTTTCCCTTCTTTTTCGCCCGGGGAAAAATGCGGATGAACTGCAACAATTCCGGGAAGATTCCGGACTTTTTCTTGGGCATGAAGCTTTTCAGAATTTTTTTGAAGATGGGTTATTTAAAAAATATTTTTCCCCATATGGCTGGGCAAACATCAACCTTACCGATGAATTCGCAGCCCGTCAGTTGGGAACATCCATTACGGAGGACCCCATTAAAGGGGAAGCTCTTCGGGAAAAAATACGGACACTCCTCATGGATCAGCAACTCTTGGATCGGGAAAATCTCTCTACATTTCTTGGGGCATCCCTGACGGAACTCTATCCCTTTATTAACGCTGAACCACTGATGAACATTAACTTTGTGGACCCCCTGATCCTGGAAGAACTTATCGCCTACCCCGATTACCATATACGGCGCCCGGAAGAAATTACCCGCGACATATTAGCCAAACGGAAAACGGAAAGTCTTAACACAGAAAATATATGTACAATTCTTGGAATTGATAAATCAAATCCGCTCTTCCATTATTTTGGCTCCATAACATGGTTCTGGGAAATCGCCATAGAAACAAAAACTGAGGGCCGGAAAGACCATTCCCTCAGCGCCGTAGTATGCAGACTGCCCCCCGGGGCATATCCGGTAAATTCTAAACCGGAATATAAAATTATTGAACGGAGGTTTAAATAATGCCACCCCTGCCTATTTTTAATGAACATGCCTTTTTGATTTCTCCATTGGAAATTCCGGTATACATACTGGAATTACCGCCGGCCCCTAAGGGTCCGCTGCCGGAGGAGACATTCATTGAAGGAGAGATTGGTAACCGGCTAAAGGCTCTGTATCCCGGAACACCGGCAGACACAGTTATGGACTATAAATTATACCTCCCGGAAAAAAAGGGAAAGAACCGTCAACTTAATACCGCAGCGGTATTCGTGTGTACCCGTCCGGTACATGAGATTTACAGAAACCTTAAACGTCCCCTTATTCCCGGGATTGCCCTCATGATAGAGTGTATGCATATTTTTAATGAAAAAACCATGTTCACCATCATCTGTACCCCGCAGTGGATCGAGGCCGCTTTTTTTGAGAGCGACGTGATCCGCCGCTATGGATCATGTCCCATGGGAACCGATGGGATGCCCCTCACTCTGATAACTCCCTTTCTGACCGGGCCTGAGTCCAGGGACATTCCGGTGCTTCTTATTATTGCCGGTACCGATGAAAAACAGAATGGAAATACAAAAATAGTATTGGATCAGCTTTTTAACCGGGTAATTGACGTCGGTATTGACGCAATTAATATAAAAACAAAAATAAAAAAATTAGGCGTTTTTAGCGATAGTAAAGGCCGATCTCTAACCCGTAGGAAAAGAAATATTAAGTTACTGGCCGCTTTTAATTGTATATCCATATTAATATCCCTGCAGTTAGTATCTACAATAAAAAACATGGAGCTGTCCCGGTTTGAAAACTACTATCTGGAGCAAAACCGGAGACAGGATGAAGTAAAAAAGCTGGAAGAGGAAATAAAAGAACTACTATCTCATCAAACACAGAGAAATCGGGCGCAGGATTTTTATCCCTACGGGATTATTTCAAAAATCAGAGACTGCCTTCCCGGGACCTGGATAAAGTCTTTGGTAATACAGGAGGAAAATTTTAATTTGGAAGCCGAGGGACCGGATTCAATCGGGGTATTACAATTAATGCAGGCGTCGGGTTATTTCAACGGATTAACCATCCGCCAGGCGTCGCCATCAAAGAATTCGATGGAACAATTCACTATTTCGGGGAAGGTAAAAGATTATGAAAAATAATAATACTAATTTTCTAACTTCTTTTTGTTGGCTATTCATTTCCATAGTTTTTGTAATTATATTTATTGGTAAAATTCGGGAAATTCGCGATACCCGGGGGTCCATGGGACAATACCGTAATGTGTTAAAAGAAACACAGGCCCTTCCCCTGGGTTATCTTTCCGGTCTGGATAATCAGGTAAAAAAACTGCGGAACCTGGAAGCATCCGGAGAAGAGTTTAAAACCAAGAACCCCCAGGGTCCGGAAGAACATATTGGTATGATACGCGATTTACTGCGGGCCCATAACATCAACGTTGAACATTTCAAGACCATCGGAAAGGAGGAAATCACGACATCTGAATTTATCCTAAACTGCGAAGGAGTTAATTTCTTTAATTTTTTGAGGGAGGCGCCGAAATTAAATATTCCTCTGAACTATATCAGTATCAAACCGGCTTCCGGTTTTTCAAAAATCAACGCCACTGTGAGGTTTATCCATGTACCATAAACTGTTTATCGCCAAAATAATACTTGCCCTTGGAATCCCGCTATTTCCCCTATGCGCCCTGTTTTATGTTTCGCAAAACAGGGCATCCATCCCGCAGGTAGAATTAGTGGAAAATGTAATTATTCCTGCTGCCTTGCCGGATATACAGGAGTATGAGCGGAACCATATTAGCGCAGATCAGCTTGCGCTTATTTTTCATCCGCCAATCAATAAGCCGGCAGCGAAAGTTTATGTACCGGAAGATCCGGTTCTTGAGGACCGAAAAGCCGATCCCATTCCAATCCCGGTTGACGAAAAATTCAGCTACCTTGGATTAATACGTGAAACCGATAGCCGGGAATGGTTATACCTGAAGGACAGAGAATCCGGCAGGATCGTCTCAATAAACACAAATCCGGTATCGGAAGACACAGAATACTCTGTGGTTGATATAGATGGCATACAATATTTTATAAGGAGAAATTGACATGAAAATTTATTTAATCTGGTTAGGTATCATTATGACAGTTTTCTTTTCCTGTGCAACAAATCAAACTCAGAAAAGAACATCCCAGGGTCTGTACGGCATGATCTACGATGGAGATAACAGGCCGGTCAAAGAAGTTAAAATATATGTAGACGATAAATTCGCCGCCATTAGCGATATCCACGGCCATTTTTCGCTGCCCAGTTTAAAGTCCGGTGAAGAGTACCGCATCAAAGCTTGTAAAGAGTATTACGAGGCGGTAGAATTGGCGTTGGATTATCTGGATCCGCAAAACGTACTATATATAAGCATTTACCATGCGGATCAGCTTTTAAACCAGGCTGAGCAAGCTTTGCGGAATAAGGAATGGGTACAGACGGAATCACTTTTGTCCAGGGCCGAAGATGCCCACGGGGATTATCCGTCCATCCAATACCTCCGGGGTATCCTGGCATTCCACAAGGGTGAATATGACAATGCACTGGGTATTCTGATTAGCCTAACAGAACAAGAGAAGGCTTCATACCTCTATTTGTTTATTGCAGACCTGTACCAATACTACACCGGAGACAAGGATCGCGCTCTACTCTTCCTGAACAAATTTCTGGAATTACGGTACGATACGGAGGTAGATAACCGGATCCGAAACTTAACCGGATCCGGCGCCTAGCCTTTCTATTTATTCTAACCCGACCAAGCTCACCAGCCCTTCGGCGCCCTCCGGTTCCGGGGGCGGGGCTTCTTCGGTCGGAGCCGGCAAAGCTTCCCGGGGCTGGGAGTCGGCGGAACGGAGGCCGAAGAGTTTTATTCCCTCGCCGGGGAAACGCTCCTTAACCTGGGTAACCGCCCGCTCTATGCCGCGGGCTTCCTCTTCTTCGCACCATATCACCAGAACAAAATTTTCCTCCGGCCAAATGGCATCCCCCATCTTGGGGCCGGATCTGCCGACCCCCATAACATTGGGATATCTGGTGTAGTACTTACCCACATTCTCCAGAGCAAAGGCTTCCAGGATGTTCTCCTCAACGGAGTGGTTCGCAATAATCTCTATCCGGATCATATTCCAGCCTCCGCTTCCTGAACCTTAGAATCCGGCAGGATTTCCAAGGCGGTCCTTGCCGCATTTTGGGCCTTAGCCTGCTTTCGGGTTAAACCCTGGGCAATCCGGTTCCGGCGCGCTTCGGCTCTGGCTTCCCGTTCATCCGAATGCTTGTTCATGATGTAATACACCGTGGGCATCAGGAAAAGGGTCATGATAGTTCCAAAGGCAAGCCCCCCAAGAACGGTCTTTCCTATAGGGGCTGTCATTGCCGAACCTTCACCGGGGACGAATGCCATGGGGGCGAGCCCCAGTATGGTGGTCAGGGTAGTCATCAGGATGGGCCGGAGACGGTTCCCCGCGGCCTCCACGCAGGCATTGTGCAGGGAAAGGCCCCGCTTGCGCAGCAGGTTGGTATAGTCAACCAGGACGATACCGTTATTAACGATAACCCCCACCAATACCAACAGTCCTACTGCGGTAAGGATGTTAAAGACCTCTCCGGTAAAGAAGTATATCGCCACCACCCCGATAAGTGAAAGGGGAATGGTAAAAAGGACAATGAAGGGATCCCTGAAGGATTCAAACAAACTCGCCATAACCCCGAAAACCAAAAATATGGCTACGATAATGATCAGGATAAACCGGCCCATCATCTTCATCATCTCAGAGTTACCGCCGCCGTACTCAATGATCACATCCTCGTCTGCGGGGATTGCCCCCTGTATCAGGTTACGGACCTTATCGTCCAGATCGTTAAGCTTGGCCCCGGGAACGGCGCCTGCGGTAACATGGATAACCCGGCTCTGATTTTCACGTCTGATAGACATGGGCCCCGTGCCTTCTTTATAGGAAGCAAAGTTAGAAAGCGCTACCCGTCCGCCCGACATCTGACTGTTCACAAAGATATGATCCAGCGCCGGCCTGGTACTCCGGTCCGCTTCTGCCAGAACCAATACCACATCGTAATTGTTACCGCCGTCCTTGTACCGGGTGGCGGTAATGCCGTCCACCGCAGCCTTTATCTCATTACCAATAGTGTAGGCGTTCAACCCCATGGCGTAGATCCGGTCCCGGTCAAGCTCAATCTCTATCTGGGGCATCCCGTCCTTAAGGTCAACCTGGGGCTCCTTCACCTCGGAAACATGGTCCCGCAGGAGCTGGGCAATTTGTTCCGCCATGGCTTTGCCCTTAACTAAGTCGTCGGTACGGAGGGTAATGTCAACAGCGTTACTGCTGCCGCCCATACCGCCGCCCATGCCGCCGCTGGAGAAATTAAAGGAAACCCCGGGGAATTCATTGAAGTGGGCCCGCATCTTTGCCTTGATATCCTCGGCGCTGTCAATCCGCTCCCCATATTTGAGGAGGTTAATACGCAGGGAACCGCTGTTGCTTGAGGAACCGCTGAACATATTGCCGCCCCCGGCGTTCAGGATGATCCGGTCATAACCCTTGGCTTCCTTCTTCACTATATCCTCAAGCTGATGCAGGGTGGACTCCGTTTCCGTCAGAGGACTTCCCATGGGAAGGGTGGCGGTGATGCTCACTGAATCCGCCTCTTGGTCGGGCATAAAAACCCAGCCGATTATGGGGACCAGCATGATGCTTCCCACTAACAGTACGACTAAGACCGCTATGGTGATAATTTTATGCCGCAGTACCCGGTCCACGGCTTTACGGTAGACGTTATCAAGGCCGTTGAAAAAATTCCCAAAGGCCCGGTCAATCGCAGAGAACAAACGGTTGTTCAGGGGTTTTTGTTTCCGGGTTACCAGGGGGAGGTAATGGCTGGAAAGCACCGGTACCAGGAAGATGGCCACAAAGAGAGATGAGGTCAGGGATATAACCACCGTAAAGGCCAGGCCTGCGAACAATTCCCCCGCCATTTCCAGCATACTCTGGAACATTACCAGGGGCGCAAATACGCAGATGGTGGTTAGGGTGGAAGCGGCAATGGCAACGATCATTTCCGATGTGCCCAGTATTGCTGCGGGTTGGAGCTTGGCGCCCTTTTCCCTGTAATGGTAGATATTCTCCAGAATAACGATGGAGTTATCTACCAGCATACCGACCCCCAATACCAGCCCCGCCATGGTCATTAAGTTCAGGGTAAGGCCGCAGAAGTACATCACCATAATCGTAATGATGATGGACACAGGAATACTGATGCCGATAATTAGGGTCGGCTTTATGGATCTGAGGAATATAAAGAGTACGACGATCGCCAGAGCTGCCCCGGACAGGGCGGTAGAGGTTACCTCGTTAAGAGAATTTTCTATCTGATCCGTGTTATTAAAGGTTTCCAGGATCTTAATATCCTGTGGTATCTCACGGGCAATCCGGGTAAGCCGGGCCCGTAACTCCTTGGCAGTCTGGACCGAATTCTTTCCGCTCTGCTTCTGAACCATGAGCATCACCGAAGGCTGCCCGTTCACCAATACGGTGGATTCCCTGTCCTTGTAGCCTTCGAAAACATCGGCGATATCCCGAAGATATATCGTACGGGGCAGTTCCACCTGGCCGTTCACCACACCGCCGCCTTTATAGGAAATCACCGTATTCCGAATCTGATCCAGGGAGGTGTATTCACCCATGGTGGTGAGGATGTAGTTCATCCCCCCTTCGGTGATGGACCCCGCGGATACCTGGGAGTTGTTTCCCGCAAGCATGGTCTGAATCTGGGTTACCGTAAGGCCGTATGCCTCAAGCCGGTTCTGAGCCATCTCTACCCGGATAATCTTCTCCCGTCCGCCGTTTACCGATGCTGTGGCTACACCGGGGGTCTGCTCTATCCGGGGTATAATGGTATCTTCGGCGATTTGCCGCAGTTCCTCCGGGGAGCGGTTACCCGTAACCTGGAGTCCCATGATGGGCATCATAGAAGGATCAAACTTGAAAATCATAGGAGCTTCCGCCCCTTCGGGCAGAACCCGCCGCACCCGTTCCAGAGAGTCCCGGACAGAGTTGGCGGCGTCCGCCAGATCCGTACCGTAGGTAAATTCCATGATCACCATGCTGGTACCTTTGGAGGAGGTGGAAGTTATTTCCTCAAGGCTGGAAACACTGGAAAGGGCCGCCTCCAGAAGCCTGGTTACACTGCGTTCTACCTCCTCGGGGCCGGCCCCGGTATAGGAGGTATATACCACCAGGTAGGGAGGGTTTATTTCGGGAAACAAATCGATGGGCATATTTACCAGGGCAAAGCCCCCTAGCCCGAGGAGGAGCGCAAAAATAATAAATATTGTTGTCGGCCTTCCGACCGCTAATTTAGCCATACTCATGGAATACCTCCTTAGTTGGCAGCGCCCAGGGGCGCAACTTGTTCAATCACGTTGATCCGTGAGCCATCCTCCAGCAGGGTTTGACCCCGGACGATAATTTCCTGATTGGGGGTAAGCCCCTGCTGCACTTCCAGAACACCGTCCACCAGGATGCCCGGGGTTATTACCTGCCGCCGGGCAATGCGGAAAGCGGGGTCCGTAGGATCCGTGGCTACCGTAAACACATAGTTTTCGCCGGAACGCTGGATCATGGCGCCGCCGGGGATCTTCACAATATTACTTTTTTCTTCGGTGATGATCCGCACCTTGGAGAACATTCCTGCCTTCAGTTTCGAACCGGGGTTCTCCACATTAATCCGTACCTCCATGGTCCGGGAAGCGGTGTCCACCACCGGGGATATCTCAGTAACACTGCCCCGGAAAACTTCCCCGGGCCAGGCGTCCAGGGTAATCTGACAGGGCTGCCGCAGGGCTATCTTGGAAATAAACCGTTCCGCCACGTAGAGCTTGATCTCCAGGGCATTCCCCCCGGCGATCCTGGCCAGGGGCACCGCCTGGCTTATGGTCATCCCCAATTGGGCGGGCAGGGCTGTTATAATCCCCGCAATGGGCGCCCGGGCAATATTAACCTGATAGGTCATCCCCGGTTTGGAGGGGTCCACCGCCGCCACCGGATCGTTCCGGCTAACCCGGTCACCAATGGCAACGTAAACCCGGGTTATCTTCCCTGCGGCGTCGGAATAGGTGTCCACCGAAGTACCGGATATGATGTCCCCGGATAAGGCAAGGTAATCCAGAATCTGCCCCTGGACCGCCAGGGTGGTATTCACCGCAAATACCGGAACCGCCGGCGCCGCAGCTGCGCCGCCGGGACCTGCCTGTTTCTTTTCCCGAAAGGCCTTGATCTGGCTGCATCCCGAAAAAACCATGGCTATGATAACAAGCGACACAACGATGGCGCCCTTATACTGTATTCTTTTCACTTTGTGTTTCCCCCATTGCTCAGGGTTCCGAAGGGAACCCCTATGGAATATTCCAGGTCGATAAGACCGGTAAGATAGTTAAACTGTTGTTCCAGCATCTGCACCCTGGCCTGACGCCGGGACAGATCCGCATTCTGCACCTGAAGTAATTCCTGGAGCCCCGCCCGGTAGGCCTCTTCGGTCAAGCGGTAGGTCCGTTCCGCCAGGGATACGGTCTCCGCCTGTGTTTCCGCCAGGGTCTGTGACCGCTCAAGGGAGAACACGGTATTGTAGATTTCAATCTCCGTCCCCCGTATGGCCTGGGCAAGGCCGATGTTCAGGGTGCGCAGATTATTGTCCATATCCTTTAGTCCCTGGCCTTGTTTGGTAAAGGAGAAAAGGCTGTTCAGGTTCATACCCAGGGTGATAGAAAAGGCGCCCCGATCCGTCCAGTTGTCCCCATCGGTCCAGCTGTTATCCCAGGGTCCCAACATGGTGGGCGAATAATTCCAGGCGAAATTGATATATGGGGTATAGCTCTGCATAGCCTGGGCTTTCCGGCCGCTCTCCAGGGCAATAACGGACTGCCGCAGTTCCATAATGTCCGGTTTTCCCTGACTGGCTTTGGCGATCAGATCCTTCACTTCCAAGGAAATATATTGAGGGTCCCCCTCTATGGGCACAAGTTCAAACTGGGTATCATAATCCAAACCAAGATTCATGGCAAAGTTTGCCAAGGCCAGTTTAAGGCCATTTTCAGCCTGAATAATGGACGGCTTTAAATTGTCCCTGGCTACCTGGGCTTGGAGCAGGGTAAGCTGAGGGGCAAGCCCGCTGTTATAATTCGCCAGGGCCATGGCAACCTGACGCTCCGCATTGGTAAAACTGCCCTGTAAGAGACTGATGTTCTCCTGGAGCAGAAGCATCTGGTAGTAGGACTTCCGTATATCCCGTTCCATCTGGGCTTTAGCCTTGGCGTAGCTAAGAAGTCCGGTCTGGTAGTCCATCCTGATACTCCGGATACCTTCGATTAGCGCAAAGCTAAAGGTGAGGGAAGCGGAAAAGTTCCCGTTTAAGCTCCACTGGGGTGTGGCGCCGACGGTCCCTATCCCCGGAATGGTCATCCCTGCGGACTCCTCATTACTCCGGTTAAGGGTTCCCCGCACATCAAGCTCCGGCAGGAACTGGTTCCACACCAGATCGGATTTCCGCTTCTTGGTATCCAGGGCTATCCGGGAAGATTCCAGGCTGAGGTTGTTTCGTACGGCCAGATCAACCGCCTCGTCCGGGGTGATACGCCGAACCGTTTGGTTCGCAGCCGGGCTTTCAGCGGAACTTTCGGCTTGACCAAAGACCGCTGCGGCACATAGAAAAAAGGCTAGAACTAAGCCGGGGGAATGCGGCAGCCGCAAAAGGCGGCGGCCGGTACCGGCACGACGGGGGTGTTTCATTTTAGAACTCCTTCTCTATTGATCGGGGGAACGTGCATAAGCACCGAATCCTCAGGATCAACCTGTATTTCAAGCCCGCTATCCGCGCGGCATCCTACGGCTTCTTGCCGTTTTTTGCTATACATTAGAATATACTGCTTTTGGTTCATTTTTTACCATCCCTCTATTCCTAAAACAATAAATTTATATAGAATTTGAAAGCTTTTATTAGACACATCCGAAAAAGAAGTTCCCTCGGGCCTCCTCATCAGGGTGTTAACGACGAGAAAGAGTATCCATCGGGACAGGGTTTCCCCTGAAAGTTCCAGTCCATCCGGGTTCTCCCCGGCGCCTTCCAATTTGATATCCGCGAAGATCCGAAAAATCCGCGGCGGCACCGTAACCCCCAGGTCCAGCCTCCGGGTCCTGATCCAATCCATGGTGATAAGGATCTCCGGCCGGGATCGAAGATAATTGGCTAAAGCCACTATGGCCAGGTAAAATTGCTCCTGCGGCAGCTCGGAACGGCTTTGCTCCAACTCGGCGTAATCCACTATCCTATCGAATTCGGCGATAAACATCCGGCCCAGCATATCCGCCTTGCTTTTGAAGTGGGCGTAGAGGCCGCTTTTGGAGAGCCCCGAACGCTGGGCAACCATATCCATGGAAGCATTCCAGGGTCCCGCCTCGGCAACCGCCCCGGCAACCGCCTTGAGCAGCCCTTCGTTCTCCCCCTCCGGGGGAATCTGATGGCCGCCGGACTTCTCCAATTTTTCAAAATCCAAGGCATTCACCAGGTTTTTATCAAAACCAAGCCCATGGGAAATAACCCCTTCGGCAAAGGAAATAAATCGCTGAATTTCTTCGGTGGTGGGGTCTCCGGTTTTTTCGTGCCTGCTTTTATGAAAAAGGGTAACCAAAAAGAATATGGCGGTGACGATTAGCTGGGCCTTGCTGGGATGCTCATCCCCGGCATCAAGGAAAAACCAGTGTTTCTTTACATCCATTCCGCGGATCGCAAATTGCCGCAAAATATCCTTATCCCGGTTTTTATCACCATAGACCTCGATTAAAGAAAAAATGAAAATATACTTATATCGGGCGTAATATTCGGCGAAATTCCGGGCCATGAGGAGTATCCCCTGGTTAATATCCCGGCTTTCCAGGGCTTTCTCGTAGGATGCCTTCATAAAGCCCACATAGTGATCGCAGTAATACCCATACATACCATCCAGGAGGGCGCCTTTGCTCTCAAAATGACGATACAAAGCCGGCTTGGTAACCCCAAGGGCTTGCGCAATTTGAGAAAGGCTGGTAGTTTTAAATAGTTCCTGGCCCCAGACCTGGAACGCTGTTTCTATTATATCTGTTTTATTCATTGGTATTACCGTATGTTACCGAACGGTCGTTAACATATACAATAACAAATCTCAAAACAAAAAGCAACAGGGTTTTTGTAAATATTTCCTGAAAATATGTAAATCGGCAAAAACGGGCGGAGGGAGGGGCATCCCCGACCGAGCACGCAAGTAGAGTCTGCTTGCGGAGCCCCTGCG
Source organism: Treponema primitia (assembly GCF_046533075.1). Taxonomy (GTDB): domain Bacteria; phylum Spirochaetota; class Spirochaetia; order Treponematales; family Breznakiellaceae; genus Termitinema; species Termitinema primitia_B. Next base: position 65,227 of record NZ_JAJQRB010000052.1, on the reverse strand, counting down.
GGTCTCCTCCAGCAGGGAATTCCTTATGTGCTCGGTCGGGGATGCCCCTCCCTCCGCCCGCCGGTGCTTATTGCATGAAGAGGAAATGTTTCCCGGGTGAGTTCACATGCCGGGTAAGCTATGCGTGCTCTTCTGAGCGGGCGAGCAGGAAGAGTAGATCTGATAGGCGGTTTATATAGCGGAGTAGATGGGGCGAGACTGGGGACTGGCGGTTAAGGGTTACTAGGCGCCGTTCCGCTCGGCGGCATACGGTTCGGGCAATGTCGAGTTTCGCAGAAGCGGGGGTTTTCCCCGGGATGATGAAGCCCTGCATGGGGTACTGTTCCTCAATTTCGTGAATCAACGCGGTGAGATGGTCCGGGTCAATGGACGTCTCCGCTTTAGAGGGGCCAAGCAGCCCGGGGGCTGCAAAAAGGTCCCTCTGTACCGATTCGATAAGGGTTTTAGTCCGTTCAAGGCGCGCGGCGGCCTTCGCATCCCCTAAAAAAGCGTTAAGCTCATCAAGGGCGCCAAGAAATTCAACCTGGGGATGATCCTTCGGGACTGAAGTTCCTGAAAAAAGCTCCGTGCTGCCGCTATCGCCAAGACCGGTGGAAATACTCATACCGTCACAACTAAATTAGGCCTTATGGTCACTCATGCACATGATGATATGCTGCTTGGCAATCTCTATCATCTTTTCCTTGGTCGGGGTCAGCATCTTCATAAGATCCCAGTCCCCGGGGTTTTTCTTCAGGGTTTCCGCCAGGACCTCAATACCGCCCTTCCGCATCACGGTACTAAAATTTATCTTGGATACCCCCATGTTAATTGCCTTCCGCAGATCCTCCTCGGGAATACCGGTACCGCCATGGAGTACCAGGGGAACCCCGGTCTTTTTTTCAATTTCCGCAAGAACATCATACCGGAGTTCCGGCTTCCGCTTGTAAATACCGTGGGCGTTTCCAATGGCCGCGGCAAAACAATCAACCCCGGATTCCTTAACAAAACGCTCGCACTCACCGGGGTTTGCAATACCGATCATATCATTCGCCTTCCCTTCGGGACCATCGGCGGCCTGTCCGATAACTCCCACTTCACCCTCAACGGATACTCCGCAGGCATGGGCTGCCCGTACCACTTCTTTGGTAATAGCAATATTCTCCGCCAGGGGAAGGGCGGAACCATCGTACATAACGGACTTGAACCCGTAGCTAAGACAGCGGATAGTCTCTTCATAAGTCGGCCCGTGGTCCAGGTGAATCCCAACGGGGATTGCTAATTTATCCGCCAGGATACTTACTATGGCGACAAAAACATTTCCGTCCATGTAATCAATTTCGCTTTTCGCCGCTTCGACGATCACCGGGGACTTTAAATCAGCGGCCGCCGTCAGAATTGCCTGGATATATTCAAGATTGTTAGTATTAAAGGCAGCAACCGCATAATGGCCTGCCTTTGCCCGATCGAGTAACTCTTTGTTTGTTACAATACTCATAAAAACTCCTGTGGTATCTATTTTAGTATATCAGTGCCGGCAGAAACCCGCCGACAAAGGTATCTCCAAGACCAATGGTGGTAACGTTCTTTTCCAAAACCGAAAAAGAGGGAACACAACACACCCTATTCCCCAAAACAGCCTGAATCGCCGCCGAAAAAACCCATCCCGGTTCTTCAGCAGGTAATTTTCCTGTTTCCTCGTACTCTTCCCGGGTAAAATCATCGCCAAAGCGAAACCTGGCGGTGGCAAGGGTAATACCCCCGGTAAGCGCCCTTTTATAATCCACCGCATTTGTTCCGTAGGCCAGGGCCCAATACCGGGTATGTACCACCAAAATCTCAGCGGGAACCATGACATGAAACGCTTCCAGGGCTTTGCTTACCGCCGCCGCATCGGTCCAGGAAACGGGATGACCCAAGTATCCTTCAAATTCATCCTCATTAAGGCTATAAATATCAATATACCTAAGAAGATAGTCTCTTACAATACAGCTCATTTCAGGATGATGATACCCGGCGTCCTCAAAAAAAATCCGGACCCTTCCGGCAAGGGGTTTCAGAATACCCTGTAAAAAACTCAGCCGGTCCTTAAGCAAAGCCTCATCGTCCATGCAGTTAAAGCCGCAAAGCAGAAACACCTTTGCCCCAATCAAAAGGGATGATAGATCCGGGTGAAGCCGCATCAGGGTGTTATCCGGATCGTAGGTATAAATTATCCTGTTTGCCCGGCTGGTTTCAATACAAATATCATTCCCCTGAACCCGGGTGCCGGCGCAAAATTGAACGATCAGATGGGGAAAAGAACTGATTTCATCGTTACTGCACAGGCAGGTACAGTCGGTGGGTACCAGACGCTTAACATGCTCATTCATGGTAACCAGGTGTATCGCCGAAGTATACCCAAGTTTCCTCATGGCAATGGCGGCGCGGACCGCAGTACCCCCCAGGGTGATCTTCTTCTCAAAGTTACGGGAAAAGTCTTCAATAAGGTTAGGGATGGGAACAAGCCGTTCACCCCCTATCCCATTTTTCAAAAAACCAAGGATGGATATGAGCAGATCCCTGGGGCTCCTGATTTCGGCATCCAAGCCAAGATCCGCATCGGAGAGCCTATAATCCCTTATCATTCCTTCTATAATAGAAGAATTCCAACAAATTTCGTAATCCGTATTGTCACCAAGGCCTAACACAATCGACTCAGCCATAACAATATAAGCATAACAAAAAATATTTATTCTGTCTTCAGGGCTTGCTGAAACGTAGGGGGCGCCTTTACTTCAAACTCCACGACACGCCCGTTTTGGGGATGATGAAAAACGATGCGTTCTGCGTGGAGGCAGAGCCGGTTCAGGGGGTTGGTCTTTGCCCTGTATTTCTTGTCCCCCGCCACGGGATGGCCCAGCCAGTCAAGGTGGGCCCGGATCTGGTTGCGCCGGCCGGTTTCCAATTCCAGGGAGAGCAGGGAAAAGCGGCGGCCGGTTTGGAGGGCCTTCCAATGGGTAATAGCCCGCTGCCCGCCGGGAACCACTACCACCCTACCCCGCGGGTCCTCCCCCAGGGGCGCGTCGATGGAACCCTGGGTTTCGGTCAATGCGCCCTCTGCCAGGGCTATGTAACGCCGTTCCAGTACGGTCTCGTCCCAGTGTTCCATGAGTTTCCGCTTGACCGTATCAGACTTGGCAAAGATCATGACCCCCGAGGTTTCCCTGTCCAGCCGGTGTACCACCGCAGGCCGGCGCTTCTCGCCCTTTTTACGGAGGTATTCCGAAAGTATCCAGTAGGCTGTTTTGTCCCGCTCGGCGCCTGCGGCAATGGAGAGCAGCCCCGCCGGTTTATCCACAACCAGGAGATCCCGGTCTTCGTAGAGAAGTTGTAAACCTTGGCTTAGACGGCGGGGATAGGTGGAACTCATTCGTAAATAATACTATTAAGCTGAATCATCCTAATGTCAAGTAATAGTTTGACAGCCTTCGCAGCTTACTTTATGATAGGTAGCTGGAACCACCATGGCGGAGTATACCGAAATTCCTTATCCCCGGTTGTGGGATTTTTGCAGCAGACTATTCCCAAGCTACGGCTTCAGCGCAGAAGAAGGTAAAACCATTGCGGAGATACTTCTACGGGCCGATTTATTCGGGATAGAGTCCCACGGCATCCACCGGCTGGTCCGGTATGATGAGGAGATTAAAACCGGTATGGTTACGGTCCGGGCAAAACCGGAAATCATCCATGAAACACCGGTCTCTGCGGTAGTGGACGGGCATAAAGCCATGGGGCAGCTTACGGCGGTCCGGGCCATGGAGTTGGCCATTGAAAAGGCTTCCCACTCCGGAATCGGCATGGTTACGGTGCGTAATTCAAATCACTACGGTATAGCGGGGTATTATACAGGACTCGCCCTGGAAGCGGATTTTATCGGCATAACCATGACCAATACCGAGGCGATCTGTGTGCCCACCAACGGTAAGCGGGCCATGCTGGGAACAAACCCCATCGCCTTTGCCATGCCCGCAGATCCCCTGCCCTTTTCCTTTGACGCCTCCACCACCATGGTAACCCGGGGGACCATGGAGGTATACCAAAAAAGCGGCAAGCCCATACCGGATAACTGGGCGGTGGATACCATCGGGCATCCCACCACCGACGCCGGGGAAGTTGTCAGAAACATCATCGGAAAATTCGGCGGGGGTATCGCCCCACTGGGGGGAAGCTCTGAAACAGGGGGGGGACACAAGGGCTACGGCCTGGCCACCATGGTGGATATCTGCTGCGGAATCCTTTCCGGGGGCCTCACTTCGAATCATATAAACATAAAACCCGGGGAAACCGGGATTTGCCACTATTTTGCCGCCATTGATTACGGTATATTTGGTAATAAGAAGGAACAGAAGCATGCTCTATCCGTTTTCTTAGAAGAACTGCGCTCTTCCCCAAGGGTAGACGGAAAGGACCGTATCTATACCCACGGAGAAAAGGCCATGGAAACCATGGCTGCCCGCATTAACGGAGTCATCCCGGTAAATGAAAAAACCCTGGGGGAGATGCGGAACATCGCCTCCCGGCAGGGTGTGGTATGTGATATAGCCCCTTGAATAGGCCCCCGCTTAATTTGTAAATTGGCTGTCAATAAAAGCTTTCGCTGTTTTTATGGCCTCCCGAAAATCAGCCTCGCCGGTATACCAGAACTCGGTAACAAAGGTGCGGACGTTTAGTTCCAGGGCGGTTTTGAGAAGGACCCTAAAATTAACATGGCCGGTTCCATAGGGGATCTCCCGAAATTTGCCGGGAACAGATTCCTTTAGATGCAGGGCGGCGATTGATCCCCTGCCCTTACGCAGATCTTCTACTTCATCGGTTCCATAGCTTTTCGCCGCATTGGTAAGATTGCCGCTGTCGGGATACAGCTTGAGGTAGGGGGAATTGATCCGGCTAACGTAGCGCATGGCCTTTTCCACGGTGTTCATAAATTCAGTTTCCATGTTTTCAAAGGCAAGGATAACACCCCTGGCAGCGGCCATTTGTACGGATTGGAGGATACCATCGTAGAAAAGCTCCCCCGTTTGGGGTGTTGAGGGATCGTAATAAACATCGTAGCCCGCCACCTGGATGATCCGTATGCCCATATCGCAGGCAAAGTTAATCGCATCTTCCATGATCTCCAGACTCCGCATTCTTACTGCAGGATCTTCGCTGCCCAGGGGATACTTCCGGTGACCGCTTAAACTCATGGTCCTTATGGGAAGCCCCGTTTCATAGCCTTGCCTCAGCAGTTCCAGCCTTTCCTTCGGGGACATTTTCAGCCTGGCAAGTTTCTCGTCGGTTTCATCAATACTTATCTCAAAAAAATCATACCCGGAAGATTTGGCGGTTTGGAGTTTTTCCTCCCAGGAAAGATCCTTGGGCATGGCCTTTTCGTAAATACCTATCTGGTAGGGCTTCATGCATGTTCTCCGCCGGACTTCTGCCCGTAGTAAGCGTTTGCACCGTGTTTACGCAGATAATGTTTATCAAGCAGGGTTTGCCGGATTTTGCCGCCCTTAGGGTCAAGCAGTAATACAAAGAGGGCCATCCTTGCAGCTTCTTCCTGCACCACCGCATTGTGGACCGCTTCAAAGGGGTCTTTCCCCCAGGCAAAGGGGCCGTGGCTTGCCACAACAACCGCCGGTATTTGGGTAAAGGAGAGTTTCCGTTTTTCAAAAGTTTCGAGGATCACCTTTCCTGTTTCGTGTTCATAGGCGCCGTTTATTTCCGCGTCGGTCATTTGCCGGGTACAGGGTATGTCGCCGTAAAAGTAATCCGCGTGGGTGGTGCCCTGGGCGGGGATATCCATATTTGCCTGGGCAAATATGGTAGCATAACTTGAATGGGTATGGACAATACCGCCTATATCGGGAGAAGCCCGGTAGAGAACCAGGTGGGTTGCCGTATCCGATGACGGGTTCAGCTTACCCTCAACAACCTTGCCATCCGGGTCCACCACAACCATGTGTTCTGCCTTCATATCATCGTATTCAACACCGCTGGGCTTAATAACCATCAGTCCGGTTTTACGGTCAATGGCGCTCACATTACCCCAGGTAAAGGTAACCAGATGATGATCCGGCAGCATTTTATTTGCCGCGCACACCTTTTCTTTCAAGTCTTCCAGCATATTTTATGGTACTCCTTATTTAAAAATATCCCACACAGCGCCAAGGGCATCGCGGATTGCGGAATACTTTTCATACTTTTTCTTATATATCCCGGCCCTATCGGGATTCGGGTTTACCCTTCGTTCCACCCTGACCATGGAGGACACCGCTTCTTCGTAGTCCTTGAATTCCCCCGCCGCTATGGCCGCCGCCATGGCGCAGCCCAGGGCGCCCAGTTCTTTCACCGCAATGGTCTCAATGGGGAAACCCAGAATGTCGGCGAACATCTGTACCCATACCACGGAATTTACCGCTCCGCCGGCCATGCGTATCGTCTTTGGGGGCGTACGGGTTTTAAGCAGCCGGTCGATATGGGTCTTATGGGAAAAAACTACACCTTCGTATATGGCCCGTATGCAGTGTATCTTTTCGTTATAGGAACTGAGTCCCACAAAGGAGGCGCGGCCCAGGGGATTATCGTTGGAACCGTAGAGGAAGGGCAGGAAGTATACATCACTGTCTTCGGGTTTTAGTTTTTCAACTTCCCCGTCAAGATACTCGTAGAGTTTCCTCCCTTCGGGTATTTCGTGTTTGTCGATAAAATGTTCGGTGAACCAGTCCAGGTTCCCCGCGGAGGTGGCGCTGCACTCCTCCACCAGAAAATATCCCGGAATGGCAAAGAGGGAGTTCATGCCTATGCTGCCGTCGGTTACCGGCGTTTTTGAGGGGTACTCGTTTATGCTCCAGGTACCGGCGATGGTACAAAAGTCCTCCGGGGTGGTAACGTTCATGGCCACGGCGCAGGAATCGATGTCAAACATGCCACCCGCCACCGGCGTACCCTCCCGCAGCCCCGTCAGGGCCGCGACCTCCGCAGTTATGCTGCCGCACTTTTCGTAGGAGTACCGTATGGGGGCGAGTTTATCGTATATCTCTCCTATACCAAAGCCTTCAAGCATATCCTTATCAAAGCGCGCATCAATGATATTCATAAGCCCGGAACCGGAGAAGTCGGTGGCCTCGGAATAGGCTTCCCCGGTCAGCCTGAAGCGTATGTAGTCCTTTACCGAAAATACCCATGCGATATTATCATAGGACTGCCGGTCGTTATCCTTTAACCAGGCCAGCAGTGATATTTCCTGGGAGGCGAGGATTTTCTGGCAAAGCCGGGGGTAGTATTTCTGCACTACCCCCTCTTTGTACCATTTTTCAGGATAGGCCCAGGCCCGGCCGTCGGTGGAGACTATGCCCTTATAGGCCGGCTTACCGTTTTTTCCCCAGGTATACAGCCCCTTACCGTGGCCGCAGACGGAAACCCCAATGATGCCCGCAGGATCGATAGACGCGGCGGCCAGGGCTTCCCGTATGCAGGCGCAGTTATGCTGCCACAGTTCTTCTGAATCCCGCTCGGTAAAACCGGGCGCAGGGCTCTGAACCGGGGTATGTATGCCCTTGGTAATAATTTCTTTTCCGTGAAGGTCAAAAACGGCAGCCTTGATCATGGTGCCGCCGTTATCAAGACCAACTACATATTTTGTCACACTAAACCCTCTCAGGGAATAAAGGCTATTTTAAAATCCCCATGTTTGCCGGTGGCGTATTCGTAGGCTTTTTCCCATTCCTCCAGCTTAAAGGTAGTTTTTATCATCCCATCAGTCTTCAGGGTATTTTTGGTAATACCATCAATGACAAAGGGGAAACAGTAGGGGGACAGATGTGAACCCAGGATGTCCAGTTCCTTGCGATCCCCGATGATGGACCAATCCACCGTGGTGGGGCCGGAGAACACACTGAATTCTACAAAGGTCCCAAGCTTACGAATAGCGCTAAGGCCCTGAATGACGCTGGAGGGATGGCCGGTGGCCTCAATATAAATATCACAGCCGTAGTTATCGGTCATCTTCATGATCTCGGCGATCACGTCCATCTTACCGGGGTTAAAGACATGGGTGGCTCCGAAGGCCTTGGCTTTGGCAAGCCGGTCATCAACCATGTCAAGGGAGATGAGCGCCTTGGGGTTTTTCATGGCCGCATAGGTTACCATGCCCAGCCCCAGGGTACCGGCGCCGGAGATTACAACGATATCTTCACACTGGATCTTGGCGCGGTCAACGGCGTGTTTAGAGCAGGCGTAGGGTTCGATAAGCAGGGCTTTATCAAGGCTCAGATCCTTGGGGACCTTGTGCAGAATCGCGTTTTTTGTATAGCGTACATATTCGGCCATACCGCCGTTAAATTCCTTATGGAAACCGTGCATACCGTGGGGCTGACACATCCAGTACTGCCCGCTTTTGCAGAACCGGCACTCACCGCAGGGAACTATCTGATCCGCAGTAAGCCTATCCCCAATTTCATAACCCTTAACGTTCTTGCCCATTTCAACCACGAAACCTAAAAATTCATGGCCGGGAATAAAGGGGGGCCTTACCCACGAAGGCTGAATATCATCACCCCAGAACATCGCTGCGCCGTGCTGACATTTCACGTCCCCCGCACAGATGCCGCAGCCCTCAACTTTAATGATGATATCATCATCACCGCATTCCGGAGACGGGTATGCTTTTTCGAAACGGTAATCGGTCGGGCTATACGCGACCAAAGCCTTCATGGTTCTCGGATAATTACTCATAATATACTCCCTATGTAAAAAAATAAATTTTCTGAAGCCTTATTTAATAGAAACCCCTGTTTCCGCACTGAATAGGTGCGTTTTATCGGAATTAAATTCCAGATGAATGATGTCGCCATGCTTATAAAATACTTCCGATGTGGTCGTGAGGTTGAGGTGATTCTCCCCGACACGAACACTAACACGGCGCTCATCACCGAAATTCTCATAGATCGACACCGGCGCCGGTGTGCTGGAATGTTTTTCGGTGATAAGCACATCCACCGGCCGCACCCCGAGGGTCAGGTTCATGCCATCGGTAACAACCCTGTTATACCGCTCGGGGACCTGTACCCGCAAATCGCTGGCCGCGAAGGTAAAAAAGAAACCCTCCTGGGTCTTTGCGATGGTGGAATGCAGCAGATTCATGGGGGGCTCGCCGATGAAGCCCGCCACAAACTCGTTCGCCGGATTATCATACACCTCAAGGGGGGTACCCATCTGCTGCAGCCTGCCGTCCTTCATGATGATAATCGTATCCGCCATGGACATGGCCTCGATCTGGTCATGGGTAACGATGATGGTGGTACACTGGATCTCCCGGTGCATACGTTTGATTTCCTGCCGGAGGGTCTGACGCATTTTGCCGTCAAGGTGTGAAAGGGGTTCATCCAACAACAGCAGCCCGGGCTGACGCACAATGGCGCGGGCGATGTTAACCCGCTGTTTCTGCCCGCCCGAAAGGGCGCTGGGCTTCATACGGAGAAGCTCGTCAACCTTCAGCAGGGGGGCGACCCGATCAATGGCTTCCTTTATCTGAGGCGCCGGCAGACCCTTTGCTTTCAGGTTGAAGGAAAGATTGTCATAAACCGTAAGGGGCGGATAGAGCGCATAATCCTCAAAGGCGAGCCCTATGTTCCGATCCTTGGGCAGAAGTTCATTGATACAAACATCATCAATAAACATCTGTCCATCGGTAATTTTTTCCAACCCCGCAATCATGCGCAGGGTTGTGGATTTTCCGCAGCCCGAGGGGCCGAGGATACCGATAAATGAATTGTCCGTACATGAAAAGGAAAGATCCTTAACGGCGAATTCGTTTTCAACCCGCTTGCCAAAAAGCTTCTTTTCTCCGTCCTCATACCGTTTGTATATGTTTTTCAGGGTAAGACGCGCCAATTTTTTCTCCTTATCCCAGGTATCGCTCAAGATCGCTTCGGGTGATAAATTCTTCCGTTTCGCCGTTAAAATAAATGGCGTTTTTCATGTTGAACTTGACATACACAACCTGATCCATGTCTGCTAAAGTATCGTTGGATGCGGAAATCCGTATTTTCGTACCGTTCACATCGATGGTCATGATAACCTTATTACCGATAGGTTCGTTGGCGTATACGACGCCGCGTATCCAATCCTGCCCCTGTGCGGAGAAACTAAAGGATATGTCCACGCCCCTGATGCCCACATCTATCTTTGCGGCCCCGGAATCTTTGAGGGGCTGAAGGACATCGGCCTCCGGCACAAGGGGTGTTTCCTGTCCCAGGGCGCGGAGGGTAAGGGCGCCGCCTTCACTTACCGGATCGCAGGGAAAGATATTCAGTTCCGGTTCGCCGAACAGGCGGGCAACAAATTCATTCTTCGGCGTGTAGTACATGTGCAGCGAGGTACCAAGCTGTTCAATCTTGCCCTTGTTAAGCACCGCGATACGGTCCGCCAGGGACATGGCTTCCATGAAGTCATGGGTAACGTAGATTGTTGTTGTGTTAAAGGCGCTCTGCATTTCCTTGAGCTCCCCCCGCATAAAATGCCGCAGCTTAGCGTCAAGGTGGGCCAGGGGCTCGTCCATGAGGAATACCGAAGGTTCCCGTACCAGGCAGCGGCCAATGGCGACGCGCTGACGCTGGCCGTTGGAAAGCTGGCTGGGTTTGCGCTGATAAAGGCCGTCGATTTTCATCATCTTGACAACCTTTTCTACCGCCTCTTTTATATACGCCTCGTCCTTGCGGTGCAGTTTACTCCGCAGGGGGAAGGCGATATTGTCGTAGACGCTCATGTGGGGGTAGAGGGCGTAGTTTTCAAAAACCATGGACACATTACGGTACATGGGTTCTATGAGGTTGACGATCTCGCCGCCAATCTTGACCAGCCCTTCCTGGGGAAACTCTATGCCCGCGATTGTTTTAAGGGTCGTTGTTTTGCCCGCCCCGGCGGGGCCGAAGAGTACAAAAAACTCGTTATCCTTAATCGTCAGACTCAGATTATCTACCGCAACCGTATCTTTGTACTTTTTAGTAATATTAATCAGTTCAATTTCTGCCATGTATCAATCCTTTAATTAGCCTTTAACCGCGCCGAAACTTAAACCCCGCACCAGATGTTTCTGAATAAAAAGACAAATGATAATTTCAGGCAGCACGGCGATGAGCGCCGCCACCGCGACCTGTCCGTAGTGTACGGAATCGGAAGCCAGGAACCTGAGGGATGTGATGGTGATGGTCTGCACACGGGTCCCGGAGAGAATTAACGGGAAGGTAAAACTGTTCCAGGCAAAAATAAAGGCCAGGAGACCCGCCGCCACAAGGCCGGGTTTGATAAGGGGAAGCAATATCTTAAAGAAGACCTCGTACCAGGTATACCCATCAAGCTGGGCCGCCTGTTCTATCTCAACGCTGATATCCTCGAAATAACCACGGACAACCCAGATGAGCAGGGGCATGGTGATGAGCTGATAAACCCAGATGAGACCGAAGTAGGTATCGTAAAGTTTGAGCCGCTGGAAGATCATAAATACCGGAAGTATTACCAGAATCTCCGGGGCAAACTTAAAGGACAATATCTGGAAAGCCCAGCCTTCTTTATTCTTAAAATCGTAACGGGCAAAGGCATAGGCGGCCGGTACACCGACGAGTACGGTAAGGAGAATGGCGCCCCCGGACACAATAAAGTTTTGGAAAAATGCCAGGATGAAATTTGAATCCTGGCGGAAAAGTACCACCTGGTAATTTGAAATGGTCGGCGTGAATTTAAAAACCGTACTTACCACTTCCGCATCCGATTTAAGGGAACAGATAAGCATCCAAAACAGGGGGAAAATGGCAAATACCAGCCAGATGGTCAGGGCCACATACCGAAGTACATTCAGCCCCGCACCAATAGTTTTCTTATTCCGTGTTGCCTTTTCTAAGGCGCTTATAGTATCCATACAACCCTCCTTTTTTATAATCCCGCAGCTTCTTTGGCATACTTGCGCTGCTTTTCAACAATGAATTTGGCCGTAACATTTACGACCAGCCAGAGTATCAGCAGATAGGGCATGGCCCTGGCAAGCCGCTGGTATGTAAAAGCCGTCAGGTATGCGGTGAGGGAAATGTTCATCAGGGTATTACCGGGCCCTCCCTTGGTGGTAGCAAAGATAATACCGAATTCCTGGAGCGCCGCCATGGAGCGGAATAAAATGGCGATGTATATAAAGGGCTTCAACATGGGAAGCGTTAATGTTCTAAAGGTAAACCACGCGCCGGCGCCGTCCACCTGTGCGGCCTCGAAGGGAGACTTAGGCAGGGACTGGATACCCGCAAGTACCAGGAGCATGACAAAGGGAGTGTTCACCCAGGCGTCTATGAAAACAACGGTGAACAAAGCGGTTTTTGGAGAAGCGGCCCAGGGGAAATTGAACAACCCGAAAAGATTGAGAAACTTTTCCACAATACCAACCGAGTTGGAAAGCATGAGCTGCCAGATGAGTACCGCGATGGCGGGCGCAACCATGAGCGGAAACATAAACACTACCTTGAGGATATGGGTGTACCGGTTTTCCTTACGGAGGAGGAAGGCAATCCCCATTCCCAGGAGCAGTTCCGATCCGGTGGCGCAGATCGCATAGGAGAGGGTGACAAAAACGGCGTGATAGAATTCGGGATTGGTAATCATTTCAATCCAATTTCCCAGCCCGGTAAACTTCCATCTATCCATGGGTAAGCGGTAGGAAGCGTTGGTAAATGACAGTAGTATTGCGACTATAAAGGGGACCATGATACCAATCAAAACGATCATTCCCGGCAATATAATGTAGTACGGCCGCATTCGGATATTTTTAGGTAACTCATTGTAATTGATTGCCGCAGCGTCCGGCTTACTTTTTCCCATAGATCACCCCGTTTTAATCTAAAATCTCTAAAAAACAGTCTATTTTACCGCAAAAGGTGCAGAATACATTTGTATCCCGCACCTTCCGCAAATCAGATCATAAAAATAGTAAACCTATTCCTGAACCATCTTGTCCTGAAGGGCTTTCAGGGCATCCAATCCTTCCTTGATTGAGCGGTACTTGGTACCGGCCACGAGATCCTGAAGGGTCGCAGCCCATTCATAGGTAGTCTGGAAGAAGGCCGGCTGGGGGGTAAACTGGACCTTCGTAGTGGGAGAAGTCTTCTGCCATGACGCATACCAGTTGGGCAGTTTGGCGATCTTCGCCTGGAACGCCGCATTGTTGTAGATGGATGTCCGGACGGGGTCCATGTTGTTCGAATCAACCGACGCAGAAAGGAGGAATTCCTTGCTGCTGAAATACTGGAGGAAGAGCCACGCGGCGGTCTTCTGCTTGGAATAGGAGTTCATCGCCATTGACCAGATCCAGTAGTTGGAGTTGATCGTATCCCCGGGCTTCGCGGTCGGCGAAGGGGCGTATTTGATATAGGGAGATTCGGGCATGTTCTTGAAAATGGTCTGCGCCTGGACATTGGAAGCGTCCCAGAACATGGCGGCCTGGCCGTTTTCGAAGTCAACTTCGCAGTCATACCAATACTTGCTGGACCACTGGGGAGAACCGCCCCTCTTAATCATGTCAACAAAGAAGGTATTCATGGCGACAGATTCGGGGGAATTTACCTTGGATACGAGCTTTCCGCCTTCAACGGCAAAGTCTGTGGCGCCGAAGTTCTTGTAGGTGGTCATGTACGCGGGGTGAATGGTTCCCCAGTCACGGGCGCCGCGGACGGCGATGGCATAGGAGCCGGGTCCGTTCCAGCCCTTGAGCTTATCAACGGCGGCAAGCAGTTCGTCGTAGGTTTCCGGAACCTTGGTGATACCCGCTTTGTCGAAGGCGCGCTGGTTATAGGCGAGCGTATAGAGCTCCATCCCCAGGGGGATGGCCAGGTGAGCGCCGGTACCCACGGCATGACCGGCCACGCCGTCCCATTTGAGGGAGGAGAAGGCGCTGGGCACAAAGTCCCCGGGCTCATAGCCGCTGTTGGTAAGGGAAGGGTTGCTGAGATAGGTATCCAGGTCTTCCACGTTACCGGCGGTGTAATAGTCCCAGAGCTGATAAACCCCCGACATAAAGAGGTCCGGAGATCCTGACCGGCTGGACAGGGCATTCGATACCTGATCGAAATAATTGGCTTCCGGGGTAACCTGGGTGTTTACTTTGATACCGGTTAGGGCGGTGAATTCAGCCAACTTTGCTACGATGGATTCCTGGGTAGGATGCTGTACCATATATACGGTGATTTCCGAACCCGTCGCCCGTTTCCAGTCAAATGCGCCGGTGGATGTTGCCGCTGCCGAATCGGTTGTGCCGCTTTTCTTAGCGCCGCAGCCGGTAAAAACTATCCCTACCGTGATCAGCAGGAGAACCCCTACTACCAATACATTCCTTTTCATCTTTGTACTCCTTAGCTTGCTTGATTTTGTTTACAAGCTTTGCATTTCTTCATTATACACCCCTTCCGTTTATTACACAAAGGAAAAGAATAAAAAGGCCGGTTTTTCAAATCATTACTATTTTAGTAATGATTTTTAGGCCCTTTTCGATATGATTCGGTAAAAATTTCCCGAATAAGGCGCTTTAGTGGCAATTTTCGGTATTTTTTACTTGTAAACTATTAGGATTTCTGGTAGTATTTACTCGTAATGAAAAGTACTATAGCAACTACAGTTAACCGCCGCATCAAACAGGTACGGGAGGCGTTAAGTCTCTCCCAAATGAAATTCTCTAAGGTTATCTCTCTCTCCAGCGGCTACCTTGCGGGGGTAGAAGTGGAAAAGAGGAAGGTCAACGACCGGATTATCAAGCTAATTTGCGCTTCCTTTGGGGTTAATGAGAAATGGCTCAGGAACGGCGAAGGCGAAATGTTCAACATTGATCCGGATAAGGAATTTACCAAACTGGTATCCCTTTATAAGGAACTTCACCCTAAGTACCAGGATTATATCCTAAAGCAGATCGACCTGCTTCTTGCTATACAGGATACCCTTAGCTAGCTTTTCCGCCGGCCAAATATTTTCGGAGCAGATCCATCACCTCATTAAAATCAATGGGCTTTCCAACGTGGCTGTTCATACCGGCGGCGAGGCATTTTTCAACGTCCTCTTTAAAGACATTTGCGGTCATGGCAATAATGGGGACCGTTTTTGCCCAGGGATGATCCAGGGCCCTGATAAGACGGGTGGATTCGTAGCCGTCCATGCCGGGCATGTGTATATCCATAAAAATCAAATCATAGCTTTCGGGATTGGCGCTGAACTTATCATAGGCAATCTTCCCGTTCTCCGCCTCCTCTATGACCAGCCCCGTGGGCTCCAGGATGGTTACCACGATTTCACGGTTGATATCCACGTCCTCCGCCAGAAGTACCCGCTTGCCGGTGAAATCATCCGCGGGGGGCTCTGCGGGAAGTGCCGCCTCTTCGGGTAGAGCCCCGGTCTCCGATTGGATCGCCGGGGTTTGGTCCGGAAGCTTCACCGGAAGCGCCACGGGTAAATCCGCCTGTATGGTAAAAATGAAGGTCGAGCCCTTATCCGGTTCAGACTCAATCCAGATGGTTCCGTTCATCATCTCCACAATCCGCTTGGAAATGGCCAGTCCCAGCCCGGTGCCGCCGAATTTGCGGGATATGCTGCCGTCAACCTGTTGAAAGGACTGGAAAAGATTGGCCTGTTGCTCCAGGGAGATGCCTATGCCCGTATCGGTAACCCGGATTTCCAGGGTACACCGGGACGCAGTTTCGCTTTCCTCGCCGGTTTCCGCCCCGGGCAGCTGGTCCGGAAAGGCTGCGTTCATATACTTCGCCGGTATCTCCATGCGGAGCCCCGCCTCGCTGTCCGGCAGCCTCCTCGCCGAGATGGTGATACTCCCCCCCTCGGGGGTAAACTTTACCGAATTGGAGAGGAGGTTGGTAATAACCTGGGCAAGCCGCTGTTCATCGGAAATAAGCCGCTGGGGAATATCGGGCTCCACCGTAACCGTAAGGCTCTGTTTTTTTTCGGCTACCCGGAATTCCTGCACATTGACTACCCTGTTCAGCATCTTGGAAAATTCAAATTCCGTATTGGATAGTTCAAACTTGTCGGCCTCTATCTTGGACATATCCAGGATATCGTTTATCACCCCCAGGAGATGGGTTGAGGCGCCCTCGATTTTTTCAAGGCAATAATCCCGGCGTTCCATGTCGCGGCTCCCCTTGGCGATGGTGGTCATGCCGATGATGGCGTTAAGGGGGGTGCGTATTTCATGGGACATATTGGCCAGGAAGCTCGACTTGGCAATATTAGCCTCCTCCGCCCGCTGTTTTGCATGTTTAATTTCGGTTGTGTCGTGGAAGAGCACAAAGGCGCCCTGATAAATTCCGGCGTTGTTGTACATGGGGGTAAAGTGTATTTCGTAATTCCGCAGGTTACCGTCCCCGCTCATATCGATGGTTTCCTCGGTTACGGTGGAACTCTTCTCTTCTATGGAAAGCTGAAACATTGAGTCCAGAGCGTCCAGCAGTTTTGCTGCGCCAAACCGGGAAAAAACATCCCGGTAATTCTGCTTCCTGATACTTTCAAAATTTTTTACATGTATCCGTCTGAGAAATATATCCGCACAGTAAATAAAACCGCCGCTTTCATTCAGGAGGATAATAATATCCGGACTGTTGGCAAAAACCATGTTCATGTAACTGTCCTGACGCATGAGCCACCGGTCCTTTAAGGAACGGACCACTTCGTAGATCACCGTCAGGGTCATGACAAAAAAATACACACCGCAGATCAGCATTGCCTCGGAAACAGTATACCTAAACGCCGCTAATCCCGGCACAAAGGTCCCCACAAGGACCACCGCAAAGAGGAGCAGCGCGGGGATAAGCCCCAGGGGCAGACCCAGGGTAAAGATGGACATCAGGGGATAGGAATAGATCCATACACTGTCAAAACCCTGGCTGCTGTTTTCGGTAAATATGGTTGCCCCGCAGAATACGCCGAAGATGGCGGTAACAATGAGCCCCCCCACAATGAAGGGGAATTCGGTGTGCAGGAGAAGCAGGTTTGCAAAGATCATAAACCCGATGATCATCTGCATGAGCCCCTGCTCGACGAGTCCCCTCTGCATATCCGTTACACCCACGGCGAGGATAATGACCGTGACGATGGTATAGGTGATATTAAGGACGATCAGACGGATTATTTCGTCCATGGCCGTCTCATCCCGCATACCGGAGTATTTGCCGCCGGTTAACAGTAAAAAAAGCCGGTCCTTGATGGATACCATGCCTATGCTCCTATCTCCGCTTTGGATAGTTCGGGGAACTCATCCTTCTCCCATATTTTTACTATACAGGAGATGACCACCATGATTCCTAACACAAGGAGCAGGACGGCTATGATCAACTGCAGGCCGTCGGTGGCGAAAACAAAACTGCCGCCTTGCAGCCGTAAAATTTTGCTCCTGATGGTCAGGACCAGGGAACTGAAGGTAACCGCAAGCATAATAAAGGTGGGGATATACAGCATGAAGCTCCGGCGTTTTGTTTTTTTAAGGAAAAGTATGCAGGCAATAAGGGTAAGGGCCGCTAAAAGCTGGTTCGCCGCGCCGAAGAGGGTCCAGATATTCTGATAGCCCGTTACCGCGAGAAGGTAGGCGGGTAACAGGGTAAACACCGAAGCCGCCGGTTTGGAAGCCAGTATTTTGCTTGAGGAAAAGAGTTCCTGAAATGAAAGACGCCCCAACCGGGCAACCGTATCCAGGGTGGTGAGTACAAAGGAGGAAACCGCCAGGGAAACAAGGGTAAAGGAGATCTGACTAGGCAAGCCGATCTGGTGCAGGAAACCGGAAACCGCGGTGGCAAAAATTACCGGCGGGGTTCCTGAAGGAAACTTACCCCCATGGGCCAGGGAACCCACGGCAATTAACGCCAGGATGGCCACCAGGGTCTCCACCAGCATGGCCCCGTAGGAAATAGGGAGCATATATTTTTCATTGCTGATTTCCTTGGACGCCGCCCCGGTGGCGACCAGACTGTGGAACCCGGATATGGCCCCGCAGGCTATGGTTATAAAAAGGGCAGGAAAAAGGTAGTTACCCTTCACCTCGAAGCCGACAAAGGCGGGGATGGCTATTTCCGGGGCGGTAAATATCACCCCGATAAATGCGGCCAAAATCATGGCGATGAGCAGGAAGGAACTGAGGTAGTTCCGGGGCTGCCCTAAGAGCCAGACGGGGACGATGGAGGCGACGAATATGTAGGCAAATATCAGATAGAGCCAGATGGACTGGGACAAAAAGATGGGATTAAAAATCCCCAGGACGATGCAAACGATGAGCAGATCCACCGCGATAATACCACTGGCCAAATCGGAGGCCTTTCTTTTCCTGATGAGGAAGCCGATGAGCACGGCGGCGACGATAAACAGGGCGGAAGCGGTTGCCACCGAGCCGCTGGTCCGGTTATTAAGGCCCGCGGCGTCTATCCCCGCAAAGGTTCCCGCCACGATATCCGAGAAGGCGGCGGCTATGAGTATGGAAAAAAGCCAGACAAAGATGAGGAAAAGCCGTTTGCCGGTCTTTCCTGCGTAAATTTCGATTACGTACCCTATCGATTTCCCCTTGTTTTTTACCGAGGTATAGAGGGCTACAAAGTCATGGGCTGCCCCAAAAAACACGGTCCCCACCAAGAGCCAGAGCATAACCGGCAGCCAACCGAACATGGCGGCAATAATTGGCCCGTTAATCGGTCCCGCCCCGGCAATGGAGGCAAATTCATGGCCGAATACCACCGCCGGGGTGCTGGGCACATACTCCGCCCCATCCTCAAATTCCCGGGCGGGAGTTTTTTTCGATGGATCTATCCCCCAGGTGCGAGCCAGATAGCGCCCGTATAAAAGATAGGCCAAAACGAGAACTACAACGGAAATAATAAGCAGCACAAGCCCATTCATACACAAACCTCTTTAATGGCAATCACCCGGAAAATTATACAAGAATTATTTAATTTATGCAAATATGCCCCGGGGAGAGGGAATAGGGGCTGATAGTAACAAAAGCCCCGGAAAGCACAAGCTCTCCGGGGCTTTTAAAAAGGCGCCGGGCGCCTTTTCCTGTGTTTATTGCTAGTCCGTCACTTTAATGTAGTAAACCACCGAATTAAGATTCGTACTAACCGCTGATGCAAAGTTGGATGTCACAATCGTAAGCTTATAAATCCTGCCCGCAGTTCCTGTTAAGACGCTGGCTTTGATTGTATACGGATCGGCGCCTGTAGCACGGGTTAGTACCGCAGTGATGGCCGGCAGCGCGTCAGCGTCCCCGCTCTCTTTCACTATCGAACTAAAAGTACGGCCTGACAGCACAATAGCTTTCGCAAAATCATCGTTGTTAAAGGCAATAGTTTCGCTCTTGAGCACATCAATAGTAGCCGTTGCGGTATTAGCATCAACCCAGTTCCCCGAATCACCGCTACGCGCCAATTTGGGGCGGGCAATAATTTGGTTTACCGTAAAAGTGGGTGTCTTGTAAACAGTGCCGGAGGTTATTGAGAGTGAATATGCACCCTGATAGCCCGCTGCAAAGAAACCGTCTTTCAGCGTAATGGCTATTTCGCCGTCCGCTTCCTCCAGTGCAAGTTCGTAAGCAGCATTACCAACATTGGGGACATCCGCTGTGCCCTTTTTAAGTACCCCGCCGTTTGCAGCGAAATCCGATAACGCAGCAGCACTCAAACCGGTAACGTGCAGTACCTTAGGAATGTCCAAACCAGTACTGTTTTTGAAAGTCGCGCCACCGCCCGTTCCCTGTGCATAGAAGACCGAACCTTGTTCAATAGACGCTTCGCTGTCTTCGTATCCTACTACGGCCTGATCAAAAATAATGTCCGGCAAACCGTAGGCAAAGATCACCACGTGTATAACGCCCTCCGGGGTTAAATCGTCCATGCGGGAAATACCGGCGCGGTTAAGGGCTACTTCAAAATTAGTGTGTCCCCGGTGGGAAAACAAATTCTGCAGCCAGACAAGAGGCTCCTTGTGTCCGGTCGAATCTACAACATAACCGCCGTAAAGCTTCTCAAAATAGGTACTCCAAAGGCCTGCACTGTCCAATGGCGCTGTTAACGGTCCAAAATCTGCGGCTATAACCTTGTCCGCCCAGGTACCGCCGTAAGAAACACTCGTCACCGGAGTTTTTGGCCATGTACCGACCACAGACCCATTGAGCGGGTCCTGGTCACGTTTACCCCATGCCCCATCAGGCTGCAGGTATTTGGCCTTGTAAATTTCTCCCGCCCCTTTCCAGGAAGAGATGGCCGCTACTTTTTCCCATACCGCATCCGCTGTCTCTATCTCTTCGCCGGCCGCTCTCAAAAGCGCTGCGTTGGCGAACAAATCAAAGTCCACACCAACTTCTACTTTTTTAATCCCCGTAATTTCATGACCATCCGCTTTAGTCATTGGATCATCATAGTTTATTGCAAGGTTTCCTGTCGGGACAAAATGCGGATTATCGCCATAGGTGGCGCTGGAAACGGTATCAACCCGGTCCTCTTCGTCCGTATCCACCCACTTGGGATATTGGGTTCCGTCGGTTCCGCCGGTACGTGTGCCGGCGGTGATAAAGTACTCCGGCTCTGCAACTTCTCCTGTTTTTGCGAAGACCGTACTCGCAGGACGTATAGCCGTGATATCTGCCGTAACATCATGATAATAATCACTGAAGGTCATGGATGTTTCACCATACAAAACAGCCGGCGCCGCCACACTGCCCGGGGCTAAGCTTACCTCGCTATTCAACACGGGTCTTCCGCCCTTTGTGGCCTGCAAGGTGAGTGAAGTAACGCCTGCCGGCGCCTCAATTTTTATAAATTTTACCTTGCCGCCATCGGTCAGAACGGGTGTCGGCGTTACCACCTCTCCATCAATGGTATAGACATTATCGGTATAAGCGCCTGCCCCCACTGCCAATACGATGTAATTGGTTACCGATATACTATTCGGATGGGATACGCTATAGGCATTACCCATGGTCAGCACAAAATCATCGCTAATACCACCAGGAGTGGGGCAACCGATCAACACGAATAATCCGCAGAGGATCGGCAATGTCCACTTTAGATACTTTGAACTCATAGAGACCTCCTTAAAGGTTGAGTAGATATTTATAGTTAGATATATATAACTATGTTGTGAATCTATAACACTTGTGAGTTTATGTCAACTAACAATTTGAAATTTAATCGTTTTTTCCATAAAAACCGACCCCTCGCCGCCAAATGTCCCTGGACAAGGTGCGCCTATAATATGGTAGATTTATCTATTGGGAAAACCACAAGGAGCCGGCATGAAGGGAATACTTCCCCTTAAACCCCTGGACTTTGCAGCCATATTTTTCTCCGCCGCCCTGACCGTTTTTTCTGCGCTCATGGTCTACGGCCGCCCCCGGGACGTTGTCCAAGTGTTTATCCGGGGAGAAGACCGAACCTGGGTTTTCCCCCCGGATGCCGAAGAAACCGTAACCATTCCCGGTCCCGTGGGGGATACGGTGGTGGAGATCAGCGGAGGCAGGAGCAGGATCATCTCCTCACCCTGTAACAACCAGATCTGTGTAGCCGCCGGGCATATTCAACGCCAGGGGCAATGGGTGGCGTGCCTGCCTAACAAGGTATTTCTATTTATAGAAGGAACCGGGGATGAAAACACCGATCTTGACAGCATCGCCTGGTAAGGCGGAACACCGGCGAACCCTGGCCCTGTTGGGGGCCTTTTGCATCTTCCTTTCTACCATTGAATACCTGATCCCCAAACCCATGCCCTTTATGCGGATAGGGATTGCTAACCTGCCCCTTTTGATGGCCCTGGATATACTTCCCTTTACGGCGTTTCTGGCCCTCCTGGGGGTCAAGGTCATTGGTCAGGCGCTGATTACCGGGACCCTTTTCTCCTACATCCTGCTCTTTTCCCTGGCCGGCGGAGGTATATCCGCCCTTTCCATGTTCGGCCTCCGGCGGCTCCTGGGGCGGGATCGAATCAGCCTTATTGGGATCAGCGTCCTTGGGGCGCTCCTGTCCAACGGCGCGCAGCTTGCCCTGGCAAGGGTCTTCATCTTTGGAGAGAGCGCCCGGTACATCACCCCCCCGTTCCTGGCTATGGGAATAATCACCGGCCTGGGTCTGGGCATCTTCTGCGAATACTTTATACGACGATCACGGTGGTACGCAGGATTTCAAACCACAAAGGGAGAAGAAATTCTCGCAACGAGAGAAGAAATTCTAACCGCGAAGAATGAAGAAATTCAAACCGCGAAGGCGCAGAAGGCGAAAAAAGGGGGGGGAAGAGGGGAAGGAGGGGAAAGAGAATTTCTGCTCTCTTGCTCTTCCTCTTCTTCACCTTCTTCCTCTTCTTCTTCTTCACCTCCTTCCTCTTCTTCACCTTCTGCGCCTTCTGCGCCTTTGCGGTCCATATCCTCTTGGTCCATATCCTCTTTGCGGTCCCGACTCAGAGAAAGGCGGCATGGAATATACGAAAGGCTTTTCGGCAGCGGGGAGCTTTGTTTGGCGGGACTGCTTATGATGCCTGCTATGGTCTTTAACTCTGATCCTTATTTTCGGGTAATGCAGTTTTTGTTTTTTTGGTTTCTTGCATGGCTTTCGGGGAAAAAAAATAATCCACTCATCACTATCCTTATTATCCTGGGAATTGTGGCTTTCAACCTTACCGTTCCCTACGGGCAGGTACTGTTTTCCCTGGGACCAGTTAGAATTACTGTGGGGGCGCTCCTGGCGGGGCTCCAGCGGGCAGTAACCCTGGAGGGGCTGATCATGCTGTCCCGGGCGGCTATACGGAGGGACCTGAGTCTCCCCGGCCCGTTCGGGGAACTAATGGGCGAATCTTTCCGCATCCTCGCCCTTGTCCAGGAACGGAAACACACTATTACGAAAAAAAACCTTGCCATGGATATCGACAATCTGATGATCGAGCTCTGCGAAACCGAAACGCCGGGAGAAACAACCGCCGGACAGCGGGGCTCCACAGCGGCGGGGCGGATCATCCTTGCCGCCGCAGTAATACTGGCGTGGCTGCCCTGGGTCTTCACCAGGTTATAGGCCCTGCAACAGTTTCACAAAGGGATCTATCTCCGCCCGTACCCGCTTGAGGAAGCCAAGGTTACTTAACCCCGGTCGTCTGCCCTCTGCGCCGGCACAGTCCGGGAAGTGGGCCCAGAGATAGCCGCAATGGTCCAGGAGCGTTTCTAGCCGCTGCGGGGAAGCGGAGGCTTCTCCGGTAAGGATACTGCGGAGCTGTACCAGGGATGCCAATTCTTCCCGGATAAAGGCGGCCACCGCTTCCGTTGTAATTTCAACCGTGTTCGTTGTATGTATACTATTCTCTCTCCCGGTATTTTGAGTGCCTTCAACCGCTAATAGGGCATAGGCTTTTTCCGGAGTAAGGGTTTGGAGCCCCAGGGGAAGCCCCGAACCAGCTATGTCACGGATTCGGCTGCTTCCCGCAAATTCCCGTTGAAAGAGATCCCGGTAGGTCTTCATTGCCTGATTGGACCGGACGGGCTCGCCGGTTTTTGAGGAGGTAACGAAACAGCCCTTACGAAAAGCGGCCGCCGGGTCTACGAGGCTGAAAAACCGGGTCTGCCGCCTGAGCCGTTCAAGATGGGCCGGGGCGGAGCGGGCGTGGGAATGGTCCAGGGTAAAGGAAAAATCGATACCCCCCAGGATTATCGGACCGGCGGAAAGGCGGCAGGCAATGGCTGCGGCGCTGAGGCCCACGGAGCCCAGGGGGGGCAGCCTTTCCGGAAGGAGGCCCGCTGTTTTAAGCCGGTCAAAGAGGCTGAGCTTGGTCCAGGGTGTAAAAAACAGATGGGGCCGGCCGCCGAGAATCTCCCCCGTGGCGGGGAGAGCGGAAAGATCCATGGCGACCGGAACTTCCCAGGGAAAGAGGCCGATAAAATCCCGAAGGTTCCAGTGCTGACTTTCCAGGGCAATCACCAGATCCGGCTTGATCCCCCGTTCAAAGAGGGGGGAGAGGGCGGTATCTACGCAGATTATCCTGAAGGGCCGGCGAACACTCTGTGAAAGATCTCCGAAGGCGGCGGAAAGTCCATCCAGAACGCCGTCCAGAGAAGGGCCGGCGCCCAGAACCAGGATCGGCAGAACGCCGAAATTAAGAGCCCCCATGGGGAGCGAACGGGGAAGCAGGGCCAGATTCCGCAGGGCGTTCCGGGCGTAACGGCGGCCCAGTTTTACCAGGGTCATGGCGTTGCCCCAATCCACGGCTATATCCTGCCGGAGGGCGTCCTCCAGACCGTCGTAGAGCTCCGGATTTAGCTGCCAGCCGCCGGTCAGGCGCAGCTGTTCCACCCGGCGGAAACTACGGCCCCCCCAGGTTTCCCGGACCAGGGTGCAGAGAAGGGCCGGATCGCCGGTCTGTACCAGCCGGAACCGGGGCGTTTTCAGTATGGATTCGTCGATCCGCTCCGTAGACAGGGCCATCAGTTTTTCGTCGATCTCCACGCAGAGGACCGCCGAATCGGGGCTCATCCTTTCGAGAAGAAGCTTGAGACCGTAACCGAAAAGGGGGGAGGGGCAAAAATAGAGGGTACCTTGAGCAAAGCCCTTCCCAAGGGCCTCCACGGTTCTATCCGCCAATGCAACGGGGTCCATGGTCGAGAGAAGGGTTTTACCCTTATAGGAAACAGAAAAACCCCGGCGAGATGCAAACTCCCGGGGCGTTTCATCAATCATTTAATTATTTGAATAAAGATACTGCAAGAATGTTACGGCGAATTTATCCTCCAGGTTTTTACTATGGAGGAAATGGGAACGCAGGCTTGTTTCAGCGTTGCGGCTGACAAAAGTTGAATAGAGGGTATTAATCTCTTCGATATCCGTCGTGTCTTTTATTGTTTCTTCCCGGGGATATAAAACCAGTACGTTATCCCCCACAACCAGGGGTTCCGAAGGAGTTTCCAAGGGAGTATAGAAGGCGAGCTGCCAAAATTTTTCATCGGATTCCGCGAACTCCAACTCCGGAATCGACTGGGACTGAAGGGTGACAACAAGGTTTTCCATGCTTATCCCACCGTAATTCAGGGGCAGGGGGCCAAAATCGCGCTTCTGCAAACCCCGTTCTTCCACTGCGGCGTCAAAACCGCTTTCTCCGGCGGCGGCGGTCAAGAGGCCGGCCTGATCGAAGAGCCAGTTTTCTATCCGTCCGCGCTCAAAGCCGCGCATATAGGACCGGACCTTTTCAATATTTGCCGTATCTTGGGTATCCAGGGGACGGACCGCTTCCTCCGCCCGGAAAAAAGCCCATCCAGAAGGGACCTTTACCACGGGGCTGTAATTGCCGGGAAGGACGCTTATTACGGCTTCCCGCTCCTGGCTATCCGGCACATCGCCGGTCAATTCATAGGCCAACCGAACCCCCATTTCCCCGCCCCGGTCCGCATAGGTATCCGCCGATAGTTCCCGGGCCGCTTCTTCAAAGGTTTTGGTCCCCTCTTTAATAGAATCCAGAACCTGCCGGGCCTCCCGTTCGCTGGAATTGATGGTGATCCGGGACAGGTGGGTTATCCTGAACAGATCCGGTTCAGAAAGGACATAACTGATGACCTCTTCATTGGGGTAGCTATCCAGGGGAAAGATCGCCATACCGAAACTTCGCACCCGGGCCGTCATTTCACCGACAAAAATCCCTTCGCCGGAGGGTATTCTGAGGCCCATATTATCATCCATGTAATGCTGCTTGGAGATCAGCTCCTGTACTTCCCGCCACAGGGCAAGCCGGGAAATTTTGTCCATCTGCCGGTACCGGGCTGCGAAAAACCGGCCGTTTTCCTGAAACTGGGGCAACTGTGCAACTTTCCGGTCCACCACCGCCTCGGGCGCCGTATAACCTGCCTGTTTCATCTCCTGAAGCATGGCGATATGGAGCACCGTTTCTTCAAAGGCCTGGCGCCAGACCATCTGGCTTATGCTCTGGGCATTGGATTCATTGAGATAATTCTGATACCACCGGGCCAGATTCCCTTGCACGTTGGCCAAATAATTACCCGGCACATAGCTTATGGGGACTTTATTGTAGGAACCAAAGTTGAGATCCACCGTAGGGCGACTTGCCTCGGGGACTATGGCGGGTACCACAACAAATGCGACGATGACAATGATCAGAACGACGATAGTCCCGATAAAAACAAAGGGATTTGCCTTAAACCGGCGAATCCATTCCCCCTTGGTGGGATTATCTTCATGGACAAGCTGTTTTTTTTGCCTGGGAGCCATAGCGGTTAAACCTCTTATATTGAACGCTGAATTTAGACAGTATTAAACCTTATCATCTTATGCGGTAATCGTCAATTAGGGTCCATGGTATTCATAGGCGCCCATATCTACTGCGGCGCCGACTAAACGCAGATACCCGTCCAGGTCCGTGGTCCCACTCGTATAGTAACTGTTGCTGCCCGCGTTTATTGCGGGGCTGCCGGATTGCAGGCGGTAGTTTCCGCCGTCGGAAGGAGCTACGCCGGGGTCCAGGGGACTGATAAATTGGGGATTATCACTTCGATTGCTATCGCCGGGATGACCGCCCTCCACGATGCTGTAAGTTACTATCGGGTCGGGAGTGCCATAGGTATTGGAAATACTGCTGCTGTTCCCCCAAATAATACTGTTCCGTATCTGTGGGTTGGAACTGCTGGCGTTATACATACCGCCGCCAGTTCCCGCCTTATTGCCCGAGATAGTAACATTGGTGAGGACCGGAAAAGAGGATGTATAGTCGGATATGCCGCCTCCCTGACCCCCTGCGCTATTGCCTGAGATGTTTACATTAGTCAGAGTCGGCGAAGAATTGCTGTTTAATATACCGCCGCCGTTGACTGCGCTATTTTTTTTGATGGTGACGCCGGTTATGGTCAGCGAAGAATTAGTGTTGTATATACCACCACCGCCACCGGTATTGCCGATAGTCGCCGCTTTATTGCCCGAAATGGTGACGCCGGTCAGGGTCGAAGCTGAACCGGAGTTGTACATACCGCCACCATTGGTGCCCGCTTCATTAAGCTCAATAGACCCGACGTTAAAGATAGGGCTGGAAGAACCGGTATTGTATATGCCGCCGCCGCTGTTTGCTGCGATGTTATGCACAAAACTAACCCTGGTGAGGTTCGGCGAGGATGCGCCGAGATTATGTATGCCTCCCCCGCCGCCGCTAGAACTATTGGAGGTATTATCTTTGATGGTAACGTCGATCAGGATCGGCGAGGAACCGTTGTTGTACATACCACCCCCATTGGTTCCTGCGGTATTATTCTGAATTATTCCGTTTTGCAGGGTTGGTGAAGAAGAAGCCAAATTGTATATACCGGCTCCATTACCGGTAACTACATTGCCGCTTATGTTGACCTTGTCCAATATCGGATGGGTTGAAGCGCCTGTGTTAGCCATGCCGCCGCCGTCAACACCGGTATTGTCTCTAATAACAAGCCGTGTCAGGGTCGGAGAAGAGTCATCGTTGTACATGCCGCCGCCGCGGTAACGTAAAATTGATTTACTATTCACTGATAGACTGCCACTTCCATTTGCGTTGCCCCCCGTAATGGTAAAGCCATCCAGTTTTGCCGCGGCGGTCAGTCCCACGCCGAGTACCACATGGGAGCGCGCATTGTTGCCGTTTAAGGTCGCCCGGTAACTTTCGCTCTTTGGCGTTCCATCGGTATTAAAGCGGCCTTGCCGGGTAGGTTCATCAAGATCGCCTCCGGCGGCATCGTAAGCTCCCAGAATACTTATCCCCTCCCGGAGTATAAAAACCGCGTCCGGATCATTGGCCGGGGTTGAGTAATTGGTGGTTCCATCGGAATTCGGTTTGTATAGGGGAATATAGGTCCCCGCGCCCACAAGGACGCTTAAGTCGTTGCCGGGGAAGATGTTCTTCATTTCCCTTGCCTGATCTATCATTTTTTGCAGGTCCCCGGAGGCGTTTGTCCAGGAGGAGCCGGTCCCGGTCCCGGTGGCCACAGCCTTGACGTACCAGTGCTTCTGCAGCGTCAGGGTCACCGTCGCGGAGGTATTTCCCAGAATGTCCACCGCTTTTATTTCAAAGGCACAATCCGAGGACACCGCTTTATAGTAGGTATTCGAAGTTCCGGATATGGTTACAGCAGAGTCCGGCGGATTTGTTTGGTAAATAATAACATCATAAGCATTGGCGTCATATCCCGACCAGTTCAGGGTGGCGCCTGTTCCGTTGTGGCTCAGGGTTGGACTTGTGATCACCGGAGGGGTGGTGTCAATGTCAATGCATATAAGGCCGGTGACCGGTATCTCGTTGAAATTAACCGTATCATCCCATGGGGAAGTCAGGGCGTCGGTGATCCTCAGTACCGGCTTATATTTACCATCGGGCAGGCCTTCCAGAGACAATTGATAGCCGCTTGTGGTAGGAGTGATAGGATCCGGATTGGATATTGGTGTCCATGCGCCGAACCTGCTTACGGCGCCATTGCTTACGCCGAATTGCAATTTAACATCGTTTGATCCCTTAGTCCAGGGAAGATCATTCGTACTCGGCATAGAAATACCGGTGGTTGAAGTAAAATCGGTTACTGTTCCGGTGATCGACATATCCATGTCCATTTTTCGGGAAGCTTCCGGACCGCCGAAATATTTAGTAGGATCGGGACTCAGTCCGCCGCTTACACCCAGGGGAACAGTACCGGTATAGATCGGCCCTTCCCTGTTCAATACTACCCGCAGGTAATTGCCGCTTGCCCGAGCCTGCGCTTCCGTATCGTACATACCCAAAAGGGTATCCGAAGGAAGGATGTACAGGTCGATGATACCGCTTTCTGTGGTTTGCAGATCGTATTCAACAAGGTAGGGCAGCATATTAAACTCCCCGTTATATGTATGCGCCAGGACCGTTTTCTGGGTTTGGGGTTCTGCTAACGCCGACTGCCGGATTGCAGGCTGCGGGGCGGATTTATGATCGCTGTCATCGCTTACCGGACCACCATTAAGATTATTGACTCTTTTTTCCAAAATGTAAAAATCTTTTACCTCGCTGTATTCGTCTGTCGCGTTAAACATGATATACACGGTCCGTCTGTTCCCCGAACTTCCAAGGATACGCCGGTCCTCAGTGGCATACTCGGCGCCGATAATCCCGTTCGGCCTCAAGGTCAGCCCGTCACTATCAAAGGAGCGCAGGGACGCCCCCCGAATATTGCTTACCGTGGGCGGCGTGGTGTCCGCGCTGGGGCCGGTACCAAAGACAAAGCTCGACTCTCTCAGCATCAGGATAGCGGGATACCCCTGGGCGCCGATTCCTCCCTTGAGCGTTATGGTAATGTCGCTGGTTATGGGCAGGTTTTTATTGGCAATCGGAACTATTTCCAGGAGAGTTCCGTTTTCCTTTAACACAAAACTATCCTGGTTAAATGTCTGGCCTTCCCCGTCCCCGAAAAGATCCACCGCGGTCTCGCTTCTGCCATAATCGCCCTTGGCGATAACACTGATATTTTCAGTAATAATCGTTTCCCTGGCCACGGGGTTCTTAAACCGTATCCGGATAGGGTAATTGGTGGGGACCCGGGTAAAGGTACTGTTGGGGAGATTGACGCTTTCCACCTTGGGCCGCTCAATGGCCAGGGGTTTTATACGGAAAGGCTGCTCCACCCGGACTTCCGCCGTTGTATCGGGGTTATTTTCGTCCGCAAAGAATACCAGTTTGGAATCGGTAACCAGTTTTTCCGTTTTTTCAAGGAGATCAAAGGCCTGCCATTTGACGAATACATAGTCCTCGGTGGGGGTAAAAAAAACACGAAAGGGGATACGGAGTTTCGGCTGCGGATTCATGGGACCCGTGGGGGGTACGCTGGTCCCCTCTACCTGGGGCACGTCCATAAACACCTCCAGCTGGGGCGCTTTGGCGTTCCATACCGATTCTTCGATGTCCGTGAGGATGTTTCTCTCTGGTTTATTGATAAAGAGATCACAGCTTCCAAGGAGGGAAGAGATAACAAGGACAAGGATGATACCGGTATTTCTCATACATCCCCTATATAAACCGGTATAAGAATACAACTAAGTAAGTATATTTTTCAAGATCATAGTGACGGATAGTGCATACACTACCATGGACCACACGGACCTCACGGACAAAGAAGACTTACCGCAGAGGGACATAGAGGGGGAGGAAGATTTAACACAGAGATCTCAGAGGAGACACAGAGGACACAGAGGGGAGGAAGATTTCACATCCCGTCAGATTCAGAGTACCCCTTTCTGGCCTTTATCATATAGGCTTCGCGGTAAAAACTTCTTCATAGCCCGAGGTATAGCATTGGATAGCCGCTTTAGGCTATTCTTCCGGTAAGGCAGGTTTGATATGGCGGAAAGCAAGGGCACAGTTTCTGTAACGCGGGTTACCGAATTTGGGAAACGGGACGCAACGGTTCTGGAAAATGATCATTCCCGTATCCTGGTGGACGATCAGGGGGGAATGGTTCCCGAATTTTCATACCGCGGGGAGAATCAGTTTATTAACGCCCATTGGGTTCCCCGGTTCCGGACCAGCCCGGGGAAAGAGGGGCTGCTGAACAATATTGCAGGCAATTTTCCCTGTCTGCCGAATTTCGGCCCGGACCATACCGTTGATGGAGTGGCCCTACCCGCCCATGGCTGGACTGCCAATGAACCCTGGCGCTTTGTGAACAGCGGTATTGACGCCGAATCCGGAGGGGCCTGGACCTATTCCACCCTGGAGAGTCCGGACGCAAAGATGCCCCTTTCCTTTAAAAAAGTTGACGCCCTTTTTCCTGCAGAGGCTGTCCATTACACCGCTGTCCGGGTTATAAACCGGGGAGACCGGGACCTCGAAATTACCGCCGCCTGGCATAATACCGTGGGCGCCCCGTTCCTCCAGGCGGGCTGCCGTCTCAGCGGCGCCGCCGACCGGTGGGCCACTGCGCCCGCGGGTGGGGAGTTTGACGCCACTACCCGGTTTGCCCTGGGGAAGGAGTTCTCCTCCCTGGATAAGGCCCCGCTGGCCAAGGGCGGTACGGCGGACATTTCCCTGGTTCCCGGCCCTTTGGGGTATACAGATTTTGCAACCGGGGTCATCCCTGGTTCGGCGAAGCTCGGTTGGTCCGCCCTGGTGAACCCGGCGCTCAAGCTGGCTTATATTTGTTTCTTTACCGGTCAGGCCGCCGCCGCCCCGGAGGATATTATCCTTCGCTTTAATGAACTCTGGATGCAATACGGCGGACGCCGCTTTACCCCCTGGGCTGCCTACGAGGGCGGCACAGACCACACCTATTGCCTTGGCACGGAAAATGCAATCAGCGCCTACGCCTATGGCCTTGAATACTCCCGCAAAGCGAAAACCCTGCTGGGCGCTCCCACCACGGTGATCATCCCCGCCCGGGGCGAACGTGTTCTCCGCTACGGCGTCCTCTTTGCCCCCTATGAATCCGCTCTGGACGAGGGCATAGGGACCATTGAACCGGAGGCTTCCAAACTGGTTTGCAGCGGCGCTAAAGGAACATGGTCCTTCAGTGCGGACCCGGGCTTCGGCGCACTGAGAAAGCTGGAAACGAAGACTGCGTCCCTGGGGTAAGGGCGGTTCCACTCCATAGGCGAAGAAAGAACGGGCTTTTCTTTGCCTATGGGGTTGCGTAAAGGGGTATGATGAGGAAGTAAGCGGCTATGAAATTAGGGAGGAGGAATTCGTCCAATCTTCAATGGTCAAAGTGTTGATATGGATAAAGTGCTTGGGGTTATGCGTAACCAGGGTATATCTATTTTGTAAGCAAAATGCTGCTTGCAATAAATCCGCGTCCTCCATGGTGTGGTTTATTTTCCTGCATTCGGCATACAGTTTTGCTGCTTGGACCCAATCACCCTTCGTCATATCCTGCAAACCTAATTTTAGGCAAGCAGCTTCAAAAATTTGAAGCTTGTTAGAAGAATTATGCGCATATAAGCCTCGCAAAATTTCATAATACGTCATCGGTGGAATTATCAGGGTATGCCCGGCTTTTAATACTGTGTCAAATTGAGACTCAAGGTTATAAAGACCGCGCAGCCAGAATGAAACAATATTGGTATCAAGGGCGTACATCATAGGAGATCAGTATCCTGGAATTTTGGGCGATTTTTTAAAATTATCTCAAATTCCTCGCCGAGTTCTTCCGGATCGGCTCGTAAAGCAGCGTAACATTCCGCAAAAATCTTCCTTTGCCGTTCTGACTCAGTTTCGCCCCTTTCTTTGGTATCCAAAATAGTAATAATTACTGGTTTTCCTTCGGGTATGGGGATATGACTTTCATTGATAAACGTATCGTTTTTGAAATAGCCTTGTACCGCCACCATTTTATGCCTCGTAATTCAAGTATACTCAAAAAACAGGAATCTGTAAATCACGGAAGACAGGAGGAATTGTACCGGGGGGATGCCGCCCGGATAAAAGGGTAAAAATACGGGTCTAAGCCCCGCTTAGAGCTCTATAAAGGTGGACCTTTATGCCCTGATCCTGATAAAATAGATCCGTATTGAGGAGCGTTCATGTCGAATAATGAAGATACCCGCATCAGACGGGTGTTTGTTGAAAAAAAAGATGGGTTTGATATTGAGGCCCGGCGTTTGCAGTCGGATATCGCCGGTTTTCTGGGCGTCCAGTACCCCGAATTAGCGGGGCTGCGGCGTCTGCGGATATTGCAGCGTTACGATGTTGCCAGGCTCAGCGCCGAACAGTTCGAACCGGCGGTAAACCTGGTCTTTTCCGAACCCCAGTGCGATAGGGTGTTTTACGGCGAGGAAGTTCCGGCGGCGCTTCCAACGGAAAAAAGCTGCGCAGTTTTTGGGATTGAGTACGTGCCCGGCCAATACAACCAGCGTTCCGATTCGGCGGAACAGTGTGTGGAACTGGCGGTGGGGATTAGGCCGGTGGTACGGACCGCCCGTATTTTCATCCTTGAGGCCGGGGAACATGCCATCGGTGACGCTGCTCTGGAGGCGGTTAAGCGATACCTGATCAACCCCGTGGATTCCCGGGAAGCCGCTATGGAGCTGCCCCGAAGCCTGGAGGATGAGGGAGCGGAAGGCGGGGACGTGCCGGTTCTTACGGGCTTTTCCGTTGCCGCCGAACCGGCCTTGGCGGAGCTTGCCAAACAATACGGCCTTGCAATGTCCGCGGAGGATCTCCTCTTTTGCCGGGACTACTTCCGCAGCATAGACCGGGACCCCAGCCTAGCGGAATTACGGGTCCTGGACACCTACTGGTCCGACCACTGCCGCCATACCACCTTCACCACCGCCCTGGAGAATATCAGCATTGATGATGCCGGGGCCGCATCCTCCGCTCCGGCCCTGAAACAGGCCCTTGCTCTTTACGAGGATGCCCGCCGGGAAGTCTACGGCGAGGGGACGAAAAACCGGAAGCAGACCCTGATGGATCTGGCCACCATCGGAACCAAGGTCCTGAAAAAACGGGGCCTTTTGGGGGATCTGGACGAATCCAAGGAGATCAACGCCTGTTCCATCCGGGTCAATGCCGAATTTGGCGGCGCGGCGGGGGAAAAAAGTTCCGAACCCTGGCTTTTCCTCTTTAAGAACGAAACCCACAACCATCCCACGGAAATAGAACCCTTCGGCGGGGCCGCCACCTGTCTTGGCGGGGCTATACGGGACCCCCTTTCCGGCCGGGCCTACGTGTACCAGGCCATGCGGGTAAGCGGGGGCGCAGATCCCCGGAGCAGCCTGTCGGAAACCCTGCCGGGAAAGCTCCCCCAACTGAAAATCGCCCGGGAAGCTTCGGCGGGCTACTCCTCCTACGGTAACCAGATAGGGCTGGCCACGGGGCAGGTGTCGGAATTCTACCACCCTGGCTTCCTCGCCAAGCGTATGGAGCTGGGCGCAGTTGCCGGAGCGGTTCCCGAAGCCTGGGTACGCCGGGAAGAACCTGCCGCCGGGGATTTGGTGATCCTGGTGGGCGGTAAGACCGGCCGGGACGGCATAGGGGGCGCCACCGGTTCCTCCAAGGTGCATACCGGCGAGTCGGTGGAAAGCGCCGGCGCGGAGGTGCAGAAGGGGAACGCCGTGGAGGAGCGGAAACTCCAACGCCTCTTCCGCAACCCCGGTGTTACCGCCCTGATCAAACGCTGCAATGACTTTGGCGCCGGCGGAGTTGCAGTGGCGGTGGGGGAACTGGCCGCCGGCCTGGACATCAACCTTGATAAGGCGCCCAAGAAGTACGCCGGTCTGGACGGTATAGAATTGGCCATCTCCGAATCCCAGGAGCGTATGGCCCTGGTGGTTGCCGCCAAAGACGCCGACAGGCTGATCGAATACGCCGCAGCGGAAAACCTGGACGCCGTGGTCATCGCTGTCGTCACCGCAGGTGATGATGAGGATGAACCAGCCTTTACCCCGGCGACGTCCGATACGGGTCCCCGGCTCAGGATGAGTTGGCGGGGAAAAACCATCGTTGATATTTCCCGGCGCTTCCTCAACTCCAACGGCGCGCCCCGTTCGGCTGCGGTGGTGATCGATGCGGGTTTGAAGGGACCATACGATAGAGCCTCCGATTGGCAATCCTATGATTTGGATAGCTTAGAGCGGGAACTGGGTTCCCTCCGGACCGGCAGCCGCCGGGGTCTGCAGGAACGGTTCGACGGTTCCATCGGGGCGGCCTCGGCGCTCTACCCCTGGGGCGGGGCGGAACAGGGCGCCCCGGAATGCGGCATGGCGGCGCTGCTCCCCTCGCCGGATAAGGAGAGCCTCACCGCGGGCCTCATGAGCTTTGGTTACGATCCGGATCTGGCCCTGCACAGCCCCTACGAGGGGGCAAAGGGGGCAATCCGGGAAGCCCTGGCCAAATATGCTTGCCTGGGGGGTAATCCCTGGGCTGCCCGGCTTTCCCTCCAAGAGTACTTTGAACGGATGGATAAGCCTGAATCCTGGGGCAAAGTCCTGGGAGCCCTGCTGGGAGCCCTGGAAGCTGAACTGGCCCTGGGTGTTCCCGCCATAGGCGGCAAGGATTCCATGTCCGGCAGCTACAGGGACGATGCCAACCATATTGACTTGGCGGTCCCCCCTACCCTGGTCGCCTTTGCCGCCGGAACCGCCCCGGCCTCCGCGGTCCGTTCCGGCGCCCTGAGCGGTAAGCCGGGAAACACCGTGATCCTCCTGTACCAAGGCTCAGGCCTGGAGGAATGGGATGTGTTCAAGGCTAACATGAACGCCCTGGCAGCCCTTTCCGCCAAGGGCCTGGTCTGCGCCGCCTATCCCGTGGGGCCCGGCGGACCCGCCGCTGCCCTGGCCATCATGGCCTTTGGAAATATGGCCGGCCTTGAAGCGGACAGCGATGCCCTGTCCCTGGTATCCCCGGGTCTGCATCAGGGTTCGGTACTGGTGGAAATCAACGGCGCCGCCCTGGATGAGGCCGCAGTATTACTGCGGGAAACCACTATGGACGGAACCGCGCCCCGCTGGGCTATAGCGGCCCGTACCGTACAGGAACCGGTCTTCCGCATGGTCCAAAAGCCCGCCGGAAAACCTGCCGAGAAATCCTTAGCGATACTGCGCCGGGCCTACGAGCGTACCCTGGCCCAGGTGTTCCCCCAGACCTCCTCCGGCGCTACGGTTGCCGAAACCCCGGTCCTGCCTTCCGGTTCCGTACCCGCAAGTGACGCAGCCCTGGAAGCGGCTATCCGCAGCGCCGGGAAAGCTTCCGCCGGACAGCCGGGCAAAGCGGATCAGGGGCACAGAAAAAGTGCTGCCGGGAAGGCAGCCGGAACCGCCCGGCCTCTGGTGGTACTGCCCGTATTCCCCGGTACTAATTGTGAGTGGGACATGGAGCGGGCCTTCCGCAAAGCCGGAGCGCGGACCAGGCTGGTTATTTTCCGGAACCGGAATTCGGAGGACATCCTGGAATCCAGGCGGGAACTGGCGGCGGCCATAGGGGAAGCCCAGATCGTAGCCCTCTCCGGCGGCTTCAGCGCCGGGGACGAGCCTGACGGATCGGGAAAGTTTATCGCCAACGTATTCCGTTCCCCCGCCATCGCGGAGGAGTTAACAAAACTGTTGGAAAAGCGGGACGGCCTGGTCCTGGGTATCTGTAACGGCTTCCAGGCGCTGATCAAGCTGGGACTGGTCCCCTACGGCAAATATCTGGATGCGGAAAGTTCCATGCCCACCCTAAGCTTCAACCGTATAGGCCGCCACGTTTCCCGTATGGTCCGCACTAAAATTATTTCCAACACATCCCCCTGGCTTTCTCTGGAAGAACCGGGAGCCATCCACATACTCCCCGTAAGCCACGGTGAAGGCCGCATCGTTATCCGGGAAGCGGAAGGCAGGGCGCTCTTCGCTTCCGGCCAGGTCCCCTTCTGTTACACCGATGAGCGGGGGAATCCTACCATGGCCGAACCGGACAATCCCAACGGTTCGGATTTCGCCATCGAAGGGCTCACCAGTCCTGACGGCAGGATTCTTGGTAAGATGGCCCACTCGGAACGCTGCGGAGAGTATGTGCATATCAATGTACCGGGGAATAAGTCCCAGAGGATTTTTGAAGCCGGGGTACGCTACTTCGGCGATTGAAAGCGATCCCTTTTGTAAGGAGATAATGAGAATATGGAAAAATCCGTCATTGAATTATTGGAACAGGTAACAGGGCAAGCGCATATTGTGGATCTTACCCATACGATGGAGAGCGGAATGCCCGCATGGCCCACACAGGCACGGTATGGAGCGGTCGTCTACGAGTCCTATGACCGGGGGGATATGGCGCTGCACTCCATGGTCACCTTCTCGGAACATACGGGGACGCATATTGATGCGCCGAAACACTATATCAAGGATGCTTGCCCGATAAACGAGCTGCCCCTTACACGGGTAATAGGACGGGGTGTTACTATTGATGCGACATCCGTACCGCCCCGGGGTGTCCTGCCCGTGGAGAAGATTAAGGAATTCGAGGCGGCCCACGGCCCTATCAGGAAAGGTGATATCGTGATGTTCCGTTTCGGCTGGGACCTGAAGTACCGGCTGCAGCCGGATTGTCACGATTATCTCAGCGACTGGCCGGGGCTTTCGTCGGAAGCGGCGGAGTACCTCTGCGGTAAAGCGGTGGCCGCGGTGGGATGTGATGCACTGGCCCTAGACGCTTTCGGGAACAGTATGGATGACCCGGCCCACCATATCCTGCTGGGACAGGGTATCCCGATCATCGAGAACATTGATAAGCTGTCCGGGCTGCCGCCATTTTGCTTCGTCATCGGCTTACCGAACAAGTTTAAAGACGGTTCCGGATCGCCCCTCCGGTTGATAGCCTTTGTCGATTGAACCGGCGCTCTGAAAAAAGCAAAAAAAAAGTTGACAATACCGAAAAGTGCCCCCATACTGATGTATACAACGTTGTATTACTCATACTGTCTTAACTAAAGGAGAAAGATTGCATGAAAAAGATCACGTATATCATTGCGGCGCTTGCGTTTGGTGTGTTTCTCGCCGGCTGCGGCGGGGTAAAGGTTGATAATGCGGCGTCAGGCAGCGGTACGGCAGCAACGGTAAAACATCGTACCCCAAAAAAGGCATATGAGGATCAGATTAAACTGGCGTGGGTTCCGTGGAATGTGAGTGATGCGGTTGGCACGGCATGGGGCGAAGGTATCCGGCGCGAAATTTCCGTGTACCCCAATGTTGCCTTCCAGATTTTTGACGGAAAGTCCCTTGCGGAAACACAGGTTCAGATTATCACCGATTTGATAAATCAAAAATATGATGCGATCATTCTGCAGAGCGCCGACTCGGCGGCCCTTGCCGACTCGGTGCGAAAGGCTGAGGATGCGGGTATCCCCGTTATCTGTCTTAACCTCGACGCCGATACGCCCCATGCCGGCCTGATTGCGATGATTGACATCGAAGCCGGCGCCCTTATCGCCCAGCAGATCGCCAGGGCGCTGAAAGACCAGGGTAATGTGGTGATTATTCAAGCGGCAATCGGCGCAAGCCGCGGTGAGCGTCTCGAAGCGGGTTTCCGTGCCGAAATGGCCAAGCACCCTAACATCAAGATTCTCGACGCGCAGACCGGTGAATGGATTACCGACAAGGCCCGTGTCGTGATGAGCGACTACCTGACCAAGTACCCGAAGATCGACGCCGTTTTTGCCCACAATGATGCGATGGCGGAAGGCGCTTCCCAGGCGGTGGAGTCCGTCGGCAGGCTCAAAGAAATGGTTATCTGGGGCGCCGACGGCGAGAAGAAAATGCTTGAGTACATCGAAAACAACAAACTGACCGGAACAATTTACACAAACTGCTACGATCAGGGCGCTACCGCAGCGCGTCTTGCGATGTATCTGCTCAATTCGGATATTGATACCAGCCAGAATCAGGTTACACCGGTGATCAAAATGTCGCCGATTATTGTTACCAAGGAAAACGTAAATACCATCGGCGAAAACATACGGTGGTAGTGTATTGCGCCAGGAAACGATACGTAGACTGACATCCATTGGCCTGCTGACAGTACTGTTATTGTTTTTCGGTCTGTCTAACAAGACTTTCCTCACGCCGGCCAATCTTACTGCGCTGTTACGGGACTGTTCACCCATTGGCATTGTCGCCGTGGGTGTTACCATGATCATCATCACGGCGGGTATCGACTTGTCCACCGGCGCGATGGCAGGTTTTGTGGCGATGCTCTGCGCAAACCTGCTCTACTACGCCAAGCTCCCCGGAGCGGTCATTGTACTTATCGCCCTCGCGGCGGGTACCCTGAGCGGTCTGCTCAACGGGGCCTTGGTGGCGTACCTCCGGTTGCCGGATTTTATCGCCACCCTGTCCACCCAATTTCTCTTCCGGGGCCTTTCCTATGTGCTCGCCATTCGCAACGAATTCGGCATGATCTCCAACAAAATCATCACCGATCCGGTGATCCTTACCCTGAGCGGCAGTATCGGCGGCATCTATCTGGTGACCTTTGCCTTTGCCATTGTGGCCATTGCCGGCCAGTTTATCATGAAGCGGACAAAACTCGGCACCTATACCTACGCCATTGGTGCGAACCGGCGATCGGCGGAATTGTCCGGCATCTCCTACGAGCGCACTAAGATGGCGGTCTTTGCTATCACGGGCTTCCTCGTGGGTATGGCTTCCGTATTTCTGATGGGACGGATTCGTAGTGTAACCCCGGATACCGGTACCGGCATGGAGTTCGATGTCATCGCCGCCGTGGTAATGGGAGGGGTAGCTTTCTCCGGCGGACGCGGCGATGTGGTGGGTACCGTTATCGGCACAGTGTTCATGATGACCCTGATAAATGGTATCTACAAGTATAACCTGCCCACCGCCGTGCAGCTTATCATCAAGGGCGGGGTGATCATCATCATGATAATATTTGACTCGGTGTATGCCGGCTATATGTACAAGCGGGATGTGCATTTGATCGACACCGATGCCGGGACGCCCCCTGCAAACCGGAACACCCCGCGAAGGTCCCGGCATGGGTGAACAATTGCTCCTCATGAAGGGTATCGGAAAAAGCTTTAATGGCATTGAGGTACTCAAACATGTCGATCTCGACATCAATACCGGTGAAGTTCACGCCTTGATGGGCGAAAACGGAGCGGGAAAATCAACATTAATCAAAATCCTTACCGGAATCTATCCGAAAGACACGGGAACCATCATTTTTAACGGGAAGGAAGTGTCTATTGAGTCGCGTACAGACTCCGCTGCCTGCGGAATTGCCGTAATTTATCAGGAATTGAGTTTGATTCCCACCCTGACGGTTACACAAAACGTGATGCTCGGCAAAGAGCCGGGGAAGTTCGGTGTATTGAATACCGCCGGTATGCGAAAAAAGGTTAAGGCCCTGATCGACCACTACGATTTCAAGCTGAATCCTGACGCCGTTGTCGAAACATTAAGTATTGCCCACCGGCAGACCGTGGAGATTCTCAAGGCCTTGAGCGAAGATGCCCGGCTGATCATTATGGACGAACCGACAGCCTCCCTGAGTACGAAAGAGTCGGAGATCCTGTTCAGTATTATTGAGCAGCTTCGAAAAAAAGAGGTCAGTGTCCTCTA
Source organism: Treponema primitia (assembly GCF_046533075.1). GTDB lineage: Bacteria > Spirochaetota > Spirochaetia > Treponematales > Breznakiellaceae > Termitinema > Termitinema primitia_B. The sequence continues at coordinate 25,154 of NZ_JAJQRB010000052.1, read as the reverse complement.
TATTTCGCACCGGCTTGAGGAGGTATTCCGTTTGGCGGACCGCCTGACCGTGCTGCGGGACGGGGTGAAGGTCGGCGTCCTCGAAAAGGGCGAGATTGACCCGCACAGGGTTATCCACATGATGATAGGCAAGGATCTCTCCGCTTCGTCCGCTTCCCATCCGATGCGGAAAACGGATACCGAACCGGTGATCGAAGTGAAGGAGCTATCCCGCCGGGGCGTATTCAGGGACATTACCTTCAGCGCCCATAAGGGGGAGATTCTCGGCATTGGCGGTCTTGTCGGTTCCGGCCGTACAGAGGTGATACGCTGCATCTTCGGCGCCGATCCCGTTGATTCCGGTGAGATATGCTATAACGGGAAGCCGCTTAGCGGTAATACCCATGCCCGCATTCGCCAGGGTATCGGGCTGATACCGGAAGACCGGCGTTTACAGGGATTTGTTCCGCTCCTCTCCATCGAACGGAATGTCGCCAGCACCAACTACGACCAGTTGACCCGCTTCGGTATAGTGAACACGATGAAAGAAAAAATGATGGGGCTCGCTTCCACGAAGAAGCTTGATATCAGGCCGGCGAACCCGCTGATTCAAGTGGGAAACCTTTCCGGCGGAAATCAGCAGAAGGTTGTCCTGGGGAAATGGCTGGCCCGCAACCTGAAGGTACTCCTCGTTGACGAGGCCACTGCGGGGATTGATGTGGGCGCCAAGGATGAGATTTACAAACTCCTTGAAAGCCTTGCCGCGCAGGGGGTTACCATTATTGTGGTGTCGTCGGATTTGGAGGAACTGATCCGCATTTCGACGCGGATTTTGGTGTTCCGCAGCGGCCGTATTTTCCGGGAATTCTCGGATGGGTTTGTGACACAGGAAGATATACTTGAGGCAGCGTCCGGTATACAAAAAGAAACGGAGGAAGCCTGAAAGTGGACATAAAAAAATTCAACCCGCTGGTAATGCGTTTCCAGAAACCGCTGATTCTTTTGGCCGCCGTTCTGTTGCTTTCGATACTCCAGCCGGGGGTGTTTCTTACATCGGCGAATTTCAAGAGCATACTCCTCGCTATCTCGATTTACGGGATAATGGTCTGCGGCAGTATTTATGTAATACTCATCGGCGGAATTGACCTGGCGGTTGGTGCGACGGCGGCAACAGCGGGGGCGGCGGCGGTGGTGATCATCACCGCGCAGAACTTTACCTCAGGCGGCGTTGTGCTCGGCATCATCGTTGGACTCGGCAGCGGAATCGTCGCGGGGCTATTCCACGGGGTGCTCGTGTCGGTGTTTCAGGTACCGCCCTTTTTGATAACCCTGGCGACACAAAACGTGGTGTACGGCATCGCCCAACTCCTTACAAAAAACCGGGTGATTAACGCATTAAAGCCCGAGTCCTTTACCTTTTTAGGCGGCGGCAGACTCTTCGGGGTACCGTTTTCCGTGTACATCCTCGCTGTCTGTGCGCTGGTAAGCTATTTTTTGTTAAACCATACGAAATTCGGGCGTGACATTTACGCAGTGGGGGGAAACAAAACCGCCGCCGACCTTTCCGGCATCTCAAGCCGCAAAATTACATTTTTGGCCTATGCGATTTCGGGCTTCACGGCGGCGCTCGCCGGTATCGTACTGGCCAGCATGAACCAGCAGGCCGTTGCAAAAGCGGCGTATGGGTACGAAAACGATGTGCTTGCCGCGATTGTTGTGGGCGGTACAAGCCTTTTGGGCGGTGAAGGTTCCCTGCAGGGAGCGATGTTCGGCGCCCTCCTCATGGGCATCATCAATAACGGGCTGCGCCTCCTCGGTGTGCCGTCGATTTACCACAGTGTTGTTAAGGGCATGGTAATCATCGCCGCCGTCGCCGTGGACACCTATTCGCGGTACAAAAACTCCGGGCTGCTGCGCCGGGGCAAAAAAAGGCTGTAGGACACTCAAGCCTTTGCCTCAGTTAACGGTTAAGCAAAAGTTGTAGTTTAGTGATGATACTATAAGAAATTTCTTTTGAATGGAGCAGATGCACCCGGAGGGCCTTCGCCGCTTTTTTCCAGCTTTTTTCCAGGCAGTATTGGGTAATTTCACAATGTTCCTTCTGGGATTTTTCTATGCGCGGCGTCCCCAAGGTTCCGCTTAAAATACGAAGCCGTATATTCTGGATATAAGGATATTGATATGCCTGTGTAAGATAGGCATTTTTAGCGGCGCTGATAAACATATGATGAAATTCATCGTCCTTTTTATGAATTTCATCCAGGCTAAACTTTTTGGAACTGCGGGTAAAAAAGTCCTTTAATTTTTTATAGACGCCCTGGTCTATGGTTTCTCCATACCGTTCCAGCGCATAGGGCTCAATAAGCAGCCGCAGCTCATAGATTTGTTCCACTTCCTCCAGGCTTATCCCGGCAACAATAATACCCCGTTTAGGGAGTATCTGTATCAGCGATTCCTGCTCCAGCCGGCTCAGGGCGTCCCGGATGGGGGTACGGCTTGCCTGTATATCTTCGCAGAGCCTTTCTTCTTTCAGCAGAATATTTGGGGGATATTCACAACTGAGAATTTTTTCCTTAATCGTAGTATAGGCCTGCAGTTTTAAACTCATCACTTATTATAAAATAAAAGCGCCGCTCTGTAAATCTAAAAACAAAAAAATTAAGAAATAAAAAGGTTGACAATACCGGAGAGTGCCACCATACTAATGTATACAAGGTTGTATATAACGACACAAGGAGAGATATATGGAAAATTCATATCTTGCATGGATGGCGGCGAATACCGATACCCGCTGGTGTAACGATTCGGCGCTGCGGGATGATTATCTTTCCGCCCTGCAAAACGGCGCGGTAGGCTGTACGACGAATCCCCCGCTGACCTTTGAGGCGCTTACCACAAACACCGATCGTTTCGGCGAGAAGCTTAAGCTGATACAGGCCAAATTTTCAGGACGGGAAAAGGTGGTGGAATATTTCCGCATACTTGTCTCGGATATTGCCAAAGAGTTTTATCCGGTTTACGAAAAATCGGGGGGGAAAACCGGCTACGTGCGCAGTCAAGTGGAGCCCCGGCTTTCAGGCGATGCGGAGGCGATGCTGGGGATGGGCAAAACGATCAGTACCTTTGGGAAAAACGTGATGGTAAAGATTCCCGGCAGCAAGGCCGGTGTGTGGGTGCTGGAGGAACTTGCCGCCCTGGGGATTCCCACTACGGCAACGGTTTGTGTATCTATTCCGCAGATGATTGCCGTGGCGGAAGCTTACGAGCGCGGTGCAGCGCGGGCGGAAAAGGCCGGGTTAAAGCCTGCGCCAACAACGTCGGCCCTGGTGCAGGGGCGCTTGCAGGATTTTCTTGTGGCGGAAAACGCGAAAACCGGTAACAAAGTTGCCCTGAGCGATCTTGAGGCAGCGATGACGGCGGTATTGAAACGCTGTTACAAGATTTTCAATGAGCGCGGCTACCGTGCGGTGATTATGCCCGCGGCGTTCCGCTGCGCCAGTCAGGTGTCGGAACTGGCCGGCGGCGTCTTCGAGATGACGATACACCCGAAGATACAGAAGCTCGTCATTGAAGCGGACGAAAACGGTTCCATTAAACATGAGAAACGTATCGATGCCCCGGTGGATCAGGATGCTATTGAACGGGTGCTCAAGGGACTGCCCGAATTCCGCAAAGCCTATGAGCCGGATGGTATGACGATAGATGGCTTCGACTCCTTCGGCGGTACCATTATGACGCTGGATGGCTTCGATAAAACCGGCTGGCAGAAACTGCTTGTTCTGTAATATAAGGGGAGGAAAAATACACCATGGATTTTTTAACTTTAACCGGCCGGGTTGCCATAATAACCGGCGCAGCTCAGGGAATTGGGTATCATACCGCAAAAATGATGTGTAAAAGCGGTATGCGGGTCGTACTTGTTGATATGAACGGGGAAAAATTGCAGGCTTCGGTAAATGAATTGAACGCACTGGGAGGAGCGGAGGCATTTCCCATCGTCTGTGATGTTTCGGATGAATCGGCAATTGAAAAAATGCTCAAGACTACGGTGGAACATTTCGGCCAGTTGGATGTTATTGTTAACGGCGCAGGTATTTTGAGTGCAACAAAAATACCTGATATTAAAAGATCCGAATGGGACAAGATACTGTCGGTAAACCTGAGCGGGGCTTTCTTTATTATCCAGAAAGCATTACCGTACTTGAAAAGCAGTAAAGCTCCCCGGATTATTAATATTGCTTCCGTTGGCGGCAGAATGGGCGGTGTCGGAAATTCCATGAGTTATGCAGCGTCTAAAGGGGGAATGATTGCTATCACCCGCGGCTGCGCCAGGCATTTGGGTCCCTTTAAAATCACGGTAAACGCAGTTTGTCCCGGTCCGACCCGGACGCCAATAATGGATGCGTATTCCGCAGAAGAAATGCGTAACCTGGAAAGCAAGAATGTTCTTGGCAGGATAGGTGAACCGGAAGATGTGGCTGCGGGTATCTGCTATTTGGCCAGTGAAGAAGCTGGATATGTTACCGGGATAACCCTGGATATCAATGGCGGATTTTGGATGGGCTGACAGTTTCCTTTAACAAAAAAATATCAATTACGATAGATCCCATAATGTAATTATAAGTGTTTCATCAGGCGGACAGAAAGGAACATCCGATATTTCCTTTGTAGTTGCGACAAGAATATCCTGAACGATGCCATAGCCCAACATAACAAAAGAACCATCTTTCGCTACATCATCGCGGGCATTAAGTCCTTGTTCTATCAACGGCATAACATCAATAGTTTTAGCGCTATATATATACGGATATCCTCCTCCATCATGAATAAAGACCGCTTTGCCCTGTTTCGCCAGATTTCTTAATTCCGCATGCAAATCTCCATATGGTGTATGACTCCATTGTGCAACAATGGTACCGCCGTTTTCTTCAGTTTTTTTAACCTCTACTAACCAACCAAGCATAATAATTTATCCTTATTTGATTAAACACTGGTATTTATTCAAATTAATTTATATTATTATTCTTTTATTTACCAAGCCGTTTTAACACATTTCCGTATTTTTGATTTATTCTTCCCAGTGATTCCATAGTGTTATTTTCTTGCGCGTTTTCAATCTGAGGAGAAAGTATTAAATTTTTGCCATCGGTACTTAATTCAAAAGTTGTTTCATTGGTTATATTTAACATTTCCAGGATAGGCTTATCAATAACCAAAGCAACGCTATTCCCATGTTGTATGAGTCTTTTAACCATATAATTTACCCTCCAGTGAAATTTTCCAATTGATTGTATACATAATGTATGTACTTGTCAACTATATTTTTAAAATGTTTTATAAAACAAGTTTGCGGTATGTCGCATAATGTTCCGACTGTATATGACCGAGCCGCCTACCGGCATGGACCCTCGATTATCTTATAGATTACCGCTCAAGATTTTGTCTATAACAAAAAAATAATATTTTCATTTACATAACCATTTATTGTGTCTTCTGTAACACTTCTAATACTGGCTAGTGTAACACCTCTGTCGCCATTATGCCCAATAGATTGTTCACAGCCGGCAATAAAAAAAACACAAGCCAAAACAGCAAGTAAATTTATGCGGTTACTTTTTATGTGCATAAATTATTTACCTACCTATGGCTTCGTGAAAAATAATGATGTCCATTATGTGCATGAACACCTGCCAAATTACAATTATTTGCAGGACAAATTTCATGCCAGTTATGCCCATCATTAAAGGAGTGTCCACTGTAACAAATGCCATTATGATAATGATAATCCGTTACATAACAATCCTGAATGGAACAAAGGGGATAATATCCATTGTTGTGTCCACTGCCATTATGCCCATGTGCAAAAAGTGGCAAAACCGCTAAAACAAGCAAAAAACCGACAATCAAAGCCTTTTTCATAAAATACCTCCAAAAAACTGTATTTTTTATAGCATATATGCAAAAGGATGTCGATACTAATTTTCAATGATTTTTCAACCAATTTAGCCCCCATTTCGCATAACGTACTTTATACGAAATACACTTAAACCATCCACTCCTGGTATATATGCGCATTCGCATATATCTCCTAGCGGTTCTTATACAGATTATCAAATCCACTGCAATCTATTTGGGTTTCTACTATTTTATTTAATGTCCACTCAAATGTCACCGGTAATAATTATTCTGCTTTTTATTAACTTTTTCGTGCGATCATTTCTATTTCTATTTTTGCCCCTAAAGGCAATGATGCAACCCCTATTGTTGTTCTTGCAGGATATGGTTCAGAAAATTGTTTTTTATATATTTCATTCATTGCCGAAAAGTCATTCATATCTGTTAAAAAAACATTTACCTTTTGAACGTCATCTGGGCCTAAACCGACAGTTTCTAATACCCCAAATAGATTATTAAAACCCTGTTGTGTCTGACTTTTAATATCCCCTTCGGCGAGTTTTCCCGTATTAGGATCTATCGGTGTTTGGCCTGATAAAAATATTAATCCATTTGAATCAATCCCATGCGAATAAGGCCCTACAGAAGTTGCCTTTTTTGAAGTAATTGCTTTTCTTGACATAATGTTCTTCCGCCTTTGTGTTAATATTTATCAAATATGCGGCATAGATGCCGCCGTTCCTATACTATCAGAGATATTCAGAAATTAATTTCACCCAACCCCATTTACACGCACCCCCACAGCATTACTGACAAAACAGTAGACCTGCGCAGATAAAAATAACCCCGATTAATGCTTAAGAAACGTCAGCTTCCCGCCAAACTTATGCCACTTACCAACATTCCGTCTGCCATCCTCCAGGGTCTTAAACACAAAGGCGCCAACATTATTGTCTTCCCCTGTTCCAAGGTAGGTTCCCGCAGGAACGGAGAAGGCGTACACCCCATAGGGTTCATCCTGGGATGACGCCATGAGCCCCTGGGCAAGGGAACGGAAGGATGCCGATACCGAGGGGCCGATAAGATCCGTGTCGTCCCGGCCTCCGCCGTTAACGGTATCGGAAAGCACCAGCGCCAGGGACCCTGCCTGACGGGCCTTAAAAACTACGGCCAGTTCCTTTACCAGAAAAAACCAGCCCTTAATGTGATCGTTTACAATGATTTCGATGTTGGCGCTTTTTAGATCCTCTGCGTTCTTCCGAACCGCCGGAGGTGTACACACAAGAATTGCTTCGTCGATCCTGCCAAGCTGATTTTCTGCGGCCAGCACCATGGCGCGGGTGGAAACGGGACTTCCGGGATTCCAGACCAGGGGAGATGGCTGCCGTTTTTCCGTCTGGAAATTTTCCAGCGGATAGGGAAGACGGTTAGGGAAAAAGGCCGCAGCAAAATGCTCGACCTGTTTTCCGGCCTCCGCAGCAATTGCAGCGGAGAGAGTAGATTCGTTACCGGCGATTAGTATTCCTTTTGTCATGGCATCAGAATTCGGCGGTCTTGGCAGCCTCGAATTCCAGTTCGATTTCATCGGAAGGCTTCGGGGTAGCAAGACTCACCAGGAAAATAACCAAGCATGAAAGTATGAACGAGGGGAGGAGTTCGTACACCGCAAAGGCCCCGCCAATTTTACTGATCACTTCCTTCCACAACACTACCATAACACCGCCGGTGAGCATCCCCGCGATGGCCCCTTTTAGGGTGGTCCGTTTCCAAAAAAGGGAAAAAAGGATCAGCGGGCCGAAGGCGGCGCCAAAACCCGCCCAGGCGTAGGACACGATGCGGAATATGGATTGGTTCCCCGAAAGGGCGATAGACACCCCGAATATCGTTACCAGCAGCATGGCAACCCGGGCCACCCACATGATGAGGAATTCCCCGGCGTCCTTTTTTATCAGTCCCTTGAAAAGATCGTTAGCCAAGGCCGATGAAGCGATGAGCATATAGGAATCGGAGGAACTCATGGACGCCGCCAGAATCCCCGAAATCACCAGCCCCGCAAGGAGGGGTGGGAAAAAGTTTACCGACAGGTGAATAAAGATGTTCTCCGAGCTTCCCGCAGTGGTCAGCAGGGTGGGCATAACGGCCCGGCCGATTATGCCAATGGCCACCGCCGCAGCAAGGGAGATGAAACACCAAACCACCGCGATAAGCCGGGATTTGGCAATCTTGGAAGATTTCTTAATCGCCATAAACCGGAGCAGCACATGGGGCATACCGAAGTAGCCAAGCCCCCAGGCCAGGCAGGACAGGATGCTCAGGAAGGAATAATTCGCTCCGGCGCCGAAGCTGGGCAAGCCGTTCACCACCGCCTGCCGGCCTGTTCCGCCCACGGCGTTTCCCACAGCATCCGTCGGCACGGCGATACCAAAAATATCCGTAAACCGGGGGAAATTCCGCAGATTTTCCGAAACCCCCGCAAGCCCCCCGGCATGGACAACTCCGAAAGCCAACACCAGGAGCAGGGAGCAGACCATCAGGATAGCCTGGATAAAGTCGGTGGTACTTTCCGCCATAAACCCACCAATGAGGGTATAGATCATCACCAGGGCCGCCCCAAGGATAACCATGGCGGTGTAATAATTTTCCGCCCCAAACACATAGCCAAAGAGCTTCCCAAAGGTAACAAACTGGGCGCCCGCATATATTGAAAAAAACACCAGGATCACCACCGCAGCGATGGTCATGAGGATCCGCTTCTTATCATGGAACCGGTTGCTGAAATAATCCGGCAGGGTGATAGCATTATTGGCTACCTGCGAATAGGACCGGAGCCGTTTAGCCACAATTTGCCAGTTCACCCAGGTCCCGATAAAAAGTCCGATGGCTGTCCAAAAAGCTTCTCCCATTCCGGTAAAATAGGCCACCCCAGGCAGACCCATCAGGAGCCATCCGCTCATATCCGACGCTTCGGCGCTCATGGCGGCCACCCATGGCCCAAGTCCCCGTTTCCCCAGGAAATACTCCTCGGGACTGCTGTTACTTCGTCTGGCGTACCACAACCCGATGCCAATCATCACCACCAGGTAGGCGCCCATGCCAATTAGGGTCTGAATATTAGAAGCGGCCATATCTTCTCCTTGTAATATACGACTTAGAAATTTATACCTGAAAGAGGGGTGAATGTATACTAGCTTACAAAAAGAATCGGACTTTGGACCACTCAGAGAGCGGCGGCGATATGGAGCATACCTTCCACGGTTTCCGGGGCCACGTCCGCCTGAATGATATGGGCCGGGGCCATGAGGTAGCCGCCGTTTTGGCCCAGAATCGCGGCGCGGTTCCGCATATCCGCTTCGATCTTCTTGAGATCCCCTTCGGGCAGCAGCCGCTGCTGGTCTATGCCGCCGAAAAAGCTGATATGTTCGCCGTATTTGTCCTTCAGCTCCTGAGGGTCCGATCCGGGAACATTGGGCTGAACAGGGTTGTAAATATCAATGCCCATCTCGATAAAATCGTCAAGCAGGGGGGCGACGGCGCCGTCACTGTGCATAATAAGCAGGATATCAGGATTGATGGCCCGTACCCTTTTGATGATCCGCTCGTGGCGCGGCTTGAATACTTTCCGCCACATATTCGGGGAAATCAGGGTTGAAATCTGGCTGCCCAGATCTTCCCCAAACCAGATCGCATCCACCCCGGCACGGGCAAGTTGTTCCGCAATGCCGGTGGTAAAATATTCAACCTTGTCATTCAGCGTTTCTATCCATTCATCTTCGGAAGCCATGCCGATCAGATACTTCTCAAGCCCGGTTAAATGCCAGGCAAGCTCAAAGAGGGAAAGCTCACAATCCCCGATAATAAAATAATCCTTCCCGAACTTTTCAATATCCCGGTTGGCGTCCTCCATTCGGCCCGGCGCATGGGGGTCCGGGAACGGGTATGCTTCCACCTCCGCCGCGGTTTCCGCTTCCTCCAGGGGACACTTTACCACCTCCACATACAGGGGGGTGGGCTTCATGTGCATACCGAATTCATTGGCCGTAATAGCATCCCTGACCGGTTTCGGGGTAAACCCCTTTGCAACCTGTCCGCCCACCACCACACAATCGCTGCCCATTTTTGTGCGGATTTCGTTCGCAGAAATACGATAACTCAAATCTTCGTAGTAAGACGGAGTATAATTTGGGCTTATGCCGAGTTTTTTACCAAAGTGATCCGTCAGGCTTCTGCACAGATCAAACTGAAAGGGAACACGGTCCGGAGGGGAACCCCGGCCTCCTCTTTTAAATGCGGAAAAAACTCTTTCTTTGGAATTCATCGGGCTATCCTCCTGGGGCAGCGATGGGAAGGACCTGCCCGAAATGCGGACAGGCCCTTCTGTTACGCAGAATAATTAATAGTTAAACTGATCCACATTGTTCTTGTCGAATATCAGCGCAGGACCGAGGATTATGGTCTTGTTTGATATGTCCCGCTGGCCAATGCGTCCGGCGGTCAGGGATGCCGAGGAACCGGTGATGGTTCCCTTCGCCAGCTGATAACCGCTCTGTATGGCAAGGTAGCCTAAGTCCATACAGCTCCACAGAACTCCCGCATCCAGGGGATTGGCGGAGTTTTTGATATAGGACTTGAGCGCGTTCGGCGTGGCCAGACCGGTGATAACCGTTTTGGAAACATCCGGTTTTACCGATGCCGCTTCATACTGGGAACCCAAGGCCGGGGATGCCATGGAGGTCAGGCCAATGGCCGCCTGGATCTGATCGGCGCCGGGGCCCATTCGGCCAATCAGGGTGCCGCTCTGGGACTGGGTGGCGGTCTCGTCCGGGCCGGGGTAGTACACATCGGAGTCTTCATTCTTGATTTTTAACCAATTGTAATCACCGGCGGCCAGAAGCTTCTTGATCTCCGCAAGCCATTCCTGCTGGTTGGCGTCGGTCTTTGCAGAAGAAACAAGGGCCACATTCACCGGAGCACTCGGGCCATAGCCCTTAAGCTTCAGGTTATCCGCAGCGCTTTTGACAAGACCCAGGGCAATGCCCGATGAGACGGCCTGGTTAATAAACAGATCCCGGGCGTCCGCCTGGGCATCGGCGTCAAAGGTAAGCACCTTAATACCCCGGGACTGGGCCTTCTTCAATGTCGGCGCAATGGCGGTGGGATCGTTGGGGGAAACGAGGATAACACTGACCTTCTGGGCAATCCATCCTTCAAGGATATCCACCTGTTTTTGATTGGTGGCCTGATCCTGAGACGGACCGTCGTACAGGAAATCTACTACCTTCCCGCTTTTGTTAAGTTCGTCAACCGCTTCCTGGGCGCCAATCTTAACGGCGTCAAAATAGTTTTCGCCCTTGAACTTCGGCATCATGGCGATCTTGAGCGTTCCCGATGACGAATCCTTGCTGCAGCCTTCAAACACTATAGCCGAACACACTACGAATAGTACCAATACTGTTCCTAAAACTTTCTTCATAATCTTCCTTCTGAATTTGGTTTTATAATCAGCGGCACAGCGCCGCCGAAAACACATGTTTATACTGCCCCGGTCCGGGGCTTTATTTTCACAATGCGGCTCCTGGTCACCCTGTTGTTTAGGATAAAGTAGCTTACCAGGCTTATTACCAGAATAAGACCGTGCACAATGGTCTGGGCGGCGATAGGAATATTAAGTACCGTAAGGCCGCTGTTAAGAACCGCAATGATAAGGGTCGCCAGGATGGTGCCCTTCATATCTCCGATACCGCCCATAATACTGGTACCCCCCAGCACAATTATGGTAACAACCTTTAAACCCAGGCTGGTACCGGCGTCATATTTGATGCTGGTAAACCTGCCCAGCCAGATAAGCCCCGCAAAGGCGCAGATCAGGCCGCTTAAAACGTAGATGATCATCTTTACCCGGCGGGTGTTTACGCCGCTGAACATGGTGGCGTTTTCGTTGAGCCCGATGCCGATAAGTTTACGGCCCAGGGTGGTCTTTGCCAGGATGAACCAAAACACCAGCGCCAGTATTACATAGAAGAATATCTGCACCGGAACCCAGCCGCCCACATCGGTGGAGCCCAGCCATTGGCTTGCGGGGTAGGAATAGACGCTGTCCCCGTGGGAGAAGCTCCGGGCAAGTCCCATGTACAAATACATGGTGGCCAGGGTAGTCACCAGGGGCGAAATTTTTATCCGGGCAATTAAAAAGCCGTTAAAGAGCCCGCAGGCAATTCCGGTAAGCAGCGCTGCGGAAACCCCCAGGACATTTCCGCCCCTGGCCGCCGCAATACCGCCTATCATGGCGGATAGCACCATGATGGACCCCACGGAAAGATCGATCCCCCCGGTAATAACAATAAGGGTAACCGCCAGGGCCATCATACCGATTTCAACAATATTGCGGAGCATAACCCCCACAAGATAGTCGAAGGAAAGAAAAACATTGTTGATGCAGGCAATCCCCACAAAGAGCGCCAACAGAAGTATTATGAGCGCCCAGGTAAAGGTAAACTTGAGTTTTTTCCGCTTCATAGGGAAGCCCCCCCTGTTACTGCGGGCGCTGCCTGTTTCCGTCCCTCTAAGCGCAGGGCGCTTACGATAACCGCAAATATGATGATGGCGCCCATGATCGCGTCGGACCAGTCGGAACTGATCCCCAGGTAGTTTACCGCCGGGGCGATAACAGACAGCACCGCTGCGCCAAACACGGTTCCCAGTACCTTGCCGCTGCCCCCGGCAACGCTGGTACCCCCCAGGACAACCGCCGCAATAAAGGTCATCTCCAGCCCGGTACCCATGGTGGTGGTTACCCGCTGGCTGGCGGTGGCAATAATGGTGGCGGACACCCCGAAGAGCGCTCCGGCTATGGCATAGGCGACCAGCACAACCTTATTAACATTGATTCCCGTCAATCGGGCGGCCTCAGCGTTATTACCAATGGCGTAGATTTTTTTGGAGAACCGGGAGTACTTCATAAACAGCAATGCTATGATGGTAATCACGATCATGATAAGCACACTCCCCGGTATTATCCCGAGGAATTTGGCTTCAAAGGCCAGCCAGGTAAAGCTGCGGGGCAGATCGTAGATGGAACCCTCCACGATCAGGGGCAGCACGCCGGAAAAAAGCTGGGCCGTCGCCAGGGTCGCCACTATGGCGGGGATACGGAACCTGGTGATGAACAGGGCGTTTATCAAACTGAGTAAAGCCCCCATGACCATGGCCACGGGCAGCAGGATGGGGAGCCCCGCGTTCAGTTTCCCCAGGGCGGCAATGGTAAGACAGACCACGGATATCAGATTTCCCGCGGAAACATCAATATTGGAAGTTAGAATGATGAGGTTCATACCGATGGCGGCAATGAGAATATAGCTGAACCGGTTGAGCATACTCATCACATTGTTGGTGGCGAAAAATCCGGGGGTAAAAATTGCCAACAGCGCCAGTATCCCCAAAAGAAACAAGCCCAGATAGGCTTCGGCGGAAAAATGAATCTTTTGCTTCATAGGGCCGCCTCTTTTTTCCCCTCGGAAGCCAGGGCGATGTGCAGTATTTCTTCCTGGGAAAACTGGTCCCGGTTAAAACATCCCGCAATAGTTCCGTCCTTCATCACATAAATACGATCGCACATCCCGATGAGCTCCGGCAGTTCGCTGGAGATCATCAGAATTGTTAAGCCCGAAACAGCCATCTTGCTGATGATACGGTGAATTTCCGCCTTGGCGCCCACATCGACCCCCCGGGTCGGCTCGTCCAGGATAAGCAGTTTGGGGTTCAGCGCCAAAGCTTTGCTGACCGACACCTTCTGCTGGTTGCCCCCGGAAAGGTTCATCACCAGAAAGTCCGTGTCCGGGGCTTTAATGCCCATGCTTTCCCGCATCTTTTCTGCCACCGTATATTCCTGCTCGTGGTCTATTACCCCCCAACGGGCGATCCGTTCCAACTGGGGCATGACAATATTGTTCTTAACACTCATGTTAACAATTATGCCGTACTTGCCCCGATCTTCGGACACGTACACCAGCCCCTGTTCCATTGCCTGACGATAATTCTTAAAACGTACCGGCCGGCCTTCCAGGGTAATTTCTCCGCGTACCGGGGGGGTAAAGCCGCTGAGGGTCAGGGCCAGCTCCGTTCTTCCGGAGCCCGCCAGGCCCGCAAAGCCCAGTATTTCTCCCTTTCGGATAGTAAAGTTGATATCGTGGAGCAGTTCCTGTGCCCCAAGACCTTTTACGGAAAAAAGCTCCCCTCCAATTTCCACCTCCGCCTTGGGGTAGTAGCTGTCCATGCTGCGGCCTACCATATCGGCCACCAGTTCGTCCTTATTGGTTTCCGAAACCTTCCGGGTAGAAATATAATGCCCGTCCCGTATCACCGTGACCCGGTCGCAAAGGGTAAAAATTTCTTCCAGCCGGTGGCTTATGTACACCACACTGACCCCCTGGTCCCGCAAACCCCGGATAATGGTAAAGAGGGCGTCCACTTCTTCCTGGGTCAGGGAGGCGGTAGGTTCATCCAGAATCAGAATTCGGGATTCAAAGGTCAGCGCCTTGGCGATCTCCACCATCTGTTTTTGGGCCATCCCGAGGTTTTTGATTTTTTCATCCACCGGAATGGAAATATGCAGACCCTTGAGGATGTTCCCCATCTTTTCCGCCATGGCCTTGTAGTCCAGCACCGTAAAAGGCCCCGCCTTTTTAATGATTTCCCGGCCCAGGAAGAGGTTATCCAGCACGGTCATTTCCTCAAACAAACTGGTTTCCTGGTGAATAATGGCAATGCCCTTGGAAAAGGCGTCCAGGGGGCTGGTAATCTTTTCTTCCCGGTCGAACAGGGAGATAGTTCCCCGATCCGGCGCATGAACCCCGGAGACCACCTTCATCAGGGTGGACTTCCCCGCGCCGTTCTCCCCGCAGATCGCGTGAATTTCCCCGACGCGGAGCTCGAAATTCATATCATCCAGAGCAACGATTCCGGGAAAGGTCTTTACAATTGACGATAAACCCAGAGCTATCTGGCTCATTCCTACCTCTTAATTAAAGTTTAAAAAAATCATTTACGGATGAAAAAAAACCTGCTCCAATTGGTAGGCGGTTCCGGTTTGGGGATCAATTTCCATCCGCATAACATCCTTCATATATTCATTCCAGCGATCAACTACCGGGCTCCCTGCCTGCGCTTTTGCGGCAAAATCGACCCCCTTTTCGGCTTCATAATAACCGAAAAGCTCGTCCCCCATACACCAGATGGTGTAATTGTGGATCCCCGCATTGTTTAAGAGTTCAGTCATTTCCGGCCAAATCTCGTTGTGCCGGCGAATGTATTCCGCCTTAGCCCCCGGGAGCAGTTTTGCCTTCCACGCAAATCGTTCCATAGCTTCCTTCCTTAATGAGCGTTAATTTTTAGTCTCCCCCGGATTTTTCATGACGTAAATGGATATTTCTCCTGTGAGGATGGAAATAAACCACCTTTTTTTGTATTATAGAATAGTGGAATCAAAATCCGGCAATGCCCGGGGGCCCTTTTGGCATTACCTTCCCTACAGCGAAGAGGATGAGAAGCTGGGCATGGTCTGCGCCAATGTGGGCAGCATGGAGGCGCCCCCAAATATCGAGTATCCCCCCTATAAAAACGACCATCCCGCCCTATTCCGGTCGGTCGCGGAAGGCCGTGTGCTGCCCACATTTCAGCTAATATACATCACCGCTGGGCAGGGTACACTTGAGCTCGGGGAGACTGTCTATACCCTTATGCCCGGCTCTGCTTTTATCCTATTGCCGGGGACGAGGCACCGGTATAAGCCGGTGTTTGAGATCGGGTGGCATGAATATTGGGTTGGTTTCCAGGGGGAATATTTTATCAAATTGATGGAGAGGGGCGTTCTTTCCAAGGAACGGATCTTTTTTGAAGTCGGTCTCTATGATTTTATGATATCCACCTTTAACCAGATCATTGATGAGGTCAAAAACCAGCGCCCCCTCTTTCAGTTAAAGGCCTGTTCGGGGATTATTTCCCTGCTTGCGGAGATCCTGACCCGGGAACGGCGGAAGGATCAGCCAAATTCGTACCAAAAGATAGTAGAAAAGACGAAATATCTTATGGAAACGAATATTTTCAGTGCCGTCAACCTATCGGATATCTCCGAACAGATTGGGGTAAGTACCTCTAAGCTGAATGAAATATTCAAAACCTATACGTCCATGACGCCCTATCAGTATTTTATCCATATAAAGATACTTAAGGCCGAAAGCTTGCTGGAACAGAAGGATGCATCGGTAAAAGAGGTGGCGTATCGCTTGGGGTTTGAGGATCAGTACTATTTTTCCCGGCTTTTTAAGAATAAGACAGGGATTGCGCCTTCGGACTGGAATAAGCTGATTTAGGGGAGACAAAGGCGGGAGTCGCGGCTGACGCCGACGGGTTCCAGCTTCGCGACCATTCGAAAGGCTTTCGCCTTCCGAACGGCCCAGGTCCCCGGTTCAAATCCGGCCTTTTGTGGATAAGAATTTATTTTGTCGGGCAACCCGGATTTGAACCGGGGACCTCTTGGTCCCGAACCAAGCGCGCTACCAACTGCGCTATTACCCGAAAAAAAAACCCGTCCCATGGGACGGGCTAGCGGACCGTTTGGTCCGACGGGAGCGACGGGGCTTGAACCCGCGATCTCCGGCTTGACAGGCCAGCGTGATAAACCAGCTTCACTACACCCCCATAAGTTTTAATAGCATAATAAACGGATTGAAAAAAGTCAAGTATACCATTTTACATTATCGTCCTTGTCCGTGCGGTCAGTGTGGTCCGTGGTTATTCTTGGGTAAATACGTTTTTGATCATCCGCTTCCCGGGTAGGCGGTAGATGTCAAAATCAGAGTCGATGCTGATGATGGACCTGATGCCCCGCTTCTCCGCAGCTATCACCAGGGTCGCATCGGCAAAATCCATACGCTCCTTCAAGGCAGCCGCTTGCGCGGCATCTAAAGAGTTTGCCGATAGGAAGGATTCAAGGGGCGCTACCGCGCCCGGCGTCATGGGTAAGTCATGGTATTGATTGATCAGCGATGATACTTGTAAAAGGTCTTCCTGGAGGATTTCGTGGAGGATAAGTCCATGGCGGTTCACCCACTCAAAGAAGTCCGTCTGGGCCTTGATACTGAAATCAAGCATATAACAAACTTCGGTAAGTACCGCCAAGGTGCTGATAAACTGATAGTTTTTGCCGCGAAGGAAGTTTATTACCGGTTCGTGGTAGGTATCATCCTTGTCAAAGAGGGCTATCAGGGGACCTGCGTCAATGAGGATGGTGTTTAGCATGGAGCTTTTCCTTTATACGGGTTTTATAGTTTGCGGATAGGCCGCCGTCCCCGCTGCCGTATTTTCCAAAATAGGGTTCCCCAAGCTCCCAGGAGCTTTTTTCGGTCTCTTCCCGGGATAAATAGACAGCCACCGCCTCCCGTATGAATTCAGTCTTGGTAATATGTTTTGCCTTGACGGCGATATCGAGACGCTGTTCTAGTTCTTCAGGTAACCTGGCGCTGGTCATGACATTCTTCTCCTGTAATACAGAGTGTATTACAGATAGCTGCTCACGTCAAGGCTTATAGGACGTTTTTTTGTCAAATAAACCGTGTTTTTCGGCGGATACAAAAAAAAAATACAATACACAACAAAAACCAGTTGACAGATACTGAACCTTCCCCTTATGTTTCAAGGGAATCCTCATATTCTAACGGAGAATGATATGGTTCTAAGCAGTACGTACAATGACAGGTTTCCTTCCTTCTTTGCCCTGGATGACGATGATGATGACGATCTGGAGGAAGAAGACGATTTTGATGACATGGAAGACGATTTTGAAGATGACTTCGATGACGATTTCGACGATGACGACGACGATTTTGATGACGATGATGACGACGACGATTTTGATGACGACTATGAAGAGGACATGGATTTCGACGACGACTTTGATGAATAGCCGGAGCTATGGGCTTATGATCACCGCAGCGCTCCAAAGCCGCTCCAGTTCATAAAATGAACGGGATTTCTCCGACATAAGGTGAATCACAATGTTTCCCAGATCCGTGAGGTTCCATCCGTCATCGGCATTGGTTTTCCGCCGCCGCCGGAGGATTTCTATGCCCTTTTCATGGGCATAATCCTTGATATGCCGTTGTAAACCCTGTAAATGGGTATTACTGGACACGGTGGCTACCACAAAAAAGTCGGTCCAATAGTTGATTTCCCGCAGATCCATCACAATAACACTTTCCCCACGGTGCTCCTTGATAAGGGCAGCCAATTCAAGGGCAGTGTTTTTATCATCCGCCCAAAACGTATCTTCCATTAAAATCCTTTCCAATGATGAGGGTAAAGTCTGAACGATATTCCAGATTCTGGATATTTATCTCTATCCCCAGTTCAATATTTTCCGGCGTCAGCGAATCACGCCGGATATTCCGGCACCGGATGATATCCGCAAAGGTCCTAACCATGTCCTCGTAACCGGACCTATCCACTATTTCCGTGACTTCGTAGTCATTGTGGTCCGCATTCCCGATGGAAATAACGTCATACCCAAAGCCCCGGAGCAGATCCGCGGTCCTTCCCGCAAGTCCCGCCGTGGCGGTTCCGTTCAGGATCTCCACGGTAAAAACCCGCTCGGAAAGCGTCCCCTCCCCCTGCCTCGTCAGGGCTGCAAGGGACTGGCGGACAATTTCCTTGATAAGGCTGCCGTCGTATAGGGGAAGGAGGAGCACCTGCCCCGAAACTTCCCGGGTAATACCCCCCACGGACTGAATGTTTACCCGATCCATATCAATCTTGGCCAGCTCGTCAAAAAGCCGAATCCGGGTCCGGGGATCCATGGGCGTTTTCAGCAGGGGCCGGTATATCTGGGCAACGGTTGTTTTCTTGAGGTATTCGGCCTTTTCGCCCAGCCGTTTAATAAACCCAATGAAAAAACGCTGCCGGCGGAAATGGGCCAGTTCCCGGTCCTCCTCGGGAAGCTCATAGGTGACGTAACTCCGGGATTTGTCCCCATCCAGCCGGGTTACACCGGAGGGAAAGAGTACCGTGTTGCCCTTTTCGTATATTCCCACCGGGGCAGGGATAAACAATTCGACCCCTTCAATGAGATCAACCACCTTTCCCAGGTTCTCCAGATCTATCACCACAGAAAAATTTACATCAATCCCCAAAAAATTTTCTACTTCCCCCTCGAATAAGCTTATCCTCTGGGGGTCGTACATTGTATCAATCCGGTCTACCCGGTTGATCCGCGGGATGATCAGTCCTACTTCACCGGGTATATCAAAGACAGCCGCCCGCCGGGTTGCCGGATAGTAGAACAGAACGTAGGAACTCAGGGGTTTTTTGTTCCCCTCAATAATAAAAAGAGTCGAAATTACCCGGTCCCCCGAAAGGGCTTCCTCAATCGGGTCGAATCGCATGGCCAGAATGATGAAGGAAATCCCTCCCCCAAGGAGCAGAAGGATCAACAGCAAAAGAAAAGCACTGGCATCAGCCTTTGTTTTTCTCAAAAGCCTCTCCTTTAATGACTTCCAATAAGCGCAGCGTTCCCTTGGAAAGGGTAAGTTCCTGGGAGCGGAGATACGCCACGGTTTCTTCCAGAACCGCAGCAAACAGGGCGTCCAGGCCGGTAAAACTCCGGAAGTCCCGGAGGCCGGAGCTTACATGTTCCCGGGAAACCTCAATTTTATCGGCAATAAACACCGCCTTTGCCAGGGGGCCCATTTCGGTGTCCACCATAGTATGGAGCCGTATTGCCTCGAGGATATCTTTATTATGGATGCCGAAGCGTTCCCTAAGCAATACCGCCGCAGCCCGGGCATGGAGCAGGGAGGGCTTTTTTTCCTCCAGATTGGATAGCGGTTGGCCATCCTGCTTAGTCAGGCGAATCAATTCTTCCTCCGAAAGGGACTTGCACATATCGTGGGCGATTCCGGCCAGGTAACCCGAGGGGGGATCCATGCCGAAACGCCGGCAAAGATCCTCCGCAAGGAGGGCAACGTTCCGGGAATGGAGGAACCGGGAGGGGCTTATCATGGTATGCACCGCATTTTCTATACCCGTAATAAGCTCCAGGGAGATGCCTTCCCGGCTCTTTGCCGGTTCGCCCAGGCCGTACAGCAGGCGGTCTTCAATAATGAGCCGCGCCCCCTGGGGGACCAGATAGCTCCAGGCTTCTCCGTTCCGGAGACGATCCCGGATGTTCCCCGAAGAAAGCTCCATGATTTCATTTTCCAGCCGTTTATGGGGAAAAGGAAAGGGCAGGTCCTCCGCAGAAAGCCGGTGGGCAATGATGATATCCGTAAGGGATACTATCTCCGCGGCGCTCCGCCATTTGTGGAAATCCCGGGCCAGATCATCCCCCAGGATAAGTCCCGGCTTTCCCTCGGGCCGGTATCGTTCCAGGATATCCTTAATGGTATCAATGGTATAGGAAACTCCTTCCCGCCGTATTTCACCGTCCTCAATGGTAAGCCGGGAATCCGCAGGTATGGAGGCGATCAGCATATCCAACCGATCCTTGGCGGAGGCGCCCTGGGCGTCGGGCTTAAAGGGGGAAGTATAGGCGGGTACCAGAATGACCCTATCATACCCAAGGGAGGAAAGGGCCGTATCCGCCAGAAAAAGATGGCCCATGTGGATGGGGTTAAAGCTGCCCCCCAGGATCGCGAATCTCAATTTTCCTTTTCCCCGGCGGCGGCCAATCTTCCCAGGCCGGCGGTCAGTTCCTCCAGCCCTTCCCCGGAAAACACCGAGATCCCCAGCACCGTCTCTTCGGGATACCGGGCCTTTAGTTCCTCCAGCCGCTTCGCCGGGAAAATCTCCCCGCCATTCCCCAGATCGGTTTTGGTTCCAACCAGGAGCCTTGGCTTCCTGACCAGATCCGGCGAAAAGGCATCCAGTTCTTTGTAAAGGATATCAAAGGCTGCCAGGTAATTGTCCTGGGACAGATCGATAAGAAAAACCAGGGCGGCGGTACGGGAAATATGCTTGAGGAACCGTATTCCCAGGCCGGCCCCTTCCGAAGCTCCTTCGATGAGCCCCGGTATGTCCGCCAGGATGATGTCCCGATCTCCCAGGGTAAGCACCCCCAGGTTTGGTATCTTCGTGGTAAATGGGTAGGGGGCAATCTTAGGCCGGGCATTGGTGAACCGGTCCAGGAGGGACGATTTCCCCGCATTGGGGAAGCCCACCAGACCGATATCCGCCAGAATCTGTATCTCCACCCGGAGCCGCCGCTTTTCGCCGGGCTTTCCCGGCAGGGCCTTCCGTGGCGCCTGGGTTACCGACGACTTGAAGTGGATATTTCCCCAGCCGCCGTTTCCCCCCTTGAGGAACAGGAAGGACCCTTCCTGGCGGCCAAAATCCCGAATAATCTCTCCGGTCTCCGCATCCTTGAGTACCGTCCCCGGGGGTACGGGTATCACCGTATCTTCCCCGTTACGGCCGTAACGCTGGGAGCCCTCCCCGTCCCGGCCGTTTTCGGCCTTGAAACTCTGCTTGTAGCGCAGATGGACCAGGGTGCGCAGGTTACGGCGGACCTCAAAGACCACCGCCCCGCCCCGGCCGCCATCGCCGCCGGAAGGCCCGCCCAGGGGGACATACTTTTCCCGCCGGAAGGCTACGCAGCCGTTACCCCCCGAGCCGGAGGAAACCTCGATCAACGCCTCATCGGCAAATTTATCGATCATAAATAAAAACGGCGTACCCCCCGGCACGCCGCGCGTTTATCATTGTCATCGAAACTCCGATCCGCATTTCCGTCTGAGGGTTACCAGCGGCTATTCCACCACCGCGGGTACTACCCCGGCTAGTTTCCGGCCCCTGCGGGTAGTAAATGTCACGGTTCCATCGGCCAGGGCAAAGAGGGTAAAATCCCCTCCGCAGCCCACATTGGCGCCGGGATGAACCCTGGTTCCCCGCTGCCGTACGATAATGGTCCCCGCCTTTACCGGCGTCCCATCGGATGCCTTAACCCCAAGGTATTGGGGATTCGAATCTCTTCCGTTTTTAGCGCCGCTTCCGCCCCTTTTCCGAGCCATTTCATTCCTCCGTTGATATATGCATGGTACAATAATCCGGGTATTCCCCGGCAACCGATTTTAACCCCTCCAACAGGAAGGCCCCGGCTGCGGAAAGGAACTCCCTCCCTGGGCCGGTATAATCGATCTCTATTCTGACAATTCCCCGTTCAGGGGCTTCCCCCCGAACCGTGATCCCCTCCCGCTGGGAAAGGACCTGCAAGGCCGTCCTGGTTAAGACCGATACGGCGGCGCATACGATATCGCCGCCCTTTGGTCCCGCCCCGGCGTGGCCTTCGACCCGGCAGGACCTCAGTAGTCCCGCCTCATCCAAAGCCGCCTCGACACGTATCATCTAAGCTTTGGTTCGAGGGCTAAGCCCCGATAATATCCTCAATCTTGATGATAGAATACTGCTGACGGTGCCCCTGCTTACGCCGATAATCTTTCTTCGGCATATACTTAAAAACGATGATCTTAGCGTCCTTTCCATGGCTTTCCACCACCGCGGACACCTTCACGCCCTTCACATAGGGGGCGCCCACGGTCACCTCTGAAGTTCCATTGGCAACCAAAAGCACCGAATCGATATCCACTGCGGAACCGGGTTCGGCGTCGATCCTGTCAACCTTTAATATGGCCCCTTTCTCGGCCTTGTACTGTTTTCCCTTAAATTCAACCAAAGCGTACATGGTATATCATCCTTTCTTCAAAATACGAACAGTAGTAATTTATACTACAAAGGGCTTCGGATAGTCAAGTGGGCTTTAAGAATAACCACGGACCTCACGGACAAAAAGATTTAACACAGAGGACGCAGAGGGAAGAACACAGAGGAAAAAAAGAAGTACCCCCTTTCTCCCCCTCTGCGTCCTCTGTGTCTCCTCTGCGTCCTCTGCGGTTTCTCTTTCTCTCCTCTTAGTCCGTGTGGTCCGTGATTATTCTTAATTGGGTTAGCCCAGGGCTACATCCAGGATCATCATCAGGAGGAAGCCGGCCATAACGGCCATGGTTCCGGCGTTGGAATGTTCTCCAAGGTGGGCCTCGGGGATGAGCTCCTCCACTACCACGTAAAACATGGCCCCCGCGGCAAAGGACAGGAGCCATGGCATGTAGGGTGCGATAAGGGCGGCAATAAGCACCGTGAGGAGGCCGAAGATGGGCTCCACCACCCCGGAAAGACAGCCTATAAGGAACGCTTTAACGCTGCTCAGCCCTTCCTGCCTTAGGGGGAGGGCCACCGCCGCGCCTTCGGGAAAGTTTTGTATCCCAATCCCCAGGGCCAGGGCAATGGCGGAGATATACATGGAGGGATCTTCGCTATGTTGGGCTGCCAGGGCAAAGGACAGGCCCACCGCCATCCCTTCGGGGATATTGTGCAGGGTTACCGCAGAAACAAGCAGGGTGGTCCGCTTCATGGAAGAAGAAGGGCCCTCCCGGGTGTTGGTTTCGGGATGCAAATGGGGGATTAGGCGGTCAAGGAGGAACAGGAAAAAGACCCCGATAATGAAGCCGCCGGCGGCAGGAACCCACCCTACCCCGCCGTTGGCTTGCGCCTCGTCAATGGCCGGAACCAGAAGGCCAAACACCGCTGCGGCAACCATGATGCCCGCCGCGAATCCCAGGAACAGGGTCTGCAGGATCCTGCCGGTCTGCTTGCGGAAGAGGAAAACCATGGCCGAACCCAGGCAGGTCATGAGAAAAATGAAACCCGTACCGGTGGCAACCCATAGTAGTTCACGCATGAGTTAAGTATAGGGTCTTCGGGGCTTTCTTGCCAGTTCTAAATTAAGAATAACTATCGGCAAATCGGGAGGGGTCGGGGGCATCCCTGGCGCTCGCACGCATGTAGAACCCACCTCCGGAGCCCCGCAGGCGGGTCTCCTGCGGCGGTGAATTCCATATGTGCTCGGTCAGGGATGCCCCCGACCCCTCCCGCCTTTGTCAGTAATACTGAAGAAAGGGCATTGGGGGTGCACAAGAACCCGTTTGAGCAGCCCCGCTACGCGTCTTTCGTCTCCAGTCGACAGGGCGGCATCGAACCATATAAGATGGTATTGAAAAGCACTTGCTTTTCAATACTGGTATGGGTTAGGAGTATTTTATGGGTTCAAAATTTTTTACCACGAATGAAATTGCCCCTCGTACTACCGCTATCATCGGTCTTGGTAATGAGTTGTGTTATCTTGTGGAGGGGAAAACTAATTCGCTCCTCATAGATTCACTTATCGGAGTAGGGAATTTAAGGGCTTTTTGCCGGGAACTAACGGACTTACCCATCACCGTAGTGAATACCCATGGTCATATAGATCATGTAGGGGGCAATTTTGACTTTGATACTTGTTTTATCCATCCCGCTGACATTCCTCTGATATACGAAACGGAAGAACGAAGAATAGAATACGTTAAAAATGGTATAAAAAAATCAGGTAAAAATATTATTTTGCTGGAAAGTGATTTTAGTATAGCCAAGCCCATAAAAACATTTCCCGTTAATGATGGTTTTACTTTTGACCTGGGGGACCGGAATATCGAAGTGATTTCCGTCCCCGGACATACCAAGGGCAGCATTGTCCTTCTGGATCGTAGTAACAAAATTGTTTTTTCAGGGGATGCCTGTAACAGCAATACTCTTTTATTTCTCCCCCATTCAACCCCGATACACGAATATCAAGAAAGCCTGGAACACTTCAAAAGATTTCAGCCCTATTTTGATGTTATGTGGGGAGGCCACGGCCTATGGCCTGTACCGAAAATCATCATTGATGAAGCAATCGAATTATGTGGTGAAATTATCGCTGGAACCGATGATGCGGTTCCAAGTGAGCACCTGGGCCGCCCCTGCGTTTATGCCAAAAAGAAAGATAGTAATTTTAAACGGTTGGATGGCAAAATAGCCAACATTGCCTACCCGTTTTTATGAATATTCGTTATAAAGGGGAAACAAAAATCGGCATACTATATAAAGAATGTATTTATGAAAAGGGACAAAAACGGTGCCTGACACCCTTCCCTGGAAGAAAGTCTAGAAAATCCCCTCCAAGTCTGGACAAAAGATAGCTGTTTTCCGCCAAAAACAAGATATACTGCAATATATGTGGGATTTCAAAACGGCGCCTGGCGTCCTTCCGGATACAGAGCATGAACACGTTGCTTCTATAGTAACTAAACTAACTAACTCTACCCCCCCCCCCCCCCCCCCCCCCCAACCGCCGCGTCAGAGAAACAAAAACAAAATCATCCCCTGCG
>NZ_JAJQRB010000051.1:0-31429 GCF_046533075.1 Treponema primitia | reverse complement strand
TGAGACCTACTATAACCGGAAACGGATACATTCGGCCCTTGACTATTCAACACCGGCTGAGACAGTATGTGTAAAAGTGGCTTAACCTACTGTCCTCCCAACCGGGGCAATTCCAGGGTTTCTTCCAGGGGGTGCTGCGATTTCTTGTACTTCCTCCTCTTTTCTTCCTCTGTGGCCTCTGTGTCTCCTCTGCGATCTCTGTGGTTTCTCTTCTTCTCCTCTTTGTCCGTGGTTATCCCTCGCTATTTTATAAAATACTCTATAAAATAGTAATTACCTTATACAAATCCGGCGTTACCCGGTATAGTATTGTGAAAAAAAGCTAATTTTTATTTACGAATGAAAGAAGGATTTTATAAAAAATTGTATTTAACGAAGAAAATATCCCTGAATAATCCATTTTCCGCCCCGGTTTTTAACCTGGAAACCACGGCCAGTACCATGCTGGACGCCCGGACACTTGCCGCCCAAAACGAACCCCATGGCACGGTGGTGGTGGCCGATGTCCAGGAAGCGGGCCGGGGCCGCATCGCGAACCGTCCCTGGAAAGCCCAAAAGGGACAAAATCTCCTCTTTACCATACTTTTGCGCTATTCCGGAATAGCGTCTATTCCCCCGGCCCTCACCCTCAGGACCGGGCTGGCCCTGTCGCTGGCCATTGAAGATTTTGCCCCCGCCCTCAAGGGCAGCCTCCGGGTAAAGTGGCCCAACGATGTGATGATCCCCCCTTTGGGCAAGGCCGCGGGGATACTCACCGAAGGGGACGGCAAAACCGTGTATATCGGTATTGGGGTGAATGTAGGCCAAAGGGAATTTCCCGAGGATATCCGGAACAAGGCGGCCAGTATTGCCCTGGCATTGGGCCGGCCCCTTGAACCGGACAGCCGCTTCCGCCTGCTGGAAGTCTTCCTGAACCGTCTCCACGCCGAACTGGAAGAGCCGTCCCGGCAAAACGGCGATTGGCAGGAACGGCTTGGGGAGCGGCTCTACATGAAAGACCAACAGGTCCGGTTCCTCCCCGGCGCCGCCGATTCAGGCCGGGTAGTGGAGGGCCGGCTCTGGGGCATAGGCCCCGGGGGAGAGCTGCTCCTCAAGGGCCAAGACGGGGCTGAACCGGAATCCTTTATTACCGGGGAACTGGAAGTATACTGAGCTGTTATTTTGCTTCCTGTTCCTTGACGTAGGCGGCCATCTTCTTATCCTGTACCTGGATATGGGTCACCAGCCAGTCGCCGACATGAAGCTGCACTTCCCGGACAAGCGCTTCCGTGACGCCTGACAAAATTAACTGGTGGGACAGATTTCGTACCGTCTCTTTAAATCCTTCATGGTATTTTTGATGGTTTGGATAATCCGGATATTTGTATTTTTTTTGGAGCGTTTCCTCCTCAAAAAAATGCTTAATAGTATAGCTATTTAAAAAATCCAGACTCTTCTTCAGCTCTTCCTTACCCTTTCCCTCTTCGCAAGTTGTCAGCAGCCCGTTGATAGCTGCAAAGAGTTGTTGGTGTTGCTCGTCTATCATTGCGTGACCCGTGGCAAGACTACCGTCCCATACATATTTCATAGCTGATATCCCCCCTTGAAAAATAAGTCTATTCATACCAAAAAGCAAGACCCTACTGTTGTCCCGTGGCGGTTCCATCTGATCGTAGGTTATATATATGGAAGATTATAATATTTTCCGCGCTCTTAAATAAACGGGTACAGGAATAAGACGGCTTCATCGCCCTGTAGGGCATTCAGAATGACATTTGCATCAAGATAGGTTCGGATTTTGGCCATCCCTATGATTGCCTTTCAACCTCAATTTCGGCCAGAATTTCATCACAGGATTTTAAAATCATCCCTTCGGCGATAGCCCGGCTTCGTAAGAGCCGTAGTTTCTTGCCGAATTCGGTTTTGGGCTTAAAAACGTTGTTTTCGATCACCCTGGGCCCCAGGCTTGAGCGATCTAGCTTTGTTTTCATGGCATTTACCTTCATACTTTATTTCTAAGGCAACTATACGATCAATTATGTCCCGGTACAAGCACACTCGGTGCGGGGCGGTCTTATTTTCCCCGACTGGTTCAAATTTCACGAATTCCCCCCCAATTTCTCTCCAAACCCCTTGCACTTCCTTCCTACTTTCTGGTATATTCTTATAAGCCTTTTGTCTCATAGGGCTTTTATCGCGGTTAGTAAAAAATTACCAAAAACCGCTTGACTATTTTTTATGCTTTTGATAGAGTGGCTTACCTAATCGAAGGCCTTTTGAATTTAAGGGAGTTTTTAGTACATGCCAACAATTAACCAGCTGGTTCGCTTTGGACGGCAGCAAGTTACCTCCAAGACGAAGTCTCCTGCTCTCCAATCCTGTCCTCAAAAACGTGGGGTTTGTACCCGTGTAATGACGGTTACCCCTAAAAAGCCGAATTCCGCCCTGCGGAAGGTTGCCCGTGTGCGCCTTTCCCACGGTACGGAAGTGACCGCTTATATCCCTGGTATTGGCCACAACCTCCAGGAACACTCGGTGGTTTTGGTCCGTGGGGGCCGTGTTAAGGACCTTCCCGGTGTCCGTTATCATATTATCCGGGGCGCCAAGGATACCCTCGGTGTGGAAGACCGCAAGCGCAGCCGTTCAAAGTACGGCGCTAAGCGGCCTAAGGCATAAGGGGGCAGTCATGGGACGTAAAAAGAAGACCCAGGATCGGGGTATTTTACCGGATCCTAAGTATAATAGCGTAGTGGTTTCCAAGTTTGTGAACCGTATGATGTGGCAGGGAAAGCGTTCGATATCCCTGCGGATAGTTCATGGTGCGTTGGCGACCCTTCAGGCTAAAGCTGATAAGGAGCCCCTGGAGGTTTTTCTCAAGGCCATAGAGAACGTCAAGCCTAATATCGAAGTTAAATCCCGGCGGGTTGGCGGCGCTACCTATCAGGTTCCGGTGGAAATCCGGGAATCCCGGCGGGAAGCCCTGGGGATGCGCTGGCTCATCAACGCTGCTCGGGCTCGTTCCGGTCATGGCATGGATGACCGGCTTGCGGCGGAACTGCTGGATGCGTATAATAATACCGGTACTGCCTTTAAGAAGAAGGAAGATACCCACAAGATGGCGGAGGCGAATAAGGCCTTTGCCCACTATAGGTGGTAGAGAAAAAGTCCTTCGGGTTTTTTCTTGAAGAGAATCCAATTGCATTGGATTCTCCGGGATATGTTAGGAAGATTCGGGGTTCGCCCTGAAATGGTTGTTTGAAATAAAAGTCCGGCGTTTTAGTTGCCGGATTATGATTACCGCGTTGTGCGGCTATCAGGGAGGCAGCAGAAAGATTTTATAATATAAAGTATCCGTTGCCCGCCTGTGGCAAATGGTTTGGTGAAACGGCGCGGGAATCTTGAAAGTCCAAACCGATCATCGTGGTGGGATGTTGAAAGATACGGTTCTTTCGGCGGCCCAATGGATAAGGTTGTTAAAGATGAGAAAGGTGGACAGTGACGGTTGATTTAGCGCCGTTCTCTTGTCATCCCTTCTTTCCTTTTAATAAACAACAATCTCTGTTTACCGGTTAGTCTTGCACTCTTTTGAGTGTTTAGTGAATGAATTAAATTATGTGCCCAAAAGCGTAAGGAGGACACGTTATGGCGAAGGATAAGTTCAATCGAACAAAAATTCACATGAATGTCGGGACCATTGGTCACGTTGACCATGGCAAAACCACCCTTTCCGCCGCTATTACCATGCATTGTGGTAAGAAATACGGTGATAAGGTCATGAAGTACGACGAAATCGACAATGCCCCGGAAGAAAAAGCCCGGGGTATTACCATCAATACCCGGCACCTGGAGTATCAGTCCGAAAAGAGGCACTATGCCCACATCGACTGCCCCGGACATGCCGACTATATCAAGAACATGATCACCGGCGCCGCCCAGATGGACGGAGCTATCCTGGTCGTGTCCGCCCCGGACTCGGTTATGCCCCAGACCCGGGAACACATCATCCTGGCCCGCCAGGTCGGTGTGCCTAATATGATCGTATTCCTCAATAAGGTTGACCTCGTGGACGATCCCGAGCTGATCGAACTGGTTGAAGAAGAGGTTAAGGAAGTTCTTACCGCCAACGGGTTCCCTGGGGACAAGATTCCCATCATCAAAGGTTCTGCCTTCAAGGCCATGACTGAACCGGATAATCCGGAGGCCACAAAGTGCGTGGATGAACTCCTGGAAGCTATGGATACCTACTTCCCCGACCCGGTCCGGGAAGATGCAAAGCCCTTCCTGATGCCCATCGAAGACGTGTTTACCATTCCCGGCCGTGGTACGGTAGTAACCGGCAAGGTGGAACGGGGTTTGCTCAAGTTGAACGAAGAAATTGAAATCGTCGGTATCCGGCCCACCAAGAAGACCGTTGTTACCGGCATTGAAATGTTCAATAAGCTCCTGGACGATGCCCAGGCCGGCGATAACGTCGGTGCATTGCTCCGGGGTGTTGAAAAGAAGGAAGTTGAGCGCGGACAGGTTCTGGCCAAACCCGGCAGTATTACTCCCCACAGCAAGTTCAAGGGACAGATTTACTGTCTTTCGAAGGATGAAGGCGGACGGCACCGGCCTTTCCTTTCCGGTTATCGGCCCCAGTTCTATTTCAGGACCACCGATATTACCGGTACGGTTAATCTTCCCGAGGGGAAAGAAATGGTAATGCCCGGGGATAATGCCGAGATTATCGGTGACCTGATCCATCCCATCGCTATGGAAAAGGGGTTGCGTTTTGCTATCCGGGAGGGCGGTAAAACCGTTGCTTCCGGGCAGGTTACGGAAATCATCGAATAACACCGATTGAAATGATTGATAGCGTAGTTTAATTTTCGGCTTAGCCGGAAATTAAACTACGAGTCATCGGAGGAATAATGGCTAAGGAACGAATTCGCGTTCGATTACGCGGTTTCGATGTGGAGTTGATCGATCAGAGCGCGAAATCCATCGTTCAGACGGTTCAGAAGGCGGGCGCCAAGGTCACCGGACCTATACCCCTTCCGACCCGGATTAACAAGGTGACGGTGCTTCGTTCTCCCCACGTGAATAAAAAAGCGCGGGAGCAGTTTGAAATGCGTACCCATAAGCGTTTGATTGATATTATTAACCCCTCCGCAGAGGTGATGGATTCCTTGATGAAGTTGGAACTTCCCGCGGGTGTGGATGTTGAGATAAAGCAGTAAGGACAGATTCAAGTCCGGGCGATGCGGTTGAAAACCGCTTTGGAGTTTACTATGTTGGGGCTGATGGCCAAGAAAGTGGGCATGACTCAGGTTTTTGACGAAGAGGGTAACCTTGTTCCGGTAACGGTGCTGAGGATTGATCCTAATACTGTCGTTGCCCGGAAAACCGAGGATAAGGACGGCTATTCCGCCGTGCTCCTTGGGGTTGATGATATGAAGCAGAGTAGGGTGAGCAAACCCTATGCCGGGCAGTTTTCGGAAAACATCAAACCGAAAAAGCGCATCAGAGAATTTCGGGACTTTGAAAAAGAAGTAGCCGATGGTGATGAGCT
This sequence comes from Treponema primitia, assembly GCF_046533075.1. Taxonomy (GTDB): domain Bacteria; phylum Spirochaetota; class Spirochaetia; order Treponematales; family Breznakiellaceae; genus Termitinema; species Termitinema primitia_B. The sequence goes on along the minus strand of NZ_JAJQRB010000051.1, from coordinate 25,899 downwards.
TGGTATAGAAGTGTTTGAAGGGGTCCGGTATGTGGATGTTACCGGAGTTTCCAAGGGCAAGGGTATGCAGGGCGTTATAAAGCGATGGGGCTTTAGCGGAGGCCGTGCTTCCCACGGTTCCAAGTTCCACCGGGAACCTGGTTCAACCGGGCAGTCAACCTATCCCGGTCGTACCTTTAAGAACATGAAACTCCCCGGCCGTATGGGACGGGAGCAGAAAACGGTTCTTAGTCTGCGGCTCATCAAGGTTGATACGGAAAATAAGCTTATCATGGTTCGCGGCGCGGTCCCCGGAATTAACAAGGGACTCGTGGTGGTCAGAGCCGCGGTGAAGAAGTAGGCGGGGAAACAATGAATCGGACAGTGTATTCCACAGATGGTAAGGAACTTCGCAGCATAGACCTGGATGACGCCGTATTCGGCCTTCCGGTGAACGAAGATCTTATCTGGTATGCCATTAATAATGAGCTTGCCAATAAACGGCTGGGTACCGCCAGTACCAAGGACCGGGGCGAAGTTCACGGCTCCAATGCCAAGCCCTATAAGCAGAAAGGCACCGGCCGTGCCCGGCGGGGTGATAAAAAATCTCCCATCATGGTTGGCGGCGGTATTGTTTTCGGCCCCAGGCCCCGAGATTTTTCTTATACCATTCCGAAGAAGGCCAAGCGCCTTGCGCTGAAGACTATTTTAAGCCTGAAGGCCCAGAGTGATACCCTGAAGGTGGTGGAGGATTTCTCCATCGAATCCGGAAAAACTAAGGAACTGGCAAGCCTGCTGAAGAATTTCGGCGATAGCCAGCGGACTGTGATCATCCTTAAGGATGACGATGCCAAGATCAGGAAGGCCGGGGCTAACATCCCTTGGCTCAGTTTCCTTTCCTATAACCGTCTGCGTGCTCATGATATTTTCTACGGCCGCCGGGTTATTCTCCTGGAAACTGCCGCTAAAAACCTGAGTGCTTTTTATAACGCCGAAGAAAAAGCAGGGGAGGCCGCTGAATGATCATCTACGAAAAAGTGCTTATTGAGCCGGTGCTTTCCGAAAAGGCCAACAACCTTAGGGAAGAGGGTAAGTATGTGTTTAGGGTCGATCCTTCGGCCACGAAGATTCAGATAAAAGAAGCGGTTCGTCGGCTTTTTAATGTTCATCCCATTTCCTGTTCGGTTATGGTGGTTAGCGGTAAGCCCAAGCGGCAGCGGAACCGGGCGGGGTATACCTCCAACTGGAAGAAGGCGATCATCCGTCTCCCAAAAGACGAGAAGATTAGCCTCTTCGAGGGCGTATAGGATAAGGACGTAGGGGAAATATATGGGAATTAAAACGTATAGGCCGATAACACCGGGAATGCGCCAATGGCAGAGCCTGGATTATTCGGATCTTACCAAACACACCGCACCGGAAAAATCCCTTACCACGGGCCGTCCGGAAAAAGCGGGCCGTGACTCTCACGGACGTATCAGCGTCTGGCATAAGGGCGGCGGTCACAAGCGGCTTTACCGGACCATTGACTTTAAGCGGGATAAGATTGGCATACCCGGAAAGGTTGTCACCCTTGAATATGATCCCAACCGGAGCGCCAATATTGCTCTGATTAACTATATTGACGGCGAAAAGCGTTACATCCTTGCCCCCAAGGGCTTGGTGATCGGCGCAGCAATCCTGAGCGGCCCCGAAGCGCCCATCGAAGCAGGTAATGCTCTGCCCCTGGAGAACATTCCCCTGGGCTTTACGGTACACAACATTGAACTTACCCTGGGCCGGGGCGGCCAGATGGCCCGTTCCGCCGGTTCCAGCGCGCTTATTGCCGCCAAGGAAGGGGATTATGTTACCCTCAAGCTGCCTTCCGGTGAGATGCGCATGGTCTTCAAGAAGTGCTATGCCACCGTTGGTACCGTGGGCAACGAGGATCACATGAACGTGCAGCTCGGTAAAGCGGGCCGCAAACGCTGGCTGGGTGTGCGCCCTACGGTTCGTGGTATGGCCATGAACCCGGTGGATCACCCCCACGGAGGCGGTGAAGGAAAGAACAAGGGTATTCATCCGGTCAGCCCCTGGGGACAACCCACCAAGGGATTTAAGACCCGGAATAAACATAAGCCTTCATCCCGGTTTATCGTAAGCCGTGGTAAAAAGAAATAGGAGAAACGGGTGTCAAGATCCATTAAGAAGGGGCCCTTTATAGAGAAGAGCCTTTATAAGAAAGTACTGGACATGAGTAAAGCCGGGGACCGGAGAATGATTAAAACTTATTCCCGTTGTTCTACCATCATCCCTGAAATGGTCGGGGGGACTATTTCGGTGTATAACGGCAAGACCTGGGTTCCCGTGTATATCACGGAAAACCTGGTTGGTCATAAGTTGGGTGAATTCTCCCCCACCCGGATTTTCCGGGGTCATGCGGGTTCGGATAAGAAAGCCTCCAAGGGGTAGATGATATATGGAAACAAAGCAAGTAAAGTCCGGTTACCGGGCCATATCAAGATTCCTTCTCGCATCTCCCTTTAAGGTGCGGCCCGTGGCGGATCTGATTCGCCGCAAACCATACCCCGAGGCCATGTCGGTGTTGGAGAATATACCCCACAAGGGCGCCCGGCTGCTCCGCAAGACGGTGAAGTCCGCAGCGTCGAACGCTTTGAGCGCCAACAAGCAGCTTGACGAGGATATGCTCTACATTAAGGAAGTGTTGATTAACGAAGGCCCCCGGATGAAGCGGATTTGGTTCCGTGCAAGGGGCCGGGCGGATATGCTTCTGAAGAGGATGTGCCACATAACGGTGGTGATTGACGAGACAAATAAGGCGGGGGAATAAATGGGACAGAAAGTTAATCCTATTGGATTGCGGATTGGCATCAATAGAACGTGGTCTTCCCGGTGGTATGTAGATCCGAAGGAGTACGCCGACACCCTGCATGAAGACCTCCGGCTCCGCAAGTTTATTGTCAATATGAACGAAACCAAGGGTTCGGATATTGCGGAACTGGAAATCATACGGCACCCCCAACGTATCACTATCGTGATACACACCGCCCGGCCGGGGGTTATTATCGGCATCAAGGGCGCCAATATCGAAAAGATCGGTGCGGAGCTCCAGAAACACGTTAACAAGAAGATCCAGATAAAGATCAAGGAAGTCCGGAACGCAGATAACAATGCCCAGATTGTGGCCCAGAATATTGCCCGTCAGCTTTTAGCCCGGGGCAGTTTCCGCCGGACCATGAAGCAGGCCATCAGCAATGCTATCAAGAAGGGCAATGCTCAGGGCGTAAAGGTACGGCTTTCCGGTCGTCTCGGCGGCGCGGAAATGTCCCGTACGGAGGAATCTAAGGAAGGGCGTATCCCTCTGCACACGCTGCGGGCGGATATCGACTACGGTTTTGCGGAAGCCCACACCACTTTCGGCGCCATTGGCGTGAAGGTTTGGGTATATAACGGTATGAAATACGGCAAGGAACAGAAAGAAGACGCGGGTGTCCTTGTCCGGAAGCGGCAGCGCGACCGCGCCCCTGCGAGGAGTTAGTTATGTTAAGTCCTAAGCGTGTTAAACACCGAAAGGTGCAGCGCGGCAATATGCCTGGGAACGCTACCCGGGGGAACACCGTGGCTTTTGGGGAATTTGCCCTGGTTGCCATGGATCGTATGTGGATCACCAACCGGCAGATTGAAGCTGCCCGTATCGCCATGAACCGGCACGTAAAGCGGGGCGGAAAACTGTGGATCCGGATTTATCCGGATAAGCCCTATTCCAAGAAACCTGCGGAAACCCGCATGGGTAAGGGAAAAGGCGCTCCGGAATATTGGGTCGCGGTGGTAAAACCCGGGACGGTTATGTTCGAGCTTGGGGGCATCGAAAGGAGTCTGGCGGAGGAAGCCATGAACCTGGCGGGAGCGAAGCTTCCGATTAAAACTAAGTTTGTTGCCCGCTCGGATCTTGAGCTTGGCGCGTAGGAAGTAGGAACAGGGTATGAAAAATTCTTTTAAGAATTTAAGTTTCGCCGAGCTTAAGGCTAAGCGGGATGAGCTTAATAGAAAGTATATGGAACTCCGGTTCCAGGTGGTTATTGGCCATGTGGAAAATCCGCTTCAGAAGCGCACCATGCGGCGTCAAATCGCCCGGCTTAACACTATGATTCGGGTGCAGGAGATTGGGCAGGCAAAGGCTGCGCTGAAAGAAGCTGTGGCGGCAAAGGCCTAAGGAGTAGATGATGTCAGATCAGGAACTTACGGCATCGGCGGAGCCTAAGGCCGAAAGTGGGAAAAAAGAGTTTGTGGGGGTCGTTAAGAGCGACAAGATGGATAAGACCATCGTTGTTGCGGTGGTTACCAAGACCCTGCATCCGCTGTACAAAAAGTATATTACCCGGACTAAGAAAGTTAAGGCTCATGATGAAACCAATGATGCTAAAATCGGAGACCGGGTGCGGGTTGTTGAATGTCGTCCTGTCAGCAAGGAAAAATGCTGGAAACTTGCGGCGGTTCTGGAACGGGCGCGCTAAGGGAGTATGAGAAATGATCCAGGTGGAGTCTTACCTGAATGTGGCCGACAATTCAGGCGCCAAGGTTGTGCAGTGTATTAAGGTACTTGGCGGTTCCAAACGGAAATACGCAAGTATCGGCGATACAATAGTAGTTGCGGTAAAGGATGCCCTGCCGACATCTACTATAAAGAAGGGTTCCGTCGAAAAGGCGGTGGTGGTACGTACACACAAAGAGTACCGTCGGCCCGATGGTACCTATATTCGATTCGATGATAATGCTTGTGTCATTATTGATGCGAATCTGAATCCCAAGGGCAAACGTATTTTCGGGCCCGTGGCACGAGAACTGCGGGAGAAGGACTACATGAAGATTGTGTCCCTCGCTCCCGAGGTACTTTAGGAGTTAGGTATGGCTGAAGCAGTGAAACATGCAACGAAGTTCCCTTCGCATAAATTCAAGTTGAAGAAGGATGATACGGTCCAGATCATTGCCGGTAAAGATAAGGGCAAGAGCGGACGGATCCTTAAGATCCTCCGGGCTAAGGATCGGATCGTCGTGGAAGGGGCCAACATTGTTAAGAAGGCCCAGAAGCGGCGGAACCAGCAGGATCGGGGGGGGATTGTGGAAATAGAAGCGGCGATCCACAGCAGTAATGTGCAGATCGTCTGTAAAAAATGCGGACCTACCCGGATAGGGTATAAGATCAACGGGGATACAAAAACCCGGGTCTGCAGAAAGTGCGGAGAGGCGTTATAATGAAGAACTACGAACCGCGGCTTAAGAAGATTTATAAGGATCAGATTGCCCCGGAACTTTTCAAAGAGTTTGGCTATAAATCGCCCATGCAAACACCGAAGCTTGACAAGATTATTGTCAGCATGGGAGTAGGCGTGGCTCTTCAGAATAAGAAGTTCCTGGATGCGGCCATCGACGATCTTACCCTCATCACCGGCCAGAAAGCGGTGAAGACCAAGGCTCGCAAGAGTATTGCTAACTTCAAGATCCGGGAAGGCCAGGAAATCGGCGCCAAGGTAACCCTGCGGGGAGCCATGATGTACGAGTTTTTGGACCGGTTGGTGAATGTAGCTCTCCCCCGGGTTAAGGACTTCCGAGGTGTGAATCAGAATGCCTTTGACGGTCATGGAAATTATTCCCTCGGTATCACCGAGCAGATTATTTTTCCGGAGATCGATTTTGATAAAATAGAAAGGGTATCGGGACTGAACATCGCCATCGTCACCACGGCGAAGACTGACGCGGAGGCAAAGGCCTTCCTCGCCAAGTTCGGCATGCCCTTTAGGAAGTGAGGTATACATGGCAAGAAAAGCGATGATTATAAAGGCGTTGCGGACGCCTAAGTATAAGACGAGAAAAGTTAATAGATGCCGTATCTGCGGAAGAGCCAGGGGCTATCTGCGGAAATACGAAATGTGCCGCCTTTGCTTCCGCAAGTTAGCAAGCGAAGGGCTCATCCCCGGCGTCACCAAATCCAGTTGGTAAGGTAGGAGAAAAGGATGAGCGTTTCTGATCCCGTTGCGGATATGCTGACCAAAATCCGGAATGCCGGAATGGCAAAGCATGAAAAGGTTGATATCCCTACCTCAAAGCTAAAACTTGAGATTGTCAAGATTTTAAAAACAGAAGGGTATATCAAGAATTTTAAGAAGGTTAACCAGGAGGGTGCTAACACTATCCGGGTGTTCCTTAAGTATGATGATCTAACCAGTCCGGTTATTCATGGTATTGAGAAGGTCTCTAAACCAGGCCGCCGGGTGTATACCGGTTATAAGGGCATGCCCCGGGTATATAACGGTTACGGCACCCTCATTGTCTCAACATCCATGGGGGTAACCACCGGCAAGAAGGCCGCCGAAAAGAAAGTCGGCGGAGAAATCATCTGTACCGTTTGGTAAGAGGAAAAATATGTCGCGTATTGGAAGAATACCGGTTACGGTTCCTGCGGGGGTAAAGATCAGTTTCCAGGATGAGCAAATCATCGTGGAAGGCCCTAAGGGAAAATTAACCCAGAAGTACCACCCGGTGATCACCTTTGAAACAAAAGGTAGTGCCATTCAGGTGGAGAGAACTAACGAAGAAAAGCAGACCAAGTCTTTTCATGGCCTGTACCGCAATTTGCTGAACAACATGGTCATCGGAGTGTCTACGGGCTTTACCCGTTCCCTGATCATTACCGGGGTTGGGTACCGTGCAGAAGTTCATGGAAATTTGCTGACCATGAACCTTGGTTACTCCAACGAAGTTCTGGTGGGCATACCCGAGGGGCTTGCGGTGGTATCGGAACCGAACGGTAAACTTACGATAAGCGGTATCGATAAACAGCGGGTAGGCGAGTTTGCCTCCCAGATTCGGAAGCTCCGGCTCCCTGAACCCTATAAGGGTAAGGGTATCCGGTATGAGGATGAACAGATCAGAAGGAAAGTCGGTAAGTCCGGCGTGAAATGAGAATCCTAAGAGGAAAGTGAAAATGCTGCGAAAAATGGTCGAGAAAGACAGAAAACGGATTAAGCGGAAGGTTCATATCCGCAAGCGCGTCGCCGGCACCGCCGATCGGCCGCGGATGAGTGTAAGCCGGAGCAATAGGTCCCTGTCCATCCAGATTATTGATGACGTTAAGGGACATACCCTGGTTTCTGCTTCCACGCTGGAAAAGGAACTGCGAAGTATTAAGGCCAATGTGGAAGGCGCTGCGCAGTTGGGAGAAGTAATGGGAAAACGGCTTCTTGAGAAAAATATCAAGGCTGTTGTTTTTGATAGAAATGGTTATCTGTATCATGGTTTGGTAAAAGCCATGGCCGATGGCGCCCGGAAAGCCGGGATAGAATTTTAGGGGGCGGAATGGAACATTCACGGGACAGGGATCGGAATCGGGACCGGGATCCTGCGGACAAGGAATTTATCGAAAAGCTGGTAAAGCTGAACCGTACCGCCAAGGTTGTGAAGGGCGGACGTCGTTTTTCCTTTTCCGCCCTTTCGGTGGTCGGTGACAGGAAAGGCAACGTGGGTTACGGTTTTGGTAAGGCCAACGATGTGTCTGAAGCTATCCGCAAGAGCATTGATAAGGCTAAGCGGAACATGGTCAAGCTGCCCATTAAGAACGGAACCATCCCCCATGAGATCCAGGGTTTGTTCAAGGCTTCCCGGGTCCTCTTAAAACCCGCCTGTTCCGGAACCGGTATTATTGCCGGTGGTCCGGTACGGGCTATTATGGAAGCCGGCGGGGTTACGGATGTGCTCAGCAAGTCTATCGGCGCTTCCAGCCAGTATAATGTGGTCAAGGCTACTTTTAACTGTATTAGCCGTATGATGGACGCCAAAGCGGTGTCCAAGAACCGGGGTAAGTCCCTGAATGAGCTGTGGGGTTAAGGTATGGCAAAAAAGATTAGAATCCGCCTGACGCGCAGCGTCATTGGCTCCCTTCCCAAGCAGCGGGCTACGGTCCGGTCTCTGGGGTTGCGGAAGGTAGGATCCGTTTCCGAGCAGGAAGCAAATCCCGTGATTTTGGGAATGGTGAAAGTCGTTTCCCATTTGGTCACGGTGGAAGAGGTTCCAAGCGCCTAAGACGTTTGGAATTCGTAGTTTTTCGAAGAAAAACTACAAGGAGAAGGTATGCACGATTTTGATTTACACGCCCCTGAAGGCGCTAACAAAAAGAAACGCATCATCGGCAGGGGCCAGGGTTCCGGAAGGGGAACTACCGCCGGTAAGGGCAATAAGGGACAGCAGTCTCGTTCCGGTGGAAAGACTTACTTGGGCTTTGAAGGCGGTCAGATGCCTCTGTACCGGCGGCTGGCGCACCGGGGATTTTCTAACTACCCTTTTAAGAAGACCGTTCAGGTGGTAAATCTGGTGGAAATCGAAAAACGGTACGAGAACGGGGAAACTGTTGAGCCCGGTACTTTGCTCGTCAAGGGCTTGGTTAAGGGCGCCAATCCGGTGAAGATCCTCGGCGATGGTGATCTCACCAAGAAACTCAGCTTTAAGCTTGTTGCTGTTTCCGCTTCCGCAAAAGAGAAGATAGAGAAGGTCGGCGGAACCGTTGTTTCCAATGAAACTGTGGGGAATGATTAATGGCTAATCCATTGGTAGGAATTTTCAGGGTAAAAGAACTTCGGGAACGTATTTTATTTACCCTGGGGATATTGGTCGTATTCCGTCTTGGGGCAGTGCTTCCCATACCGGGGATCAATGTTCGGGAATTAAACGCCTATTTCCTTTCTCAACAGAATTCGGGTAATGCTATCATAGACTACCTTGATTTCTTTGCCGGTGGCGCCTTTTCTAACTTCTCAGTGTTCATGCTGGGGATCATGCCCTATATCTCCATGTCCATCATCATGCAGCTTCTCCTTATCGTCTTCCCGAGGTTGAAGAAGATCTCCCAGGAAGAGGGGGGGAAGAAGAAGATACAGGCCTACCAGCGTCTTGGGACGGTGGTGGTTTGTCTTATCCAGTCCTTTGCGGTTACCCAGTATGCCCAGAGTATTTCCCGAACCGTAGAGAATCTCCTTAGTTTAAGGATGTTGCCCTTTACCCTTTTAGCCATGCTTACGGTTACCACGGGGACTATGTTTCTTATGTGGATGGGGGAGCAGATCACCAAACGGGGTATCGGGAACGGTATTTCCCTGCTGATCTTTGCCGGTATCGTAGCCCGGCTCCCCAATGCATTGTGGGAGCTTGTTGGCCGCGTACGGAACGGAGACCTTAACCTGGTTTTTGTAATCGTAGTCTTTGTGATGTTCGTAGCCGTGGTAGCCCTGGTCATTTTTGAGCAGCAAGGCCAGCGGAAAATACCGGTCCATTATGCCAAGCGGGTGGTAGGCAGGAGGATGTACGGCGCCCAGAATACTTACATTCCCTTTAAGATTAATCCTTCCGGGGTTATTCCGGTAATCTTCGCCTCCTCGATCCTCACCTTCCCCCTCCAAATAGCCTCTACTATTGGGGGTAATGTGGCCTGGCTCGCAGCGGTTTCCCGGGTTTTGAGTCCCCGTGGTACCCTGTACAATATACTGTATGTATTGCTCATCATTTTTTTCGCCTATTTTTATACCCAGGTAAGCTTGAATCCCATAGAGATTGCCAAGAATATCCGGGAAAATGGCGGTTCTATACCGGGAATCCGGACTGATAAAATTGAGGAGTATCTTACAAAGATACTGAACCGGATTGTGCTCCCCGGTTCCCTGTATCTGGCGATAATCGCGGTACTTCCTACTATCATACAGCATCTGTTCAATTTTCCGTCATCAATTTCATACCTGATGGGAGGTACTTCCTTGTTAATCCTGGTAGGGGTTGATCTGGATACCATGAGCCAGGTGGAAGCGCTTTTAAAGATGCACCACCACGAAGGCTTAACCAAGCGGGGCCGTTTACGGGGCCGGAATTTGTAGTTAGGTTGACGAATTATAACAAATTCGTTTTAATGGATTTTACCCTAAGATTAGATCCTGGGGTTTTAAGGGAGAATGCAGGATGAAAGTCCGAACCAGTGTTAAGCCGATTTGCGATAAATGCAAGGTGATTAAGCGGAATGGTATTGTTCGTATCATTTGTCAGAACCCTAAGCATAAACAAAAGCAAGGCTAGGAGTAGTTATGGCACGTATAGCGGGGGTTGACCTCCCGAATAAGCATGTTAACATCGCGTTGACCTATATCTTTGGAGTTGGTAGGTCCAGCGCTGATGATATTTGCGCCAAGGCAAAGATCGATCCCCTGCGGCTGATTAACGACCTGTCCCAGGAAGAGCTGAACGAACTGCGACAGTTCATTGAAAATGACTATAAGGTCGAAGGTCGGCTGCGTACTGAAATCGCCCTTAATATCAAGCGGCTTATGGATATCGGCTGTTATCGGGGCCTGCGGCACCGCAAGGGCTTACCCCTGCGTGGACAGAGGACCCGGACTAACGCCCGTACCCGGAAGGGTAAGAAGAAGACCGTGGCCGGGAAGAAGAAGTAATGTTCAAATATAGCGGAGGAAAGAGTGGCTGCTAATACGAAGAAGCGGAAAGAGAAGAAGTCCGTTTATGAGGGAAACGTATATATCCAAGCTACGTTTAACAATACCATTGTGACCATCACCGATCTGATGGGTAATGCTATTTCCTGGGCTAGTTCCGGCGGTTTAGGCTTCCGGGGTGCAAAAAAATCTACCCCCTTTGCCGCACAAACCGTTACGGAAACGGCGGCTTCGAAAGCCCTTCAGGTGGGCCTTCGGGAAGTACATGTATACATAAAAGGGCCCGGTATTGGACGGGAATCGGCGATTCGCCAACTCGGCGCGCTGGGTATTAAGGTAAGGTCTATTAATGACGTTACTCCAATTCCGCATAATGGCTGTCGGCCGCGGAAAACACGGCGCATTTGAGGGAGGTTTAGGAAACATGGCAAGATATACCGGGCCGGTTTGTCGGCTTTGTCGAGCAGAACAGAATAAATTGATGCTTAAGGGGGATCGCTGTAAGAGTGATAGGTGCCCGATCAATAAAAAACGGCCTGCGCCGGGGAAGGATCCAAAAGCTAGGGCGGGGAAACGTTCTGATTATGGAGTTCAACTTCGGGAAAAACAGAAGCTTAAAAGAATCTACGGTATGCAGGAAGGGCAGTTCAGTCTCTTCTTTGAGCGGGCACTCCGTATGCCCGGCATTACCGGTGAGAATTTGTTTGTATTACTGGAACGCAGATTGGACAACGTGGTGTATCGGCTGCGTTTTGCGGTAAGCCGGAGTCAGGCCCGTCAATTCGTTTTGCACGGGCATGTGGCGGTTAACGGCAAACGGGTTAACGTCCCATCATTTTTGGTGCGTCCCGAGGATGTGGTGGAGATTAAGGAAAAGAGCAGAAATCTGGTGGTTGTAAAGGAAGCCCTTAAGGAATTCGGCAAGGCTGGGGTGATGCCCTGGTTGCAGCTTGATCCGGATGAAATGAAGGGAAAGTTCCTTGCTTCTCCGCGCCGCAGTGACATTACCGATTTGGCGGACATCAAAGAACAGATGATCGTCGAATTGTATTCAAAATAAGGAGTTCCCATGGCCCGTAAGAACCTGCTTAAAGGATTCAAACGCCCGAAAGGTATCACCTTTGAGCATGGTGAGCTTAAACCGAATTACGGAAAGTTCATCGCTGCTCCTTTCGAACCGGGATTCGGTACGACTGTGGGCAATACCTTGCGAAGGGTCCTTCTTTCCGCAATTCAGGGTTACGCAATCACGGCGGTTAAGATTACTTCGTATGATGCCGAGGGGGTTGCCCACAGTGTTTCCAGTGAATTTGAGACCATTCCGAATATTGTTGAGGATACCCTGGAAGTTATCAATAACCTCAAACAGATTCGGCTCAAGCTTCCCCAGGATATTGAGCAGGATATACTCCTCTACGAATGGTCCGGAAAAGGTGAGATAAAAAGTGATGATTTTGAGCGTACTGGTCAGATAGAAGTACTGAGCGTTGGTCAACATATCATGACCCTCATGGATGACGCCCGTCTTGAGTTTGAAGTACAGATCGATCTTGGCCGGGGTTACATTCCTTCGGAGGTGAATGAGCGCTATGTGGATGTGATTGGTACTATCCCCATGGACGCGATTTTCTCCCCCGTAAAGAAAGTAAAGTTTTCGGTGGAGCCCACCCGGGTGGGGCAGCGCAGCGATTATGACAAACTGATTCTTGAGATATGGACATACGGAACCATCAAACCCGATGATGCTCTGGCAGAAGCTGCAAAGATAGCTAAGGATCATTTTTCTGTTTTTATTAACTTTGATGAAAACAACCTGGGGCTTGACGAGGATTTGGATGAGGACGATGAACGGATTCGACAGATCCTCAACACCCCGGTAGAGGAACTGGAACTTTCGGTCCGGTCGTCCAACTGTCTTAAGAATGCAAACATTAAAACCATTGGGGAATTAACCCGGAAAACCGAGGATGATATCGCCAAGACCCGTAACTTCGGGAAGAAGTCCCTTCAGGAGATTAAAGAAAAGCTCAAGGAGTGGAATCTGAATTTTGGCATAACCGATATCAATGTGTTGAAGAATGCGGTTAAAATAGCCCCCCATAAGGAAGAAGAAGATGAATCATAGAAGCGGCTTTAATCCCCTTGAACGGATGGCGGCCAGCCGGAAGGCGCTGCACCGCAGTATGGTAGGCTCTCTTTTCCGCTACGAGCGGATTAGGACTACCAAGGCCAAGGCTTTGGAAATCCGCCGAAGTGCGGAAAAACTTATCACCCGGGCCAAGATTGATTCGGTCCACAACCGGCGCATTGTTTCTGCACGGCTGTACGACGAAGGCATTGTGGCTAAGCTCTTTACCGATATTGCCCTGCGCATGAAGGAAAGGCCCGGCGGGTATACCCGGATCATCAAGCTGGGGGAACGTTTGGGGGATGCTGCGGATGTGGTTATCCTTGAGCTGGTGGACTATAAGCTGGACATTGAGGGTACCACGGATAAAAAAGCCAAGAAGGCTGATGCGAAAAAGGCCGACGCCTCTGATGCCAAGGGAAAAAAGACCGACGGAAAGAAGGACAGCGCAAAGGGCGCCGCTAAGACTACTGCCGCTAAGGGCAAAGCTAAGGCGCCGAGAAAAACCGCTCCGGCGGCTAAGTAAGGGAGAAGTACATGTCTAAAGCACATAGAGGTAAGGGCATTCGGGAGCTTGCTGCCCGTGGTCGGGGAACCTGTCCGGTTTGTTCCAGGGAAAACACAAAGATTCTCTACGAACAGGAAGTAGGGGAGGGTGATACTAAAACTAAGATCAAAATTTGTAAAACCTGCAAAGCCGCTTTAAAACACGGCAAGAAAACTGTGCCCCAGCAGGCGTAAATAATCCTATCCATAAAAGAAAAATAAAACCGCAAAAGTGAATAATTCTATTCGCCTTTGCGGTTTAACTTTTTTAAATATTATTTATGCCCGAAGGGCTAATTCTTCTTCCGTCTCATCGCTTAATAAAGTGTTCACATCGGCTTCGTAGTCCACCCCCGCAACATCAAAGCCGTGGATTTCCATGAAGTCGTGTTTGAAACCGGCGAGGTCCGTTGTTTCGAAGATGTTTGCTTCCGTGACCTTGGCCATCTGAGCTGAGGTTTCCTTTTGGACATCATCGCGCATCTCCCAGTCGTCGATTCTGATCCGGCCTTCGCTGTCCACCGGGACCTTCCCGGGATTCTGGGCTGTTTCCGGGGTGTAGAGTCGGTCCCGGTAGAGCCGGACTATCTGTTCAATACAGCCTTCATGGAGGCCCTTTGCCTTCATTACCTTAAAAAGACAGGCGATATAGAAGGGGATGATGGGGATAACCGAGCTGGATCGGGTTACCAGGGCTTTGTTTACCGATATCCATGCCGCACCGCCGGAAGCCGCAAGCTTTTGATTGATAATACGGCCGGCCCGTTCCAGGTCTTCCTTGGCCCGGCCTATGGTACCATTCTTGTAGATATCCCAGGAGAGTTCCGGCCCCAGGTAGGTATAGGCTACGGTTCGTACCGTGGGTGAGAGGACTCCCTCTTTTCCCAGGGCTTCGATCCATAGCTCCCAGTCTTCGCCGCCCATAACCTTTACGGTACCGGCAATTTCCTCTTCGGTGGCGGGTTCGGCGCTGACTTCCCGGATCTGGGCGGTGAGCATGTTGATAGTTTTTCCCGAGTAAGCGTTGACCGTGGGTTTGATCACCGAGCGGTGCATGATACCGGTTTTAGGATCCACCCGGACCGGGGAGGCCAGGGAATAGATGATAAGGTCAACCTTGGGGGCAATCCCTGCCCGGCGGGCTGCTTCCCGGATAGCCTCGGCGGTATCCGCCTTCATGGAGTCAGAGAAGGCGTCTCCGTCCAGTGTGATGGCGATCAGGTCTGCCTTATCCGCTTCCGCTTCAAAGACCCGGTTGTTGTACCAGCCCGGGGTGCCGGGTTTGGTTGCGGAAGCGGCCTTTTCGAAGGAGACACCCACGGTAGCGGCGCCATACCCGAAGGCGGCGGAGATCCTGCTGGCCAAGCCGTAACCGGTGGAACAGCCTACCACTAAAACCAATTTCGGCGCTCCCTGGGGAGCATTTATTTCTTCCGGTTCCCTGCCTTCGGCAAGGGTATTCTTTACAAACTCAATTTGGTTTTTTACTGCCTGAGCGCATCCTGTAGGGTGGCTGTTGATACAAATGTTTTCTCTGATTAAGGGCTTAATAACCATTATTTCCTCCTGGAATTAGTTGCATGACAATATTCAATATTTTGTCATACTTAAAGGATAGCGATGTGGGTGGAAATGTCAATAGATTAGGTGACAAATATTCGAAATTTGTCGTGAAATATGTTTTTTCTGTAATTAATCGGCAAAGACGGGCAGGGGGAGGGGCATCCCTGGCCGAGCACGCTTGTAGAGCCTGCTTGCGGAGCCCCTTCGGGTCTCCTCCAGCAGAGAATTCCAAAATGTGCTCGGCCAGGGATGCCCCTCCCCCCGCCCGCCATTGTCACCTAGACAATGCGCCTACGCTAAACTGGGCGGTTTCCACCCCTCAGGAAATGCACCAAACTTAGTTTGGTGGTCCCGGCGCCGGAAGATGTACAAAACTTAGTTAAGTAGCTCCGGCGCCGGTGTGGGCTGGGATTCCCTGCCTACACCGCGGCAGACAAACTCCACCCGCTAAACTTAGTTAGATAGTTACGGCGTCGGACGATATGCCAAGCTTAGTTAAGTAGCTCCGGCGCCGGTGTGGGCTGGGATTCCCTGCCTACACCGCGGCAAACAAACTCCACCCGCTAAACTTAGTTAAGTAGCTCCGGCGCTGGACGATATGCCAAACTTAGTTTGGCCAAGCTTAGTTAGGCGCCTCCGGCTCCCGGGAAATACGCTCAAACACAGGTTATGCGTACAGGCGCCGGTGGGGGAGGGGGCGGGGGAGCCCCGCTGCGGGATATTCTGGAATTCCCTGCTGGAGGAGACCCGAAGGGGCTCCGCAAGCAGATTCTACAGGCATCCCGCAGTGGGGATTCCCCGCCCCCTCCCCCACCGGCGTATTTCCGATCTGCCTGGATCGATGTTCCGAGCGTATTTCCCGGGAGGGGCTAGTCCTTCGGTCTGGTGTAGAAATGGCCGTTTAGCTGCTCTGTCCGTATCACGTTGATAAAGGCGCCATGGTCGAGCTTTTCTATGGCGGTAATCAGGGGGGCGGTTTCGTAGGCGGAGACCACCGAATAGAGGAGGGTGCGTTCGGCTTGACCAAAATAGCCAAAGCCTTTGAAAGAGGTGGCGGCGTGGTTGGTCCGTTCTTTGATCAGGGTG
This sequence comes from Treponema primitia, assembly GCF_046533075.1. Taxonomy (GTDB): domain Bacteria; phylum Spirochaetota; class Spirochaetia; order Treponematales; family Breznakiellaceae; genus Termitinema; species Termitinema primitia_B. Next base: position 10,113 of record NZ_JAJQRB010000051.1, on the reverse strand, counting down.
TATACCTCGTCGGGCTTGTTCGTAATTATGAGCAGGGTTTTTTGCTGGTAACCGTGGTAGAGGGAGGATAGGCCCATGGTGGTGGCAAACTGGAAAATAATCGAATATAGGGCCTTGTCAAGGCTGAAAAGCCAGGCTGCTATGGCCAGAATGACGCAGTTTCCCGCAAAAATGTAGTTCCAGGTTTCCTTGTGGTACTTTTCGGATATAAATATGGCGATAAAGTCGGTGCCTCCGCTGGTGGCGTCCGCATAGAGACAGAGGCTGATGCCTACGGCGTTAAGGATGCCCCCAAAAACGGCTGAAAGCAGGATGTCGTGGAGCTGCAGGAAATCGATGAACATCCTGGGCATCCAGTCGGTGAGGAAACCGCTTACCACAATTACCAGTACCGAATACAGGGCGAACTTCTTTCCAACATACTTAAAACAAATGGCCGCGGGTATGGCGTTGAACCCGATGTAGACAAAACTAAAGGGTATTTCCACACCCCAGAAGCGGCTGCCTATCTGCTGGATCAGGATAGTGATGCCGGTAAAGCCCCCGGGGATAAGGCCCCCGGCGTGAACAAAAGTATTGATATTAAAGGCCATCAGAATAGAGCCTAGAAGCAAAAGGAGGATGCGTTTTACGGTGTAGCGGGCACTTTCGCCTGAGATCATATACCTATACTATCGGTATACCGGCCTCTTTCGCAAGGGAATCCAGGAATTCAGTGGTGGCATCATCAATAAAAACCCCTTCTTTTAAGGATTTTGCCCGGGACTCCGCTTCCTTCTCGCCGTGGATGTAGATCCGCTCCTGGCCGGCGGCCTTTTCGCCCACACGGATATCCCGGAGTATGTCCCCCACATGGTCCTTCAGATCTCCGCTCCGGCCAAACAGGTCCAGCCGCATGGCGCCGAAGAAGTGGGTAATCCCCGAACCCTTTCCCGGTTGGAAAGTATTGAGGCTGCTCATCCCCAGGGAGAGGCCGGAACAGAGGATCTCCACCAGCAGCGCCAGGCCGAAGCCCTTGTGGCCGCCGTTCTCTTCCCCTTCGCCCCCTAAAAAAAGGTGGCCGCCGTACTGGGGGTTTGCATAGAAGAGCTTTTCGAAGGCGGTGGCGTCGGTGGTGCCAACGCCGTTCTCGTCTACCGCCCAACCCTGGGGCATGGGCTTTTTCCGCCGGTCGTAGACTTCAACTTTGCCGTGGGCCACCGTGGCGGTAGCCATGTCCAGCAGGAAGATCCGGTCTTCCCGCTCGGGGATGGCCACCGCGATGGGATTGGTCCCCAGGACCCGTTCCCGCCCGTAGGTGGGGATACCGCAGGTCCGGGTATTGGTAAAGGCCATGCCGATCATATCCTGCCGGGCAATCTTTTCCGCCCAGAGCCCGGCTATGCCGTAGTGGTTGGAATTCCGCACCGCGCAGAAGGCTGTTCCGGACTGCTTGGCCAGCTCAATGGTTTTGTCCACACTCCATTCGGCGATGTAGGAGCCGATGCCGTCATGGCCGTCCACCACCAGGGATGAGGGGGTCTGCCAGACAAGCTCCGGTTCGGCGCCGGGTTTGGCAAAACCGCCCTGGATGTTCTTCCGGTAAAAATCCAGCCGGGATACGCCGTGGGAGGGGATGTTCCGGGCATCCGCTTCCACCAGGACCCGGGACGTAACATCCGCCTCCTTTTCGGAGTAGCCGTAACAGCGCAGTAGAACGGTTTTCGTAAAATTAACCAAATTATCGAACGTTACTGTCCTGCTCATTTTTCTTCCACCTGGGGTACCAACCGGTTCGCCGGCTCCTTGGCAAAGATAGCAAAGAGGATAAAGAGCGCGCCGCAGCCCACCCATTCCATGTAGATCAGCGCCGGCCCTATACGGAACTGGGGCAGATAGGTCCAGATCACCCAGAGCAGGAGGGAGAGCAGGACGATCCAGAAACCGCTGGCCTTTCGGTTGAGCTTATGGAAATAGATATCCGATAGAATCAGCAGGGTGAAGGAGGTGGTGATCGCCAGAGCCGTGGTAATGGTCCGCAGAATACCGACCACCGTCAGGGCGAGGAGGAAGGAGAGGAGACTTACCCCCAACACCGTCAGGCGGGAGACCAGGAGTTCATGCTCCTTTTTAATGGGCTTGGTGTAGACCTTCTTGACGATATCCTCCAGGACCAGGGTGGAACATCCCATAAGCAGGGCCACCGCAGTGGAGATATCCGCAGCCCAGAGGGAGGCTAGGAAGATCCCGCCCACAAAGGGTGAAAGCTGGGCCGCAATAGTAGGCAGGGCCATGGCCGCGTTTTCCAGGTTGGGGAACTGGGACCGGGCAATGATTCCGAACAAGGCGCAGAGGAAGCCCGCGGGAAGGATGATTAAGCCCCCGGCGAGGAACCCCCACTTGGCGGTTTTTTCATCCTTAGCGGCAAAGCTAATCTGGGCCACCGCCTGGGTAGTGATGGCCATGGTCACCATGACCGCCACATAACCCGCCACAACGGCTATCCCCAGGCCGGAAATGGGATGAAACCATGCCGCGCTTGGGGGAGGCAGGGTAAGCTTGATGACTTCCATCCCGCCGAAGACGCCGAGGGTATTAATCAGCGCCGCAATGATGCCAATGTAAATCATAACCACATTGATGATATTGGTAAGTCCGCTGGCCCAGTAACCGCCCACAACGGTAATGAATATGAAAATAAGCGCGGTGGTAATAAGCCCGCCCTGGAAGGTAAAGATATCCGGCAGCAGGGCCTTAAGAATCGAACCCCCGGCCACATACTGCAGGGCGGTAATACTAATCATCACCAGAAGCTGGTTGACCACGCTGAGAAACCGGGTCTTGGGCCCGAACATAAGGCCCATCATTTCGGGGATGGTCTTGACGCTCATCTTGCGGAAGAACTTCGCCACGAAGAGCCCCACCGCGATGCCTCCCATACCCCAGGCGGCGTTGTACCACCCGGCGGAAAACCCGGCGTTATAGGCTGTTTCAGCCACACCGACCGTGGAAGCGCCGCCCACGGCCAGGCCTACCAGCATGACACAGATGACCACCGCCGGCATATTCCGGCCCGCCAGCAAATAACTCAGCATTTTACTGCCGCTGGCTCTTTTCTGCAGTTTGGTGGACCACCAGGAAATGCCAATCAACACCACCACATACACAATAAGGATACCCAATTGAATACTCAAGTTTTTTCTCCTAATTAAGATGTTTTAAAACGATGTTTCTATATAGCGATATATTATGCAGAAAAACCATAGGGGTGTCAATCTTACGCGTTAAGAAATCAAGTTCCAAGAAAAAAAGACGCTGTCCGAATGAACAGCGTCTTTTTGGGCGATAATGGACTTGAACCATCGACCCCCTGCGTGTCGAGCAGGTGCTCTAACCAAACTGAGCTAACCGCCCGGGTACTCATCATATATAACAGAAAAATATGGCCCCTGTCAACAGAAACGACAGGGGCTTAAGAAACGAGGACGCTGGTTTTACGCCCGTTCCCGGACGGCAACATTGATTTCGATCTTACCGATGGGGCCCAGCTCCATGGGGACGATGAGGGCTTCTACCTCGCGGTTGGAGATTTCCATATTTTCACCGGTAAAGAGGGCCGGTGGGGTAAGGTCGAACTTAAAGCCCAGGTCATGGAGCTTGGTTACCGCCTGGGCGGTGATCATGTTGGCCAGCTCCTGAATGGTGGCTTTGGCAAGCTCATCCATGGTGGTGAAGGTTTCGCCGTTCATGGCGCCCGCAACACCCAGGGCGGTCTGTTTGGTCATGTCGAAGACCACCCGGCCTTCCACATCCCCCGCAAGACCTACCAGGGCTGCGACTCCCATGATGGACATGGTGGTGGATTTAAGGTACAGATCCCCCCGCTTTACGTCCGTATTAAGGACTTCCTTTAAAACACTAAAAGCGGCTTCAACAAAGGGATTGATATATTCGACTCTCATGACATACTCCTTCTTAGTTTTGCTATTATGTTCGCATAAATGCGGAAACACTGCCTTTTCCAATGGGAAGCCATTGGTTTTCCGGTAATGTCTCATTGGTCCCCAGAACAATTACCCCCCGGGTCTTTAATTTTTCGGAAAAATCACCCATGACTTTTTCCTGCTGCTGCTCATTAAAGAAGGAAAGTAAATCCCGGGCAACAATAATATCCAATTCCGGAAGGGGGTTATCGTTCAACACGTCATGGTATTCGAAGAGTATCGAATCCTTAATGGCGGGGTTGAAGCTATACCCATTCTTTCCCTTGGTCATAAAAGCCCGGCAATATTCAGGTACATCCTCCAGGTCAAAGGTCATATTCGGCGCCGATGATATGGACATGATGTCGCTATCGTTGGCCCAAATCTTGACGTGCCCATCGGGATACCGTGATTTGAGTATACACGCTAATGAATAAGTTTCATAGCCCTTTCCGCAGCCAAGGTCCCAAACCTGGATACTGTTGGAGGGCAGATCCGGCAGGACCGATTTAAGGGTATAGGCGTAGTCATCGTTCCAGAAGGTCCCGGTACCGGGGGATGTAAAGGTCTGGAGGAATTCATCGGCGTCATTGGCGTTCTTAAGCTGGATATCGCTGCCGCCGTGGGTGGTGGTCCATTCGGTAAAGCGCTTACGTATCCACATTTCGTTGAGGGGGCCGGAACTAAAATGTCTGAGGGCGCCCAGGCTTTCCTTGATAAACTCCAGGTCCGAATCCCGGGGAGCTGAAACCGGCTCGGCAGCCGCAACGCCGCCGGCCTGTGAGGCTGGGAAGAAATTGTCCGGCGCTGCGGGGGCAATGCCTTCCTGTATAGCCTGGCCCCGGGGCTTGGCCTTGTCTTCTTCGCTTTGGGTAAAGATCCGGATCACGTCCAGGATGACAAAGAGTTCCCCCTGTTTTTCCACCACGCCGCTGATGTATTTGATGTTAATATCCCCAAAAATGGGGTGTGGCGGCTGGATGGCGTCGGAATTGATCCCCACCACCCGGTCGATCTTATCCACGATGGTCCCGTATACCCGATCCTCAATACGGAGGATCAGCATATTTTCAAGACCATCCTGCTTTTTATCCACCGGAAGGTGGAAAAAGGCTCTGAGGTCCACAATGGGGATGATATCACCCCGGAGGTTGTACACCCCCCGGACAAAGGACGCGGCGTTGGGAACATAGGTGAACTTATCCGCCTTGGCGATTTCCTTGACATTCATGATATCCACCGCGTAATCCTTGCCGCCCAAGGAGAAGGTAATCATCTTGAAATCGACCGTATCCGCCCGTTCTTTCTGGGCTTGTAGCTCGGCGTTAACCTCCGCCAAATCTCTTATCACTGCCATTTTTTTCCTCGCTGTGCCGGGCTACCGGGAATAGTTTTCGCGGACACGCCGCGCTTCCATCTCCTGGTGAAGTCCCAGTTCCAAAAGCTGGCTTACGTCGATGATCAGGGAAACTGAACCGTCTCCCAGTATGGACGCTCCGGCAATTCCCGGAGAGTTGGTGAACTGATCCCGCAGGGGTTTTATAACCACGTCTTCCTCGCCGATGAGGCTGTCTACCATGAAGCCCATCTTCTTTTCCGCTGTGCCGACGATGACGATAAAGTTGTAATCCTGATGGTCCTCGGTACGTATGCCGAAGAGCCGGTTAAGCCGGAGCAGGGAGACCACATCGTTACGTATATTAAAGACTTCGTAGTTGTCGATCATCCTGATTTCTTCGGGCTTGATCCGCAGGCTTTCGATAACCGAGGTAATGGGTATGGAGTAGATTTCTTCGCCCACCCGGACCAGAAGGCCCTGGATAATTGCCAGGGTGAGGGGCAGTTTGATGAGGAACTTGGTACCCTTGCCCCTTTCGGAGGTAACCGTAACGGTTCCGTTGAGCTTTTCGATGGACCGGCGGACCACGTCCAAGCCGACCCCGCGGCCGGATATGGAGGTAATGGTCTTGGCGGTGGAGAAACCCGGTTCAAAGATGAGGTTGAAGGCTTCCACATCGGTGAGCAGCTTGTTGGGGCTGATAAGGCCCCGCTCAACCGCTTTTGCCTTGACCCCGTCCACGTCTATGCCCTTGCCGTCGTCGGATATTTCGATGACGATCATGTTCCCTTCGTTGGTTGCTTTAAGGAGGACCATTCCTTCTTCGGGCTTACCTGCGGCCCTCCGGTCTTCCTGGGACTCAATGCCGTGGTCGATGGAATTCCGCACCGAGTGCATGATCGGGTCCAGGAGGTCTTCGATGACCGACTTGTCCAGCTCGGTTTCTTCACCTTCGATAACCAGGTTGATCTTTTTATTCAGGCTCTTGGACAGGTCCCGGACTAAGCGCGGGAAGCGGCTGAAGATCTGGCTGATGGGCACCATGCGGATACGCATGACCCCTTCCTGGAGTTCCCCGGTGATACGCCCCAAGTTCTGGGAGGTGGACCGGAATTTACCCATATTGTTCTTTAGGGATGCTTCAAAGCCGTCAAAGAGGGTGAAAATATCCCCGTATTCTTCGTTGATTTCCTTGCGGACATCCTTGATGGAACGTCCTTCCTGAATACCGTCCAGATAATCCGGCAGGCTGTCGAAAAGGCCCTTAATTTTTTCCCGGTAGGCCGCCTCTATGCCGTGGAGGTCGTTAACCAGATCGCTGAACTGGTTGCTTATCTGGTTGAAGGTGGCCTTGGTGATAACCGTTTCGGATACTAAGTTGAGGAGGTCGTCGATACGCTTGGAATCGACCCGGAGTATGGACCCCGCCTCTTTCCCCGCCTTCTTGGCATCCTCACCGGCGGCGGCGGTAGCTGCGGCGGATTTGGCCGGAGCGGCGGCCGGCTCGGGAGCGGCGGCCACCACAGGAGCAGCAGCCGGTTTGGGCGCTTCGACCGGAGCGGCGGCTGCCGGAGCAGGGGCAGCGCCGGCAGCGGGGGTACTCACATCAACCACTTCCGCGGAAAGGGATACATCGGGGATGAGGACCTTTCTTTTAAGATCCTCCACCGACCTGTTACTGGCGGTATAGTATTCTACCTTGGGGTAGAAATTATCTTCGTAGAGCTGTTCAAAATCCGGTACGGTGCGGAGAACGGTGCTGTCCCCCTTGAGGGCAGCGTATACCTGGATACCGCCTACGGTATTCATCAGGCTGTTTTCGTCAAAAGCAACGGTGATCCGGTAAATCGGCATACCGCCGTCCACGGATTCCCGCAGTTCCTGCAGATCGTCTTCCGAAAGACCGCCGGCGCTTACTGCAGGAGCAGGGGCCGGAGCGGCGACTGGCGCAGGAGCAGCTGCGGGTTTGGCCTTAACCGACGAGCTTTTTTTGCCCTTGGCGCTTTCGGGGATCAGCGATTCCAGGCGGCCTTCCATTTCGGAGGTGTTCTCCTGATAGATAGCCCCTTCCATGCGCTGACCAAGCATGGCTTTGATGATATCAATGGCCGCCAGGAGGGTATCCACCACATCCTCGTTGACCACAAGTTGATCCGAACGGATGGCATCTAAAACATCCTCTACCATGTGGGTAAAATGGGATAGTTCCATCATCTCCACGGTTGCGGACCCGCCTTTCAGGGTATGGGCCGCACGGAATATTTCATCTACCGCGTCTTTATTGCCGCTTTCGTTCTCAAGAACCAGGATGTTCTGCTCCAGGGTGTCGACCTGCATTTGGGCTTCACTGAAAAAGTCCTTGAGAAGTTCTTCATTATTAGGATCCAGATAATCACTCATATAAAGCTAATGTTATACTAAAATCAGCTTACGTCAAGGGAGTAGAAACAAAAACCGCTTCTGATTCGGGAATTTTGACCGAAGAGAGGCTCAGGGTAAGGGTATCGTTCGGGGCGGTATCGCCCTTTGGGAAAAGCTGGGTTTCCAGCGCCAGAGAGGGGATCATCACCACCGCCTGGCTGCCTTTTTTTTCCATTACGATGCCCTCCCACGGGGAATCCTTCTTGTCCAGGAGGTACACCGCGGTCCAGTGAGCCCGGGATGTCCGCTCGGCCTGAACCGTGGCTGCCGCTGCCGCTTCCCCGGCGGCCAGGGCGATCAGGATTTTCTCTTCCGCCAGGGGAGCGCGATCTCGGTAAGCGCCGGTTTTGAGAAAAGCCCGTATCTGCTGGTGGGCCAGGAGGTCGGTGTAACGCCGCAGGGGGCTGGTTACCTGGGTATACTGCTCCAGACCGAGTCCCCAATGGAGACCCGGTTTGGTCGAGAGGGTCCGGGGCCGCATACAGCGGCGGAGCTGGTAGGAACCGGCCATGCCGGGGAGGGGAGAAGCGGGAAGATCCCCCGTCTCCTGGCTTACAAAGGGGAAGGGAAGATGCCGTTGGAGCGCCCACCGGGCGGCCCCTTCCCCGGCCAGGAGCATACACTCCCGGACAGTCTCCGCGGATTTATAGGTTTCTATAAGATTTATGGCTACTTTTTCTTCGTGTACGGAGATATGGGCCTCCGGAAGGTCTATCATCACCGCCCCTGCGGCGATCCGGCGCTGCAGGTTACGCTCCGCTACCCGGAAAAGCCCCGCCAGGACGGTTTCGGCGCCGACTGCGGCGTCAGCCTGGGCGTAGCTGAGGCGGGTAATGCGGACCAGGGAGGGGAAGATATCCGTTTCCAGGATGGAACCATCTTCCCCCAGGATCAACTTGAAGGTGAGGGCCGGACATGGGCTGTCGGACAGGCCCAGGGCAAAAAGCGAGAGGGCTTCGTCGGCGAGCATACGGATGGCGCCTTCGGGGAGGTAGAGGGTGGCCCCCCTACCCCGGGCTTCAATATCCGCGGGGCTGCCGGGAAGTATGGACGCCGCCGGGTCGGCGATATGGACGTAGAGGGTATCCGCCCCTCCGCCGGGATGCTTCTCCAGGGAGATAGCGTCATCAGGGTCGTTGCTCCAGGGGCTATCTATGGCATAGGCTTCAAGATGGGTCAGGTCGGTACGGGGCTCATCCGCCGGGGGAGGAGCAGGGGCAACCCTGGCTGGGCTAAGGCTGAGCCCGAATCGTTGGGGATGGGGGTTTACCCAGGGCGTCCAAACTCCAGCGGAAAACAGGAGCCGGTGAGCTTCCAGGGGGGTCTCCTGCCTGCCCAGATCCCGCAGGGTGCGGCTTTTCTCGGTGCGGCCATAGGCCAGGGCTTCCACATCCTGCAGAAAATGGCTATCCCCGGGAAGGTCCAGGGCTAAGGCCTTGAGCCGCTCCAGGAAAGCTTCCCGATCCGCCTGATCCTGCTGTTTTAAGTTCCGCCGTTCCGCGTCCGCCGCCACCGCAGCCGCATCCCGGCTGGTCAGGGCCTTAATATCGCCTGAAAAATACAGCCCTTCCTTGAGGAGCCCGTAGGCAGCCCAGGCGGATTGCGCCGTATACGCTCCGTAAGCCAGCTCCGCCAGATCACGGAGGGGAACCGTATTTCCCTGCAGCAAGTCCCAGGCGCCCTGTATATCGATATCCTCGGTTTCCCCGCCGTTGGTTCCTATGGAAAAAAGCGCCTCGATATCCGCCTGGCTGCAGGGGCCTCGGTGGAGGAATTCGATATCCTTCTCACGGACCTTGAGTTTTTCGCCACCGGCGAGGGAAATGGTTATTTTATCACCGGTTTCGGCGGACTTTAGGGCGATAACCAGGGCGGGCTTGTTTTTGTAGGCAACCAGGCTTTTTTCTGAAATCATATGAGAGAGTTTAGTACAATTTCTGAGATTTTGTAAGCGTTCGGGGGTAGTCTGGGGATGGTCTTTTTTTCGGATTAATCGGCAAAACGGGCGGAGGGAGGGGCATCCCCGGCCGAGCACGCAAGTAGAGTCTGCTTGCGGAGCCCCTTCGGGTCTCCTCCAGCAGGGAATTCCTTATGTGCTCGGTCGGGGATGCCCCTCCCTCCGCCCGCCTTTGTCACATAATAGGGGAAAGGACGGTTCCCAGGGGGTTGCATGCCTGTGCCACACGATATGGTAAAAGACGCTACGCAGAGGGGTGGGGGATATTGTATTACACTTAAAACTGATACTTCTGCGTTGCCCTTGACGGTTTAAATATGCGGGGTTTAGAGTGGTACATATATCGCTAGGTACCCTGGGTTTGTACTTTGTCGGCAAAACGGGCGTGGGGAGGGGTACACCCGTCTTCATGTGCGTGTAGAACCTGTCTCCGC
>NZ_JAJQRB010000050.1:0-45933 GCF_046533075.1 Treponema primitia | reverse complement strand
CCGAACCGATAAACTTCTTCACCGCATCTGCACCTTTTGCCATTCTGTTACTCCTCAACTTTAGTACTATTAGCCCTGATCAGGACGATACGCCAACGGCGCAACCACACATCTTACTTACACAACGAGACGAGATTACCATCGTTAACGATTTTGGCAACCTTTTCCGCTTTGTTGAGCGCATAGAAGTGAACGCCCTGAAGATCGGTCTTCAAATAGCTCTTTACTTCGTTGATTGTGTATTCCATGCCGTATTTTTCAAAATCCGCCGCGTATTTTTTGGTGAGATCGTTGTACTGTTTGAGGGTTTCTTCGGAAGAACTCTTGGGCGGGGGCGGGGGCGGACTGTATTGGCCGACGATCCGTGAAAGCTCTACCGGTATGGCGCCGGGAATGGTCATGTCGATAGCGTTTCTGCGGGAAAGAATCGGCATAATGCCAATAACAAAGGGGAGTTTGATACCGGCCTTGCGGCACTGGGCGACCCACTTTTCATAGGCGGGGATATCATGACAGGTCTGGCACATAACAAGTTCGGCGCCCGCATCCTGTTTCGCCTTGAGGTAATTGATGTCGCTCTCAAAGCTGGGAGCAAGGAGATGCCTTTCGAGATAACCTGCGGCGGCAAAACATATTTGAGGGAATTCCTTGTGCAAAAAACTGATAAGCTGGTTTGCGTGCTCAAATTCGCCGCCGGTGGAGGACATGATGTCCCCGGTGACCGGATCTTTCTGAAAATCGCCGCGCATGGCAAGACCATTTTCAAGCCCCATGGCCACATATTCCGCAAAAATTGTCTTTAATTCGGCGGCTGTTTTCCCAATACACGTAAAGTGGGTTACACAGTTGACCTTGTGGTCAACGATGTATTTGCAAATTTCCTTTGACTCGCCCACATTGGTGCCCATGGCGCCATAGGTACAGCTAATAAAATCCGGCTTTAATTGGAATAATTGGTCCAACTCCTTTTGCAGCTTAGGAATACCATCTTTTTCTTTGGGTGGAAACACCTCAAATGATAGGGTCTTCTTGTTTTTCAGAATCTCCGCTACTTTCATCTCCCGCTCCTCTCTTTTAAACTTTAAAAACAGGAAAAAATCCCGTTGTTTACAAAATTTTATATTCCCAGCTTCTGTATGATCTCCCCCAGCGCCTTTTTGATAGGGGAATCCTCCGGCAGAGTAACCAGGGCTTTGCCGTCGGCATCGTACTTGTACACCGAATCGTCCATGGGGATCACCCCGATAAGGGAAAGTTTCTGTTCCGCAATTTCGTCCAGAAGCCCCTGCTCCAACTTCCCCCCCGGGGCGCGGTTCACGATGAGGCAGACCTTGTTGGCCTTAAAATCCAACTGTTCTATCATCTCGGCAATGCGGCCCGCAGCCTGTATGCCCCGCCGGGAACAGTCGCTTACCAGGAGTATCAGATCCACCGGGGGTAAAATTCCCCGGCTGATGTGCTCCAGCCCCGCTTCGTTATCTACTATTAGATAGTTGTAATTCTGATAGTACTTCTGAAGCTGATCCCGGAGGAGATCGTTGACAAAACAATAACAGCCCTTACCCTGGGTCCGGCCCATGACCAGCAAATCGTAGTTATCCAACTCCACCAAGGCGGCGCTGAAGCGGAAATTAGCGTATTCCAGCTTTGACATCCCCGGTGGTATGGGGTTTTTTTCGGCAAATTCCGATTTGGCAATTTCTTCGCGTATATCCCCAAGGGTTATGGTTGTTTCTACCCCCAGGACTTCATTCAGATTAGAATTTGGGTCGGCGTCCACCGCTAGGATGGGGCCCTTCCCCGCCTGGGCGAGGTAATTCAAGAACAAACCACAGAGCGTGGTCTTTCCCACACCGCCTTTCCCAGCCATGGCAATGCTATAAGTCATGTCCCTACTATACTGCCGCCCGGTTTATCTGTCAACCGCTTATCGAGCTTTTTTTATATATATATTTCCGATCAGCCTTGACGGTACGGCCTTTTTAGGTTTTATTCTATAAATATGAGTCTTTCATTTAAGTCCTCCAAAGAGGTATTCGACTGGCTAAACCGGTTTGTAAACCTTGAGGCAGGCCAAAAACCCAGCAGCTTCCGTCCCGAGCGGATGGAACTTATCGCCGCAGTAGCGGGACACCCCGAATTGTGCGCCCCCTCTTTCCACGTAGCGGGTTCCAAGGGCAAAGGCTCGGTTACGGGGATGCTCAGCTCGATCCTGGAAGCAGCGGGGCAGCGGGCCGCCCAATACGTATCGCCCCATGTAGCGGATTTTCGGGAACGGATAAGCCTTACCCGCGCTTTTCTTGACGAAAAGGTCTACATTGAGGCGGGGAATGAGCTGCGGAACCTGACGAATACCCTGGCGGATACATCGAAGGACGAGTACCGTATCTTTACCGGAAATGCCCCGGACGATGCCCCCCCCACTTACTTTGAACTTTTAACCCTGTACTTTTTCCTCTGCGCCCGGATTGTCCGCTGCGACGCCATGACCGTGGAGACCGGCATGGGGGGCAGGCTGGACCCCACCAACATTGTCGATCCCCTTGTCTCGATAATCACCATCATAGAGCTGGAGCATACGGAATTTCTGGGCAATACCATTACTGAGGTGGCCTGGGCGAAGGCGGGGATCATCAAGCGCGGGAAACCGCTTATCCTGGCGGAACAGTGCGAGGAAGCCCTGGCGATTTTCCGGAAGACCGCGGCGGAAAAAAATTCCCCCCTATTATATTTTCCCGACATTGCGGAAATCAGGGATCTTACGATCCGGGACGGCGGTACGGATTTTACCCTGTCCTTTAAGACCGGGGGATTTTTCTCCGAGCCCCTTAAACTAAGCGTGGGCATACCCGGCGCCGTGCAGGCCCTGAACGCGGGGCTTGCGGTTATCGCCCTTAAAACCGCCTACCCTTTCCTGGACGCGGAAACCATACGCCGGGGGCTTAGCAACTTTACCCTGCCTGCCCGGTTTGAAAGACTGGGCGCCGGAAACCCGCCGGTAATTATTGACGGGGCGCATACGGAAAAAAGCGTGGAACTCTGCGTGAACACCTTTACTGCGCTTTACGGCGAAGGGGGCATACTCATCTTCGGGTGCGCCGCCGGGAAAAATGCCGAAGCTATGGCAGCGATACTGACGCCCCGATTCTCCAGAATTATCATCACCACCCCGGGGACCTTCAAGATAAGCGACCCAAAGGGCGTCCACGAAGTATTTGCGAAGGAACTGCAAAGACAGGGCAGGACGGCCGCTTCCGCACCGGAATTGCTGTTTATACCGGAAACAGCAAAGGCCATAGACTACGTTTTGGAAGAAAGCCGGAAGAAAGACCTGCCTGTTTTAGGGACGGGGTCGTTTTACCTGGCGGCGGAGATACGGGCACGGTTCAATGCAGACTAGAAGGATAGATTCATTCCTCCCCATCGTCGGCCATCATGGAGCGTCCCCTTCGTAACGCTGCGTTGGGGAACTTCTTGTTGATTTCCAGGATATATTTTTCCAGGTTCCGTTCCTTTTCATTGACCGTATCAAACAGTTCTCCCTGCCGGGGGGCGTTTTCGGTTTCCAGATTCAGGAGCCCCGCGCCAATGAGCCGCACACCCCTGCCGCTTTTGTACTTTCGGTGAAATAAAACGGAAAGATGGTCAAATAGTTCGTCTATGGTCCCAACCGGGCGCGGAAAAGTTTCCCTGGCGCTTTCGGTGGAAAAGTCTTCGTAGCGGATCTTTATGGAGACTGTCCTGCTCTGCCAGCTTTGATTCAAAAGGCGGAACATAAGGGTTTCACAAATTTCAAACAGGGTGGTTTCTATGGTAAATGCATCGTAGAGATCATAGGGGAAGGTACGTTCGGCGCTCATAGAATGGGTTCCCCGCTCATCCTCAAAGGCTTCTGCCGCCTCTCCACGGACCGCGCGGTACAGAAAAAGACCGAAGGCTGACCCGAAGATGGACCTCAGGTTTTCTAAAGACAGACGATGAATGTCTTCGCAGGTTTTAAACCCATACTGCCTGAACTGTTCCTGGGTTTTGTTTCCGGCGCCCCAAATCTTACCAACCGGAAGGGCGCGCATAAACCTATCTTCCTCCCCGGGAGCAATAACGGACATACCATCCGGCTTAGACATGCCCGAGGCAATTTTGGCGACATACCTGTTGGAAGCAAGCCCCAGGGAAACCGTAAGCCCGGTCTTTTCCCGAACCGCCTCCTTAAGTCTCGCCCCAACATGCGCCGGAGGGCCCAATAGTTTTTCGGTGCCGGTAATATCCAGGAAAGCCTCATCCACAGAAATCTGCCTGACATCGGGGGCAAAATCCGCAAAAACCGCCATGACCTCCGCCGATTTTTCCCGGTAGCGGTTCATGTTCCCCCGCAGGTATATTCCCTGTGGGCAGAGCTTATACGCCTGGGCCACGGGCATGGCGGAGTGGACCCCGAATTTCCGCGCCTCGTAGGATGCGGTGGACACCACGCTGCGCCGGTCCCCGGGAAGGCCCCCCACGATGACGGGCTGTCCGCAGTATTCAGGATGGTCCAGCTGTTCTACCGAGGCGTAAAAGGCGTCAAGGTCCGCGTGGATGAAGTAGGACATAGGGCGAAATAAGTTCCCCTACTCCACCTTGAACCGGGCAAGCTCCGCAGTCAGGGTGTTGATGTGTTCCTTGTTGTCCCCGCTGATGGTATTTACCCGGTTTATCGCAATATTGATCTGATCCGCTCCGGTGGCCATTTCATTTACGCCGTTGGTTATTTCCTGGGTTACCGTTTCCAGGTTCCGGCTTTCGTTGATCACTTCCTTGCTGCCCGTAAACATCTCCTGGGCACCCTGCTTTACCTGCTGGGTGATGTCGTTGAGCTTGGCGATGGCGTCCAGGATCTGCTTGCTCCCCTGTCCCTGCTCCTCCATGGCATTACGGATCTGCGACTCCTGATCCGATACGGTCCTAACCGCCGCGTCTATGGCGCCAAAACGGTCAAGAACGGTGTTTGTCGATTTTGTTATCTTGTCTATGGCGTCTTTTATCTTTTTAAGGGTGTCCGAGATGATCTTGGACTGCCGGCCTGAGTTTTCCGCAAGTTTACGGATCTCGTCGGCCACCACCGCAAAGCCCCGCCCCGCCTCGCCGGCGTGGGCCGCTTCAATGGCGGCGTTCATTGAGAGCAGGTTGGTCTGGCTGGCGATGTTCTGCATCACCGAGTTGATCTCCAGGAGGCCCTCGGACTCCCTGGCTATTTCCTGAATATCCGCAGAAACACCCTGGAGCCCCGTACGGCCTACCTCGGAAGCTGCGGTTAGTTCTTCTACGTTTTCAGCATTCCGCTTTAAAGTCGCCGTAACGCTCTGAATATTGGCAAGCATCTCCTCAATGGCCGATGAGGATTGGGCCACACTGCCGGTCTGTTTTTCCACCTGGCTGCTGAGCTTTTCAATGTTGATAGTTACCTGCTCCATGGTGGAACCGGTCTCGGTTACCGAGGCGGATTGGTTTATCGCCTGGCCCTTGATACTTTGGATGTTGGCGGTGATCTGGTTTATCGCCGCAGCGGTTTCGGTCATGTTGGCGGCAAGTTCACTCCCGATATCCGAAAGTTTTATAGAATGTTCCTTTATGGCAACGATCATGTTCCGTATCTTGTCCAGGGTTTGGTTAAAAAATGATGCCAGGGTTCCAATCTCGTCCATCCGTTTAATGGTGATGCGCCTGGTTAAATCCCCCTCACCTTCGGATATTTCCTTAAGGATGGCGCTCACCACTGCCAGACGCCGGAAGATCCTTCCCATAAATACGAAGGTAATCCCAACGCCGATGGCGGATAAAACTACCGCCAGGATTATCTGCCGCAGGGTCTGTCCTTCTATCATTTCAATGAGGCTTTCCGCTTCAAAGTCACAGCCGACGATCCCAACCATATCCCCCCGGGAATTGAGGATGGGGGCGTAGGTCGATATCATCCAGCCCCACTCGGCCTGCTGGGTCATACCGCTGCTCTGGGCAAGTTTGGTCTGCCAAGTCTTCTCAAAGGCAGGATCGTAGCTGGTGGTGTCCTCCTCAAAGCCAAGGGGGGTAAATTTTTCCGTATCAGTCGGGGGAGCGCTCCCGTCAATTATGTACCGGTAAATGCTGCCCTCTGCGGGCGCCATGGTATACAGAAACTCGGCCACCGTGTCTTCCTTTATCGCAAGCAGCTTGAGCCGGACTTCCTCATAAAAGGGATCATGCGCATCCAGGGTTTTGGTCAGGCGCTCAAAGGAATCCCCATCGATCAGAGCGGCAGCCTTGTCGGTAATGGTGGTCCCCTGGCCAATAAAGACGGAGGACGCCACAGACATGCTTTCCCGCAGGGCCATAATCGTGATAATTGCGCTTAGGGCTACAATAAAAATTGCAAAAAATACGACAAATTGGGTTTTTAGGGATATGATCTTTTTCATACAAGCTCCTTGATTATGAAATTTTACCATTTTTTCACGGTTTTTGGAAGTGGGAAATGCTCTATAATTATCTTTGCCGGCCATTTATTTCTCCAATAAATATAAATACTCTTTAACGTGGATGTCCCTATTGTCTAAATTCCGGCTTCCCCTGAAGGTATTATATTTTGTTTCCAGGACTTCAACCTTTCCTATTTTGTTTAGCATGGTTTTCATTTCATCCAAACCAATAAACCCCTCGGAGTTGAACGAAATTAAAACAAACTTGGCCTTGATATTGGTAACCAATTCGGTTAAGGATGCTAACGCATGGTTTTCTTTATTATAATTCGATCTATTCCAATTTTCGGGAATGCCGGATATCTTACTGGTACTTTCCGGGTATTTATAATCAAGTATTAAATTTAGCATAAAATAATTTGAGCCATAGGGGTGTTGATTGTAGGGCGGGTCCAAATAGGCAATGTCTGCTTCCGGCACGGTGTTTATAATTATATTGGAATCGCCATTACAAATAAGCGCATCGGAATAATAATTACTAAACACCGGAAAGGGTAGGACAATATTTCCCGTTATGCGAAAGAGGGCATCCCGGTTTTTACCGCCAAATTGACCAATCCCGTTTTCTTTATTTTTATAAAATCCCTTGAATACCCCGGAGGTATTCGCGTGTATTGAAGCCTCTGACAATAATGGGGCAATAAAATATTTTTTGTATTGCGCAGGAATACTATCAATTAATTGCCGTGCAGTATCTATATACATAGCGTTTCTAACGGTATAAAAAACCCTGTCTTCCGGCTGAATATTTTTTTCATCCCTTGGAGCATACAGGCCGGAAATTAAGCCTTTTATCAATTTTTCATTATTTAAACAATGGGTAATTTCCGTATACAGTTTTCGTAATTCTGCAATATTTAAATCATCCCCATTTGATAGATAACATTGGTTAATAAGGGTTGAATATTTCTCCAGGTCATTGACAATAAGCAGATCGGAATATTTCTTGAAATACCGGGATACAATGCCTGAACCGCTAAAAACGTCAAACATGGTTAATTTTTCTTTATGTAATTTGTTTTGAACTCGTTTAACTCCTTCCCCGATAAAATCCAGCAAAGAACGTTTGTTCCCTATGTAGGTTATTAATTGTTGGGTCAAAAAAGCCTCATTTTCGCATAGGGCTTCCTGAATTCCGTTATCTATTAACCGTAACTGACCATACATATTTTTAACTATATCCTATTTCACGATTTAATAAAGTCCTTTTTAGGTGGTATTGCGGCCATTCCTTCTTACAAAACATCACCGGTGGGGTATTCTTGGGAATGCCCGGCAGCAACCCCGGTCCGCTTTCCTATTGTATCCCCCCGGCCATACGGGTATACTTCATTTTATGAAAGGTTCAGTCTTTCCCCGGCTTGTTCCGTGGATGCTGTTGTGGTCAATCTCCTTTCTCCCCGCCCAGGAAACAAACCGGCGTTATGCCCTGGTTATCGGTAACAGTGCATATCAGCATGTGGATCAGCTGGTTAACCCCGCCAACGATGCGGCGGATATTGCGGCGAAGCTGCGCAGCCTGGGCTTCCAGGTAGACCTGCGGCTGAACGCGCTTAACGCCGATATGGGCAGGGCTATTGCGGATTATACCCGGCAGCTTTCGGTAAACAATAATAACGAAGGGTTTTTCTGGTATGCCGGACACGGTCTTCAGATTAACGGTGAAAATTATCTCCTGCCGGTTGATATCGACGCCCAGGACGATGTGGCGGTGATGTACAATTCCTACCCATTAAACAGGCTGCTCCTGTCCCTGGAACAGAACGCCCGGAATAAATTGAATGTGGTGGTCCTGGATGCCTGCCGGGATAATCCCTTCCGCAATTTAAGCGGCGGAAGGCGGGGCATATCCCGGGGGCTGGGAACGGTGGAACATCCCCCGCAGGATCTTTTTATCATGTTTTCCACCGCCCCGGGGACGGTGGCCGCCGACGGGGAGCAGGGCAAACGGAACAGCCCCTTTGCGGAGGCCTTTTTAAAATACATGGACAGCACAGAGATCCTGCCGGTTATGGCGTCCCTGGTTGCCCGGGAAACCCTTCAGCTTACCGGCGGAAAACAGCGGCCCTTCCAGAACGGGAGCATCGTTAGTGATATTTACTATTCACTGAATCCGCAAACCCCTTCCCGAACCACCTCCATTCCCGCCCCGGCGCCCAGCCAGCCGGCAGAAACGCTGCGGCTCAACACCCTTTCCGCCCAGGTCCCTGAAAGGCCCGCGCCGGTTCCGGAAAACTTTGTCCGCATAGCCGGGGGGACCTTTATGATGGGCAGCCCCGGATCGGAGCCGGGCAGGGATGATGACAACGAAATCCAACACCGGGTCAATATCGGTGATTTTTATCTAAAGGCACGGGAAGTAACGGTGGGGGAATTCAGGGAATTTGTAAGCGCATCGGGGTACGCTACCACCGCAGAAACATCGGGTGGCGGGGAGGTCTTGAACTTCCGGACCAATACCTGGGAAATACGGGCGGATGCAAACTGGAAAAACCCCCGGATCGAACAACGGGATAATCACCCCGTAGTAATGGTAAGTTGGTTTGATGCGGTTAACTACTGTAACTGGCTGAGCGCCCGGGAAGGCCTTAGCCCGGCCTATGTCATTAACGGGACAAGGGTAAGCCGGAACCGGAACGCTCAATCCGGAACAGCGGGGTACCGGCTGCCTACGGAAGCGGAATGGGAATATGCCTGCCGGGCAGGGAACAGCGCAGCCTATACTACGGGCGGCGCCCTTAGTGCGGAACAGGCAAACTATAACGGGAAACTCAACAGCAATAACCCTAATGGACTCTACCGCGAAAGGACGACCCCGGTGGGAAGCTTTGCCCCCAATGCCTGGGGACTCTACGATATGCACGGGAATGTGTGGGAATGGTGCTGGGACTGGAACGGCGATTATCCCGTCGGCCCATTGGCGCAGGACCCCGCCGGCCCCGAGCTGGGTACGGAGCGTATAAACCGGGGCGGCGCCTGGTCATCCTCCGCAAGGTCCCTGCGTTCCGCCTACCGGTCCTTCAATACCCCGGTTACGAACGGTAATAACCTGGGCTTCCGGATAGCCCGCTCAGCGGAATAAACAATAGAATAATTTTCAGTACTCAAATTCACTGTCGCCGATAAACTCCCGGAGTATGCTCTGTCCGGGCACATACTGGGGCGGGATGGGGGCGAAGTTTTCCAGAAAAGCCAGGAGCCGCACCGTTTCTGTGTATTCCGGCATATTGGG
Source organism: Treponema primitia (assembly GCF_046533075.1). Lineage (GTDB taxonomy): Bacteria > Spirochaetota > Spirochaetia > Treponematales > Breznakiellaceae > Termitinema > Termitinema primitia_B. The sequence continues at coordinate 36,207 of NZ_JAJQRB010000050.1, read as the reverse complement.
TTTAACCCTGCGGAGAAGGGGTTCGGCGATAAACTTAAGCACCGCAAGCTCATAGTCCAGGGCGGAGTTAAAAACCATGTCGGCCTCTCCCTGGAAGGGGAAGATGTGTTTCCGTTCCCCGGACTGAACGCTGGGCCACATCCTGATGGTTGCCGCGGCATCCTTGCCCCGGAACTGATAGTCCCGGACTATGCGCCGCAGGAGACGGTTGTCGCTGGTGGGGATACGGTTATGATCGTCCAGGTTAAGCTGGGTAAGGGCGGAAACATAGACCTTAAACTTATTGTCCTGATCTATCCGGGATGTCAGGGCGTCGTTAAGGCCGTGGATGCCCTCAATGATCAGCACGGATCTTCTGCCCATGCTGATCCGTTTACCATTTCCCTTTGCCCGGGGCCGGCCCGCAACAAAATCAAAACCGGGGAGTTCCACTTCCCCGCCGTTAAAGAGGGTTAAAAGCTGTTCATTCAGCAGGGGAACATCCAGGGCTTCCAGACATTCAAAATCCGGCCGGCCATTTTCATCCAGGGGGGTCTTATCGGTACCCACATAATAATCGTCCAGGCTGATGGCAATGGGATCTATGCCCAGGACCTTAAGCTCAATGGAAAGCCGCTTGGCGGTAGTGGTTTTCCCGGAGCTGGAAGGCCCGGCGATTAACACGGCCTTAACAGAATCCCTACGCGTATAGATACTGTCGGCGATTGCGGCGAGCTTTTTTTCCTGGAAGGTTTCGGCAATGCGGATATATTCCCGGATAGTCCGGTTGGCAACAAGACCGTTAAGATGTCCCACCGCATGGACCCCGATGATGCGCCCCCACCGTTTGTATTCATGGTACACCGAAAAAAGCCCGGGCTCGTCCTTAAAGGGATCGATTTGAGGAAAACGGCCAACTCCGGGGAAGCGGAGAAGAAACCCTTCCTGGTAGGGCAGAAGCTCAAAAACAGAAAGTATACCCGTATGGGAAACCAGGGGTTCAATGTAGAGATCCGAAAAACCATTACACTGATTAACCCGTATCCTGGGTTCACTGCGCTGTTCCAGGAGCATCCTGGTATCGGTCTGTTTGTTCTTCTCAAACTGCTCCAGGGCATCCGTATAGGCCATGTACCGGCAGCTAATGGGAATATCCTCCCGGATCAGCACATTCATTTTTTCTGTCAGAGCTTTAATTTCCCCGGCCGAAGATTTTTTTTCGTCCGCAAAGGTATAGTAGTAACCGTTTCCCAGAGAATGGCCTATCCGGAGACTCCGGCCGGGAAAGAGTTCCTGTCCTGCCAAAGCCAGGAGAAAGGCCAGGGAGCGGCGGTAGATCATGGCGCCTTCGGTACTGTTTGGAAAAATTGGTTCAAGGACGGCGTTAATCTCTATCCGTACCGACAGAGGAAGTATCTGGTTGTTAATCTTAACCGCCAGTATCGCCGCCCCCGGAAGAAGTTCCGAAAGCAAATCCGCCACCGAAGTTCCTGAAGGAATGCGGCGGGGAGTAACGGCTGTACCGGCCTCTTCATTGGGGTTAATAAAGCGCAGTTCTACTTCATTCATGTTCCGGCCGTAAATCCCCCAGGTATTCTTGTATCAAATCCAGCTTCAACTGCCGCAGCTCTTCGGTGATAGAAACTTTGTAGATGTGGGGGTTAAGGAGCCGCTTGTAGCTGTTGTCAAAGGTTTCCAGTTCCGCCTTGGTATGCCGGCGGATCTCCTCCAGGGAAGGCTGGGGCGATGTTAGCCCGCCATTTTCCAACCGGAGTTTGAGCAAGGGTTCCGCAACCCCATCCAGGGTATGATAGAAATGGCGATAGTCCGCCGAGGGATGCCAAAAAACATAGCGGTTCCCCCGCTTCGGGGATTTCGTTAAGCTATCGTTCTCCAGGCTCAATACATCCGCCACGGACATGCCCTGGCTATCCCTGAGCCGCCAAACCTGTTTGAGTCCGGGGTTGGTGGTCTTCTCGGGGTTGTCTGAAAATTTAATAGTAGGTATCGGCTTTCCGGAAGCGTCTTCCCGGACGGTCAGTTTATAGACCCCCGTAAATGCCGCTTCATCGCCGCCGGTAACCATCCGGGTCCCCACTCCCCAGGAATTGATGGGCGCCCCCGCATCGGTGAGGGTCTGGATGATGCTTTCGTCCAGATCGTTGGAAACAGAAATCCTCGCGTTGGTAAAACCCGCCTCATCCAGGAGCCTCCGTACCTGAACTGAAAGGTAGTGAATATCCCCGGAATCCAGGCGGACCCCGAAATTCTTCCCCTTCGCCACCACCCGTTTGCCCACCTTAATTGCGTTAGGCGTCCCGCTTCGCAGGGTATCGTAGGTGTCGATAAGAAACACCGGGAATTCGGGGTAGATATCCGCATAGGCCTGGAATGCCTCTTCCTCGCTGGGAAAAGCCATGATCCAGGAATGGGCCATGGTTCCCAGGACGGGAATACCAAATTCCTTGCCCGCAAGCACATTGGAGGTACCGGCGGCGCCGCCGATAAATGCCGCCCGGGAAGCGGACATGGCGCCGTCCGGACCCTGGGCGCGGCGGAGACCAAACTCCATCACCGAGCCCTTACCCGCGGCAAGCCATACCCGGGCGGTCTTGGTGGCGATAAGGCTCTGGAAGTTGATGATATTGAGGAGCATACCCTCGATGATCTGACATTCGATGAGCCCGCCGGAAATGCGAATTAGCGGTTCCTGGGGAAAGATAACCGTACCTTCGTCCATAGCCCAGAGAGACCCGGTAAACCGGAAATCCCGGAGATAGTCCAAAAAGGGCTTCTCAAAAAATTTGAGGCTTTCCAAATAGTCGATATCTCCGGCGGAAAAGGAAAAATTCTGCAGCGTTTCTAAAAGAGGGCCCAGGCCGGCAAATACGGAAAACCCACCGCCAAAAGGATGACGGCGGAAGAACATCTCGAAGACCGCCCGCTTGTCCATTTTATTTTTCCAATAGCCCTGGGCCATGGTGAGGGAATAAAAATCCGTAAGCAGGGCCGAACTTATCATCACAAAATTTCCTGGGTTGTTATGAAGGAAATACCTGCGCCCCGCATAAGGCTGGTGGCCTGGTTCACCGAACCTTCCGGCACATTTACCCCAGAGACCGCATCGGAAAGGACCACCACCTTATACCCCAGACGCACGGCGTCCATGGCGCTGTAGAGGACGCAGTAATCCGTGGCGAGCCCGCCGATAAAGATCTGTTTAATATCCAGGCCTTTCAAAAATCCATCCAGTCCCGTTGGTGTGTACCGGTCATTTTCAAAAAACACCGAATAGGAATCCAGATTCTCCCGGGAGCCCTTACGGATAACTAAATTCACATAGTTCAAATTGAGCTCATCATGAAACTGGGCGCCCTCACTGCCCTGGATACAGTGATCCGGCCACATGACCTGCTGTATCGCCGGGAGAGCATATTCTTTTATCGGGTCCCGTCTGTGGATCCCGGGGCTTTGAACCGATTCCGGAACAGGAAGGAGAATTATCTCATTCACCTTTTTACCCGGGTGGGAGGATGCAAAAGAATTGTGATGAGCCGGGTGCCAATCCTGAGAGGCAATAACCTTCTTGCCGTCATGGGCAAATTTTTCTGCCGCCCGGTTGAGGGGTTCAATTACTTCATAACCCCGGCTTACCGCCAAGGCTCCGTCGGGTCTTTGCTTCCCATTCTTCCCGGTATAGGCAGGACAAAAATCGTTCTGCACATCAACCATTATCAGGGCGGCTTCCCCAATGTCGATAGCCATAAATTCTCCTACCTCTTATAATACAACAATGACTCAAAGTGTAAAAGGGAGAAACTCCAAAACTTAGTCCACCTCTACCCTGTTCTTCCCCCCCTCTTTGGCCTTCCGTAGGGCTGCTAAAGCCCGGTCGATCACCTTAATTTCCTCCTCCGCCTCCACCTGAGAGGGAGCTTCGGCAATACCAATACTGGTATGTATAGAAAGGGTTATGGGCTCCCGGTTTCCTTCGGAGCTTGCCACGATAATTTTCTGGATAGAAACCATCTCCCGAACTCGTTCGGCAATAGTTCTTGCCGCTTCCGCATCCGCATCGGGGAGAAGTACGGCGAATTCATCCCCATCAAGCCGGGCGCAGATATCTCCGGTACGCATCATGCCGCGGATTACGTCCGCTACGGTAACCAGTATCCTGTCCACGGCCTGGGAACCGTAGCGATCGTTTATTTCATGGATATTGTCCAGATCCATCACCATGAGGGACATTTTCCTCAGCTCCAGGGAGCCGTTTCTAATCCGCTCCTTGATGGAATTATCCAGGAAACGGCGGTTATAGAGCCCGGTAAGATCGTCGGTAATGGCCCGGCGGCGGGCGGTTTCCCCCCAGCTCATCAGGTCCCGCAGATGCTGGGCGGTTCTGTCCAGCCAGATATTCTGGACCCCGGCAATGGCAAAGAGCATCTTTACACCGATCATGGGATGTACATAGATGATACGGTAGAAATCAAGGGCTTGGAGTACCACCACCTCCGAATCTTCCTTGGCGCTGATAGTGGCCGACCGGGGTTCGTTGGCGATGATAGACATCTCCCCAAAAAAATCCCCCGGAGGTATGCTGAACATATAGCGGGGAGTTCCATCGGACTGGGCAACAAAGGCGCTCAGATCCCCCGAAAGAAGGACGAACATCTCCTCCCCCGCATCCCCCTCATTAAAAATAACGGCGCCCCGTTTTATAGGCCGGCGTTCCAGAAAAGCAGTTACCGCATTAGATTCCAGTTCACTGAGCCCTGAAAAAAGGGGGGAATTGATCAACACCGGGTCTGTAAAAAATGGAACTAATTCACCGTTATTCTCACTGATTTGATCGCTCATTTCACCGCCCCCCGCTGATAATGAACTATACGGTTTCCCCCATTCTGCCTGGCTTCACGCAGAAGGGAAAAATTACCCGTGAAAAAGGATTCCCAAAGGGGCTCATCTTCAGGCCAGACTCCGTAGGACAGGGTAGCGGAAAAGGTATAGGCCTCTTCCGTTCCCTTGGGGGGAAGGGGCTTAAAGGCGGTGATGGCCGCAGCCATTTCTTTAGCTATCTCCTCCGCCTGGCCGTGGCTGGTCTTATTCATCAAAAGACCCACCTCATTGCTCTTAAAACGCAGGGCGTAACCCCGGCCAAGCCGGCGGACTATGTTCTTTAAAACCAAGGCAATCCGAACCATGGTTTCGTCCCCTGTGGCATTGCCGTAGGTATCCAGCAGCTGCTGGAACCGGTCCGGCTTCAGGATGATCAGGGCAGTCGGGACCTCCAGGAGCCGGTTCAGCTCGTCGGTCAGATAGGATTGCCTCCAGAGCCCGGTTACGGGGTCTTCATAGGCCCTGCGGTTCAGTTCCTGGACCCAGGATATGTTCTCCACAATAACCTTTTGAATCCGTTTGATACGGCTGGTGAGCATCAAAATCGATCCCAGAAGTACCCGGGATACCGCAGCGGGATCTTCCCGGGCAAAATCTTCCAGGGTGATACCATAGGCGGGAAATAGGATCACCACTGAATCCTTTACCGCTTCGGCATTGGCATCGAAATCCCCCCGCCGGGCAAAGTCAAAGTCTCCAATGATGTCCCCGGAGGTAAACCGGGCCATTTCATCGATACCGCCTTCCTCCTGGGACCGGAAGATACTGATTTCACCCTCTAAAAGCAGGTAAAAATGTTTCGCCTTTTCGCCGGCGGAAAAAAGCCTGGATCCCCTGCGCAACTGCAATATACTTGAATGGTTGGCGGTAATTTCCCGCTCCATTTCGAGAAGGGCGGAAAATATTTCTGCCTGTAATATGGGGGCGGGATCCAATCCTGATAAGGCCGTGGATTTACTCATTATACCATCCTTTGTGTGATTTTATTTAATATATCATGAAGGCAAAAAAAAGACACGATAATCACCGGAGAATTTATTTTTTTCCGGGGTTCAGTGCCGCCTTAATGGCGTCCCGCATTACCACAGCCGCATTCCGGGCCGCCTCCGCGAAGCTATTAGCCGCCCCGGTGGAAGACCATGCCCTGAGTATGGATCGGGAGGCGTTTACCACCCCGCCATTGCCGTTCCGCAGCAGCAGTGCGGCGTCATCCGCGCCCCCTCCTTGTGCGCCGTAACCGGGGATGAGGAAAAACAGGTTGGACCGCTTCTCCCGGATGGCCGCGGCCTCTTCCCGCTCGGCGCCGGACTTTGGGTCCGCTCCAACAACGGCGCCGAAAGCTCCGTAGCCATGACTGCCAAGATGGGCAGCGGCCAGTTCCGAAAGGCGATCCCCAACGGCATCGTAGAGCCGGCCGCCTGTTTTCAATTCCTGGTATTCAAAATCCCTCATACCCTTATTACTGGTCCGCATGAGTACAAAAGCGCCCTTACCCTTGGTTTTCGCCCAGGAGAGCCAGGGTTCTATGGAATCCATTCCCATATAGGGGGAGAGGGTGACAAAATCCGCTTCGAAGTCGCCGTCAAAGTGGGCCTTGGCATAGCGGGAGGCGGTATCCGCAATATCCCCCCGCTTAATATCCGCGATGATCAGCCCTCCCCGCTCCCGAATATAGGCCAGGGTTTTAGCGTAGGTCTCAAGCCCCGCCAGACCCAATTCTTCGTAGTAGGCGATCTGCACCTTATAACAGGCCGTAACGTCCAGGGAGGCATCGATGAGCGCCCTGTTGTAGGCCAGTACCGCCGCCGCCGCCGAGGAAGCCCGCTTCAATTCCGCCGGGGGTATATACTCCGTGGAAGTATCCAGGCCAACACATACATGACCCTTAGCCGCCACCGCTTCGAATAAGCGGTCCATATTGTATGTAATACAACTTGTCATACACTCCCCCGTATTTCTTGGATGTCCGCAATGCCCTGGGATTCCATCCATGTTTCCAAGCCCGCCAGTATGTCCAGAGATATTCCCGGATTGATAAAATTAGCGGTCCCTATCTGTACCGCCGCGGCTCCTGCCATGATAAATTCCACCGCATCCTGCCAGCTCGTTATTCCCCCTGCGCCCATCACGGGGATGTTCAGGACCCCGGCAAGCTGATGGACCATGCGCAGGGCTATGGGCTTGATGGCGGGGCCGGAAAGTCCCGCGTAGGTATTTTCAAACACGGGCCTTCGTTTCTGGATATCGATGGCCATGGCAAGGAAGGTGTTCACCAGTGATACTGCGTCGGCCCCCTCTTCCTCGCAGGCCAGAGCCAGGGCTACGATATCCTCCGCATTGGGGGAGAGCTTTACCATAAGGCGGTGTTTACAAATACTGCGGACAGCGCGCACCACACCCCGGGCAACTTCGGTCTTAACACCGAAGGCCATACCCCCGGCCTTTACATTGGGGCAGGAAATGTTCAGTTCCAGGATATCAAAACCGGCGCTGTTGAGGAGCTCCGCCCCCGCAAGATAATCATCAATGCTGTGGCCACCCAGGTTGACGATCAGTGCCGGACCTCCGGCTTCCGGACCCAGGGTTTGCATAAAGGGAAGTTCCTTTTCGATAAAGGCCGGAACTCCGGGGTTTTCCAGGCCCACGCTGTTCATCACCCCGGCGGAGGTTTCCCAGATCCGTATGCCGCTATTACCCGTTTTCGCTCCCAGGGTAAGGCCCTTGGAACAGATCCCCCCCAGGCGGCGGAGCTCAAAAATTTCACTGAACTCCCGGCCAAAACCGCAGGTCCCCGAGGCCAGGACCAGGGGATTTTTGAGGAGGACCCCGGCAAAATCAAGCGCAAGGCTGGGCTTCATAGGTCAAACACCTCCGCTGCGGGAAAAACCGGGCCGTCTTTGCAGACCTTTTTGTTTCCCATCGTAGTTTTTCTGCTGCACCCGTAACAGGCCCCCACTCCACAGGCCATGCGGCTCTCCAGGGATACAAAGAGCCTATCCCCTACCCCGGCGGCTTTGCATTTTTCCCAGAGGACCTTCATCATAATCTCCGGACCGCAGGTAAAAATCGCGTCGTACCCCGCAGGATCAAGATCGTCGGTGATAAAACCGCCAACATTCACGGTAAGCTTATCCGCATTTTGCAACGGAATTTCCCGCGAAAGGCCCCGGTATTCCTCCGTCAGGAATGCTGCACCGCTGAAGCCCAGGTACAGGTCAACCTTGCTGCCGGCGGCGCGGTACTGTTTCGCCCCCAGGTAAAACGGGGCGATTCCGGCGCCGCCGCCAACCATGGCAACCCTTCTGCTTACATCGGGGAAGCCTCTCCCAAGAGGCCCCTGAACAGTGATACTGTCACCTGGTTTGAGTTGGGAAAAGATCGCCGTTCCCCGGCCTACGGTTTTATATAAGAAAGAAATCCTGTCTCCATCGGCGTCAAATATACTGATGGGCCGGGATAGTACGGGGATACGGTCCCAGGAACGGAGCATACAGAACTGCCCGGCGCGGATCGCAGGAATGCTGCCCGGAGCGGCGCCCCCGGTCCCGTCCCAGGCAGCGCGGTCCCGGGCGGTACATTCCGTTTCCAGCAAATAAAAATCCGGTGAAACCTGCCGGTTGGAAATAACCACGGCCATTGCTACGCCTCCCCGTCCCGGTAAACGATTTTCCCGGCGCAGATGGTGTACTTCACCTTCCCCGTCAGGGTTTGTCCGACAAAGGGGGAGTTTGAGGATTTGGAAACAAAGCCGGAAACAGTCCAGCGCTCCCTATCATCAATGATGGTGATGTCCGCAGGGCCGCCTTCCGCCAGAAACCCCGCTTCAAGCCCGTAGAGCGCCGCCGGAGCCGCGGTCATTTTCCCGATAAGCTCGTCCAGGCTAAGGTACCCCGGTAGGACCAGGTTGGTGATCCCCAGGGCCAGGGCGGTCTCCAGTCCTATGAGTCCGCTGGGGGCTTCGGCAAAGGGCCGGGCTTTTTCTTCAGCGCCATGGGGGGCGTGGTCCGTAGCAATCATGTCGATGGTCCCGTCCTTAAGCCCCTCGATAAGGGCCCGGCGGTCCCGCTCGGTACGCAGGGGCGGGTTGAGCTTCGCCAGGGTTCCTTGGCTAAGGATCGCATCCTCGGTGAGGGAAAAATGCTGGGGGGTTACTTCGGCGGTAAGCCGGGCAGTACTACCGGCGCCGAGCCGCTTGGCCAGCCGCACAAGCTCCAGGGATTCGGCGCAGCTAAGGTGCTGAATATGGACCCGGGCGCCCGTGGCCAGGGCAAGCATACAGTCCCGGGCCACAAGGGAGCTTTCCGACACCGCCGGAGCTCCGGTCATTCCCATTGCGGCGGACACCTTTCCTTCGTTTATACCGGGTACGCCGATCAGGGAGGGATCCTCCTCGTGGAGGCTGATAGGAACATCCAGTTCCCGGGCCGCTAACAGGGCTTTCTGTAAAAAGGCCGAATCCCGGATAGGGATACCGTCATCACTAAAGCCCAGGGCGCCGAGCTTTTTTAACCCTGCCATGTCGGTAAGTTCCCTACCGCCCATGCCCCGGCTTAGCGCCGCCACCGTATAGACCCGGATAGCAGCCTCTGCCGCCTTAGCCAGGACCTCCGCCAGGGTTTCGGCGTTATCCACCGGCGGCTTGGTGTTGGCCATGCAGACCACGCTGGTAAAACCGCCCCGGGCCGCAGCCGCCGCGCCGGATATAATATCTTCTTTATAGGTTAAGCCGGGATCGCGGAAGTGGACATGTACGTCAACCAGACCGGGAACAACCGTCTTCCCCCGGGCATCGATAACCCGCTCATAAACTCCGTCCCGGGGATCAATCTTCCCGATACGGACGATCCGACTGCCTTCAAAGGCTATATCCAGGTCCGAGGACTGGGGGTTAATCAGGCGGCCGCCTGAGATCAAGGTCATGATGTTTTATACCCTCCGGAGTGAATCGTAGCAAGGGGGCGGGGGAAGGGATTAATGTTTTCCCGGCCGGGTAAAGAACCCAAGTTTGTACCCAAGGCCGATAGAGAATTGAAACCGGGTAAAGCCGGAACCAACATTATACCTGGTTTGTGTGTCTACAGGTATCGGAGTATCTTCAAAATCGTAGGCCGCTCGCATATCGAAGAACAATACGCCGTTTCCAACATTTCCGCCAAACTGTAATCCGGCGACTAAATTTTTCAGCGAAGTAGCGTGATCGCCAAAGTAAAAATTGGTTCCGGCAAATGGTTCAAGCATAATACTATTGCCCGGCTTTATTAAAAACTTAAGCAGGAGGGGTATTGAAGTTCCGGTATATTTGATATTTACTATTTCGTCCTGTTCATACCATAGGGTGAATCCCATCTCAATGGATAACCAATTTAAGACTTGCCCTTCCGCAAATATACTCATGGACGGTATAAACCAATTAAGGCCCAAGAGGGTTCCGTCTGCGATATATACAGCCGGAGATATTGAAAGATGTCCGCCAAGGTACAGCCACTTGTTTTTCCATTCAGCGCTTTTAAGTCTTTCGTATTCTAACCGTTCCGTATCGGTCAGTACCGATTCTGTCGTTACTAATTCTTTTATTTCTGATTCTGTCATAACGCCGCTTATTCCGTCCCGGTATACTACTAAAGGCTCAACTTCAGTTACCGGAATGTTTGAGAGAATACTGAAAACTACCTGGGGCATCATTTCGTAGGTTTCTTCCGGCGTTACTTCGTATACCAATTCCTGGGTGATCATTGGATGCCCATCGGTTTTGTCCATAAGGGTTATGGAGACCACATGAATTTTTTCGTCATCATATTCTTCCAGGGTTAGTTCAACATTAACCCACCATGGCCCTTCATCCCTGCTGGGGACTACGGTATAGTGGTTGTTTGAACTCATTTCCATTTCGAGGGCCTTTGCGAAGAAATCATTTTCTTCGGCAGTGCCGCCGCTTGGCGGGGCGATATAGATTTCGTCTACGTCCTTGAAGTGTTGGGAGTATATGTTTGCTGTCATGAAGAATAGCAGTATGTATATAAATCTTTTCATAGCCGTTTTCCTTTAATCGTATCCAAGCAATCCGGAACGGAAGATCAATAGTCACTAAAAACTTCTAGGCCGCTATATATCAATGTTGCTCCTGTTCCCGTAGTACTATTTAGATTAACCACTAAATAATTATATGTTGGCAGTATTATGTCCATAGATATTTTTCCATACCATGTGTTAGTTCTTATACTAACATCTGTTTGTACTCTAATTTTATACTTTCCAGGAAGAAGATAGAATGTAAAAGTATTATTTGGAGCAGATGCTAAAATTGATCCATTATATTCATATACAATATTATTCCGTTGCGGTGAGACGGTAAGAAGCGGAATTAATGAAATACCGCCAAAATTCTCACTCGTTACTTGAATTCGAATAACATTAGATAAATTACTAATGTCACTATTATGAAAAACTACTTTAACCGGGTCACCAGCTGGTATTTCTTTGCCAACTGGATTAAACTCAACAATTCTCCTAGTATGTGGTTGTATAAATACTACATCCCAATCATAAATAATTCCGGCTCCGCCATCACCAACATAATGATCCCAAGTATATGCTCCGGCAATTACTTTTATTCTATAGTATTTTCCGGAGGGTAATTCAGCAGTAGCCCATTGATCTCCTATCCCAAGATAATCCGGAGTTTCATCATAAGAATAGGCACTAGGGCTGCCACCTGGATCATCAGCACTGGTCAACTCATATATTTGAATTTTAAAGATCTTCATCGGAATCTTGCCGGAATAAGCATTTTTTACAACTAAACTTCCTTTTCCGCCTGTTCCAAAAGAAGGATCGGACCCTTCCGCAGATGACTCAGTCAAGTCAGTGTCATATAACGTTATCCGAGTTATTTCCTGGCTTTTTATTTTAATAAATTTATCAATATGAACATTTGCATTAATATAAAGTCTAACTATATATGACTGTGAAGCCCCGCCACTACTTAACATCATAGAACCACTGTTTCCGGAGGAGATCATCATTGGCGTATCCGGATCAACATAATATTCAGAATTAACCAGTGCAGCAGGATCACTTAAATTAATGCTCGGAGTAAAAGCTACTACTTTAGTTATATTGGTTCCGGTAGTACTATTTGCTATTATTAATGTTCCCATTCCCTCTACGTTTTGACTCATTTGATCTATATATGTAATGGCTGCTATTGTATCCGGTTTCGCCGGGTTATATTGGGGTATAGACTTCGATACGGTATTACTATGTGAATAAGGTTTTGAAGAAAGGGTAAATCTGAATTCTTGAGTGCCGGTTGGAACGCTTAAATTATCCGGAAAAAGCTGGCTTCCGGCATAAATTTGACTGCCAAGAAAGTCAATTTCAGTCCAACCAAGTAATGTATCGTTTATTTCGACTTTAATTATGCTATCGTTGGTAACTGAGCTATTTATGATATTTAATTTGCCCATTCCAACGGTAACAAGGTCGTCAGGGTCCTCAATATTTTCATCGGGATATAGGTTTGTAGGCATAGTATCATCTGTTCCTATAGCATACTGTCCTGTATTATCCTTATAAAAATATACATATTGAGGGCCAGGTGCTGCTGTATATGTTTTAATTGTTTTCGTAATAGCAGCCGGCGTTGTTTCAGTTGTATTAAAAACAGCAACTATAGACCATTCCCCTGGGCCTAATAGTATCGACCTTTCACTCCGTGCCTTTGGACCGGGAACCATAGTATAAGCAGGAGGATCAGACAGGAAATTTGCAGTAAACGTAGCTGAATCAACGTCAATGCTTTTAGACAGGTTTCTTACAACAAGAAGGCCTAAAGAATCACTATTACTGCTATTAATTGTTCCCGGGCTGTTTCCCTCATCTGGTCCGGGAATAGATGAGGCCGGAACCGCCGGAGTCTCATTATATAATTTATCATCAGCCGGTCTAACATCTTCAGCTTTAAACGTTCCGTCTTTGGCTTTATAAAAGTAGACATTCGTAACAATTCCGGGGAGTACAGCAATTGGTTTAATCAGTTGTTCAGCCGGATCACCGTAGTCAATAGTAAGCTGTATTATGCCATTCTCTACAGAAGTTATCCCTTCAGTTCCCGGTTCTATCGGGCCTAATGATTCCGGATCAGCGGTCGGATCGAAAGTTACTTCATTGATCGTGATCAATTTTGTGAGATTATAGACATCAATATAACTATCATGTATTGGAAGGGGTGTACCGGGTTCCTTATCATCAGGACTGGGATCCGGGCTTATAGATATTGCTCCGCCCGTAGTACGGTAGAGATAAATCCTTGTAAATCCATCTTTATAAAGGTGTAAAGCCTTCTCAAAAGTTTCAGACGTTTTAGTGAATGGATCATCTATTTTTGCAAAATAAAAGGTAAATGAAACATCCTTGGAATCGAATTCAACCCATGCGGACTTTTCATGGCCAGGTTTAATAATTTGGTCATCTTCAAGGATGGGGTCCGGATACGTAGTTTTCTCTGTACTAATGCCGGTTATATTTTGATCTTTAATGAGATTCGTTACAAGTATTCTGGCGCTATAGTTTCCATCTATAATTTTTGGAATATCCGGTATTAATGGAGTTTCCGGATCACCTATAGACGGGGTTAATGGAACTCGTTCAATCACTGCGTTAAGAGGGTTTCCACATCGGGTACATGCCAATAAAACTGCAAAATATAAGAAAAAGACCCTTAATCTATGCATGATGTCACCCTTGCACAATTTAGTTAAATATTGATTAACTGATTACTTTTTTTAAGTTTGGTGTATTTATGGTTTTTTTGCAATATTTTAACATTTTTTTCCGATCATTCCCAAAAAACATTGATGAGGTGTCTACTATTTCATACACCTAGGGAGAAAACTACCGGCATACAATGATTGTTAGTTGACTAAAACTCCATTGCGGTGTAGAGTAGATATAAGTTATACATTTCTAACTTTGTTAGACCTATAACATAAATTTCCAGGAGGTTTTTATGATATTAAAACAGCTAAAATGGGGCCCGGCGATCCTCTGCATGATGATACTTGCGGGATGCCTTACGGGCAAAGTAACGGAAACTCCGAAAAGCCCGGAAACTACGGAAAGCCCGAAAGCTCCGGCTTATACGCCCCCTTCCACAAGTCTGGTTAAGACCCTGGACGCCCTTTCCGGCGCCAGCATTTCCAGGATAAGCTCGGATAGCCTTGTCTATGCAAACGGGGTCAAGCTGAATGCACTGAGCGTTGACAATCCCGACGGGACGCCTAATACGGCGGAGCTTCCTGCTAATGCCCAATTTGTTACCTCACATAAAGGAACCGTTGCGGTTATTACCCCTATTGGAGATGCCGTGGGAAACAGAAAAATTCATATTTATAACCAAAATCTGGGGCAAGCGGTAAAGACTTTTGATTTTGAAGGCGCCGCTTTTACCCACGATGGTTTAGCTTCAGTTGCCCTGACCGATGATTATCTGGTTATCGGAAGTGTGGAGGACACGACAGTCTACGTCAACGTTTATGACATACGGGGCAGTAAACCGGTGGGTAAGACCAATGTCAGCGCCGATGGCGCCCCCGCTGATGGTACCATATCAATCGCCGCCAGGGGTAATTACCTTATTGTCGGCCTCGGGTCGGCAGGGACCGGCGTTTATCAGATCAATCCCGGAACCCTGGAGATTACCAGGTCCGGCGCTCTTGACGGGGTTTCCACCCACTGGATAAAGTACAACGACAGCTATGTTATTGAGTCTAAAAATACCGGGGTGGTCAAAGTCTGGAAATGGGGCGCCGGTACGGCCGAGCCAACAGCCGAAGGCTCCATCTCCGTACCAAACCCGGCTACCGGCGTTTCGGGAACCGTACGCGCCCTTCAGTTTGCCCCTGAAAATCCCGATACCGCCTACTTTGCCAGTTGGACCGGCGGCGGAGTGTATACGGTAAACCTTGCCAATGCGGGTCAAGGAGATGCCGCCCGAACCCTCCTGTTCAGCTACCCTGCGCATACCGGGACTACCACAACGTATCTGAGCGCATGGATGATCGAAAAAGAAACCAATAAGGGTGATGTATATTTTATCCTTACCGGAGGCCACAGTCCTAATGAGCCTGACAGGGCCGATCCGGGCATAACCCTGGTATTCAAAAATCCGCCCTCCGATGGCAGCGCTGCGGTCCCGTTCATTGTACAGGACAACCAGCCCAGCAGGGTACGTATGCTGCGCACCCTGAAGGATTCCCACGGGAATCTTTACTTTGCCGCCAAGGATAGCGGCGGAACTGCAAGCGGAAAGCTGACGCTTAGATCGATTAGCTATTAAGGCAGAACCCCCCGAAGGGCGGAAGGGCTTTTCGGGGGTTCTTGTTCTATCCGTTTTAGTCACCCTTGCGTTGACCTTCGGTCTTTAAAAACCATCTAAAATCTTTGAGAATGCGGAATTCACCTTATTCAGAAGTTCTTTTTTTTGGGAAGGGGCAAGTTTAATGGTGGAATTTGAAACCGGAGGACTTATCGGCTCATTTTTGAATAAGAAATAGGACTCAATCTGAAGCGCCTTGGCTATCCGCTCAATCATGTTCACAGAAGGAAAACGCTTACCGGACTCAATCTCCCCAATATACCCGGTAGAAGAATCGCATAACGCGGCCATCTGCATCTGGGAAATCTTCCGCAGCTTCCGATACCCTTTTAAATTTGCTATGAAAAGGTCTTGAATCGTCAAAAATGCTGTATCTCCCTAATTTTTAACCTGCCTGTTTTCCGCCCTTTCTATGTTATTAGCCTATAAAATAATTCTTGACACCATGGTATTAGATATGATATGGTGAATACTACGCAAATAGATTGTATTTTAGTAAGTTTTTGAAGCCTATTTTTCGGGAAATTATGGAATATATATTCCATAAAAATAAAGTAAGGGGTTTTCTATGAAAAAGGAATTGTTTGCCAAGGCATTGTTTATCCTGGCTGTCTTTGCAGTTTTTACCGGATGTATCACCACCAAGGGTACGAATGATGGGAATTTTGGCGAGCATATCCGCACCCCAGTAAAAGATTTTCAACCCGTGGGGCTTGTATTTACCGAAACCCGGCTTCTGACTACCGACAGCATACTTAATAATGAAGGCCAGATATTCACCTACCAGGGGTTGTTGAAAAAAGCGCAAGAGCTTGGGGCGGACGCTATTATCAATGTGGCAATTGACAAAAGGGTTCAAATTACCAGGTTTCCCGGCACCCCCATTGCCGTGCCCGATAGCCGGGTTATAACATGGTATGGCTCGGCTCTTGCCATTAAATATACGGCCACATTAACGGAAACCGGAAGCGTAACGGTAACAGCCGATGGCGCCACCACTACTACCGTAACAACGTCGGTATATTTTAACGATGGCGGCGCTGCAAATACCGGCAGTACAGCGGCGGAACCATCGGCCGCAGGGCAAGCAGTATCAAGCGCACCGTCCGCTCCGGCGTCAACCAAAGGCATAAGGCAATGAACCGCTTTCGGTTTGTGATGGGGAGTGCAATATGAAAAAGCGTATTGTTCTATTATTGGCGCTTGCGGCGCTTATCGGCGGCGGGGTTTTTGCGCAGACCCATTTTGTTTCCGCCGACGTAAGCCTTCTTGGCGGCGGTCTCAGGTATGAATATGTAATTACCCCCTACGTTACCATTGGCGCGTATGCGTACTATAACTATTTGCCTTTTACGCCTTTTGTCGATAAATATGAGAGCGAATATCATAGTGTTGTCAACGCAGGTATAGCCACGCGATTGTACCCGGCTGGCCGGAGGTTTTTTATAGAACTTGGTTTAGGGTATGGTTATTATACAAACTTTCGCATCCAGGAGGCGGAAAACCATTCCGGGTATAGTAACGGACAATATTATAATTATACGGACCCTGAGCATCCGGACTCGAAGTCATGGTCGAGTTTTAGTGTTGTTCCCGGGTTTGGCTGGACGATTGATGTCGGAAGAGCCGGCGGCTTTTTTATATCCCCGAGCATAAAGGTTCCTATTACCATAACTGATGATCCAGGTGCGGGGATTGCCCATAGCGGTATATTACCTTCCGGTGTTGTATCCCTCGGTTTTGGCTATGCCTTCTTTTAAAGACCGCGCCAAAAGGGCGCCTGTACAACAGTAATTTGCCTCCGCTACGGGCTTTTCATCTTTTCCCGCATAGTCTCAAGCCGGTTCAGGGCTTCAAAGAGGGTCTCTTTCTTCTTGGCGAAGTGGAGCCGTATCAGGTGGTTTACGGGCTCCCGGAAAAAGCTGGAACCCGGTACTGTACCAAGGCCCACCTTACGGGCCAGATCCTCGCAAAAGAGGAGATCATCCCCATAGCCGTATTCGGAAATGTCCAGCAGAATGTAATAGGCCCCTTCAGGATTGGTGTGGGGGAGCTTAAGATCTTCCAGCCCTTTAACAAAAAGATCCCGCCGCTCGGTGTACTCCTCCTGTAAGCGGCGGTAGTAATCCTCTCCAAAGCGGAGCGCCGGGATAACCGCCTCCTGCAGAGGCGCCGCGGCGCCTACGGTGAGGAAATCGTGGACCTTCTTCGCCGTATCAATAATTTCCGGCGGGGCAATGATATACCCCAAACGCCAGCCGGTAATGGAGTAGGTCTTGGAAAGGGAACTGCAGGAAAGGGTCCGCTCCTCCATACCCGGGAAGGAAGAAATATAAACATGCTCATGGGGAGCGTAGACGATATGCTCATAGACCTCGTCGGTGATCACATAGGTATCGTACTTTTTCGCCAGATCCGCGATGACCCCCAGTTCCTCCCTGGTGAACACCCGGCCTGTGGGGTTGGAGGGATTGCAGAGGATCAGGGCCTTGGGATTTTGCTTAAAGGCGGACTCAAGCTCATTGGGATCAAAACGGAATTCCGGCGGACGAAGGGGCACATAGATGGGTTCGGCCCCGGAAAGGATAGCGTCGGCGCCGTAGTTTTCGTAAAAGGGGGAAAAAATGATCACCCTATCCCCGGGGTTCGTCACGGTCATCATGGCGGCCATCATCGCCTCGGTACTGCCGCAGGTGGTCACAATTTCTGTATTGGGATCGACAGGACGGCCCATATACCGGGATTGTTTTTCCGCCAGGGCTTCCCGGAAATTCTGGGCGCCCCAGGTGACTGAATACTGGTGGGGGCCTTCAGCGGCAATTGCCGCCAGACGATCCGTAATTTCCTTCGGCGGATCAAAGTCGGGGAAGCCCTGAGAAAGGTTCAGGGCGTTGTACTGCATGGAAATCCGGGTCATACGACGGATGACCGAATCGGTAAAATCGGCGGTTCTTTCGCTTAGAGGTTTCATGGAAAAATCTTAACATGAAATACAAAAGAAAAGCTACATTACCGGACCCTTGGTCCGATAACGGGCGGGCTATCATTTTATAAGATTTCTTTGGCTATAACTGCACACGCTTCGGCATCAGATAATGCATTATGATGATTCAAAAGGTCAAACCCGCATTTTTTTGCTACAGTAGGCAGTTTATGATCGGGCAGCTTTTCCCCGAATATCCGGCGTGAAGCTTTGCAAGTACATTGAAAAGCGTATTCCGGATAAGGAATCTCATATGCTTTATGTACAGCCCTTAAACATCCTTCATCAAATTGACTATTATGGGCTACAAGGGTAAGTCCTGCAATTTTCGGCGTTATTTCCGCCCAGACTTCCGGGAAAGGTCTTGCTTCTATAGTATCCGCATAAGATATTCCATGTATTTCCTCTGTAAACCAGCCAAGATAATAATTTGGCACAGGCCGAATGAGACTATAATAGGTGTCTGTTATTTTACCATCCTTGACAATAATAATACCTACTGCACAAACACTGGAAGGACTCTGGTTAGCAGTTTCAAAATCAATTGCCGCAAAATCGGTCATACTAATCTCCCTTGATTTATACAATATAACTATTGCAAAATTTCTCAGTGGTCCAAATAGTCCTTTAGTTTCCGGCTCCGCTTAGGGTGCCGCAGACGGCGCAGAGCTTTAGCTTCAATCTGCCTGATCCGTTCACGGGTGATGTTGAAGTAGAGCCCCACCTCTTCCAGGGTGAGGGAATAGCCATCGTCCAAGCCGAAACGCATCTTGAGAACCTCCTGTTCACGGGGCGGCAGGGTTTTTAGCACATCCGAAATATCTTCCTGGAGTTGGGCGTAGGCGGTCTGGTTCGCCGGGTTTTCCACGTCCTTGTCCTCAATGAAGTCTCCCAGCAGGGAATCCTCTTCTTCTCCAATAGGGGTTTCCAGGCTGATCGGTTCCCGCGCCACGTTCTTCACCAACTTTACCCGCAGACTGGTCCAGCCCAGGCGTTCCGCGATTTCCTCGTCCGAAGGTTCATGACCCAGCTCCTGCAAGAGTGACTTGGATTCCCGCGACACCTTGTTGATCTGCTCGATCATGTGAACCGGCACACGGATGGTCCGCGCCTGATCCGAGAGGGACCGGGTGATGGCTTGCCGTATCCACCAGGTGGCGTAGGTGGAGAATTTGAAGCCCCTATGGTAGTCGAACTTTTCCACCGCCTTGATAAGGCCGATATTCCCTTCCTGTATGAGATCGAAAAAATGGAGCCCCCGGTTATTGTACCGTTTGGCAATGGACACCACCAGCCGAAGATTTGCCGTGGTAAGCCGGTCCTTCGCTTTCTTCATCATTACCTGGCCCCGGTGTATCTCCTGAGCCTGGAGCTTGATATTTTCTATTGACGCTTCAAATTCCGTCTCTATCTGCCGGAGTTTTTTCTCCGTAACCTGAATATGCCGGATAAGTTCCTTTATCTCATCTGCGCTAAGATTTAGGTCGGATTCTAACCGTTCCCGCTCTTCCTTGATGGTCAGGCCCCGGCCCAGGACGCTCAGTTCTTTGAGGGAACTAAGGCGGAGCCGCTTTTCAATCCGTTCCTGCTCCTGGGTATAGCGCTTTATTTTTTTTGCGGCTTGGACAAACTTTTCCGAGAAGGCCGCAATTTCATCCGGGTGGATCCCGGCGTCTTCAATCACCGTAAGGATACGGACCCGCAGGCTGCGGAGATTTTGATCCTCCGCAATATCTCCTCCCAGGCCGATGATCCGCTGCTTGCTTTCAATATAATTTTTCAGATCCACCCCGATGGTGGTAAGAGTTTCCCTGTAGTACTGGCTCAGCCGGCGGTATTCGGTGAAGTATTCGATGGCTTCCTTTTTGGCTAGTCCTAATTTCCGGGGATCATGTTTGGAAAAAACCCGGTGACGGATATGCCACAATTCCCCAATAAGCATCCCCGACTGCTTGATAACCCCGGTGATGATTTTCTCCCCGTTTTCCATTTGCTTGGAAACATCCACCTCCTGCTCAGCAGTAAGGAGATGTTCCTTCCCGATTTCCCGCAGGTACACCCGAATAGGGTCGTCTGAAGATTCTTTCCCGCTATACGCCAGCCTTTTTTTTTCAACCGCGTCTTTTTTCCGAAGCTCCGGCTCTGTATCCGCCGTATCATCATCAATGAGTTGTATCGTATGCGCGGCTAACAGGACGAGAAGCTGTTCCATTTTATCCGGGTTTGCGATATACCCTTCCGGTAAAAAATCAGAAAGGTCGTCATAGGAAAGGGTTTTCGTTTCCTGAGCATATGCAAGCAACTTCATCACCGCAGTATCATTCGCTATATCTGGCGGCGTTATTACTGACACGGCATCTTCGCCGTGAGCTTCCAGATAGGCTCTGATATTATCCCGGCCCTGCCCGATCCTTTCTTCACCCACTGAAAACCACGCTCCTTTTTTGTCGATGATACCATAAAGAAAGGCTCTTTCCCCTTAGGGGAGGCAATAGACTGACCATGCCAGTATAGAGGAATTTGAAATTTTTGTCAAAGAGGGGGTACGGGCTTATTTATCCCTATAGGCATAGACGTTCCGGACTGCATAATAGCAAAAAAGCGCTTTGTAACCCGGGCATTTTACCTAAAAAAGGGAGCCGTTGTAAAACCAAAATTTTTGTTAGACAACAGCTCTCTTTTTATCGTTATTTGACACTAAAGGAAGCGGCATTGTCGCCGGATGTAAATGTCAGTTTCTTGATATTAAGAGTATCTTTCAATAAAGAGTAGAAAACCTCAATCAAGTTCTCAACGGTTGCAACCTTTTTAACAACTACAAGGCGGCATTCCGGATAAGCCTTTGCAAGCTCAGTATCAAAAGCTATGCCGACGCTCGTATTCCATGATGAGCCGCCCTTAATTCCTTGAGCTTCGTATACCTTTAGAAGTTCAGGAAGAATAGGGTCTTCTTTTTGTAAAATAATCGCGTGATCAAAATTTACTAAATATTCCCACGCATGATTTTTGATACTATTGCAAGCCACAACAAAACCATTTGAACTGTTTACCTCGCCTTCTACTTCAAGTGTTAAGGTTCCGGTGTGTCCGTGAAGATACTGCGCTTCCCCAATATAACCCAAAAACCTATGTGCGTATTGGATGTTGAGTTTTGTAATTGACGTCAATACTCTTTTTTCTTCACCGGCTGTTTTTTCTTTGAACTGCAAAGCCGGAACATGGCATACCGGACATTGGGTCGGTGCGTTTTCGCCTACATAAACATACCCGCATTTTTTACAAACCCAGTTTTTCATCTTATAATCTCCTCACACTTAAAGAGTATACTGGATATTGGTTGATTTGTCAACTAATATTTCATAACCCCATTGGTTGTCTTTCAAAACGTATATATTAAACCAAGCTTCACAAAACTGTTGCCATAGTATTGTCCAAGTTGACCGTTTTCATCTCCTCCGAAAATACCGACGGAGAATTCAAGCTGTACATCCTGAATTGTCCAATAAATGCCCGGAACGATGAGAAAGTCCTTGTCCTCAATGCCGCAAATACCGGTAGCGCGGACTTCAAGTTCATCCCGGAGGAATTTCTTTGATACTACGGCGGTTATGCGGGTACTGGTCAGTTCGCTGCCGGCTTCGATGTCAAGCAGGGGGTCATCGGAAACTTCATCGTTCTTAAGACGGATGGATTCGTTGCATTGCAGGTTCAGGTTGATCCCCCAGAATAGATCGCGGTCAAAACCGAGGGACCAGACAATTGCAGGATTGTATAGTGCGCCATCGTCTCCGTCGAGGTCGTCGGTAAGGTTTGCGGCGGCTTCCGCGCGGATATTAAAGCCGGCGATTACCTGTGCATAATCAACGCCTATCTGATGGTAGCGGTTGTAGTCAAGGGCGATACCGGTAGGATTGGTTCCGGCGAGGGTAAGGGCGGCGGCCGGCTGGTACATCCGCCCGTAGAAATACTGCGCCCCAATATCCGCAGGCCCAATGGTCGTGGTAAAGCGGGCGCCTGCCTGGGCATACTTCAACGTGTTAAGCTCGTCGTTTGACGGACGGACAAGGGGCAACGGTGAAGCGGAGGATGGCGCCCAGCGCCCTGATTCGGCAAAACGGTGCGGCGAAAACCACGGTAAGAGGACCGCCTCAATTTTTGAAAACGGACCTGCATGGTACGATGCGTGAATCACCGGCTGGGCGAGTTTAATCTCCATACTATCGGTGATGTCGGTAAAACTGCGGTAATCGTAGGGATTTATCACATCCAGGGGGCCCATGCTGTCCGCCTTACCCCAGGTCAGTTTACGCAAACCGCCTTCTATTTCAAAACCGCCAAACCAAGCTTGCAGATACGCTTCATCCAGGGTAACAGAGCCGAAGGTGAATGTTTCGTCCGGCGGGTTTACATTCAGGTTGATGACCCCTTTCACATTGGCGCCCTGGGCCTCGAAATTAAGTTTACCCTGCAAATTGCCGTCCAGGGCGGTATCCGCAGGTTCGTCAAATTCCCTGACATAGCCCAGTAATTCCATGCCGACCTCGCCTGATACCGAGACGGCAAACGGAGCGCCGCCGCCCAGGCCGGTGAATCCGGCGTCCCCGTCATCGGCAATGCCGCCAAAGCCGAAATCTTCCTGCGCCGCAAGAGGGAACGATGCGATAGTCAGTAAAACAAGCGCCCATGAAAAAAACCGCCCTTTCATCTTGCTCTCCCGGTTTCAAGATATGCGGTGGTAAAGACTCCTTCGGGGATGGGGTCGTCGTATTTGATGATGTCCGTGTAGATGGTGGTTGAAGTTCCTGCGCTCACCGTACTTACGGTGGTTTGGGTAGGGGTTAAGCGCCCCTGAATTTCTTTGAGGGCCCCGCTTTCCATTGTTTTTAACAGGGCGCCCCGTTTGTCATACATTTCGCTTTTGTAAACAACACTGTTACTTTTATCGATCCAGGAAATAGTTTTTGAATACGGAAAATCATTGTCCTTGGGAACCGACTGAATAACGTAACAGGCAGCGCCATTCAGGTTTTCTTCCCGTACTATTGTGCTGGTATCTTTTTCGGCGTCCCGGTTCATCAAAGACATATCATCATAGGAAAAATCCGTTCCCATAAAACTGCCCCCGCTTTCCGATGCGGCGATGCGGCGTACCTTCCCAAGGTTGGGAAGGAAAATCCACCGGTCGCTGCCCCCTGCGGATTTATCGATGGTAAGAAAACGTGTGCCCCGTACCGATGCGGGGCTTTGAAAGACAACCACCGTACGCTCGTTTCCCTCTGCATCGTCCTTGGAATACTGGTCAATGTTACGCTCGGTGGTTGCGCCATTTTTTGCGGTAATAACCATACGGGAACGGGACGATTGAGTGTCGGCGCTTATGCGATTCCGCGCCGCCCGGACGATTGCTTCTGCATCCTGGGCAAACAGAATTCCCGCGCCCATAATCAGCGATACAACAATCAATGTGATTCGTTTCATATCTTTACTCCTTGTATATTAATTTCATCCCCCATACGGGGTAATGATTTGGTTCCATAAATAAACTTGGGTTTTAGTGTCACCAAAAACGCCGGTATTACGGTAAGGCTTAAAAAGGCGGTAATAATCATCGCAAGGGCGACTAATAGACCTAAATCGGCGATGATTTGAAATTTTGAAAAGGCAAGCACGGCAAAACCGCCGCCAACGGAAAGAGCGTTGACAATAATAGCCTTGCCGGAACTTTTAAAGGTGCGATGTAAAAAGGCGTTTTCATCGGCGTCCCCGTTTCCGGCAAGGTATTCCCGCTTAAAACTGTCCATAAAATGAATCGTGTAATCAATGCCGATGCCTACGATGAGGCTGGCAATAATTGCGGTCCCGATATTAAGCTTAATGCCCAGGAAACCCATAATCGCAAAATTACACAGAACAGCTATTATAATTGATATGCTGCCGATCAGGCCCGCTGCCAAGGACTTGTTTGAAAGGGCGATGATAATAAATACCATCAAAATGGAAACGGCAATCGTAATCATTTGGGAATCAACTACCAGTTCAGTAACCGCTACTTCCAGGGCCGATCCGCCCCCTACGGTGAAGCGAACCGTATCGGGGAATAATTTTTCGGCATATCCTTTAATAGTATCAATCACCTGCACGGTGTCATTACAACCGGTGGTGCGCATCTGGATACTGGATCTTATTGCCGTCGGCTCGATAGGGTCGTTGGAATAATCGGTATTGTCTCCTGAAAGTAATACCAAATAATTGGCAATAAGCCCTTCCAGTTCCGCGTCCGTTGTTTTACCGTATTTTTCCGGCTCCCGGGGAATTTCGTAATACGCCATGCCTTCGTAATTTGTCCGCCTTTTAAGCTCCCGTACCAGATCATTTGCGTTCATGCCCGCCTTTGTTCCCGCCGCCGAATCAAGCAGGGCGATTAAATCCGCGGCGGAAATTTGGGCTGCAAGAAGATCGGCGTTTCCTTCGGAGGAAACGCTGTCAGCTATATTAGCGCTAAATTCCGCTGGGCTGCTCACTACTTCATTTTCGTCAAAACCAAAACTGCCAAAACCAAAAGCGCCCCCTTCTTCACCCTGGGTTACGGCCGAAGCATTAACCGAAATTCTGTCCGGGCTTTCATCGGCATTAAACACCTGGTTGATTCGTTTAACCATATCGCTGAAACCGGCCGCTTTTCCGACAAGGGGTTCCCGCTCCATAAGTATTGCCGAAAGGTCATCCATTGCGCCGAGTACCCTGGGGTCCAGCAGGGCTTCCGTACTGTCCGCCTCAAGCGCCATACTTATGCTTTTTGAACCGCCGAATTTTTCACGAATGAACCGGTCTGACTTTACTATGTCCGTATTTTTATCAAAAAATTCAACCAGCACATTATCGATGATGAGTTTTGAGCTTCCGTAAATGGCGATTACGGTTAGTATTGCCGTGCATACCAGTACGAGACGACGCCGCATTACCAGGTAGAAAAAACCCTGACCGATTACTGCGTCCCAATCCCTTCCCGGCTTTTTATTTTTACGTTTCGCTTGTATTTCTTTTGGCCCCCGGATTAAAAAACATGCGGGGATGAGGGTTACTGCAACAATAAACGCGGCTAATACCCCCAAAGAGGTAACGACGCCGAATTCAAACATCGGAACAATCGGTGTAAAGCAGAAGGAAATAAAACCCGCCAGGGTGGTCAGGGCGGCAAGAAAAACCGGTTTAAACAAACGCCGAACCAAACAGAATACTATCCGCCGGTGTTCTTCATTGGTTAATTGCTTTTTACCCGTTTCCTCATAATAATGGGTTACAATGTGAATCCCGTAAGCGCTCCCCACAGCTACGAGAAGTACCGGAACTACCATTGAAAGGATAGAAAGTTTAATTCCCAATAAGGGCATACTGCCAACAGACCAAATGGTTGCAATCAGTACCGTTAAGGTTGGAAGAATAATACCGGACGCGCGACGGAACGCAAAAAACAACACCGCCAGCAATACAATAACCACCAGGGGGATGAGTAACACAATATCGTCCACCGTTGCTTCGGAAATGGTGGCGCTTATCACCGGATCACCG
Organism: Treponema primitia; assembly: GCF_046533075.1. Classification (GTDB taxonomy): domain Bacteria; phylum Spirochaetota; class Spirochaetia; order Treponematales; family Breznakiellaceae; genus Termitinema; species Termitinema primitia_B. Next base: position 10,405 of record NZ_JAJQRB010000050.1, on the reverse strand, counting down.
GTGACATACACGGTGGCAAGGCCTTCAAACATTTCCAGCGCCGTATCGCGGACTTTAAAGAGGGTTGCGATAACTTCAGGCTCACCGGCATCCGCCTGGGGCACATCAATGGGTATCAAGATTTGCGTTGAACTAAGATCGTCAGAGACAAGCGACCCCTGATACAAATCCCACGAGGCAATCCGTTGTTGTAAGAGGGCGATCTCTTCGGCTGTTCCGGAAAAATCTTCTCCAACTAAATCGGTAACAACTATGGTGTCGCCCTCAGCGGTAATATAATCGGTGGTCATAATTGAAGATACATCATCGACAAATTCAAAGCCCTGTATTGTGGAGATATAATCCCGAATACGGGTTAAAAAAACCGGATCAAAAACCGATCCCACCGGACGTTCAAGCCCGACCATAATCGCCGTGGAATTGCCGAAGGTTTCTTCAAAATGATCCGCAATGATCCGCGACTGGTGGTTCTGGGGCAAAAACCGGTAATTGTTGTTGTCTAATTCCGTACGCGGCAGTTGCAGCACAAAAAACACGGTGATAAGTGCAATCACTCCCACAATCACTTTTGGATACTTAAAAAATTTTTCCATTGTTCCATATCTCCTTTATGTTCGCTTGCCATTGTTGACATAGGTGAATATAATGGACATAATGCTTAATAAGCAACATATAGTTGTTTTGAAAATGTCGAGACGTCCACACGATACGTTGTTGTGTTGGTTTCGCGATACAATTTGTTGTTTTGTTGGGAAAAAAAGGAGAAAATATGGAAACCAAACAAAACCGGAAGGTGCAGTATACCAAAAGGGTGTTGACGGAAGCGCTTGTAAACTTGATGCAGGAGCGGTCTGTTGCGGACATATCGATCAAGGAACTATGCGCCGCAGCCGACGTAAACAGGTCAACCTTCTATGCACACTACAAAGACCAATACGGCATTCTGCAGGAATTAGAGGATGTGGCCATTGAAACTACTGAACAGATAATTGGCAAATATACGCTACAGCCCTCCAAAATCGCTTTGTTACAAATTATCAAAGAGTCGCTTGACCTCACCGCCGGCAACGTTAATTGGACGAGGGTTTTATTAAGCGAGCAGGGGGATATTCATTTTCAGCGGAAACTGTTCAGCCTTATCCTGAAAAACGAAATGACGAGGTTCAAAAACGATGAACAAATTGACGATATTACCAAGGAATACTATCTCACTTTTGGGCTAAACGGCAGTGTCGCCCTGATTCAGCATTGGATAAAAAACGGCATGAACATCCCCAAGGAGAAACTTGCCCGTATGCTCCTCAAGCTGAACCGGCAGGATTGAAATGCAGGAATTGTCCGGTATAACTTGCAACGACAAATATCCGATGATTCACAAGTCCATTTTAATCATTTATTTTTCCCCTGAATTCTTTCCATCACGGAATACGGCTGTGTGTAATGAGAGATCGGCTGCGGTGAGTGTTTATCGGAAGGACGGCCAAAGGCAACGATTCCGGCCAATATAAGGACCGTACCCATAAAACATAATAAGAAATCACCGATTTTAAGAAAGAGTTTATTCATTTTATTCCTCCTTACTTATGCAGACAAGTGAAGGGGGAAAATATTCTACAGAATGATGATTTTTTTATAGATATGAGCGCCACAGGAAAGCCGCCTGAAAACCATCAATCAGGCCTTTCCGTAATGAAAAATCTCCTTAATTTCATGTCTTATCTTTTGGAATGTCTTTTCCGGGATCAATGAATAAAGCTCGGTGTGTTTCAATAAGCCATTCTATGAGTTTTTCCACGGGTATGGGCATATCATTTTTTATCCAGTCACAAATTACCTGTGTAACTCCTGAACTTGAAAAGAGTATCATATATCTAAAAAAAATCTTCTCCTGCGGGGTCATTTTGCCCTTGGATAAATTTATCAGATTGGTTTCCCATTTCTTTCCATACTGGTAAACCAAAGGTTCCGCTTCGCTGTTAAGCATTATTTTCAGAGTTTTTCCGTGGCGGGCCAATTTTTCCAAAAGCTGCGACATCGCATAGACATGATCCTTGTGTGCATCTTCGGCTGATGCTATTGGAATTCTTATTCTCAAATCGAAGGGAGCAAAACAGTTTTCCAAAATTTTTCTGATAACATCGTCTTTGCCTTCATAATGCCGATAAAATGTCTGCCGGGAAACTCCTGCCTTTTCGATAATATCAGAAACGGATATTTTTGTATACGGAATACTTTCCATAAGACGCAGAAGGGCCTCAACAATACAAGCGCGTGAATTTTCCACTTGCTTATCGTGTACCTTTGTTTTGCCTGCCATGATAACCCCACCGTGCCTGTTACAAAAATCAAAAAATGTCATTTTTTACAGAAAACCGTTAACAATTCATATTGAAAAGACCTTATATAATTGCATGGATAACAATACAAGTGTATCATCATCCGTGTTTCATGTAAAGAGTTTCAAAATGAAATGAATATTTACGTTTTTGCGGTGTTTGGGAATTAATGAATGTATAAAAAGGGCAAAGGGAAATCTGTCCATCGGAAACGACGGATGGGTAAGGCAAAGGATTCTATAAGACAAGGCAGCGACAATCCTTTTGACGATCCGTATTTTTGGTTGTCTTTAGCCACAATAGATTTTTGTGGATTGTTTGGAAAAACACAGAAAAATTCCCAGCCGCAGTCTATTGATAAAGAAAATGGTATGTCATCTAAAGAAACAAAAAATATGAGGTATTGAGATGAGACGAATATGTTCGGTTTTTGTATTATTTTTAGTAATTATATCAGGATCATTTTCTCAAGAAACACCGGATAGCGGCCGGGACGAAAATCTTATTGCCGCTATTTCCGTTTCCGGATTAAAAAGAACAAAACTGTATGTAATAGAACAGCCATTGCAAAAATTTATAGGGCGTAACGCTGAAAGCATAGATCTCAATGAAGTGATTGCGATTCTAAAAAGTACCAATGTTATCGAACCGCTGACCGTTGAGATTAAGGACAATCAGGGCGGAAACGGTAACGTCCTTCCGGGACGCTTGCTTGCTATAACGGTACGCGAAAAATGGTCGATTTTCCCTGTTCCGTTTTTTAGTATTAATTCAAACGGTTGGGCCGCAGGCGGCGCTTTTATGGACACAAACGCCTTCGGCGTAAAGGACACCATGATGTTGGTGGGAAGCGGCGGTACCAGCAGCTGGATGGCAAATGTTATGTATATCCATTCACCTAACGCTATAGGCGGCTTTGGATGGAATCTTATGGGCATGTTTTTGTCACAGGACAAAGAGAACATAGACCAAAAAGATGAACGGGTGATCAGGCGTTTTAATTCAATGACTCTAAATCCGTCTATTGGATTATCCTACAAGCTTACCGATTTGATAGTGCCTAGTGTCAGTATCGGATACAAGGGCGTCATGTTACGCGACACTGAAAAACCGATTAATGCACCCGGAGAGGGTGTGCAGGCGATTAGCATTTCACCGGGTATCGGCATTCATAACGATACCTGGGACGGTTATTTTCTTAATGGGATAGACGCCTCGCTCAAGTATAACTACCAGCTTATTATAGACAATGATGATGTTCATTCGATATCTTTAAACGCAGCATTAAACCGGTCGATAATTCCCAGGTTAAGGTTTACGGCGAAAACCGGAATAGTATTTGCCACCGCTTCCTCTTCGCCGTTTTTTGAGTCGTCGTCAATAAACTCCGGGGTAAATATTCTTCCGCAAAAATATTCCGCAGTTGATTTTGCGGGTATTTCTTTGGGACTGGAACGGTTTCTATTTAAATTTTCATTTGGCACTGTTTCAGTATCCGCCGTATATCAGGCGGTTTATTCACACGGGGAATTGCTGCACCATCAATTCGATCACGGACCGGCAGCAATGATGCAAATGTATTTCAGTAAAGTTGCTTTCCCCGGTATGGGCTTAGGCGGCGCATATAACGTAGATAAAAATACATGGCAATATGCTTTTAATGTTGGTATGGCGTTTTAGCGAAAAATGAAATTTAAACTATTTGTGATGAACAAAATATCCTATAAATCCATTGTTTTATTATTCTGTGTTCTTAATTCAAGTTTATCCTTTGCTGAAGATGCCATTGTTCCATTTGACGAAAAAATAGCCCTGAATATTTCGGGGAAATATAATATGGGAATTTTTCAACAGCAATCAACAAGTTATAGAACAAACAAACCGTGGGATGTTGGGCTGGGTATTCGATATAAAAATCTTGCCGCGCAACTATTTATTCCTACATCCTTGAATGATAACTCATTTGATGCGGCGGTAAATTTCTATTTTGAAAAAATGTATTATGAAACATACATTAAACGATATAGAAATTTCTATTTAAAGGAAGATGACGAATCTATGGGATATGAAAACGCCGGACTAGATATGATGAGCGGCGGAATAATGGCAGGCCGGATACATAATTACAAAAATCATTCCCTACGTTCAGTATTTACCATGTCTGAAAAACAAACAACCCCAAGCGGGAGTTTCCTTTACGGTTTTGGGGTGTTTTACACGTCGGTATATTCACAAAACGAGACCATGTCACGTTATAACGGGCGGCAGCATATTGCATATTTTGGACCAACGGCGGGGTATTCGCACACATGGACACTTCCGCACAGTATGTTTTTGAATGTAGGTATCAATATGGGGGCAAATTTTGGAATAAATATAAATGATACGAAAATGTTGTTTATCCCCCAAATAAACCCTAAAATTACCTTTGGGCATCACAATAATTCATGGTCAATCAATGCGGTAATGGGTTGTAATACATCAGTACTGTTATGGAGCAAAGACAATCTTGATATATTAATCCCGGCTACCATGGGCGTAACATTTTCAAATCGTTTTTAATACTATGGAATGGAGTTTTTAGAAAAATGTATAAAACATTTGGGCTTTTACCTTTCGGTTTCACCGGGCCTGAAAATGGTACGGCGGATACGTTCCCCGGACAGCCGTTTTATTCACCGGAAGTCCGCCGTAGACCGTATCTCATCGCAGTACTCGCAGCGATAGGTCCCCAGCACAGGATCCTCCAGATGGAAGATATGCGGTACATAGGCTTCAGTAGAAGTAACGCACCGTGGGTTCTTGCAGATCAGGATATCCTCTACCCGATCGGGGAGCTGGAGCTTTATTTTTTCGGTGATCACCTCGTTCTCAATGATATTAACGGTGATATCCGGATCGATGAGCCCAAGAAGTTCATAGTTGATAGAAATAGTGTTATCAATCTTGATGATATCCTTTTTGCCCATGTGCCGGGAGCTGGCGTTAACCACAAAGGCCACCGTATAGGGCGCCTTGCCGAGACCGAGCCAGTTGAAGATCCGTATACCCTGGCCGGCCTTAATATGATCAATAACAATGCCGTTCTTTATCTTCGCTATGTTAAGCATTTTACACCACCCCTAAAAGTGAGGATAACAGGGCCATACGCACGTACATGCCGTACTTTGTCTGTTTAAAATAGGCCGCCCGGGGGTCCCCGTCAACCTCCAGTGCAATCTCGTTAACCCTTGGCAGGGGGTGGAGGATGATCATATCATCCCTGGCGGCCTTCATCTTTTCCGTGGTGAGAATATAACTGTCCTTGAGACGGATATAGTCTTCCTCGTTAAAGAACCGTTCCCGCTGAACCCGGGTCATGTAGAGCACGTCCAGGTCCCCCATCACCTTTTCCAGATGGTCGGTCTCAAGGTACTCGGTCCCGGCCTTTTTCAAAATCCCCTGGGTTATATAGTCCGGAACTTTGAGCTCCGGTGGGGAAATGAAGATTAGCCGTATCCCCGTGTACCGGGACAGGGCCTTGGCCAGGGAATGGACGGTACGGCCAAACTTGAGGTCCCCGCAGAATCCAACGGTAAGCCCGTCAAAATGCCCCCGCAAGCGGCGGATGGTGAGCAGGTCCGTCAGGGTCTGGGTGGGGTGATGATGCCCTCCGTCACCGCCGTTCACCACCGGCACCTCGGCATAGCGGGAAGCCACCATGGCAGCCCCTTCCTTGGGGTTCCGCATGACAATGGCGTCGGCATAGCAGGATACGGTACGGATGGTATCCGCCAGGCTCTCCCCCTTAGAGGCGGAACTGGAACCGGGCTCGGCAAAGCCCAGACAGGCCCCTCCCAAACGCAGCATGGCCGCCTCGAAACTCAGCCGGGTACGGGTACTGGGTTCAAAAAACAGGGTTGCCAGCAGCTTTCCCCGGCAGCTTTCCCGCAGATACAGCGGATCCGCCTCGATTTTTTCCGCCAAAGTAAAGAGTCCGGCCATTTCCTCTATGCTGAAATTGCCGGGTTCCACCAGATGACGTCCTTTAAGCATGTCCCCTCCTCACGATTATCGCATTGTGCAAAAAAAAACCGCCCCAAAAGGCGGATATTCATACAAAAATAGAAACCAGGCTGCACGGAACTAAACGCCGGCCGCCATAACGAACCACTGAAATTTGTTTTTCTATACCAGGTGTTTCCTCAACGCGCATAACAATCATATTATAGCAAGCGGGATGGAAAAGGACAAGACGGGCGGACGGCGACGGACCAGAAGGGAAGAATTTAACCACGGACCACACGGACCTCACGGACGAAGAGGAAGAAGCGGTTATTCTTCTTCTTCCGTGGTTATTTCTGAAACATTTTTCCCCAAGGACTAAAGCATTTTGCAGGGCTGCGCCCCTATAGAAGGGTGCAGGGGCAGGACCGTTGGTCTGAGGCAGTTTGCCTCAAAGCCCCCGGCATGGTATACTAAATCTTAATGGAGAGAGGCAAAATGATGGGAACCGTGTATGAAGAGATCACCCTGAAAAACGTGGCTGATTTAACGAGAGTTGAAGAAGGGCTTATCAAGGAATCAGGAATTCGGCAGATGACGCTCCGGTGCGTGGTTGATACCGGCGCGGGGACTCTGGTAATCAGCGAAGCGGTGCAGAACGAGCTGGGCCTGCGGACGAAGCGTGTGCGTGAGTCTACCCTGGCAAATGGGGAAAAGACGGCCTGCAAGATAGCCGAAACGGTAGAAATTCAATGGAAGGACCGTTCCATGACCTGTGAGCCTTGGGTGCTTCCCGAGGCGCCGGAGGTGCTCCTGGGCGCAATCCCCCTGGAAAACATGGACCTCATGGTGGACCCCATGGAACGAAAACTGGTTGGCGTCCACGGGGACCAACCGGTGGGGATGATCTACTAATCTTCCCATAATTTGTTATACTGAAAATGCGGGGGTAATGGAATGTACAGCTCGATAATTCTGTTTTTCCTCTCCATCATTATCTTTGTTATTGTTTTCTATATGTTAGCCCTGCTCTGGTTTACCGATACGCGCAACCGCCGGCTGACGGGCTTCTTTGCCTTAGGCTCCGCCATTGCCTTTGGGATCTTTTTAAACGCCATCGACATGGTTATCAGGACGGAACTGTTCCCCTTCGTCTTTACCCTGCGATCCATCACCCTGTCGGCATTCCCCTACGGCGTCTTTGCCTTTGCCCGGTCTCTTACGGATATCAAGTTCTTTAAATCCAAAACGATCAATGCAATAAGTTGGATTTTACTGGTTCTGGATATCCTTATCATCCTGACTAACCCCCTGCATCACCTGTACTACCGGGCCTATACCTATCCCCGGCCGGAATATGCCCAGGCATTCCCGGTCCACTACGTGTTTCTCATAGTAATCTGGGGTCTGGGTGTCATCCTCCTGCTCCACCATGTGGTTAAAAAGACGCCAAACCGGGTCCACACGCTCCTCCTGACCCTGGCATCCATACTTCCCATGGTCCTCAATATGTTGTTCACCCGGGGAATTTTCCTCTTCAACCTGGAACACGATATCGTTCCCTTCGGCTGCTTCATCATGTTTATCACCTTCGCCATACTCTTAAATCCGGCGGAACAGTTCAATCTCCAGACCATTGCCTACAGCAGTATCCTTACGGCCTTTACGGACTTTTATCTTGTGGTGGACACCAACAATATTATTATCGATACCAACATGACCGCAGACCGGCTGGACATAAGCTTAAACATGGTTCCGGGAAAGCTCACGGTGTTCGGCATGATCTCCCAGATATACCCCCTAACGGCCCATACGGAGCCGGCCAATTTCTTTGAGGAACTGGCGGATTTTTCCAAACCCTTTCCGGGCGGAGAAATAAGTATCCGCACCCCCCATGGGGACCGGACTTTTACCACCACCCGGCAGGAACTGTACGTTGGGAAGCGCTTTACCGGCTACACCATGATCTTTACGGATGTCAGCGCCTACCGCGGCATGATCCGGGAGATAAACCAGCAGAAGGAACAGCTTGAGATCCTCAAGGAAACCGCCGAATCCGCCAACGCCGCCAAGAGCAGCTTCCTTGCCAATATGAGCCACGAGATGCGCACCCCCCTGAACGCCGTCATCGGCCTTTCGGAACTGGAATTGGGAAGGGAAGATGAGGAGATAAATCCGGAAACCCGGGAAAATATCGAAAAGGTCTACAGCTCCGGAATGACCCTCCTGGGGATCATCAACGATATTCTGGATATTTCCAAGATCGAATCGGGCCGCTTCGAACTTATCCCGGCGGAATACGATATCCCCAGTTTGATTAACGATACTATTACCCTGAATATCGTACGCATAGGCAGTAAACCTATTGTCTTTACCCTGGATATTGAGGACGATCTGCCCGCAAGGCTCATCGGCGATGAACTGCGGGTAAAACAGATCCTCAACAACCTCCTGAGCAACGCCTTTAAGTATACCCGGGAAGGTTCGGTACGCCTGGGCATCTCCGGTAATAAGGAAGGGAATGCGGTCCGGCTCAGGATCCGGATCAGCGACACCGGGATCGGCATAAAGCCTGAGGATAGGGAGCTGCTCTTCCATGACTATCAGCAGGTAGACACCGGAGCTAACCGCAAAATAGAAGGAACCGGCCTGGGGCTTTCCATCACCAAACGGATGGTGGAGATGATGGGCGGAAAGATCTCCGCGGAAAGTGAATACGGTAAGGGGAGTGTTTTTTCCTTTGACATACTCCAGGGCTTTGTAAACGATACTACCATAGGCCCAGCGATGGCAGAAAACCTGCGGCAATTTAAGTATTCCATGGGCCGCCGGGACCGGAACAGAAATATTGTGCGGGCTTACATCCCCTACGCAAAAGTCCTGGTGGTGGACGATGTGGTTACCAACCTGGATGTAGCCCGGGGTATGCTCAAGCCCTACGGCATGACCGTGGACTGTGTTACCAGCGGTCAGAAGGCCATCGATCTGGTCCGTGCCGCTACGGTAAGGTACAACGCCATCTTCATGGATCACATGATGCCCGGGATGGACGGGGTTGAAGCGGTTAAAAAGATCCGCAGCGAAATAGGTACCGAATACGCCAAAACCGTGCCCATTATCGCCCTTACCGCAAATGCCATCCTGGGTAATGAGGAATTCTTTCTGAACAACGGGTTCCAGGCATTCCTCTCCAAGCCCATTGATATTATGCGGATGAATGAGGTTATAAACCGTTGGGTCCGGAACAAGGAGCTTGAAAAAGATCTGCCTAAGGAACAGGAACTGCCGGAGCAGGCTTCGAAGAGTGGGATCCTGGCGGACAAAAAAATAAGCGGTCTCGATTTTGTCAAAGCCCTGGAACGGTTCGGCGGAGACGAGGCATACCTGGAAACCCTCCGCTCCTACGTAAACCATACCCCGCCACTGCTGGAAAAACTCCAAGGCGAGGGGACCTTGGCAGACTACGCCATTACGGTCCACGGTATTAAGGGTTCCAGTTACGGGATCTGCGCTGACGCGGTAGGGAAACTGGCGGAACAGCTGGAACTGGCCGCTAAGTCGGGAGACCAAACATTTGTGGAATCCAATACCCCCCGCTTTATTGCGGAAACACAAAAACTCCTCGAAGGTATCAATGCCCTGCTTAAAACCCTGGATGGGGAAAATTCAAAACCCAAAAAACCCGCGCCGGACAAGGAACTCCTGTCACGGATACGGGTTGCCGCGGAAAACTATAACATCGCCGATCTGGACATCGCCATGGAGGAGCTGGAACGCTATACCTATGAATCTCAGCAGGACCTTGTCGCCTGGATTCGGGAGCAGATAGATTTATCGGAGTTTGATCGTATCTGTAAACGCCTGGAAACTTAGTATTCAGACCGTCCCCTATCTAAACTTGACCCACAAAGGAGACCGCTTACGCAAACAGCTTGTTACTACGTATCTTTACCGGCTTCCCGCAGCTTGCGATTGAGCTCCGCTATCACCCGGTCTTTTTCCTCAATCACTCGGACGTTTTCCTCGATCGCCAGCCGGGCTTTCTCCGCTCCTTCTTCCAGGCCCCTCTGGTGTGCATTATACAT
>NZ_JAJQRB010000049.1:0-71166 GCF_046533075.1 Treponema primitia | reverse complement strand
CATACTTGCTCCTTCTAAGTAGTATAGCCGTTTACACTAATTTTGTTACAAGTCCATAAAGAGGAGAATTATATTTATTCATTCCAATCAGTTATTCCCAAATATTTACACATTTCTTCATCTTCTAATGCGTCAAATAAACGATTAACCATTTCTTCAGTAACAATATCATCTGAAGGAACAGCATTTTCTGAAATATTTTGCTTATTTTCAGTATCTTTACGTTTAATCATTTATCATCTTTTTCACCTTCCGAAAATCAACTTGGTAATTTTTTTTTGGTCATCTGTAAAGTAGAACAATTACTTACTTCACTGTATCAAGACAAATTGTTTTCTCAATGCAAAATTACCATTTTTTTCAAAATTTCTGTAAATTTTTAATGAAATATACTATACAAATATTAAGTATATAATAAAAAAACTTCATTTTTTTTTCAAGAAACCGGCAAAATGATTTTGTGAAATACAATTGGTTTGATACCATAAGTTATTATGAATAACCAGGATTTTTTAAGAGAATATCACCGCCTGATGAAAAAGACGGTAAAGTTTAGCCACACCACCCGCCATATGGACCGCGTAGAGGTTCTTCCTCTGATAGACCGGGAAAAGGCTCTTGGTTTTGATATTTTTGAATACGGTTTGTTTTTAACCGGTAGTGGTGCCTACGACCAGGACATTGAAGCGGGACTTACGAATCTGGTAGAGCAGGAAAAAGATGGGGACCTCAAATTATTAAAACGTATGCAGAAAGAAGCGATCCTTTGCCTCCTGCGGTCAGATTCCACGGATACGGTAAAGCTGGTCTTGGAATCATTGCTTAATACAAGGCGGCCAAATACGGCTAGATCCAGTAAGGACCATAATACGCGATATTATAAGTTCTGTATCATAGTGATGCAGTATCTTTGTAAATTAGCAGATAATGAAGGTCACTTCGTACAAAGTAGGGAACTATATCGTGAAATAACTAATAATTTGGATGATGAAGATGATGATGTTCTTAAAGTAGGGTTAGATCTCAGCGAATTTGATTATAATAATGAGGAATTACAGGCTGTAAAAATAATTATAACAAATATTGCCGCCAGAGAACAGGATGAATGGGAACGGCAATTTAAACTGGCCCAAAGGGAAGCAGTTATAACTATTGCGCACTATAAAAATGAGTTGAGGAATTGGGAATGCGGTATAAAAAAGATATCGCGGCCTCAGCCAAATCTCTATGGTCTTTTGATACGGTTGAATTCAATAATGGCTTCCAAAGACGATTTGATAAGCCGTACCATTCTTGCCCCTGTAAGCCGGGGTTCTTATCAGAATCAGATAGAGGTTGCTCGGTATGATGCAGAAACTATATTGCGCATATTGATCGGGCTGGGCGCAGAGCCCGGGGATTCTCTTTGGAATTATGCGCTTAGAATTTCTGATAATCTGGAAGATGATTTCAAATTATGCCTGTTCGCAGTAGAACAATACGGAAAGGCACTGTATCTGGTAAAAGCAGAACGTTTCAGCTTTGAACAATATCTTAAACTCTGTAAGGCGGCGCTTAAGCAGGATGGAACTGCCTTGGAATATGTGGACAAAGAAACTATTGCCGCAGAATACGCTGACCTATGCCGGACGGCGGTTCAACAGGATGGAAGGGCCTTAAAGTATGTAAAAGGGGAAAAGTGTACCCGGGTACAGTATGTAGAAATATGCATTTTGGCTATACATCAATTCGAATCAATGCATACGGAGATGGAGTATAGCCTCGTTTACCCTGAAACATTATTGTCCCTTGTAGATATAACAGTATGTACCGCCGAACAATATGCGGATATATGCCTCACCGCCGCCGCAGATAATCCGAAAGAATTGGAATATATAAATGAAAATATTTGTCCCCCGGATCGCTATTATGAGATCTGTCTTGCTGCGATAAAAAAAGATGTCAATGTCTTAACCCATGTTAATAAGGATACCATTGGTAAAAGGTACCAGGAACTATATACAGTTGCTGTCAAGCAAGATGCAACAGCCATACGGTATGCGGAAGAAACATTTCTTATCACTCTTACATCCGGTCAATACTTTGAAATATGCTTGACCGCAGTGAAGAAAGACAATTGGCTTTTGTCATTTGTAAAAAAAGAATATCTGACAGCGGCGCAGTATTTTGAGCTTTGTAGTATTGCCGCTCCGGAACATTTAAGGATTTTACGGAATATAAAAGAAGAAGACTGTACTGCCGGGGATTACTTTGAATTATGCAAAGCTGCCTGTTCAAAAGATTCTTTTACTTTAGGCATAATAAATGAACACCCTCTCGCGAAACAATTTAGCGCTTCGCAATATTTTGATTTATGCCTTCTTGCAGTTAAAGAAAAAGATTCCGCCTTTCAATATGTTCAAACAAATATCGGCGCCCCATGGAATCTAAGCGGGGAACAATACTTTGATTTATGTATGGCGGCCATGGAACAGGATTATAGTTATGTCCTGAAATATGTAAAAGGTCAATTTATTACGCAAGATCAGTACTTTAAATTATGTAATACTTTTGCATCGCGGGAAGATAGAATGTTTGACCTTGAAGATGTTGATCCCCAATTTCTTAATTCCGACCAGTATTTTGAAATATGCATGAGTGCTGTTCAAGATAGGTATAGAGGAAATAGTAAATATGTGGTTGATCGAAAATGTACTTCTGCGCAATATTTTGAAATTTATCTCACTGCGGCTCATTCCAATGAAATTGTATTGCGATATATAAAAGACAGTATTATTGCACTATTTACTCAGGAACAATATTACGAAATCTGTCTTGCGGCAGTACAAAATAATGTGGATGAACTGGTTTTTGTAAAAGAAGAAATACTCAGTACCGAACAAAATCAAGCGCTTTTTCTTGCCGCTCTCAAGAAAGATGGAAATGCATTATTGTATATGGAAGAACAGACACCAGAAATATGGTTTGACCTTATCCAATTGAACGGGACTGCTCTGGAATATGTATGGGATGAACTCTATACTAATGAGGAGTACATAAAATTATGTTCTGCTGCGGTAGAACAGACCGGGGAAGCCCTTGTCCATGTTAACATTCGCCGTCTTACCCATGGACAGTACCTAACTCTTTGCCATAAAGCAGTGGGGCAGGGTAGAAATGCCATAGGCGGCGTAAAAAAGAAATATTGTACCGAAGCAGAATACCTGGAACTATGCCTTATTGCTATCAAGCAGGATATAGGCGCTGCTCATTATATTAGAGTATGGACACCGGAAATCTGCTGTGCTGTCATAGAACGGGATGGTCTTGTGGCTGCCAGGAATATACCCGTGGAAGTACGAACACTGGAAATGCGTATTGCCATGGTCCGCCAGAACGGCCTGGCACTGCAGCATATGCAGAATATACAGGCAAAAATACCGGAACTCGCTCTTGCAGCAGTGGAACAGAACGGGCTTGCACTGGAGTTTGTGGTCAATCAAACCCCTGAAATAATTAACGCCGCTATCGTCCAGAACAGTGAAGCGGAAAAATTCATACGTAACAAGGAAACACAAAATGAACCAAATGGAATTTAATACCACTAATATAGCAGCTTAATCGCATTTTTTCCATAAAATCAAAGAAATCTATTTCCAGAGCGTCAAGCTGCAAAAGTAAATCCTTGTTATTTCTTACAAATGTCTTGATTTGTTCAATCTCACTAGGGATGAGTGAAATCTCTGGATTATCTATAAGGATTTGAGGGTTCTCGTCAATACTCATAGGTATTATGATATTTGTTTGTGTCATGTGATCATTGTCTGCCTGAAATTTAATTATTTTGCAATGGCCCCACTGACCTGATTGAGTCCAGTTTCCCGTATCATCAAGAAAAATGTTTGCAGGCAGCTTAGTTCTCTTTTTATGCAAACAAGTTCCTGTCTCAATGATTTTTATATTTTCAGCAATATTCTCCTGTTCAGTCATTAGCGCTGGAAGGGATATTAGTTGATTTTTTTTCGCTTCTTCGGTTGCCGGATTACCACCAGGTATCATGACTTTAAGAAAGTCAACAATTCCGATATCCATATCTGCCAAAGACTCAATGGCGGCCAAATTATTTTTGACAAAATTTCTAATTTTCGTAATATCTTCATTTGGCAAGGAATTAGTACCAATAAGTTCTCCAGTAAAATTCATTGAGGCAAAGGTGTTTGTGATTGGTTTATCAGCATAGTCGGTTTGAAATATGATTTGTTTGGCATGTTTTCTTCTTTTATAAGACAAAGAATCATCAAGATATATGTTTACAGATAAATCGGATTCTTTTTTATGAATTGTAACCATCTCATCAAGATGTTTTGAGCCGGAATCTTTATTAAACATATATTTCCCATTATAATATGTAACCATACTAATCAAGATTTGTCAAGTAAAACGTTGTCGATGGTCGAATCTTGATTTTGTTAATCTTTTTTGATATGCTTACATAATGTAAATAATATAGAGGAAATTGCAAATGAAATTTTATCACCAAGCGGTGGCTTCTGGATTAGCCCAATAGGACCTTTCACTGGGTTTAACCCTTTAAATATAATTTTCAATACACCCCAGTTTGTTATTATGCCATCATCATCATCATGATATTTATCAATGGCCCATTTAATAATTTTTTCTTTATATTCTGGTGGAATAGATACAATTTTTCCGGTTTCTGGTTCTTTATGGCAATCAAAAATCATTGTTTTGTCTAATGGAACTTGTTCGGTTATAAAAAATTTTCCCAGAAAATCACCATTAGAATTTTTCAAATGCGCATATGCTGGATTAATAGGATCCCCTATTTTACCGCTATCCGGATAAACTTCAATAATCATATCATCTGAATAAATGGTCCCAACTTCGTTTAATATCATAATTAACAATCCTCCAGCAATTTATTATTATGGTTAACTAAAAAATAACCGTTAAAAATAACAAGCGATATTTTTATGCGATCAAATAAAGCATAGTTTCCACGATACTTCTTTTTACTCTAATAACTTTGTAATTAAAGCCCATACCCTTTCTTTAGTTTCATACCTATCTCCCTTCTCAATAAGTTCAGTTACAATGTCTGTTAATTTTAAGACTTTTTGTTGTTCATTTTCAAAAAGTTCCTGATAACTTTTAAAGGATGTTTGTAGACGATCGAATCCAAATTCATATTTGGCCAAACCATGTGATTTTTTTAAAAGTTGCTGATACTCGGTTTCAGGTATTGAGACTTCGTTTAGAGTTTTAATATGAATAGAAGGTTCACTATCTTTTTTATCATCCTTTAAATATTTTTCTATAATATCCTTATTGGTATCATATTTTAAACTATCATCAATTAAGGAGAAGTAATCATCTTTTTTCAAGTTATGCATTTTAATTTGTTTTTTCATCATCTGCTACCTCTTTAACTTGGCTCGTTTAATAGAGGACTCTTTGGTTGAGCCTAAATAATCTGGTTGCTTCTCTTCTTTCAAATCTTGCAAACTTTCGTCATGATCCATGGGTTACTCCTATATGGCTTCTTAAGGCAATTCTATCATGCCAGATTATTTTCTCAAACCAACATTGCCTATTTTACTCCGTTTTTTTATTTTTTAACAAGAAATTTGCTTAAAAATTTTGAAATTTTTGAAGATATTAATACTATGGCTAATTTATACCTTATTTAGGAGTATATTTCTGAGTAATATAGTCATATTATACACAGTAAAGGTATAGTCCTGATTGGATTTTTAGACCTCTTTTTCCAATATGGAGACTAGCCCTTCACCTGCATGTATAAATTTTGCAAAATCCACAATCTTACTTTAGTTTAAAAATTTTAGCCCCATCAGAACCAAAGGTTTCAATCTCTTCAGTATCGATATAAAAGACTTTTAAATTCGGATTATCCGAAGTTTTGTAAAGACTTCGGATATGTTCATTCCCCTCAAACGCACGTAATTTTACTGCCGAATCTTCTACAAAAACAACTTTGCCATTTATTGATACAACCGGTTCAAATTCATCTGCGTATGTACAATACGAAACGTACGGGAATTGCTTGAGCTGCGTGTACATAGGTTTTAAATCGTTTGTACAAAAATACACCCTGTTATTTTCGGCAAATTGAAATGTGATTATCTGTGTCCGTAATCGTTTATCATTTCGGTTTGCCAAAATACCATTTGGATATTCTTGCAAAACTTGCACAAAACTATTTATATTTTCTATTTCAAAATAGTTTCCCGGCGCGGCAAGTTCCTTTTTAGTACAACCCAGTGTGATACTAAGAATGAAACACAATGCAAAAAGTCCATTTTTGCCCTTGAGACGTTTGATACGCCTTTCAAAATAAATACCGGCCATGATGGCCTCCTAAATAATTTGGGGGATGTTTTAGATACCCCTTATTATTCAGGGCATTAATTAGGTAAAAAACGGACCACGCCGACAGAAAGGATTTTTTGCCGAGAAAGTTCTATTTTCTTCCATCCGGACTATACCGTCGGCATCGGAATTTCACCGATTCAGTCAGAATACCTTTTTAAAAGATATTCCAAGTTGCGGGCTATACCGCCGGTTGGGATTTGCGTATCAACGAAACGCATTACCCTACCCTGAAAATTATATATAGGTTTACCCTGATTAGGCAAAAATGTCAATAGGTGTTTACATACTCTTTGTGTTATGACAAATTCTTGATAATGCTTTTTGCTACGTACTCTTTGATTTCCGTGTGCCTGGGAACAGCAACTTGTTTCCCGGTCTTGGGCTGTTTATAAACATCATGACCGCCTCCATGACGGACGAATACAGCGCCATTATTGGTAATGGTTTGGATTAAATCCACTCGTTTCATGCAATAAACAATTTTGCTTTATGATATTTGGAGAGTTCCAAACAATCGTATAAATCCTTGAGCATAAGTTCCAGTTCTTCAATCGTCTGTCCCTGGGTTGGGTGATCGGGAAAATTGTCAAAATATCCAATATACCACCCATCATTTTCCTGCCAGTAGGTGTATTGTAATTCCATGTATCTCCTCCATCCGCTTCTTCGGTTAAGTATACTTTCAAATTCCTGTCCGGACAAGCCATGTTTTCCGAATTTTTCAAGTAGGGTGATAGTCAATACTTCATTGGCCGCATACACCTCGCTCCAAGGGGGCTAACAAAACCGGAATTTTATGCCAAAATGCTTATAAACTGGTATGAAAACCGTATCCTTTCCTTCATTCTTAAAAAGAATAGCCGATTCTCCCGGGGTTTCCAGGATTCTGGACGAATTTATCCGCGGTAATTTCCCCCTTGAAATAGAAGGCGCCGAAGGTTCCTTTGGGGCGGTGCTTCTGTCGGCGTTGTTTCAAACTAAACCGGGTAACTTTCTGGCGGTAACCCCCACGGAACGGGAGGCGGCGGAGCTGGCCACTGATCTGGAGACACTGGGGTTGCCGGTGGCCCTTTTCCCCTGGTGGGGTACCATGCCTTACCGGGAAATGGCGCCCCTTTCAACGGTTTTTGGGGATCGGAGCCGGGTTTTGAGCGGTTTGGCCTATGGTTTAACCGCAAAGGTGCAGAAGGCGAATAAGGAGGAGCAGGGGGGGGGAGGAAGAGGGATTGTGATTGTCCCTGAGCGGGCCTTTCTTACGCCGCTGCCGCCGCCTGAATATATACGCAGTTTACTGATTACTTTGAGGCCGGGGGGGAAGATTGATACTATTGCCCTTGCGGAGACCCTGTCGGGTTACGGCTATACACGGGTGCCCAGGGTGCAGGTTCACGGGGAGTTTGCCCTGCGCGGGGAGGTGCTGGATATACTCATGGGGGGGGATGATTCGGCTTACCGGGTTTTGTTTGACTTTGACCAGGTGGAGTCTATAAAGCGTTTTGACCCGGTGGATCAGAGCAGCCTGGGACCGGGGGATCGGGAAAGGGTAGGCGAACTGGTGATCCGGCCCTTGAAGGAAGTGGTCTGGTCCGATGAGCGGATCGAAGTACTGAGCCGGAACCTTGCTACGATGGAAGAGTTTTCTAACCAAAGCCGTAACCAGGGGCGGGCGGTTCTGGAGGAACTGATGACCCGGCGGAGCGCCGGCGGTGAGGAGCTCTTCTTTCCCCTGGCTTTTGAAACTGCTCCCGGCGGCTTTCCTCCGGCACTGATCGACTATCTGGGAGAGAACGGGACGGTTTGCTATTTTGAGCGGGAGCGGCTGGAAAATGCCCAGGAATCCCTGGACCGGGAATACAGGAGTCTCTTTACCAAGGCACTGCGGGAACGGGATGTTCCGGCGCCGGAGCGGATACTGTTGAAGTTTGGGGATCTGGCGGATCGCCTATCCCGGCGGGTCTCCTTCATGACCATTAAGGGGGCGGCCGGGGGGAAAGCGCGGGCGGTGGTTTCCTGCGACCCCCCACGCAGTTTTTTCGGCAATATTAATTACCTCAAGGAAGAATTTACCGTCCTCTCAAACCAGGGCTGGGAACTGGTGGTGGCTGCGGAGTCCGATACCCAGGCTGCCAGGTTGGAAGAGCTGTTTAAGGACGACAAGGTTACTGTTGCTGCGGCGTCCCTGTCCATGGGCTTTGCCCTGCCGGATGTAAAATTCATGCTGGTCCAGGAGAACGAGATCTTCGGCCGGCGGAAGCGGCCGCCCCGGTCCCTCAAGCAGGTACGCAGCGCGGCTATCGACACCTTTGTTGAACTTAACCCCGGGGATTTTGTGGTGCACATAAACTACGGCATCGGGCTTTTTAAGGGGATAGAACGGATAAAAGCCCTGGGGCATGAACGGGACTACATCAAGCTGGAATATCTTGGTGAGGAAATAGTTTTTGTGCCCATAGAGCAGGTCAATCTGGTCCAGCGTTATATCGGGAACGAGGGGTCGCCCCCGCGGATGGATAAGCTGGGGTCCAAGAGCTGGGAAAACCGTAAGGGCCGGGTTAAGCAGTCCGTGGAGGAGATCGCAGAAAAACTAATCGATCTCTACTCCAAGCGCCGGGCTTCCCGGGGTTTTGCCTTCCCGGCGGATACCGAATGGCAGACCATGTTCGAGGCCAGTTTTCCCTTCGACGAAACGGAGGATCAGCTCCGCTGCGTGGAGGAGATTAAGGACGATATGGAAAAGCCAAACCCCATGGACCGCCTTATCTGCGGGGATGTGGGTTACGGCAAGACCGAGGTGGCGGTGCGGGCCTGTTTTAAGGCCGTCATGGGGGGGAAGCAGGTGGCCTTCCTCGCCCCCACAACAATACTGGCGGAACAGCATTACGAAAATTTTCAGGAACGGTTCTCCCAGTTTCCGGTGCGTATGGGTATGCTTTCCCGCTTTGTGGACCGGAGCGTGATCCGGCAAACCCTGGAGGCGGTGAAGAAGGGCGAAGTGGATATTCTGGTGGGGACCCACCGGATCATCCAGAAGGATGTGGTCTTTAAGGATCTGGGGCTCATGGTGATCGACGAGGAACAGCGCTTTGGGGTAAAGGACAAGGAGCGGCTTAAGGAGATGAAGCATAACGTGGACTGCCTTACCCTGAGCGCCACCCCCATACCCCGGACCCTGCATATGAGCCTCCTTAAGATACGGGACATGAGCCTCCTGGCAACTCCCCCGAATAACCGTCACCCCATAGAAACGGTGATCGACGAGTTCAACGAGGACCGGCTTGCGGCGGCCATACGCGCTGAGGTGGAGCGGGGTGGGCAGGTATTCTTTCTGCATAACCGGGTGGAGAGCCTTAACGAAACCCGCCTCCGGATAGAACACCTGGTCCCGGAGATGCTGGTGGAAACCGCCCACGGGCAGATGAACGCCCATGAGCTGGAGGATGTGATGCACCGTTTTATCCACGGGGGTTTCCACGTACTGGTGTCCACCACCATCATTGAGAACGGCATCGACATACCCAACGTAAACACCATTATTATCGACCGGGCGGATATGTACGGAGTATCCCAGCTTTACCAGCTCCGGGGCAGGGTAGGGCGCTCCGACCGGGTTGCCTACGCCTATCTTTTTTACCCCAAGGACCGGGCTCTGACCGAGCTGGCCATGAAACGGCTCCAGGTTATATCGGACTTTACGGAGCTGGGTTCGGGGTTTAAGATTGCCATGAAGGACATGGAGATCCGCGGGGCGGGGAATCTCCTGGGCCGGGAGCAGTCCGGGGACATTTATTCCGTGGGCTTCGACCTTTACTTACGGCTCCTGGACGAGGCGGTGCACCGGCTGGAGAACTCCCAGTACGAGGCGGAAACAGAAACACTGTTGGAACTGGAATACACGGGCTTCATCCCCAATGCCTATATAGACGGCGCCCAGGAAAAAATGGAGGTCTACAAGAAGATCGCCTCCATAAAGACCAGGGAGGAGCTTGAAAACCTCCTTGGGGAATTGACGGATCGCTTTGGCCCGCCCCCGGACGAGGCGGCTTCCCTTTTAGCCCTGGCAGAGATCCGTATCATCTGCCGGGACATATCGGTTTTCTCCCTGAAAGAGAAGGGCGGTTCGGTCCGGGTGGAGTTCGGCAAGGTTTCCAAGGTAAAGATAGACCGGCTCCTGCGGCTTATGAAGGAGTCAAGCGGCAGGGTAAAGCTGGACCCCAAGGCGCCCAACGTATTGATTTTGCAGACCGGAAGCATCGGGTTAAAAGAGAAAAGCGAGTTTATCCGGGAAAAGCTTGCAGCTTTAGCAGGATAGCTATTTTGAAATCTTGAACGTATAGGCAATTTCGATAATCAAAATATAACAACAAAAAAAAGAAAATACACCTAATATTTTAAATATTTTTATTGACAAACAGAAGTTGTATAATAAACTAATATACAATATAAAAATATATATATTGATAATTATTTTGGAGGATATATGGGTTATACCGTATTAATTCCACAGGATATTGTGGGCGAAGGGAAAAAATATCTTACAGACAGAGGATATACTATTAAGATGGGCTCCGGTATTTCAGCCCGGCAGATTGCAGAAGACGTAAAGGATTGCGATGCAATTCTTGCCAGAACCTGTCCGTATCCGACGGAGGTTATAGAAGCGGGAAATAAGCTGAAGGTTATCGGCAGACACGGGGTTGGCTGCGATAATATTGATATTAAAACCGCCACCAAACGCGGTATCCGGATCACCTACGCACCCGAATCGAATGCGAATTCCGTAGCCGAATATACAATCGGTATGATCATAGCCATGGCGCGGCATTTTATAGGATCCGACAGGGCAACCCGATCGGGAGACTGGGAATACCGTAACCGGGTGAGGGGTTTTGATCTGGCGAATAAAACTCTGGGACTTGTCGGCGCCGGCAGGGTCGGCTCCATGGTTGCAAAAAAAGCCTTTTTCGGCCTTGATATGAAAATTGTGGCGTATGATCCTTATATTAAAGAAATAAAAGGAGTTCCGGAAGTTAAAATTGTTTCGGACCCAGAAACGGTTTTTCAGGAATCCGATTTTGTAAGTCTCCATGTCCCCCTGACCCCGGAAACCAGGGGAATGTTTGGTAAAAAATACTTTGAACTAATGAAACCCGAAGCCTTTTTGATTAACGCAGCCCGGGGTGAAATAGTTAATGAAACGGATCTCTACGAGGCTTTAAAATCCAAGCGTATTGCAGCGGCGGCCCTGGATGTCTACGATCCGGAACCGCCTAAGGGGGATAATCCGCTTTTTACCCTGGATAATGTTATTCTGACACCCCATAACGCTGCATTGACCTTGGAGGCCATGACCCGCATGGCCCTGCATGCCGCTCAGGGGATTGATGATGTTTTGTCGGGCCGTGTACCCAAATGGCCTTTTAATAAGCTTACAGCAAAATAGTTTTTTCAAGGAGAGAAGTATGTTAGGAGTAATTGGTATCATTCTTGCGGTAGCCCTGGTCATTTTTCTGATTTTCAGGGGATGGCATATGGCGATTGTTTCGGTATTGGCATCCGTACTGATTGTATTAACCAGCGGTATGGATGTATGGAAGTCCTTTTCCGATTATTTCGCGACCGGGTTCCGTAATTTTGCCGGAACATGGTTTTTAATGTTCGCCCTGGGCGCCATTTTCGGAAAACTTATGGAAGAAAGCGGCGCATCCTCGGCTATTGCAAATGCGGTTGTTAAGGCCCTGGGAAGAAAGCAGGTAATACTTATTGTCCTGGTGACTACCCTGATCCTTTCTTATGGCGGTATTGGTGTTTTTGTAATAGCCTTTACCATGTACCCCATCTGTATGGCCCTCTTTAAAGAAGCGGATCTGCCGAAATCGATTTTTCCGGGTCTCCTGCTGGCCATTCCCGCAACAATCAGTATGTCCGTTGCTCCCGGTGTGCCCGCAGTCCAGAACATGATTCCTACCCAGACCTTTAATACCACCATTTATGCTGCGCCGATAATTGGTATTATCAGTTCAGTTTTTATCTTTATTTTGGATTATCTTTTCTACAACTGGGCGGCCAAGACTGCCGCTAAAAAGGGTGAACATTTTGTACCCGGTCCAAATGATCAGATAGTAGATTTTAACGATGCTGAGGCGGTTAAAAAGCTTCCCCCTGCGGGTCTTGCTTTTATTCCCATCATCATTCTGATTGGTTCCATCTTTATTTTCCAGTTCTTTGTAAAACCCTCCAACTATGCGGTAGTCCTTGGAATGCTCCTTGGTACATTGTCCGCAGCGATTATTTTCCGCAAAAGGTTGGATTGGAAAAAAACATTCAGCGGTGGAACCGCCAACGGTCTTTCGGCGCTTATGGTAACATCCTCCATCATGGGTTTCGGTAGTATCGTTAATAATGCTCCGGCTTTCCAGGCCTGTGTAAATTGGCTCCTCGGCCTGCAGATGAGTCCCTTGCTGCTGTCCTTCGTGGCCATCAATATTATCTGCGCCATTACCGGTTCTTCCTCCGGCGGTTTAAATATATTCCTCGATTCTCTGGGTGACTATATGCTTAATACCGGAATCAATCCCCAGTTCCTGCACCGTTGGACCGGTATGTGTTCCGCCGGACTTGACGCCATGCCCCATGCGTCGGGGGTAGTTCTGGCCAACGATGTGGCAAAGACATCCATGGTCGATACCTACAAATATACCTTTGTTTCCCAGTGCCTCATCCCGATGCTTACCTTGATCCCCGCATTAATTCTTTATCTGGTAGGGCTTATATGAAAGTAGATTTACTCATTAAAAACGGCCATGTGATCGATCCATCCCGGAAGATCGATAAGGTGATGGATATTGGCATCCGGAACGGTCTCGTGGCTGCGGTGAACCCCGGAGATGAGGGTGCCCATACGGTTGATGCAAAGGGCGATTATGTCTTCCCCGGGCTCATTGATTTTCACACCCACGTTTTCCATACAAGCAGCGCCATTTCCGTTAATCCCGCATTTCTTCCCGCCACCGGTGTTACCGCAACAGTGGACAGCGGAACTGCGGGTTGCTGCAATTTCCGTGCATTCTATGAAGGTGTGGTTACCACATCTCCGGTGCGGATCAAGAGTTACCTGAATGTATACGGATCGGGGCAGCTTGATACTAACCTTCCGGAGAAGTTTGAGCCTTCGGAATTTCGGCCATTACAAATTGAACGGACCGTGGCGGCTTACCGGGATAATATCCTTGGTTTGAAGATTCGTTACAGTAAGGGCATTGCTACCTCCCTTGATTCGATAAAAGAAACGATTAGGATTGCCCGGGAGAATGGCATTAATGTTTGCGTTCATACCACTGATCCGCCTACATCCCTTGACGGTGTGGTGGATCTCCTGGACAAGGACGATGTTTATTGTCATATGTACCATGGCAGGGGGGATGATACTATCCTGGATAAAGCTACGGGAAAGGTAAAAGAATCTATGTACCGCGCCAGAAAACGGGGGGTTATCTTTGATTCCGCCAATGGCCGGGGGAATTTTAGTTTTGCCGTGGCTACCCTTGCTATAAAAGAGGGGTTTCTGCCGGATATCATTTCCACGGACTGGACGAGCGATAAGCTTAACTATTCTTCCCATGCGAAAAATTTGCCCTTCCTTTTGGCAAAGTACCTTAAGTATGGGATGTCCCTCACGGATGTGGTACGGGCGGTTACCGAAACTCCCGCCCGTCTTATGGGACTGGAAGGGAAAATCGGGACCCTTAAACCGGATGCCCTGGGGGATGTGGTGGTATTCAAAGAAATTGATCAAAAAGTGGTTCACCGGGATTTTTTTGATACGGAGTTTGTGACAGAAAAACTATTGATCCCCCAGATGACGGTTATAGGCGGAGATATTGCTTTCTGCCAGGGATACTACGCTTTGGCATAAATCATTCTATGAATCTTTTCATTAAGGAGTTTTAAATGAAGGAAAATAAAATACGGGGCTTGTTAAAAAGCGGACAGCCAAGTACTTCTACCCGCCTGTGGAGCGCATGGCCATTCTACACGGAAGTTGTCGGGTCAACGGGAAATTTTGATTATATCGAATTTGTCGCTGAATATTCTCCTTTTACCGATTATGATCTGGAAAACATTGCCCGGGCGGCGGAGCTGCATAATATGGGCAGCATGATCAAGGTTGATTTCCAAAACCGCGGTTTTGTGGCGCAAAAGGCGGTTGCCGCGGGTTTTCAAGCCATCAATTTTGCGGATCATCATACTGCGGAAGAGGTGAAGGAGAGCATTTATATGATGAAACCCGACCGGCTTGGGCAGGGCCGTTTCGGTTATCCCAACCGGCGTTTTATCGGTACCCAAAGTCATCTTACCCAAATGGATCACAGTGAACGGCTGAACGATATTGTCCTCTGCTTTATGATTGAGAAAAAGATCGCCATGGACAATATTGAAGCAATTTGTTCCGTTCCCGGGGTGGATATGGTACAGTTTGGGCCTGCTGACTTCTCCATGAGCGCCGGTAAAAATCGGGATGATTATGCGGAGGAAGCAAGGGCCGCAGAACGGGAAATGATCAAGGTCGCCCTAAAACATGGAGTAACTCCGCGCTGCGAGATACCAACACCTGAAGCGGCGTCATATTACATTGATTTAGGGGTTCGCCATTTCTCACTGGGAGATCAGCTTGCTAAACTCAAGCAATTCTGGAATGGGGATGGTAAAAAAATCCGTGAGATAGCAAATTCTTTATCAAAATAGTCAATGCAATAGTTTCTTCATATAAAACACCCTGACTGGTCCATCTAGACGGGGTGTTTTATTTTACGCTATTATTAATATGTATGAAAATGATACGCGGTGTAGTCTTTGATTTTGGAAATGTGATTTCCCTGCCCCAGGCTGAGGGGGTGATGGATGAGCTGGCGGCTCTTGCGGGGATGGAACGTACCTTGTTTGAGTCCCTGCTTTGGCCATATAGGGCGGAGTATGACCGGGGAACAATTTCTGGTTTGGAATATTACCGGTCATTTCTGGCTAAGGGCGGGGTCTTTCTTGATGACCAGATCATTAGAAAGATACATGCGATCGATTTGGAAAGCTGGTCCAGGATAAACCCCGACACGGTACGTCTTATGGAGGACGTAAAAAATGCGGGCTATAAACTGGGGATACTCTCCAATATGCCCCACGATTTTTTGGACATGGCCCGGGATCGGTACCCCGCATTCCGCCTTCCCCATGCGGGGATCTTCTCCTGCGAAAGTGCATCGATAAAACCGGAGGAAAAGATATACCGGGATCTCTTCGCTGCCCTGTCCCTTGAACCGGAGGAGCTTGTTTTTTTTGACGATATGCCGGTTAATATTGATAAGGCTTGTTCCTTGGGAATGTCGGGCTTTGTTTGGCAGGACCCGGATATTGCCCGGGAAACCTTGCGGGATTTATCCATACCTGTTTGAGGGATAGCTATGATTTTATTGGGAACAATCTTTATTTTTTTTGCGGTCGTCGTGTGCATGCTTATTATCACCCCATTTGGGATTATATTGTTTTTACTGGGCCGGATTGGTTTTAAATCGACCATGAATTATCTGGCCTATAAGCTGGCTCAAGGCTGGGCCCTGGCGGTCCTTACCTTTTCGGGCTGTAAGCTTACCGTTACGGGCAGGGAGAATATCCCCCGGAAAGACGGCTTCTGTTTGGTGGGAAACCATAACAGTATCTTTGATATCGTTCTGCTCCTGGCCGCCGTTGGCCGGCCCTTTGGTTTTATTGCAAAGAAGGAACTGGCGGTTATTCCCATGCTGAATCTCTGGATTCTGATCCTTGGGGGCCTTTTTATCGACCGGAAGAACATACGGAAGGCCATAGGTACCATTAACGAGGGGATACGGCGGATTAAAGCCGGGGGCGCCATGATCATCTTCCCCGAGGGGACCCGGGGCAAAGGCCGGGGTTTGCTTCCCTTTAAACCGGGCTCCCTCAAATTGGCCACCAAGGCGGGGGCTCCCATGGTTCCCCTGGCTATTACCGGCAGTTACGATGTCTTTGAAAAAACCAACCGTCTGCACTCGGGGCCGGTTTCGGTAAACTTCGCTCCCCCTATTGCCACGGCGGATATTCCCACGGAGGACAGAGGGGGCCTTACGGATCAGGTTTACGGGATAATAGACGGGATGTTAAGAAAAGCCGAGGGAACCGCCCCCTTTGGAGGAGATTGAAGGCGGTCCCTCGGCTTAGGAAGGAACAGAACTTTACCTTAGCATATTCATAGTAATGCTAGGTGGTTACTAGGAATATAACGGAATCCTGAAAGGATGTCAAGACAAAAACCGAATATTTTGAAGAAAAACAGGACGGCCTAAACCAATTCCCGCTTTCGTTTTCTGCCGAAACAATCAAGCCAGATAATCATGGCGATTACCAGCCCTTTAAAAATCTGCTGGATATAAGCGTCAATGCCAAGCATATTCATACAGTTTTCCAGCACCGCGAACACAAGCATACCGACGCCTGACTGGGGAATACTGCCGATGCCCCCTGCGAAGGAAGTACCGCCGACAACCACGCCGCAATTTACCACCAGCGCAGTGGTCTGCCCATATGTTGACGAAGCGGCGTTTAGCCTGGACGACAACAGCACCCCGGCAAAGGCCGCTACGGCGCCGCAGATGACAAAGGCCAGCCACTTGATTTTTATAACCGGAATCCCCGAATATACCGCCACATCGTAATCGCCGCCGATGGCGTAGCAATTTCTGCCAAACTGGGTATACCGCATGATGCAATGGGTCAGCGCGAAAAACAGTACCATAATAAGTACCAAATTTGGAATGCCCGCCATATCTCCGTTGGCAATCATCATAAAATTGGGATTCCCCGTGGTGATCGGATGGGCGTCGGTAAGTTGCTGGGAGATTCCCTTAAGCAGCATATCCATTCCCAGGGTGATGATGAACGGTTCCGTCCGCTGATATACCACAAAAAACCCGTTGATAAGGCCAACCACTGCCCCTACAAGGATGGCGCATAAAATCGCCAGGGGTATCGGTAAAAAACTCATACATTTAATCGCAACGATCCCGGAGATACACATGGTCCCGCCAATGGATAGGTCGCAGCCGCCGCAGATTACCGGGAAGGTTACGCCGAAGGCCAAAATTACCAGAATACTGGCGGAACTGAGCAAATCCAGCAGGTTATACGCCGAATAAAAATTCGTTCCGGAGAATAGCATGATAAAAAGCATTATTATAATTGCCAGAACAGCTGTCTGCTTTGTGACGCTAAAAATCCCTTTTTTAAAGGAAAAGCGCAGTGCCATACCGTTTGTTCCGTTCATCAGTTTTTCCCTCCCAGCTCGGTTTCTTTCCGGTTATCAAGCCAGATGGCAAGCACAAGGATCAACCCCTTGAGGATTACCTGCATATAGGGCGAAGCCCCCAAAAGATTGAGGCAGTTTGACATGAGGGTGACAAGAAACACACCCAGCACGGTACGAAGCACACTTCCCCGGCCGCCCTTGATCGGTGTACCGCCGACAACAACGGCCAGCAGTGCATTCGTTTCATAATTGAAGCCACTTACCGGAGAGGCGGTGGTTACCCGCGAAAACAGTACTATTGCCGCCAGAGCGGTCATCAGACCGCTGATTGTAAAAATAAAAGCAACGCTGCCTTTTACCGACACACCGGCGAGAAAGGCCGCTTCTTTATTTCCGCCGGTGAGCATCACCGCGCGTCCCATGCGGGTACGGCTCTGAAAAATGTAGAGGATAAGGAGGCAGGCGAGGAAAATCAGAAATGATATGGAAATGGGACCGGCGCTGCCTTTACCAATGGCCTGATACAGTGAAATATCGGTTTTCAGCCAGCTCATGTGCGGCGTGGTACCGCCGGTGACGATAAGGGCCAGCGCGCCGTACAGTGTACTCAAACCGAAGGTGATGAAGAGCGCTTCGGCCAGCGTAAGGGCGCCGCAGGATAATACCATAAAGCTGTTGAGAAGTCCCATGGCGATACCCAATGCCAGTCCCACAAGCAATGCGGGCATCTGGCCAATCGGATCGATGAGCGAAACCGTAACCACCGTTACCAGTGAAAACATACCCGGAATGGACAGATCGATAAAACCGGCGAACACAACAAAGGTCATCCCCAGAGCAACGAGGCTCAAGGGGCCGAACTGTCTCATGATGTTCGTCAGGTTTGCCAGGGTAAAAAATTTCGGTTCCGCTATCATCGTTATAACGATTAACAGAATCAGCATTACCAGTACGAGGTATTCTTTAAAAATATTTTTCGTTGAAGCAATGAAATGCATAACCGCCCTTCCTAGCCTATGGCCTTTTCAATAATCGCTTCCGCCGGTACCTGTTCAGGGTTGAATTCACCGGTGATCCTGCCGCCGCAAACGGTCAGTACACGGTTACTCATACTGAGAACCTCGGGTAACTCGGAGGAAATCATCAGTATGGAACCGCCCCGCTCAACGATTTTTTTCATCAACAGATAAATTTCATATTTCGCGCCTACATCAATGCCCCGTGTCGGCTCGTCGAGGATCAAAATTTCCGGATTGGTTTCAAGCCAGCGTCCGATAACACACTTTTGCTGATTACCGCCGGAGAGATTCAACACACGGACAGATGCCGAAGGAGTTTTGATATTCAACTGTTCAATCTCTTTCTCCGCGAGTTTTCTTTCTTTGGCGCGGCTGAGAAAACCATGTTTGCTCAAACGTCCGAGGCTTGCCATAGATATATTTGATTCCACAGAAAAGGAAAGTACCAGCCCCTGGCTTTTCCGGTCTTCGGGAACCAGGGCTAATCCGGCGCGTATCGCGTCTTTCGGTGATCTTATCGGTGTTTTTACACCGCGGAGGTATATTTCCTTTTCCTTTACCCTATCTGCCCCAAAAACCGCTCTGATGAGTTCCGTCCGGCCGGCGCCCACAAGACCCACCAATCCCAGAATTTCGCCCTTGTTAAGCGTAAAGGAAATATCATGAAGTTTTTTCGTGTTTAAGGAACGGACTTCCAGCAGGGGTTCGCCTACGCAGCGGGGCCTTTCGGGGAATTCCTTGTCAATTGAACGTCCTATCATTTTGGCAATCATATCATTCCGGGTAAGATTGCCGATTGGCTTTGTGTCAATCACGCTGCCGTCCCGCATAATCGTAACCATGTCGCAGAACTCAAATATTTCGTCCAGCTTATGGCTGATATAGATGACGGAAATACCCCGTTTCCTCATTTCAGAGATCAGGCTGCGGAGTTTTTTCATTTCTTCCGCAGTAAGACTGCTGCTCGGTTCATCCATGATGACCAGTTTGGAATCAAAGGCGAGGGCTTTGCAGATTTCCACCATCTGCTTTTCCGAAGTACTCAGCTCCGAAACAAGGGTCCATGTGTCCAGCCTGCTCCCAAGACTCTCAAGGAGTTTTCCGGCGGCCCTGTGGGTTCCCTTCATGCCGCCCATTTCCCTGAAGCGGCCAAGGAAAATATTCTCCCCGATACTCATGGTGTTTACCAGATTGAATTCCTGATAGATGATGCTCAGTCCCCTGTGCAGCGATTGAACCGGAGTAGTGGTTTCGATTTTTTCACCGTCGAAGTAAATTTCCCCCGCGTCTTTTTGGTGTATCCCGGAAAGTATCTTCATCAAAGTAGATTTTCCTGCGCCGTTTTCACCAACGATGCCGTGTACTGATCCGCGTTTTACATCAATGGAAACATCGTTCAATGCCCTGACACCGGGGAAATATTTACATACCCTGCGGATGGAAAGTATTTCAGAATTACGGTCTGTACCCATATAAACTCTCCGTTTAGAAAAAAATAATAACCATCACCCCGCGGGGTATAGGACTTCTTCCGGAAGCTTTCTCAAAACTTCGAGTCAGCTTTAAAATTTACCATTCGGGATATTCAAAACTGTTGATGTTACTCAGACTGACATCATCAAGGGGAACAAAATTTACCGCGTTAAAGGGCTCCTTTTTGAGCGCACTAAGGGTAACTTTCAGGGAAGTTTCAACCATGGTGGTAAAATTCTGCATGATCGTGCTGCTCTGATCCCCGGCTTTAACCTGATCAAACCCGGCGCGGCAGCCGTCAACTGAGACGATGAATAGGTTTGAAATCCCCGCTGCTTTGGCCGCTTCGATAACGCCGGTAGCGCCGTTGTCCCAGTGACAGAAAACACCCTGGATCTGATCGCCGTATTTGGTGATCATATCTTCCATAATGGACATCGCTTCCGACGTTGACCATGCGTTGGGGGCCTTGTAATCCAGCACAGTGATATTGGTGCCCTTGATCGCGTTATTGAAACCATCATGCCGCTTGATTGCCGCATCGTGACCGGCCTGTCCGCCAATCTCTACGATTTTTGCGCCCTTGGGGAATTTTTTGATAAACGATTGCGCAGCGGTTTCTCCCGCGATGTTATCGTTTACACCGGCGAAAATGTCACGGCTGCCTGCGTAATTCGCGGGCAAATCGGAAGAGAAGAGGCCCACAATTACACCGGCTCTTTTTGCGGCGGTGAGGCTCGGGACAATTCCGTTGATATCATTGGGATTAACGAAGATTGCGTCAAATTTCTGGGCAATACAGTTATTTACCGCCTGGGCTTGAACCTGGGGGTCTGCCCGCCCATCCAAAATCTGGACTTCAAACCCCATACCGGGACCAAGCTTCTGAAACTGCTTGGCCGAATAAGCCTGGGATTCGTTGGCCATGTCGCCGGGGAGAAAGGCAATCCGGTATGGCCTGTTCCCGCCTGACTGCTGTTGCCCGCCGTTAGCCCAAAGGTTTCCCACAACTAAACTCATCGCCAAAACGAGACCAAGTACTGCTACTGTTTTTTTCTTCATTTCTCACTCCTTCTAAATTGAATTAATTGTCCAAGGGACAACGTTTAACCGCAACATTAGATAATCTGCTCCGTTCGCTCAATGATATCGTCCTGGGTCTGACGGGAAAGGACATTGAAGAAGGCGCTATAACCGGCTACCCGGACAATGAGATCCCGGTGCTTTTCAGGGTTGATCTGGGCGTCCAGCAAAGTCTCCCTGGAAACCACATTAAACTGAACATGGAAACCGCCGAGCCGGGCAAAAAAGGCATGGAGCAGAAAGATAAGTTTTTCCCGGTTTTCTTCGGTTTCCAACATGGCCGGAGTTACTTTCTGATTGAGCAAAACACCGCCGGTGATTTCCGAAGTAGGCAGCTTGGACACAGACTTAAAGACCGCCGTAGGACCATGCCGGTCCATGCTATGGCTGGGTGAACATCCTTCCGCTAAGGGTTCCCCCGCTTTTCGCCCATCAGGGGTCGCCGTTGTACCGGCGCCTTGGGGAACATTCGCCGAAATGGACGAAGTACCGGCATAATAAATACCGCCGATTGGTCCGCGTCCATAGCGGGTATTATGATATTTTTTCATCTCGTCAATATAAACGTCATAGGCTTCACGGACAAGCAAATCCACGTAATCATCATCGTTACCGTACTTGGGCGCGGCGATGAGGAGTTTCCGTATACGTTCGCCCTCATTGCCCGCAAAGTTGTTTTGCAGCGCATCCCACAGTTCCTTTGTGCCGATGGATTTGTCCTCGAATACGCATTTCTTAACCGCCGCAAGACTGTCCGCAAGGTTTGCGATGCCCACCTGGAGGTCGCTGATAAAATCGTAGACCGCGCCCCCTTCTTTTAAGTTAAGCCCCCGTTCAATACAGTCATCGCACAGCGCGGAACAGAATATGTCGGCGGTATCCCGTTCCAGAACCGTATCGGCGCAGGAGTCAATGATGACACACTGACGGGTAAACTCACGGATAATCTTATCCCACGCTTTTTTTACATCATCATAGCTCTTCCATGAGGTAAAATGTCCGATGCCTTCGCATACTTTTTTGCCGCTTTCAATATCGATGCCGTCGTTCATGGCAATTAACAGGGACTTGGGAAAATTGAGGAAACTCATACCGGTTACCCGGTAGCCCCACTTACCCGGTACGGCGACTTCCACACAACCGATGGCGCTGTAATTGTACGCATCCAGTTTGGCGACTCCCTTTTCCAAAAAAGAGGGAATGATGATCTCATCGCTGTTAAAGGCTGGCATACCAAAACCGAGGCGTACCACCTCTATGCAGTCCTTAAGAAACTGCGGGTCAAGTTTCTGGTGATACCGCACCGTCAGATTTGGCTGGGGTAATTTGGTCCGGGCTACACTTTTCAGAATAAGGAAGGAGAGGGGATTTACCGCATCATGGGGGGCGGCGGAATCACTTTCAAGGATCTGTCCGCCTATGGTCACGTTTTGGTACAGGGGGCTCCCGGCGGAAAACCGGGTATGGGACCAGCTGCGTATTTTGTTGATCGTGAATGTTTTCATCCATAGGTTGGTCAGGAGTTCACAGGCGGCCTCTTCGGTAATACGCGCAGCATCGATATCTTTTTGATAATAGGGATAGAGATACTGATCCATCCTTCCGTATGAAAGGGAATGGCCGTTACTTTCTATCTGGAGTACCAGATGGACAAGCCACAGCGCCTGTACCGCTTCGTAGAAAGTTTCTGCGCCGTGAGCAGGAACCTTCGTGAGGATGCGGGCCATTTCAAGCAGTTCTTTCCGGCGGTCGTCGTTTTTTTCAGTCTCCGCCATTGTTGCCGCCAGATCGGCGTAGCGCTTGGCAAAGGCAACCACCGCATCCATGGTGATAATTATACCCCGGTAGAAATACGATTTATGGAGATTTTTATAATCCGTGAGGTCCAGGCTGTTTAATTTTTCTTCCGCCCGCCGCTTGTATTCAAGAAGGCCCTCTGCCAGCATACGCTTATAATCCACCGCCAGGTGGGCATCCCCGGAAGTGATATTTCCCTCGGCTTTGATAATCCCCAGGTCATAAAAAACCCGTGCCGATGCGGGCATGGCGGCAAGACCCCGGTCTTTTACGGTATTATGTTCCCAGAAGGGGGCCATTGTGCGGAGGGCTTCTTTGTTTTCTTCCGTTATGTAAAACCGGTCCCCATCCCGTTTGTCAAATTTATCAAGTTCATCAATGACCCAATCCATGGCGTATTCGGGGAAGATGGGGGCGGAACGATTACTTGCAGCCTGATTCCCGACAATAAGGGTTTCATCTTCTATATAAATACTCATCTTTTCGAGGACATTTTTAAGCATCAGCGCCCGCCGTATCGCCAGGGGCTGATCCATATTTTCACGATAGATGTCGGTGGTTATTTTTGCCCGCTCCACACAGACCTGGGGCTTTGCGTTCAGTAGTTCCAGCCGGAACCGGCTCATCCTGCTTGTAAGATTTCCGAAATAGTTACCCATGATGCCTTCCTTCTAAAACAGTAGTTCTGCGGCGCCGATAACACCGAAGTCATCTCCCAGCTCCGCCTCTTTGAAATATACGGGCATATCGTTTTTATTGTACCCGTCAAAAACTTCTTTCATATCTTCGAGGATGGCGGTTTTCTTTCCCCCATCCATAAGCTGTTGGCTCAGTTTAAGGAGGCCGCCGCCGAAGACAAAACAATTGATGTTAAGGGTGACGTACAGGTTATAAATCCAAATACCCAGGTACTTCACCATTTGATCGTAGGCCCGGCGGGCCAGCGCATCCCCTGCGTTATAGGCGCTGCCTATGTGGAACGCGGTGATTTTTCCGCCGCCGGCTAGTTGGGGCATGATGGACTGCTCACCCTGTTCAATCCATTTTTCAATGTGTTTGACGATCATGGAGCCGGAGCTCCATGACATGAGGCAGCCCCGGTTTCCACAGCCGCATTCCACTCCATCATCGGGGGTAACGATCATGTGGCCGCTTTCCCCGGACCAGCCGTAACGGCCCCGAAAGAGTTTCCCGCCTATGATGATCCCCGAGGAAATCCCGGTGCTGATGGGGCAGTAGATCATATTCTCAAACCCTTGCCCCGCTCCCTGCCGGTGTTCCGCAATAGCCCCGGTATGGGAATCGTTGTCGATGAGCACCCGTATCCCCCCAAGCTTTTCCATCAGATAGCTACGGGCGGGGAAGTCGTGAATTTTCGTCAGGTTGGTAGTTTTGATAATCCGCCCCTCCTCAAAAAGGACGAAGGAAGGCATCCCAATACCAATTCCCCGGATATCTTCTTTTTTCAGACCCCCTGCGGCCATCAGGTCTTTAATGTTGGCCACAATGGTATCGAAAAATTCCTCCGGACTTGCGGTATCATCCGAAGGATGGGAACGGCGCCGGACTATTTCCTTCTGTCCATTAAGCAGCCCGTAGGCTGTTTTGGTCCCGCCAACATCAATACCTATGGTATGTAGATCCATAAGTAATGATAAATCTGAACATAAAATTTGTCAAGAAAAAGTTTTTAAAATAAGAAAAAATGTTATTAAAATAAGTTATTATAGGCATTAAAATAAGAAAAAATAAGCAATTTCTTGACATTTGCTAAAGAGTAAGTATATAGTATGAATATGCTGGTCAAGGGGTTGCTCTTTAATATTCAGAAATTCAGCCTCCACGATGGCCCCGGCATACGTACGGTGGTCTTTTTTAAGGGCTGCCCGCTGCGCTGCCGCTGGTGTTCCAATCCGGAATCCCAGGAAGCCGGCATTGGGACCGCCATAAGCTACCAGCCTTCCGCCGATATACGGTATTACGCCCTAGAGGAGGTCCTGGAGACCTGCCTCCAGGATCGTCCCTTCTACGAGGAGTCCGGGGGCGGTGTTACCCTTTCAGGCGGCGAAGTGCTCCTCCAAGCCGATTTTGCCATCCTCTTACTTGACCGTCTGGGTGAAGAAAAAATACACAGGGCTATCGAAACCAGCGCCCTGGCCCCCGCAGCGGTTTGGGAGGAATTTATCAACCATGTGGATCTCCTCCTTATTGATGTGAAGCATTACGACCGGGAGCGCCATATCGAAGGTACCGCGGTCTCCAACGAGGCCTGCCTTGCCAACCTGAAAACGGCCCTGGATAGGGGGAAGAGCGTACTCCCCCGTATTCCGGTAATTCCCGGCTTTAACAACAGCCTTGAAGACGCCGAGGGTTTCGCCCGTTTATTTAGCGCCCTGGGTATATCCAAGGCCGAACTCCTCCCTTTTCATCAATTTGGGGAAAAAAAATATGAGGATCTGGGGATTCCCTATCCTATGCACGGTATACCCCAGCTGCACCGGGAGGATTTGGCGGAGTATCGTCAGGTCTTTATTGACCGGGGAATAAACGTATGACCAAAAAGCAAAATGAACGCTGGAAAAAAATGCTTGATACTATCGCCGCCTGTGAGCGTATTGAGGTGGCAAAATTGGCGGAAATGATGGGAGTCTCCAAGGTAACCCTGAGGAAGGACCTGGATCAGCTTCAAGAAAAGGGAATTATACGCCATGAGAAGGGCTACGTGAGTCCCGGTTCCGGGGACGATATCAATAACCGGCTGAGTTACCACTATGAAACCAAGTGGAAAATCGCCCGGGCCGCATTGGAACTGGTAAAGGACGGCGAGGCGGTCATGATTGAATCCGGTTCCTGCTGCGCCATCCTTGCGGAAGAGCTGGCTTCAAACCGGCGGGATGTGCGGATCATCACCAATTCCGCTTTTATCGCCGCCTATATCAGACGGCTGCCCCAGGCAAAGATTGTACTCCTGGGCGGGGATTACCAGAACGAATCCCAGGTTATGGTGGGGCCTATTGCACGGGCCTGTGCTCAGGGCTTCTCGGTGGATAAGCTCTTTATCGGGACCGACGGCTTTTCTGAGGACCAGGGCTTTACCGGAAATGATCACCTCCGTTCCGAAACAGTACGGGATATGGCAAAACAAGCGGAGCGGGTGATCATCCTTACGGAGTCTGAAAAGTTTTCCAAACGGGGTTTAGTACCCCTTCTGCCCTTCAACAACATAAGCATGGTTATTACCGATGAGGCTATCCCTGCGGAAAAAGAACGTTTGTTTGGGGAACGGCAGATTGCGCTCCTAAAGGTAGCTCTTTAGCGCTGGGGCGAGCGCATTTATCTTGACTAGAAAGCGCTATTTATGGTATTTTTCTTAAATCGGGCGCTTAGCTCAGCTGGTTAGAGCACCACGTTTACACCGTGGGGGTCACATGTTCGAATCATGTAGCGCCCATCCATTTATTGCTTGTAAAGCAATGAATTAGGTTGATCGATTAACGGAAACCATATCATGCTAAAGCCCCGAAGTACACTGCAAGGTACATTGATACCGCAGGGGGGGGCTTTGGTTAAAGAGCGGAATACCGAAACAAAACAAGCGCTTATAAGCACCGCGTTGAAGCTTTTTAAGGTATCGGGTTATGAAAAGGTAACGATAAACCAGATATGCGCCGGGGTTGGAATAGCCAAAAACACCTTTTACTATTATTTTGATTCCAAGGAAGATCTGCTGGAAGCGTCCATAGGGGCCATCCAGAACATGACCGTGACCAAACTTACGGAAATTCTTTGCTCCGGGGATGCCTATTTTGAGCAATTTTGGCAGATACAAAAGCCCATCTACGACTTTGTAACCGAGAGCGGTACCGATATTTCCCAGCAATTTTTGATCCTCCGGCCGGAAAAACGCCAGGAATTGCTGCATATACTGGATGAATTTTATACCGTTATGGGTACGGTGTTGCAAAAAGCCCAGGAAGTCGGGGAAATACGGAACAGCTCAAGTCCAACGGAGCTCATCGCCATAACCCGCCTGCTCTTTGTGGGTATCATATCCCTCTGGACCTCCTTTAAAGGCGCCTTTGAATTTAATGACGCCATGCGCGCAGCTCTGGAAACCAGTCTTGATGTCCGCCCTGATATGCGAAAAAGTTCCCCTGAATCGCTTATTAAGTTCCTCGTTTAGTATCATCCACTGAAATTAAAGGAAGATGGGGAAAAATCTTGACACCCTTTATATTACCGTGGTAATATGAATTCATATTTTAGTAATAGAGGGGTAATATAATGAAGAAATTATGTGCGGGTTTGATTGGGGTTCTGGTGTTGTGTTCCACGGTTTCTGCGGTGGACTTTGGCTTAAGCGCCGGCGTGGGCGGAATATTCACCGCCGGGTGGAAAGACGCGGAATTGAAGGACGAGTATAAGGCTTATACGCAGAGCCTTTTTGCTACACTAGGCGGATTGGCTCTACCTGACCCCGCTGATGCCTCTACACTTGGAGCCATAAACAAGGGTTATTTTGATACCAAAGAAACCTCCCTGGGCGGCGGTATCTGGGCCTTCTTCGACGCTACCTATGCGGAGCTTGACGCGGCGCTGATCTGGAATAACATTTCCCAGAAGGTTAATTCTTCTAAATTAGATCCTACCGGCAACACCAAAGACGAAGAACCCAATTATTTGATAACCCAGCTTAATATTTCAATCCTGGGGAAATATCCCTTTGAAATAGGAAAGAAATTACAAATTTTTCCGCTTTTAGGGGCTGATTTCCAAATAGCCCTTACGGATCAGGATGATAAGATAGCCAAGGATATAAAAAGTGCGCCGGGTAATAATAATAAGGCCCCCTCCCTTGGCGATTTCTGGAATTCCCTGTGGATAAAGGCAGGTGTCGGGGCAGACTATTCCATAACAGAAGATTTGTATCTCCGGTGTGAAGTATTATACGGGATAAAATTCAACAGTAAGTATGACGATGATGAGGCCAAATATTGGACCGAAGACCTTAAGGGTGTAAAAAACGGCCCCGATGTCAGGCTGGGCCTTGGGTACCGGTTTAAGACATTCGGTAAATAAGATGAAACAGGGGCTGTCTAAAAAGTAACGGGCAGCCCCTTTCAAGTAAGCATCGGTTATCTTTGTTCACATACAAAATGTAAAGACCGAACACAAGAAATTGAACTTGAATAAATACATTGATGGCCCATTAAGACTATTCTGTTATTATCAAATAATTTAAAGAGTGTATCAATATATAAAGTAGAATCAATTTCCACCGGAATAGACTTGGCCGTAATATAACCATACGTTTCAAGCGGGATAGATGAATGGGGACAAATGTGAACAATGCCGCATGAAGACTGTTCAATAATACCATGTAATAATTTAATGAGATACGTCCCGGCATATTCTTTATAATGCGCTGAACCCAAGATAGAAGGATTCGCATAAGGGTCGGCTAAAGAAATGATCCTTGCGCCATTTTTTATAGCCTGAACAATATAAGCTGTAAGGCCAAGAGTAAGCTGCTCCAATGCTGCATGGACATCAAGGGAATTTCTTATTAGCCAATGATAAAACAGTGACGGTTCAATTATTGAGGATAATATTGAGTAGGGGCCGGAAACTTTAAGGACAATAGAACGGGCAGTTTCTTTCCGTATATCTTCTAAAATAGCTTTTATCGGAGGCTGTATATCAAGCCTTGGAATATCCCGTAACATTGCCGGGTCGGTATAGAGAAAAGAAGGAACAGCAAAACCTCCGGATGTTTGGTTTATAGATGCACCCAAGGCTTGAGCTTCGGTTACGAACCCTTCGGGTAGTGCAAGTAAATTATTGCTTGATTGCCTGTCTATTTCATTTTTTGTGATATGACCAATACAGTAGGCATTTAAATCAAAATTAACACCGGACATAAAAACTTAAAATCCCATATACTTTATAAACATCTTTTCAAATTCACTTTCTTTCGCCAATTCAACGGTCTCTATCTTTTTTACGAGACTTTTCATTTTTTCTCTAAAGCCAACATTAAGTAAAAATGCTTTTGCACCGGAAAGGGAGGTATTACCGGTAAACTTTACTTTGCCGATAAATGCCTGCGGAAGTAATCCTAAATTGATTAGACTGGCCTCATTTAAGTGATACCCAAATGAACCGGCTATTTCAACCGCATCTATAGTATCGGAGGACAAATTGAAATAAGATAGCAGCATTTCTATCCCTGAACGTATTGCGCTTTTGGCAAGTTGAATTTGCCGTATATCCTTTTGAGCGAGATAAACATCGGGTGAAAGAAAAAATACTTTTTTACCATTCTTTTCCTTAAAACTTTCTTTAAGGAAATCACTATAGGTTCCGGAATCGGGGAGGACAAA
Organism: Treponema primitia; assembly: GCF_046533075.1. Lineage (GTDB taxonomy): Bacteria > Spirochaetota > Spirochaetia > Treponematales > Breznakiellaceae > Termitinema > Termitinema primitia_B. The sequence goes on along the minus strand of NZ_JAJQRB010000049.1, from coordinate 41,710 downwards.
ACGGCCGCTGGGACCGATAACACCGGTTCTGACCAATTCTCCGGCAATATCAAGCAAACCGCTGCCGCAGATTCCGGCCGGATCACCGCCTCCAATGACTTCAAACGAAAATATGCCCTTTGAATCAACATTGAAGGATTCAATCGAACCTTTGCTTGCACGCATCCCGCAGCTAATATTCATTCCCTCAAAAGCGGGACCCGCTGCGGTAGAAGTGACCGCAAGTTTACCGTTTTTCACCAGCGCCATTTCACCATTGGTACCGATATCAATAAACAGAACGGTTCCCTTTATTTCGTCCAGACGTGATACAAGAATGCCGGAAGTAATGTCAGCTCCAACATAGGCGGATATTATGGGCGGCAGGTAAATAAGGCCGAACGGTGAAATTGATACCCCTATAGATTCGGCGCTTATATGGTTTCCGCCATATATTTGCGGGGTATAGGGATACTGCCCTAAAGAATATGGATTTACTCCGGTAGCCAGATGAATCATGGTTGTATTGCCGGAAAAAACTATTTCATAAATATTTGAAGCGTTTATTTTGTTTTGAACAACCAGATCGCCGATCATGGCATTAAGGGCATCTATAAAAGAACGGTACAGGGTATTAAGACCTTCCGGGTTTGAAGCAAAATGAATGCGGGAAAGGACATCCTGAGCATAGGCTGCCTGGGGATTCAGAATAGAATTTGAAGCAATCTGGATTCCGGTACGCAAATCTATTAAGGCCGCAACAATGGTTGTAGTACCAATATCAAGGGCTATGGCGTATAGCAATTCAAGGGTGTTACCTTCTTCAACACCTATAAGCGTATCACCGCCATAAACTTCCGTCGAATTTAATTTCGGTCGTTTGGTGATATAAGGCAATTGTTCATAGGCGAAACTATTGCCCTCCGTAAGTATTCGTAAAGAGCTGTTTTCCTCTTTATAATCCTTAATTATAACTTCTATATCGGCAGACGGAATTGTCTGACATGCAAGGACAATGCCATCCGCTAATTCTGCGGCGGATACTGAATGTTTTGATTCTACAATTTTTAGATGCCCTAAATGTTCCGGGTTGGGGATTTTTACTTTACATTTACCGCATGATCCCAAGGCGTTACAGGGAGATTCAATTTCAATACCCGCAGACCGGGCTGCGTCAAGAATGGTACTGCCCTCTGCAATCATCACCGTCTTTTGTTTGTTTATAAAGGTGATTTTCGGCATTTTTCAATTCCCCTTAACAACATCTGTAAACGTCTTGATATTAGCAAGGGGTGTAGAAGTGGAAAGACCGCAGGCAGGGGCCATTATATCAATATTATGTGTAAGCAGACTCTCTGTTGCCCTATGCACCTTTTCGGGGTCAGAAAATTCAAGCAGATAGGTACTAAGGTTTCCCATTGTTGTAAGGCCGGAATGTTCCTCCTTAAGGGATTGCAAATTTACCATTGCATCAACACTTATTGCTTTACCCCGGAGATTCGGAATATGCTGTTTAACCGACTTTACATTGCCGCAGATATGAACGATAACCGGTACGCCCATTTCAAGGATAGCGGCGGTGATTTTATTGATGTAGGGTACTGCGTATTCCTCAAACATTTTTGGACCGAGTATTTCACCGGTTGCGGTTGGGTCCGCGATAGATATTACGGAAACACCGCTGTCTACGATAAGCCGTGCATAGTCGATAAGCTGATCCGCAACATAGTTTAATGCCCGGTGGGATGCTTCCTTGTTTTTACGCAGATCCTTAAAAAAAGTCATCGGATCAACAATCGACGCGGCTAAACTTATTGGTCCGGTCAGGCTGCCAATAACCGGAATATCGGGATTCTTTTTTGATAGGTTGTAAACCGCAGTGATAACTGCCTGGGCGCGGTTATTTTTCAGTATAGCGCCATTTGGCAGAAAATTTACTTTATCTGCGGAGGGGAACGGTTCACGGTCAATTTTTGGTTCACATTTAAGGGAGCCAAAATCTACGGCGCTTCCAAGGGCTTCCGCTTCAATGGTCATGCAAAAGGGAATGCCAAAGTTTTCAAACCCGGTGTTTTCATATACATCATAGGCCAGATCTTCCATCAATTCACCTGAATGGTGTGCTGCAGGGAGGGTATGGCCTGTTTTTTCCATAACGTCTACAATAGCCGCATTCATCATACCCCCTGGGCATATAACCGGAGGGCGTTCCGTTTTTTCTTTATTTAGTATTTTCTGTAATCGTTCTTTGGGAGTAAAAGCATCCATCTCTTATCCTCCATTACGCAAGAAGTTTTTGACAAAGCCGAACCGCTTCGGCTGCATTTCTGGCATAACCATCGGCGCCAATGCGTTTAGCAAAGCCCTGTGAAATAGGACCGCCGCCCACGGCGACTTTAAATCTTCCCTGTAAACCACGTTCATTGATAATTTTAACAACATCCGCCATGGCATCCATTGTGGTAGTCATTAGGGATGATACAAGTATCAATTCTGCGTTTATTTCCAGTGCCTTATCCACAAAGGTTTTAGGAGGGATATCACGGCCTAAATCAAGAACACTAAAACCAGCGGCTTCCAGCATGATTCGTACGAGATTTTTACCTATGTCATGGGTATCGCCTTCAATAACTCCGATAACAGCTTTGTGTTGAGTTGAAACTTCTTCCGACTTTAAAAAGGGTTTTAAAATAGCAATTCCGGCGTTCATCGCATCGGCACAAATAATCAGTTCGGGTACAAAGTATTCTTCATCTTCAAATAATTGACCCGCCTGCGCCATACCGGCCGCAAGACCCTTATCAATGGCCTCATAAGCGTCATAACTCGACTCAATAACCTGATGGGAAAGTTGAACCGCCTTGTCTTCATCCATATTAACTACGGCATCGGCTAACTGTTTATATAATTCCTCTGCTTCCATAATATTCCACCTTTAGTTTTGCTAATATCGTATGTTCACTATAATTGTTATCTTCCCTGTGGAGGCATAAAAAAAGAATCTTCGGCGAACAGTGTCGTCGAAAGGTACCGCTCGCCGGTGTCAGGTAACAATGCCACAATTATCTTCCCTTTGTTTTCAGGACGTTTTGCCAGTGCAGTTGCGGCATAAGCGGAGGCGCCGGAAGATATCCCCACTAAAAGACCTTCCGCGGCGGCGATTTCCCGGGCCGTCTCAAAAGCATCATCGCCCCTTACTCTGAAAATATCATCAATTATTTTAGGGTTAAATACATAGGGAATAAATCCGGCTCCTATGCCCTGAATTTTATGAGGCCCCGCAGCGCCTCCTGAAAGCACCGGTGATTCAAAGGGTTCAACCGCAACAATTGTTACAGCCGGATTTCTCGCTTTAAGCGCTTCACCAACCCCGGTGATGGTCCCGCCGGTTCCAACGCCGGCGACAAATATATCAACCTTGCCATCAGTATCATTCCATATTTCTACGGCGGTTGTTTCACGATGGATACGCGGATTAGCCGGGTTATCAAACTGGCCGGGAATCCAGGAATTTGGGGTTAACATTGAAAGTTCTTTTGCCTTGGCTATTGCTCCCTTCATTCCGTCTGGGCCGGGAGTTAATACCAGTTCAGCCCCAAGGGCTTTTAGAAGATTGCGGCGTTCAAGGCTCATGGTTTCCGGCATGGTAAGGACTATTCTATACTTCCGCGCCGCCGCTACAAATGCCAGAGCAATCCCCGTATTCCCGCTGGTCGGCTCTATAATAATGGTGTCCTTATTAAGAATGCCCCGTTCTTCCGCATCCTTAATCATCGCATAGCCGATTCTGTCCTTTACGGATGACAGTGGATTAAAATACTCCAATTTTGCAAGAAGCCGGGCCTCCAGGTTTTTTGATTCGTTGTAATTGACAAGTTCCAATAGGGGGGTATTGCCAATTAATTCAGTTAAACTTCTCGATATTCTCGACATCCGAATTCTCCCTTTCTTTATACCTTAACGATTAATGATTGTGGCGCTTAAAATATCTTCAATAAGGGTTAGCCCGCCTGAAAATCCGGTATAAGCCCTGTTAATGACGGCGCGGTTTGTTATGGGAAAGCTTATACTAAGATGGGGGGCCGCAAATTTAAGCGCAAGATCCCGTTCCAATGAGCTGCCAAATACAAAAACGGGGGACAGGTTGTTTACATATAAATCCGTATCTCTTTTAGGATAGAGCGCATTTATGTACCGCCCGGCTTCGCTTGCATTGGTATCAAAAATTACCTGTGGATTAAATACCGGATTTTCCGCAGATAATTTGCCGCTTATTGTTTTTTGTTGTTCCGGCGTTAAAATTTCAGTTAATTGAACATGTACGGGTATCCAGCCAAAGTCATCAAATAGAAAACGGGTTATGGCAACCGCATAATTTACATCCGCGACAATTACGGCGTAGCGTTGGTGATCGGCATCATACAAAGCGTCTATAAGTGAGCTTAGTAGATGATAATATTCCCGGTATTGCGCATCAATAATTTCTTCAATATTAATTTCAAGATGCAATGCCTTTGCGGTTTCGCGGAGCAATTTTTCTGTGGCGGTTGGTCCTACGGGTAGGGATGATACAATATAGGGTATATCGTACAGGTCCTTATACGTTTTGGCAATATCAATCCCATATAAATCAGAAACAACGATATTGAGTTCGGCCTCAGAAGAATTGCGGATTGTTTCAAGGGAATCTTTTCCCGTAAAATAGGTGTTGACTTCAAGGCCCAGCAGTTCCAGAACTTTACGTATGCCCTCAAGGTTACCCCGCCAGAAACAGTCCATAGAGGGTACTATCCCCAATATATTTACTTTGCCCCGTTTCTTTGTTTCCGGTTTAGCGACAAATTGCTGTACTATGGCGGACATGACAATATCATAGCCCTTATAAGAATTACCCAGGAAACCACCGGTATTTGCAAAAATTAATGCGGGGTTTTCCGAATTTGGAGTATTGTCTATCTCAGATCGAATGTCAGAAACGACGGCTTTTATATCATCACCGATGATGTCCGTAACACAGCTGGTGATGACCACAAAGAGACGGCCTTCCATTATTTCCAATGTCCGTTGTATCTGTTCCGTCAGACGATCTGACCCGCCAAAAATTACCTCACGATCGGTGACATTTGAGCTTGGCACTGAAAGCCCGCCGCAATAGCCGCCGACTTCCAGGGCGGAACCGCCGACTTGGCCCCAGGCAATACTGGCGGCGCAGCCCGAAGGGGCATGCATTATGGGTATGGTATCAGGCAGAGCTTCAAGGGTTGAGAGCGCTCCCCCAAAGGAACAGAAGTAACGGGGGCGTTCGATGTAGCTATGACTCATCTTTGTTATCCTTTATATATTTGAAGGGACTCTCCTGATACCAACTTTCCTTATAGGGCAGTTTAATGTACTTGGGAAACTTTCTGTTCAGGGAGGGGTTTGAAAGCTGCCGGTAGAGTCTGCGGGCAACTTCAAAAACGCCGCGAAAACCAATATAGGAAAGGGAACTGCTGAAAACGGTATGGACCGGTATGCCCAGTTTAACGGCGGTAGCATTGCTCTGCGAATGGCCCATAAAAAGGTCCGGCTTTAGGGACCGCAGCAAATTTGCCTCCTCAAAGGGCTGCATATTGGCAATATTCAGGGGAAAATCACCGACGATGTTTTTCAATTTTTCATATTCCTTTTCGGCGTATTCATCATGATGGAATGGCCGGACCCCTATTACGGTAAACCCGAGTTCGTGGACCAAATACGCGGTTGCAAGGGCTCTGAATTCCCCGGCGCTGATAAAGGCGGTTTTCCCTTTGAAAAATTTCCGGTAGGGTATCAACGCTTCCTCAAGCAGGGACATTTCATATTGTATCAACTGTTCCGCCGCCGCTTCTTTGCCGAAAAACTGCGCCACAGAACGTATCCAGGACTTGGTGTTTTCTATACCGACGGGCATGTGCTGGAGAAGGTAGGGAATGCCGAACCGTTCTTTAAGAAACTGTAAAAAATAGTCATCATGGGTTGGACAGGTACTGATGGAGAGGGCGGCGTATTTTACCGAATACATTTGTTCGGAATCTTTATAAAGCGGAAATATATTTACGTCCAAGTCCAGGGCGTTCAAAAGCCGGGTCAGTTCCAGTTCATCTATTCTGCTCATTGAAGAAAGGTTGCAGAGATTTACCCGGCGCTTTTTAAGATAATTAAAACGGGCTTCCTCAATGTCGTCCGATATAACACGATTTCTCTGTGCGGGATCTTCCAGAAGGTTCTTGCCGAGGCCGTGGTAAATCGCATCATAGGCCGTGGCCCATATTTTTGTCTTAAACCCTTCGCAGTGGACCGGTATCAGGATCGCCGATATCTGGCTTCGCAGGTCGTCTACGGTACCGTCAATATCATCACCGATGATGCCGGGAACACAGCCGCTTACCACGGTAATGGTTTTGGGGGTATACAGCCGGTCCACTTCAATAATGGCCTGCCGCAGCTTTTTTTCGCCGCCGCTAATAACATCAATTTCATTGAGCGCCGTGGACACCCATATTGCGTCTTTAAGTTTTCCGGTCCGGAGCATACCCCCTGAACGGGCACTGCCGTTGTGGGACTGTAAACAGGAACCGCAGCCAACGGCGGCATGCATGATGATTACATTGTCAGGAAAAGTGTTGATGATTGCCAAGGCCGGCAAAAGAAGACATAATGAGCCTTGAGAAAATTCGCGCTCGCCGTCCTGTAAACACCCATGCCCCAGCCGCTTTTGAAGGCCGCAAAGGGTACCGCCATAAGTAATGCAGCTATGCAGCCTATCTTCCCGTTTCGGCGCCTCTTTTAACGTTAAATAATCCACCTACAACCTCCTGATAAAAAGGGTCACAGACTGGCGTGACATTATCGGTTATTATAGGGGAATAGGAATATAAATGTCAAGTATACCCATTCATTTACTAAGATATGATAATAAATGAATATGAAGCTGTATTTCATATATACACGCTATATATACCGTATATACAATATAATTACACCATATGAAGCGTATATATACGTTAAATTATTTTTAAACAATCTTTTATCGAAGCCCGCTTGACAATTTATTATTACTTAGTTATTACTTAATAACACTAGGAAATAATATATTTGACCAGCCGGTGATCGGCGCCGCCCATAACGGGCCTGCCGTTTTATTCGAAAGTCCGGTTTAATACCCCGGAGCTTGCTCCGCGGAGGTTTATATGAAAGATCTGGTTATTGGCGTTGATATAGGTACTTCTTCTATTAAGGCCGCTGTTGTCACCCTCCGTGGGGAACGTATCGGCACGGCATCGGAAAAGGTTTCGGTTATCCGCTCCAAGGATGGATTTTCCGGCCAGGATATGAATGTTGTATGGGAGGTGGTTGCTTCCTGTATAAACAATTCAATGCGCGCAGCAAAAGTAAGCGGGGATGCTATAGCCGCAGTTGCCTGCGCCGGACAGGGCGACGGCGCGTGGATGATTGACAAAACAGGGAAGCCCCTGGGACAGGCGGTGCTTTGGAATGACACCAGGGCCGGTGAAATCGTGAACGCCTGGAAACAAAATGGGCTTTTGGCAAAGGTGTATGCAAAAACCGCCACGGCGCTGTGGCCGGGGGCCATGGCGCCCATCATGGCATGGTTCAGGGATACTAATCCCGGTGTAATTAAATCCCTGGGGACCGTTTTTTGCTGCAAGGACTGGATAAACTACTGCCTTACCGGCGAAATAGCCACCGACAGAAGCGATGGGACTATTCCCTTTACCAATGTAGAAACCCGCCGGATTGACCACTCAATACTGAAGGATTTGGACCTTTCGTTTTTAGATGATAAAATACCGGCGGTGAAAGACTCTTTTTCGGTTATAGGAACAGTGCATAACGGCGCTGCTCTAAAAACAGGATTGCTGCCGGGGACACCGGTGGTGACCGGGTTGATTGATGTCGCGGCTAATGCGGTTGGCGCCGGTGTGGTTTCTTCCGGGCAGGCTTTGTTGATATTGGGAACCACATCACTGCTCGCCGCCTCTTTTGGGGAATCCCCGAGGGACAATCGTACTATTGGCGCAACGGTTCTGCATGCGGTGGATAAACAATGGCTGCGTGTCTTTGGCGCCCAATCGGGAACGCCGAATGTTGATTGGATGGCACATGGGTTTAATCTTTTAACGGATACAAAGGACGGTAAAATACCCGATTTTATCTTAATCGATAAACTAATCGAAACATCCCCCGCCGGCGCAAGGGGAGTGCTCTATCATCCATTTTTAGGGGGTGAACGTGCGCCCTTTGTTGAGCCAAACGCCGCCTCCGGTTTTTTTGGAATTAACGCCCTTACCAATGCGGGGGATCTTTGCCGTTCTGTCTATGAAGGCGTCGCCTTATCCGCAAAGCACTGTCTGACAGAAATGGATTTTGCGGTGAAAAAAATTGCCATCACCGGCGGCGGCGCCCGCAGTGATGTATGGTGCAGAATTATTGCGGATGTGATGAATTGCGAACTTGTGGTTCCTGAGGGAGAGGAACTTGGCATACGCGGCGCGGCGATTACGGCAGGTGTAGGAATCGGATTGTATACATCCTACGAAGAAGCGGCCCATTTAATCGTTAAAGAACATAAGCGCTATTTTCCCAATCCAGAAAATGTGCATATCTATGATGATCTCTTCCCTATATATCGCGGGCTTATTGACAGTATGAAAGAATATTGGGGGAAGCGGAAAGCTTTCCTGGAAAAACACTCTGTATATGGTTAAGGAGATCGAACTGGGCGAAGAACCGGGCGATGCTTAATTCAATAGCAGGTCGATACATTTAATCGCCTTGTCATATTCAAACAACAGTATAAATTGTTCTATCTCCGTTATGCGGTCCTTTGTTTTTTTATCCAGAGGCATAAGCGCATACTGGAGGAGCAGCGTATTCACCTCTCCAATGTGCATATTGACGAGGGCGTTTTTGAGCTCCATAAGTCCCGGGACAGCCGTTCCCGCTTGAAGGGCAGCCGGGACTTCATCATGAAGGAGGGAAGCGTTAATGCTGTTTAACAACGACGTGAGCTTTTCCAGCAGCGGCGCCGTTTTTTCCTTTATGGTCTCTGCGTCTTCCCGTCGGGCCGCTTCTTCCATCAACGCTGCATCTTCTCCAAACTCAAGGGCGCCTACGCTGCGGGCTGCCCCCTTGAGGGCGTGGACAAGGATGGTATAGAGGCCGAGGTCTCCTTTCTCCGCAGCTTCCTTCAACTCCCCGGCTTTGTCCGCCGCATCATGACTAAAGGAAGAGAGTATGTCCCGGTAGATCGCCGGATCGTCCCCGGAATTTTGCATACCCCGGATCTGATCAAGGCCGGGTATGCCGGGGAGGGGAGGGCTCTTTTTGTCGGGGTGGTCCTTCTCTTCGGCAAGGGAGTTTATCCGTTTTTCCCGGGGTATCCATTTTTCCAGTATGGCGTTGAGTTTTTTTGTTTCGATAGGTTTTGCGAGAAAATCATCCGCTCCGTTTTTCAGAAACAGTTCCCGCTGACCCGTAAGGGCGTTTGCGGTGAGCATGATAAGGGGCAGCTTCCGGTAGTATTCATCGCTTATTCCCATGGCCCTGATTTTGGCGGCAACTTCAAGGCCGTCCATGTCGGGCATCATGTGATCCAAAAAAATAAGATCATAGCGTTTGTTTTTTACCATTTCTACCGCATGGGAACCGGAAAGACAGGTGTCAATGACCATGCCATAGGCGGCCATAAGTTCCTTGGCTACCCGCAGGTTGGTGGAGATATCGTCAACAATTAACACCCCTATGGAGGGGGCGGTAAACTCCGTCCGGTGATGATCCCTGGGTAAGGATCGTCCGATGGAAGTACCGTTTAACACATTAGCCATGGTGATAGAATAAATTGGCATGAGGATACAGTTGATATCCCGGTAGGCCGTTCCTTCCCCCTTTTCTACCATGATCACCAAATGAGGGGGGGAGGGGTTTTTCCCCACCGCAGCCACAGAATCGGCGGCGTATCTTGAGGATACAAAGGCAAAATCGTTTTTTCCTTCTTCAAGTTCCCTTATAAAAACATCCAGGGTTTCGGCGCGCCGGGGTGATACCCCAAGTCCTTCCAGGGCGGCGTTTAAAAACCGGTAAAACCGGGGCCGTTCCTCCAGGATCAGCACCCCCTTTGCGGGCGGCCGTGTAAGGGCGGCTGTTTTTTTCAGGTCCGTAAAACCCTGTACAATCCTGGCGGTAAAGGTGGAACCATTGTCGTAGCTGCTTTCCACGGTGATGTCCCCCTCCATGGCCTTGCAGAGATTAAGGGCAATGGGAAGGCCGAGGCCGGTGCCCTCAACCCCCTGGTTGTGGGAAAGGTCCAGCCGGGAAAATTCGTTAAACAGTCTTTTAAGATCCTCTTCCTTTATGCCGATCCCGCTGTCGCTCACCTCAATTTCCAGTTCCAGTTTTCCTTCCCAAATTATTTTTGATTGGATGTTCAGGATCACAAATCCTTCTTTGGTGTATTTCGCAGCGTTGTTGAGCAGGTTGAGCAGGATCTGCCGTATCCTGACCTCGTCTCCAAAAAGCCAGGCCGGGATGGCGCTGTCAGTATTAACAAAAAAATCAACCGGCCTGTCGGCAAAGCGGATATGGATCATGTTGATCACATCGTTTATCAGGGATGAAAAACAGTAGAACTTCGGTTCCAGCTTCATCTGACCGGATTCAATTTTTGAAAGATCAAGAATATCGTTGATAATTGCCAGCAGGGAGGTTCCCGCCTGGTTGATGATCGAAATGTATTCGTACAGATCACCGGGGATATCCTTACGCATGATAATTTCGGACATACCCAGGATGGAGTTCATGGGGGTCCGGATCTCGTGGCTCATCTTTGCTAAAAAACTGGATTTACTTCTGTTTTCTGTTTCCGATTTGTTTTTCTCCCGGTTAAGGCGGATCAGGAGATAACTTATTAGGGATACCAGGATGATCCCCTGGGCGGAAAGCACGATAGACATATGCCATAGATCTTCATAGTAGCTTACCAGGGGAGTAGCCAGGCCCACATACCAGCCGTTAAAAAGCTGTTTATAATAGGTTACCATGATTTTGTTCTCCGGGCCCAGGACCCGCACCGCGGCGGTATCTTTTTCTCCCGAGCGCAGTATAGCGGTTATTTTTTCGTGGTTCCGGCTGAACTGCCCCATGTATTTGCCTATCCTTGCCGGATCGGGGTGGATGATAAAGCTAAGATCCTGGTTCAGCATCAAACCGTATCCCCCTGCGGCAATGCTCATATTCTCCACATACTCGGCGATATTATCGATGGATATCTCCATGGCGATAACGCCGTAGAATTCCCCCTCCGGGCCATAGAGGCTTTTGGATACGGAAATAACATTTTCCCCGGTGACCGTATTGGTGTAGAGGGCGGTGAAGGCGGTCTTGTAGGGATTTTCCCGGGCCGCTATATACCAGGGTCTTTCATGGGGTACATAAGAATCAGGCGCCTCCCAGCCGGAACTGCTTACAAATTGGCCCCGGAAGCATCCGTAGAGGTCAAGAAATCCCGAGGAATAACCGATGCCGCCGTCTGCTTCGCCTATCCATCCGGTATATTCCCGGAGAAAATCCTGAATGCCTTCTTTCTGCCCGGGGAAAAGCCGGTTCCGAATCAGGTAGGATGCTTCCGCCAGGATTAGTTCGGATTCCTGCAGGGTGGCGTAGAGCCGCAGTTCCGCTGTTCCCAGGGCGCCAGCCGCCGCAGCGTCAATCTCTTTTTCCAGAATGCTGCGGACAAAGAAATAGCTTACCAGTACCATCAGGAGAAAGGCAGAAAAAACAAAGGCAAATTGTACCGCAATCCGGTTAGTCTTCATTAAGCGGGCGGATCCCTTTCTTCTCCCTCCGGTTCTGCAAAATACCGTACCGGGGAATGATAATTTTTTTATATCTTTTTTAAAATAATTTTTTTTGCGGTACTGTTATAGAAGTAGTTTTTGTATTTAGGTATATTTTTAAACCAAAAATAAGAAGGAAGAAAGGGAACCGCAAAGGAGGTTTCCTTTGCGGCTGGAAATTTCCAAGAAATGGAACTTTATCTTATGGCAGGTTGTACACGTTTTCGCCTTCGCCGTCCCCGGCGGTGTTGCCGGTGACGGTTCCTTTGCCGGGGGCGTAGGCGCCGCTTTGCTTCACAAATATCCCGCCGCCCACGAACTCTGCGGCGTTACCGGTAATGGACCCCGCCGTGAGGGTAAAGCCGGGCTTGGCGATCTGTTTGCCCGTGTTCTGCACCTCGAAATTGCCTCTGGTATAGGCCCCCCGCTGTTCCGGTATGGAAAGCTCCTCGCCGGCCGCATAGACCCCGGCGCCGTAGTCCGCCTTGTTGCCGCTGATGGTCCCGCCCTTCATGAAAAAGCCCCCCAGGGTTTGGGTGATGGTTGCCGTATTTTTTACGCGATCCACCGTATATTGGGCGAAGACGCTGCCGTTTTCAATGTACACGCCGCCCCCTTCGACGGCGGTATTATCCCTGATGGCGGCGCTTCCCTCCAGGGAAACTAATACCCCGCCTTTAAACCTGCGCGCCGGATTTCCTTCGGATTCCCAGTCAAAGTAGTACGTGCCGCTACCAACATTAAAGGTCTCGTCCTTCGTTCCCGCTATGTAGATGCCGCCCCCCTGTTTGGCCTTGTTGCCGGAAATTACGACATTCCCGGTAATGGTGGCCCGTATTTGTTTATCTGGCCTAAAAAAGATGCCGCCCCCCTTGCCGCTGACGGTATTGCCGGTGATGGTAACGTTGTCCTGGATCACCAGGGTTCCCCCGGTCATCTCTATGCCGCCGCCGTCCGGATTGAAGGTATTCAGGTTAATGCCGCTGATCGAAACATTGCCCTTGAGGGTAACCGTTCCGTCCCCAAACTTAATGCCGGCCTCCTTGCCGCCGGTGATTTTAACATTGTCCTGGATGGTAATTTCACCGCCGCTTACTAACACACCCTCCTCAAATCCACGATCAATAGAAGGGAGGTTGGTAATTTCCACATCGTCTTTGACGATAGCCTTTGCGCCTCCGCCCACACGTATTCCGGCAGCTTGCCGATCATCGTATATCATTGCCTCGTTGATAATTTTTGCGTTTGATTCAATGGTTACCAGGGTCCCGCTGCCATCGGCGGATACACTGAAAACCTGGGCATCCTTTCCAATAACTGCCTGCGCGCCGCCGGAAAGGTCAATTCCACTCTTAACGAGCCGGACGTTTTCAAAGCGGAATTTAGACCTGCCCCTTATGGAAAGCCTTAGGTCAAACCCAATGGGCTCATTCAGGCTGGTGATGGTTATTTCGCCGTCCCCGGTATCGTCTATGCTTGTATAGCCCACGTAGGAGGTAGTATCTGTAGGCCGCGTATTCGCGGGTTTAAGCAGGACAATCTTTTTTACCGCCGTGGCTTTGGCGGATTCAAGGGCCTTGTCAATTGATTTAAAGGCCTGTTCCTGGGAGCGGCCGTTGTTGGTGTCGTTCCCTGCCTCCACATCCACATAGTAGGCCCGTTCTGCGGCCTGGGCAAAGAGCGGGGTGGTCCCGGCCAGCAAAACCGAAACCGCCAGGGCAAAGACGAATGCGATCTTTTTCATCATTAATACTCCTTAAAGAGCATATTATATAAAAAAATCCGGCCTTGTATTCAGTGTTTACGCACAAAAATGGGAAATTATCATAAAATAAAAAAAACCGTTTCTATGCGTTAGCCCCCACGACAAATCTTTAAAAGGGGTGTATGTTTTGTGAATGCTGACTATTTTTTTGGTTGATGACCATGTGATGGTGCGCCGCGGCCTGGAAGCCCGGCTGGCCGCCACGGGCCGTTATCGCATTGCCGGGGAGGCGGCTTCCCTCTCCGGGGCGCGGGGGCTGCTTGCCAGCCCGGAGTTCCCTCCAGACCTGATCATCCTGGACCTGGAACTGGGGGATGAAAACGGGCTTGAGCTTATCGGGACCCTGGAAAAACAGCATGTCGCTGCCGGTGAGCTTTCCCGGGGCAGGATACCCGCAATCCTGGTATATTCGGTGTTTGACGATCCCTTCCGCATACAGTCCGCCCTGCATATGGGGGCCCGGGGGTATGTCTCGAAGTCCGCGGGGGAAGCGGAAATGCTGGCCGCGGTTGAGGCGGTTCTTGCGGGACGCATCTGGCTTGACCCCCGGTTGGAACTGAAAACAAAGGCTATGCCGGATATTTACGCTCTGTTCACCAAACGGGAGCGGGAAATCTTAGAGCTTGTTCAGAAACGGTACGATAACGGGGCTATCGCCAAAAAGCTTTCCCTCAGTCTACGCACCATAGAAAACTACCTTAGCCGCATTTACGCCAAAACCGGCGCCGCCACCCGGAATGAACTTTTGGCCTTGTAGGATTTGGGTAAGCAGGAAATAAAAATTTTAACCCCAAAGCCGAAAAAGCAAACATCAAGTTCTTCTTCATCTCCCTTCCTTCTTTTTTTCCAAAACACGGCGCAGCAGCTGTCCCAGGCCGTAACCTCCGAAGATGGTAATGAACCGGTCGACAATATTTACCGGGATGCGGGAGAAAATATTCGCCGCAAGAAGGGGCAGTTTATTTCGCAGTAATCCTATCTTGAAAAAAGTATAGGAGAGCGCCTCGTGGTCTCCTGTTCCCAGGATAACCGTACCGGCCCAATCGATAACACCTCCGATGAGGCTTATGGTTATACAGGTAAGGAGATATAGGAGGAGCAGGGATGATGCCGTACTGATCGTTGAATAGGGCTCGCCCCGGTTGGCGGAATTTGCCGGATGCGTAAGCTTCCCGCGGAAACCATATATCAACAGCACTTCTGCGGTGGTACACAGGATAAAAGCTAAAGAGCCCCAGGAGCTGAACACTATGTACTGTACCCCGCTTGCAATACCGTGACTCAGGACGGCGATGAAGATTCCCGGCAGGGGGGGGATGGCAAAGGCAATGGTACAGGTGAACAGGGTGTCCAGAAATAAGGGAAGATGGAGTACCTTAACCCCCAGAAAGGTGAGGGAATAGTTGAGTATACAAACGGCAAATGCCGCTGCTATACAGGGCACAATATTTTTTATGGTGATGGTTTTCATTGCAGCGGCGCCTCAATTTTTACCAGGGTACCTTCGCCTTCTTCGCTTATAAAGCTTAAAACTCCCCCCAGTATGGCGATGCGTTCATACATTCCCCGGATACCGAAGCGGCCGGGGCTTTGCCAATTTTCTGCGGAAAGGGGAGGGGTGAAACCCCTGCCGTCATCGGAAACACAGATCAACAGGCCCGGTTTTTTTTCGCTGCCCCCGTAACCGGCATTGCGCAGCAGTACTGTTACTTCGCTTGCCTCCGCATGTTTCCGGATATTCGTAAGCGCCTCCTGTACCAGCCTGAAACATTGGATCTGCATTTCAACCGGCATGGGATCGGGACTGAACCCTTCGGTAACCGTTATGCGGCATTCGATATTCGCCGTGTTACTAAAATCATAGCAAAGCTTGCGCAGCGCATCCGACAGCCCCCGGTAGCGGAATTCCGGCGGCGCCAGGTCGTTACAGATGGTCCGCACCCGGGCGATAAGCTCCGTTTGGCCGCTGCTCAGATCGGTACAAAACGCCTGTATTTCAGCGTTGGTTGCGCGGCGGCTAATCTGCGAAACCATCATTGTCAGGGCGCTCAGTTCCTGGGCCACCGTATCGTGCAGCTCCCGGGCGATACGGGAGCGTTCCTGCTCCCGCCCAAGCACCATTTGGCGGGAAAAGGCGGCGCTTTGTCTGCTCCTGATCCGCGTTTTTTCCAGCGCCCTATTGAGCTGCCATACAAACAGGGACATGATGATGATAAGGGTAATGAAAATAATGAACTGGTAAAAGTATTCCAAGTGAATAGTATCCGCCATTGCCGAATCAAGATACTGCCACCGGGCAAGCTCTTTACGGATTCCTGCTGCGGAATTTAAAACCCCGTCAGTTTGTTCCCCCCGAATCGCCTGCGCCAGTTCCTCCGTCAGATGCGTTATTTTTGCGGTCATATCCTTTGGGGAAAAGGCGGTAATCATGCCGCTTTTATACAGCAGGGAACGGCGAAACCCATCCACGGATAGCTTGAAACCATCAAGGGATGCTAAAAGGTTTTCCGGAAGGCTTCCCCGCGGCGACAGGTTCTTAGCGGTAATATAATTCAGTAATTCGGTTTCTACGTTTACCCACTTTTGCGAAACATCATGTATGGACAGGGAGTTACCATCGGCAAAGCTCCTGCCGGATAAAAAACAGAGAAGCGGAACCAAAACCTGAATATACCTACGGATGCTTTTCATGTTCCGGTTTAGTATACTCTATTTTGAATTCGGGGTATATATCCCTAAAACCCTGTGTTAAGCGGGCAGATCCCGTTCTTTTCCCTGGGGGTCTACAAAATGCAGTACCTGGGCGGGCAGTCTGAGTTGTGTATAAATCCCCAAAAAAACATCCGTGATATTGGGATCAAAGTGGCGCTCCCGTTCACCCCCGATTATCTTGGCCGCCTCGTCCGGTGAAAAGGCCTTTTTATAGGGCCGCTGTGAGACCAGGGCGTCGTAGACATCCACAATGGCCATGAGCCTGCCCTGGAGGGGAATATTCTCCCCCGCAAGACCGCGGGGGTACCCCGACCCATCCCATTTTTCATGATGGGAACCGGCCATAATTCGGGCATGGGTCAGAAAGACCGTTTCCTTAACGCCTTCCTGTATTTTTTCAATGATCTTTTCGCCAAAGGTGGTGTGCTTTTTCATCTCCTCAAATTCTTCTTCAGTCAGTCCGGCTGTTTTCAGCAGGATTGAATCCCGTATGGCGATCTTCCCTACATCGTGCAGTTGGGCGGACTGGAAAAAAAGTTCCAGGTTCCAGCTTTCAAGCTCGGCGGCGTAGACCCTTTTTTTCCGCATTTCCTCCGTCAGGATGCGCAGAAAATATTCGGTCCGTTCCACATGTTCCCCCGTAACATCATCCCTCCATTCAACCAGGTTACTTATGGTTTTCAGGATGCCGCGCCGCAGGTTCAGTACCGTGCCGGTTTTTTCATCCACCAGCTGCTGGAGCTTGTCATTTAAATACCGGAGTTCCCATTTTTGCGATTCCACCAGCATATGTACGTCCACCCGTTTAATAAGCAGGGGCGGAGAAAAGGGTTTGGCGATATAATCCACTGCTCCCAGATTAAAGCCCTCCAGTTCGCTTCCCGGATCAGTTTTGGAGGTTAAAAATATAACCGGTATATCCTTTGTTTTTTCATTTTTCTTTAAAACGATGATAGCCTCGTAACCGCTGAGATCCGGCATCAGTATATCAAGCAGGATAAGGTCCACAGGATTGGATTCCAGAAAAAGAAACATCTTTTCTGCGCTGGGAACGGTAAATACATCGTACTTATTCATCAAGGTATTACGCGCCATTTTCAGATTGACCTGATTATCGTCAACCAGAAGAACTCTCTTGCGGATGTTTTCCACGGTAAATTCCTTTATACGATCCACGAAATACGGGGACAGATAATATTTTTGTATAAACTACTTTTAAAATAACGTTTTTTATACTATCGTTATAGAAGTATTTTTTGTTTTTTGGTATATCTTTAAACCAATAACCACGGAGGCGAAGAGGGCGCGCAAAGGGAAGACAGGGGTAAAACGTCATACCTGCTATTTTCCCTGTCCTTATTCACCTTTTTCGCTTATTGCATCACCCGGAAAACGCGTATTGAAAGCGGAATTGATAAGATAAATGTACCAAGATCGGCGGCGGGTTGGCTGACCAAAATTCCGTTAACACCAAAAAGCGGGGTGAGCAGAAACAACAGGGGCAGCATAAACAGCCCCTGGCGAGCTATGGCCAAAAGACTTGCCTCGAAGGCCTTGCCCATGGTTTGCATCATCATACTATTGATGGTTATCCAGCCCAGGAGGGGAATGGTATAACACTGATACCTGAATGCCTTTGTCCCAATCTCTATAAGCAGCGGATCATCCGGCCTGAACAGCGTAATAATCTGCGGAGCAAAGATAAAACCAAAAATACAGAGGGGGATTAGAGGGATGGTCATGGTAATCAACGAAAATCGAAAGCCCTGTTTTACCCGGGTGAATAGTTTTGCTCCGTAATTAAAACCGCATACCGGCTGGAAACCCTGTCCTATGCCGGCAATCAATGATGCGGCCATCATAAAAACACGCTGTACTATGGTAATTGCCGCAATGACTTCGTCGCCGAAGGCGCCCGCAAGGTTATTCATGCAGATACCGGCAATACTGGCTATTCCCTGCCGCGCAAGGGAAGGCAGGCCGCCTCGTACCATTTCCCGGTAATTTGCCAAACTCGGGGAAAAGTATTTAAACCTAATGCGCACATTATCGTTTTTTCCCGAAGCCCAAAAGAGCAGGCAAGAACTGATAAACTGACTGATCATGGTAGCAAAACCCGCGCCGCCGGTTCCCCAATGGAAAACAAAAATGAACAGCGGATCAAGGGCGATATTAATAAGCGCCCCGCCCACCATACCTATCATGCCGTAAAAAGAACTCCCCTGATAACGGAGCAGGTTATTTTGCATCAGGGAACACATCATAAAAGGGGCGCCCATAAGAATGAAGCGGATGTAGTTCCGTGCGAATGGAAGAATCGTGTCCGTCGCGCCAAGCAGACGGACCAGGGGGTCCAAAAACAGGATGCCGAAAACCGCAAGCAATACGCCGGCGATGAACGCCGAAAAAAAGCCCGTGGCTGCCATCTTTGAAGCGTTTTCAAAGTTTTGCGCCCCCAGTTCACGGGCAATATAATTACCCGATCCGTGGCCGAAGAAAAACCCCACCGCCTGTATCACCGCCATGAGGGGGAAAGCAACGCCCACTGCTGCGGTTGCGCTGGTTCCCAGGAAGCTCACGAAAAATGTATCCACCATATTGTACAGGGCGCTGATAAGCATGATTATCGCCGATGGAATAGCAAGGCCGGTGATAAGCGGGCCGATTGGCGCGGTGGTCATTTTAATGAATTTCTCGTTTTGCAATGACGTCTCACCGGTGTTCATTGGCTCCCCCATAATTCTTCGATAAGCGGTAGTAGTTTTTCTCCCGTTATTGGGATATCCGCAGCTATTTTCATAGGCGTACTCTCTTTTTTTGATAGTTTTTCAGCATAACAATAAACATGTTTACTATCTCGTTAAAACTTGCCTCTTTATGTACCCCGCAGCCCTGGTGAAAGAACCCCATCGCTTCAAGGGAGACAAATCCATGCAGGCTGCTCCGTATAAAGCGGATAAAGTGTATTTCATCATGAGGTTTCAATTTGTAAGGTTCCAGAATCCGGATTAATGTATTTTGCAGGGAATGGGCTGTTTCCTTGAGTTCAGCATTTTCTGACCGGGGAATAATGGAAAAGGCCTTATACAATTCGGGGTGTTTTTTTGCAAAACTCCGATAGGCTGCCGCAATTTCCCTGATCGCCTGTTCCCGGGAACGGCCCACAACCCTGTCCCGGATACTCTTTTCCATGAACTCCAGGGCAAATTGGGCCAGGCGTATCCGCAAATCTTCCAGACCATTGATATGGTTATAGAGGGACGGCGGCTTTACCCCCAGGGCGGCGGCCAAGCTTTGCAGATTCAGGCTTTCAAACCCCTGGGATTCGGCAAGAGTTACCGCCGCAGAAAGAATCGCCTCGTCATCCAATCCTCTTTTTTGTCCCATCATGGTTCCTTTGTAGACTAATGTATATAATATATAACTAATGTGATTAGTCTGTCAAGGAAAAAGGCGAATCAGAATTAAAAGGAAAATACCTTCTTTCCTCCTTCCTTCTGCGCCTTTTTCGACCTTGTGGTTTTTTATTCTTCCTAAGTTTATAATGTTAAGCCCCACTTCCATGCTTGTTTCATCTGTTTTTTTAAGCTAAAGTATTCTAAAGGAGAAATAAGATGCCATTTATTTCGGTGATCATAGGACAAAAACTCAGTAACGCGGAAAAAGACAAACTCAAGTCCGAACTTGGCCGCCTCATCACCATCATCCCCGGCAAAACCGAACCCGACCTCATCGTCCACATCCAGGACTCAGGCGCCGTATACATGGGCGGAACAGAAACCCCCGCTGTTTACATCGACCTCCGGGTCTACACAACGACGAAAGAGGAAGCAAAAAAAACCTTTACCAAAAAGCTCTTCGATTTTATCACCGCCGAATACGGCATAAAACCGGACCGGCAATACCTCACCATCAGCGAATACGAAAATTGGGGCTACGATGGTGAGTTCCACTAACCGGATATAATTAGAGCTTTTCTGTATTGACAACAGCGCGGCTTTATATATAGACAAACTATTATCGAATCTATACATTATTCTTGGAGAAGTTTATGTCCAAAAAGATCGTTTTTATCACCACCGTTGCCATTAGCAGCGTTGTCTCGGCGGCTCTCATGTTCCTGATTATTTTCTTTCTGGGGGATCTGGACGTTCCCCTTGAGCAGACCCTGCTGCGTCTGGTCCTTCCCCTGGTGATCTATCCGATCCTGACCACCGTCATACTTTCCTCAAAGGCCCGTTTTTTTGGCGAAAAAAATTTTGCGTCAGTCAAAGAGCCGGGGCAGGCCGGCAGAGAGGAGGCGTATAAACAGACCCTGGAAAAGCTGGGCAAGATACCATTGGCGGCCTTTGCGGTTATCATTTTGATTAGCCTGGGGTGTCTTCTGGTTATTTTTACCGGCCATACGGCGGTGGGTGTTTCCGGCGCCCTCAGAAACCCCCTGTTTCTTATAAGTTTTTCTACGGCTATGTTTGTTTCCGCCTTTGTGTATGTATTATCCGACGGACTGGTATCCAAGACCCTGGTGTCCAACAAGCTTATGTTCTATCCCCGGGACCTTAAGGAAGGCCGGATAAGCGTCAAGATGTTCATCATTCCCATGGCGATCCTGCTGATCTCCATGCTCTATGAGCTGGGGATTACGGTCTATTCGGCGGTAATATCCGGGAAAAATATGACCGAAATGAACGATGCGGCGGACTGGACCATGTCCGCCATCCTTACGGTTCCCTTTGTGGCGGGCGTCTGCGCCCTTGCATTGGTCCTGAAAAAAAATACCGCGGTTCTTTTTAATTCGGTTATTGTTCAGCTGGAGAATCTGTCCTCCGAGAAAAAGGACCTTACCCGGCGTATTTTCATCTGCTCCGTGGATGAGCTGGGGACCATCTCCGGCATGGTGAACAGCTTCAGCGAAAATATGGAAACCGGTATGAGGGAGATAAAAAGCGGCCAGCGGGAACTATCCGATTCGGGGGTGGAACTGGGGCGGAACGCCCAGGATATGGCGGAATCCGTTGCCCGCATATCCGGGGGAATTGAACAGGTCCGGATCAAGGCGGAAGCCCAGATGCGGAGTGTTTCAGAATCCTCCGCCGCGATACAGGAAATTGCCAAGAACATAGAATCCCTGGATACTTCCATCTCCCGGCAGGGCGAAAGCGTAAGCCGGGCTTCCGCCGCCGTGGAGGAAATGGTGGGTAACATCAATTCAATCGGTTCCATGGTTGAAAAAATGCAGAGTCAGTTCGGCGCGGTGAACACCGCCGCTGTGGACGGCGGAAAGATCCAGCAGGAAAGCGCCGCCAAGGTTCAGGAGATTGTAGCGGAGTCCCAGTCCCTTCTGGAGGCGAACCGCATCATTGCTACCATCGCGGCCCAGACAAACCTTCTGGCCATGAACGCCGCCATTGAGGCCGCCCATGCGGGTGAAACCGGGCGGGGATTCGCGGTGGTGGCCGATGAAATCCGTAAGCTGGCGGAAAATTCCGCCCGGGAGTCCCAGAGGATCAGCACGGAGCTCAAGCAGATTACCGGTACCATTGACAGCATCGTGAAGGGGACTAAGGCTTCGGAGAGCGCCTTTGCCATTGTGGCGGAGCGGGTTGAGGACACGGAAAAGCTCATTTACGAAGTTAGCAACGCTGTCCGGGAACAGCAGGGTGGGGCGGATCAGGTGCTGGATTCCCTCAAAACCATGAAGGATATAAGCTACGAAGTCAGTACCGGTTCCAAGGAGATGAACGAGGGCAACGCCGCCATGCTTTCCGAGATGACAAAACTACAAAGCGATTCCCGTGAGATCTCCACAAGTATAGAAGATATGGTCACCGGTATAACGGCTATCAATACCGGCGCGCAAAAGGTTTCCGGCCTTGCGGAAGGGAACCAGGCCACTATCAAAACCATCACCGCCATTGCGGACGGGTTTGAAGTGTAGGCGTTACGGAAGTAGTGCAGGAATATGGTAAAACCTTGGGTAAAATATTGTATATTCGGTATTTGTGCGGCCGGTTTGGATTATCTGGTCAATATTTTGGTCTTTGAAATTCTCGGCCTTCCCCTGTTTATGGATACCATATTTACCCTGACGGTTACCTTTCTTTTTGGACCGGCCTGCGGGATACTCAGCGCAATTCTTGCCACGGCTATTAATGTAATGGCAACGGGTAAACCTGCTGCCTATATGCTGTATGCCCTTTGCAGTATATCCGCGGTACACCTGACAGACTATTTTAAAAGACATTTTATCGAAGATTCTTCATATTCCTCAGAACCATTCATAAATTCGATAACTTCACTATTACTGCTTGGAGTTATCATGTGCGCAATTGTGAGTATTTTGGGAGGACTCATCGCTATGTTTATCCACAGCGTAGCATTACAGAAACTTTCTTCGCCGGAGGATGATTTTAAACTGGGATTGCTGTTGAATAATGTTCCCTTGGCTCTATCCGAAATAATGGGCCGCCTCCCGATTAATATTGTTGAGCGTATTTTTTCTGTGTTCTCTGCATACGGATTTGCCTCACTGGGGAAAAGACTCTTTCACCGTTACAATGGCGGGAAAATTCAAGTTTTATGAGGATCTTTTTAACCCGTCATACCGTTTACTCTCAGCCGGAACTCTGAAAATTTTTTTAATTAAATAATGAGGTTGACAGATAGCGTTCGCCCGTGTCCGGCAGCAGCGCCACAATTGTTTTACCCGAATTTTCCTGCCGTTTGGCAATAGCCGCTGCAGCAAAGACGGCGGCGCCGGATGATATGCCGGTTAAGAGCCCTTCTTCGATGGCAAGATCGCGGGCTGTTTCAAAGGCTTCGTCATTACGTACTTTGAAAACTTCGTCAATAATACCGGTGTTAAGTACCCTGGGAAAAAATCCGGCGCCGATGCCTTGTATTTTGTGCGGAGCGGGTGCGCCCCCTGAAAGTACCGGTGAATCAAAGGGTTCTACGGCGATAATTTTTACCCCCGGCTTCTTCTGTTTAAGTACCTCGCCCACGCCGGTTATTGTACCGCCCGTTCCGACCCCGGCGACAAATATGTCAACGGCGCCGTTGGTGTCATTCCATATCTCTATCGCCGTGGTAAGCCGGTGAATCTGTGGGTTTGCAGGATTGTCAAACTGCCCGGGAATGTATGAATTGGGAATTTGCGCCTGTAATTCTTTAGCCTTGGCGATAGCTCCCTTCATACCTGATACGCCGGGGGTTAGTATCAGTTCTGCTCCCAGAGCTTTCAGAAGATTACGCCGTTCAATACTCATCGTATCGGGCATGGTAAGTATTATGTGGTACTTTTTTGCCGCCGCCACAAAGGCAAGGGCTATTCCGGTATTCCCACTGGTTGGTTCGATCAGCACCGTGTCCTTGTTGATAAGGCCCCGTTCCTCGGCGTCCTTAATCAGCGCATAACCGATACGATCTTTAACCGATGAAAGGGGATTAAAATATTCCAACTTTGCCAAAAGCCGGGCCCCGAGTTCTTTTGCTGCATTATAATTAGTCAATTCCAAAAGCGGTGTGTTACCAATCAAATCCGTCAAATGTTTTGCTATCTTTCCCATACATCCTCCTCGCCCGGGGCTGTTGAAACCCACAGTGCGTGTTTTGTATCCGGCAAACTCAATTTTTTCTCCCCATGCTCATCATTTTTTTTACATTTTCAACCGGCGTTGCGGGAGGAAGATCGCATCCCGGCATCAGAATAAAACCATTACAGCCGCTTTCGGTGGCTTCGTTTATACATTGTATACACGCATGTTCAACCCCGTCCTGCGTTTCGTTTAACATAACGGCCACGGGATCTACATTGCCGGCGAAGGCAATTTTCCCGCCGAGGGCAGAACGGGCTTTGGTCATGTTAACTTTATAATCCATCGAAAAAAGAGATACGCCTGTTTCAGCAATAAGGTCGAGACGGTCTTCTGTATTACCGCATATATGGAGACAGGTTATGATATTTTTTAATTTTAACGCGGCGAATACTTTTTTTAGCGCCGGAAATGCAAATTCCCGGAAATGTTTTTTGGAAATCATGTCTCCCGATGAATTGGGTTCACCCATCGAAATAAAACCGATCCCGTTTTCGATATAGCTTTCAGCGTAGGCAATAAATATATCGGCGGTCCAATCCAAAAGGCGGTGTACGGCGCCGGGATTTTTATATATGCCGCGCATGAATTTTTCCACACCAAACAGTAAACCGGCCAGCGTTACGGGTCCCCAAACAGTGCCGCCTGTTACGTAATTGCTGCCCGCCTTTTGTACGATAAGCCCGGTGATATCCCTCAGTTTGCTGAGAGCCGTATTGGTCTTTAAAACGTCCAGGTCTACATGTTTTATTATGTCTTCAATATCCTCAAGTGACTTTAACGGCGCTTCCGATACATTGGACGGTCCCTTTGATGTAAAATTCAGGTGGCCCCCAAGAGCCCCTACGACAAGGTTTCCGGAACCGGGGGCCCCCCATATGATATCAGAACCAATGTCCGTATAGGTATTAAACAGGATAGAGGCCGTTTTTTCGCTGTCAGTCGTAAGCATATCCCGCTGTGAAAGGCCGTGGGTGTTGAGTACCCATGAACCGCCGGAGAGTAAAGCAACGGCTTGACGATCCGTTGGATGCAATTGAACAGTATTGTATATAAGTTCTTTTGATGTCATCTTTTCCTCACACCATAACTATCTTATCGTTAACCGTATCATTATAAAACCGTTTTCCCCTTTTCCATACATCTTCCTCAAAAACCGTGTGTTTTACGGCGGAAATATAATCTTCCCCGGTTCTTATTTTTTTCCGGTTGAGGGTAAAATACTTTGAAAGCCGCAGCATGAGGCGTTCCGCCCTTTCCCGCCGGCTTTCGTCCTTTATACCGACCAGATCTTCCACATAGGACATGCCAATTGTCCTGCGTGCCAATTCAAGACCGCAGGAACCGGCGGCGGTGGAGAGAATTTTCTCCAGATACCAGTCGGCGAACCCGGATGCTTTTGCCATAACATCATTTGCATATTCAGAAAACCGGACTTTGAATTTTTTGATGAACATATCAATAATATCGGCAATGGTGTTGAGTACATAATCTTTGAATGTATCGGAGGCGAATTCCGCATCGGCGTTAGCCCAGGCGAAAAAAAGATGCGCTACTATATCGCCTAAATCGTATCCCGCGGGACCAAAAAAAGCGAATTCGGTATCGAAAACTTTTATTTCGTCACCGCGGACAAAAAAGGAACTTGTATGGAGGTCGCCGTGTATTAAAGATTCGGCGCTGTTTAAATATTCAAATTTCAGCTTAGCCGCTTCGAGATGCAATGCGCTGTCACCGTAAAACTCTTCCTGTACAAAACATATATTCTGCGGTAATATTCGGTTGCGGTTATAAATATCGTTATAGGGCTCGGTATAGATAAGTTTTTCCATAATATCGCACATTGGAGGATTGATGAACTGTTTAACAAGGGCCTTTTTTTCTTCATGGTTTACCGTAATATCGCTGGTCAGAAAAAATGAATTGACAATATATTCGGAAATATGATCGGCTAAATGAGGGAATGTTTTACGCTTAAGAAGCGCCTTGCGCAATACGTCATAATCACTGAGATCTTCCATAATAATGGCGCACATCACCGTATCGTAATGGTAAATTTTGACGGTTTTCCCGGGATTTAACTTTTCCTGTACCGAAAGGTATTCTGCCTCAATGCGGCCGCGATCGGTAGAGATTTTCCAGGTGTTATCAAGACGTGTAGCATTACCGGCTTGTTTAATGATCACCGATTTATTCTTGCCGCTTACACGGAAAATGAAATTAACGTTCCCATCGCCGAATTCGACGCAGTGTAACGCTTCGTCCTTGGCGAATATATCGGTTTTTAGGCGCACATAATCCGGTACATCCCCGGTGGCCATTAAAAAATAAGAATCAAATCTTCCCATTATAATCCTCTTTTACAATCCCGCAGAATCGCTCTCCACAACATTTGTGTAAACCGTTTCCTGTGAGACAGGGTTTGCTTTTTCAGGGATGGGTATGTTCTGCAGTAAATTCCATACTTCACCGGTTATCCTGTTGAAATCAATTGAATTACGGGTTTCCTTTACACGCCGTGGCCGGGGCAGAGCAATTGGTACAATTGCCTTTATCGTACCGGGACTCGCTGTCATAACGGCCACCCGGTCGGCAAGAAAAACGGCTTCCTCAATACTGTGGGTGATAAAAACGATCGTTTTTTTCGTCTTTTCCCAAATGCTCAGGAGTTCATCCTGAAGGGTTTCCCTGGTCTGGGCATCCACTGCGGCAAAGGGCTCATCCATGAGCAGTACTTCGGGGTCATAGGCAAGGGCTCGTGCGATGGCTACGCGCTGCCGCATTCCGCCGCTTAGTTCGTGGGGGTAACTGTTTTCAAAACCCTTTAAGTCAACCAGATCGATAAAATGGTCGCTTATGGAATGGCGTTCCGCCTTTTTGATCTTTTTTATCTCAAGCCCGTATTCAATGTTCTGCCGCACGGTCCTCCAGGGAAACAGCGCATACCCCTGCAGCACGATGCCGCGGTCGAGGGCCGGGCCGCTAATCTTATGGCCGTCAATAAAAATTTCACCGGAACTCGGCTTTGAAAGACCGGCGAGAATATCAAGGAAGGTAGATTTACCGCACCCCGAAGGTCCTACGATAGAGACAAATTCCCCGGTCCTGACATTTAAATTGAGGTTTTCCAGCGCCGTAAACTGCCGCTGTCCCTGGCCAAACCGTTTAGTATAGAAAATGCGTCCAACATTACTGGCAACAATCTTATATTCGTTTTCTTCAGTCATATCCGTCCCAAAACTTGGGGACTGGTCGGTCCCCAAGCTGTTATGTATCTATGGTCTGCCGGCGGGATCGAATTCATGGGTTACGATATCCGCTACAGTAACCTTTGCAGTGCTCTCAAGGGCGCCTGCGGTCTTCGCACCGTCAATCCACTCCTGAATGAAGGGATCATTAATCGCCGACTCCGTCGAATACCAGTGATTGGCCAGTACCGGGATGCCGATGGCTTCTTCCGTCCATTTTGCCGTCTGCTCGGGATTCTCGTTAGCCCAGCGTTCCGCCTTCTTGATTGCCCGGATAAAACGGCGTACCGCTTCGGGATTCTTTTTTATAAAGTCATCCGATGCATAGTAAAGGTAAGTACCGGCATTTGCTCCCCGCAGCTCTCGGCTGGTGGTGATAACATTGCCTTTTAAATCTTCAACGCTCTTAAAGAAGGGCGGGTGAGGAATGGCAATATCAATAAGTCCCAATTTAAGGGACTGAATACCCTCAATATCCGGCATGGTGATATACTCGATCTTATCCCGTGGAATGTTGTAGCGTTCCAAAAGGACATCGGTGTTAAAGTCCATACATGCATTGCGGGCGATCATCTGTATTTTAACTTTGCCGGGATGCTTGATTATATCTTCCGGCGTCTTAATATCACTGTTGGGTCCGCTTACCCACCACATATGCTGCAGGTGAATGTCGGTAACCTCAGGCGGCGGTTCAACTATAGAAAGACCAATCGCACGGATTGTGGCGCCGCCCTCACGGGCAATGGCAATCTCATTGGGGTGGGCGTCACCAACATCATTATCACCGTGCAGAATTGATGGGATACGTTGCGGCACCGCCGTATTACCGGTGTATTCCACAATAAGCCCCTCCTCTTTGAAAAAGCCCATCTGATCACCCACAAAGAAGGGCGCACCGGTACAATCCAGTTTTGTCCAGGTTTTAATGGTGTAAAAATCCTGCCCTTCCGCATTTCGTGAAAGCTCCAGTGTCCTGGCCTCCTTCTTTGAACAAGCCCCGAAGATTGTCGCCGCAGTTACCAGTGTGAGACCTAATAACAGAGCCCTTTTTCGTCCCTTGTTTGTTTTAATCATTTTATTCTCCTTTTGTAATTAACCGCCACATACGTGACCGTTTTATACCACACTGCTTTCTCGCCAGGTAATTACTTTTTTTTCAATAAAATTGATCAGCCAGGTTATAAAAAGCCCCAGAAGGGCGATGGTGAGTACCGCTACAAAGAGCCGTTTTATCTGGAAATTGTATTGCGAATTCAACACGAGAAAACCGAGGCCGGCGCTTGCCCCGATCATCTCAGCGGCAATGAGCATAAAAAAAGATATGTTTGCCCCCTGCTTAAGTCCGGCAAAAATCATGGGCGCCGCTCCGGGAAGGACAATTTTCCAAAAGAGGGCCGGCTTTGGGGTACCTATAGCCAGGGCGGCCTTTACCAGGAGGGGATCGATATTTTTTACCCCATTTACGGTGCCGAAGAGGATGGGCCAGAGGCAGACCCAGAAAATTATTGCTACCTTTGCCGGTTCCCCGATACCGAATAACAGGATAAAGACCGGAAATACCGAGAATGGGTTTACCTGTGAAAAAACATTCAACAAAGGATCAAGGTATTCTTCCAGTTTTTTAAACCAGCCGCCGAGGAGAAATCCCAGAGGCAGGGCGACAAGGGATGCAAGGGCAAAGCCGGTAAGGGCGCGTGCAAGGCTTACAAATATATGATTGTGTAATTTTCCGGTTATCAGCATATCCCATGTCATGGTAAGGACCTCCCCTAAGGTAGGGATAAAAGTCCTGTCGGCCAGTCCTATCATGGGCGCAATTTGCCATAAGGCCAGAAATATGAGGATCGCGATGCTCTTTCTATAATAGAAGAAGGCTAATGTGAAAAAATTTTTCTTTTCCGACAGATCCGCCATCTGTAATCCTCCGAATTCGCCAATCCCTATTTAGACCAGTGTTTTTCTATCATATGACCAACAACATAGTAATACGATCGGAAAAATATAATAATAAAAGAAAGTTTATAGGGAATAAAAAAACTTGTCAAGTATTTCTATTGTATTACTATGGTATGAATTAAGATCAGGGCGCCGCGGACCTTGATTCTTCATATACTTGAAAATCCCCCCCCAGCCGGAGTATTCTTCTATAATATGGATAAGCTCATCATCAAGGGAGCCCGGGAACACAATCTAAAAAACATCGATTTGGAACTTCCCCGGGACAAGTTAATCGTTATTTCCGGTCTTTCCGGGTCCGGTAAAAGTTCCCTGGCCTTTGACACCATCTTTGCGGAGGGACAGCGGCGTTATGTGGAAAGCCTTTCCGCCTATGCCCGGCAGTTCCTGGGGCGCATGGACAAGCCCGACCTGGACTATATCGAGGGGCTTTCCCCGGCTATATCTATAGAACAGAAGACTACTCACCGAAACCCCCGGTCCACCGTGGGGACCGTAACTGAAATCTACGACTACTACCGGCTCCTCTACGCCCGGATTGGGGTTCCCCATTGCCCCCAGTGCGGCAGGGAGATACGGGAACAGCCGGTGGACCAGATCATCGATACCATCATGCAGATGGGGGAGGGGACCCGGGTTCAGCTTCTGGCGCCGGTTATACGGGGCAAGAAGGGGGAGCACCAGAAGATCATCGAGGATGCCAAAAAAGCGGGCTTTGTCCGGGCGCGGATCGACGGTCTTCTGATAAGCCTGGATGATGACGGCGCGATCAAGCTGGACAAGCAGAAGAAGCATAGTATCGAGATTGTGGTGGACCGCCTGGTCATAGGGCCGGATATCCGGGCCCGGCTGGCGGAGTCCGTGGAAGCCGCCCTGAACGCGGCGGACGGGATCATGCTGGTACTTCAGCAAAGCGGGGACAAAACCGGCGCCGGGACGGAGAATTTTTTCAGCCAGAAGAATGCCTGCCCGGACTGCGGAATCTCTATCCCGGAACTGCAGCCCCGGCTTTTTTCCTTTAACAACCCCTACGGCGCCTGCCCCAGTTGTTCCGGCCTGGGGGCCAAGCTGGAATTCGATCCCAGCCTGGTGATCCCTAACCCATCCCTGTCCTTCAACGAAGGCGGGGTGGCGCCCTATAACCCGGACAGTGCCTGGCACCGCAGCCGCTTTGAAAGCCTGGCCAAGCACTACAAGTTCAGCCTGGATACTCCCATTAAGGATCTGCCCAAGAAGGTACGGGACGCCATACTCTACGGCAGCAAGGAAGAGATAAAGGTTAAGTACGTAAACCGGGATAAGACCGGGAAGTTTGAATACCAGTCGCGGTTTCCCGGGGTGCTGGAGGACCTGAAACGGCGTTACCTGGAAACCCAGTCCGAGGGTATGAAGGAATGGTTTGAAAAGTTCATGAGCCAAAAGCCCTGCGAGGACTGCGGAGGCAAGCGCTTAAAGCCGGAGGCCCTGGGCGTTACCGTGGGGGGCAAAGGCATTTGGGATATCACCAGCCTTTCGGTGATTGATACCATGAAATTTTTCGATGCCATCAAATTCACGAAAAACGAACGGAAGATTGCCAACCAAATATTGAAGGAAATTAACGCCCGGCTGGGGTTTATGAAGAACGTAGGGCTGGACTACCTGACCCTGGAACGGAAGTCCGCCACCCTGTCCGGCGGGGAAGCCCAGCGGATACGGCTGGCCACCCAGATTGGTTCCAGCCTGGTGGGGGTACTGTATATCCTGGACGAGCCCTCCATCGGCCTCCACCAGCGGGACAACCAGCGGCTCATCGACACATTGCTCTACCTGCGTAACCTGGGGAATACCCTGATCGTGGTGGAGCACGACGAACAGACCCTGCGTACCGCCGATTATATCGTAGACCTGGGGCCCGGCGCGGGGGTTCACGGCGGCAATGTGGTAGCCCAGGGTACGCCGAAAGAGGTGATGGAGATAGAGCAGAGCCTCACCGGCCAGTATCTGGCGGGGAAGCTGACCATGGAGATACCACAAAAGCGGCGGGAAGGAAACGGGAACTTCATACGTTTAAAGGGAGTGCGGGAACACAACCTGAAAAATATCGACGTGGAAATACCCCTGGGGATGTTTACCTGCATCACCGGGGTGTCCGGCTCCGGGAAGTCCACCCTGTTAAGCGATGTGCTGTACCCCGCCCTGTCCAATCAGGTCTACGGTTCCAACCACGTTGAAGGGGACTACGATAAACTTGAAGGGGCGGAGTTTATCGACAAGGTGATCGACATTGATCAAAGTCCCATAGGCAGAACCCCCCGGTCCAATCCGGCAACCTATGTGGGGGTCTTTTCGGGTATACGGGACCTCTTTGCCAGTCTCCCGGACGCTAAGATGCGGGGCTATAAGCCCGGGCGCTTCTCCTTCAATGTCCGTGGCGGCCGCTGCGAAAACTGTTCCGGAGACGGGACCATCAGGATTGAAATGAACTTCCTCCCGGATGTGTACATTACCTGCGATGTGTGCCACGGCCAGCGTTTCAACAAGGAAACCCTGGAGATACGGTACAAGGGTAAGAATATTGCAGATGTATTGGACATGACCATCGAGGAAGCGGCGGAGTTTTTTTCCTACATACCCCATATAGCCCGGAAAATGGATACCCTCCTTTCGGTGGGCCTGGGCTACGTTAAGCTGGGCCAGTCCGCCCTTACTCTGTCCGGAGGGGAAGCCCAGCGGGTAAAGCTGGCCCTGGAGCTTTCCAAACGCTCCACCGGCCGGACCCTCTATATCCTGGACGAACCCACCACGGGGCTCCACTTCGCCGATGTTAAACAGCTTATGGGGGTGATCCAGCGCCTGGCGGATCAGGGTAATACGGTGGTGATGATCGAGCATAACCTGGACGTGCTGCTCCAGGCGGATCACCTCATCGACCTGGGCCCCGAGGGGGGCGACCGGGGAGGGGAGTTGGTGACCACCGGTACGCCGGAGGAGCTTGCGGCCCATAAGCGGTCCTATACGGGAATGTATATCAAGGAGCTTTTGGAACGGCGTCCGCGCCGGCGGGTTTCCCGGCGGAAATGAGTATTTTTTCCCGCCGTCTATCCTGTGCAGCGCTTCTTGTTTTGCTGTTTCTCCCGGCTCTGCTGCCGGAGCTTTCGGCCCAGGAGGCCGCGGAAACGGAAGCTCCGGAAACGGCGCCCGAAGATGAAACTGACGCCGTTGTTCCGGAACCCACGGTAAGAGTACTGACCAGGGATGAGGAGATCCTGGAGCTGGATATAAAAACTTCTACCCTGTCGGAACTGGCCGCCTGGAGCCGAAGTTTGGGTTTGAGTGAGGGGGGCGACCGGACAGCCCTGGGTAACCGGCTCCGGGAGCATTTCAACCTTGACCAGGTTTTTGCGGTGGTAGACGGAGTTGAAATCGAAATTGAGGGGGGCCCGAAACCGCCTAAGATTATTACCATAGAATCCGCCAGGAGTACCGAATACTTTACCCTGGATGCGGTGGACGAAGATTATGCCCGCCTCCGGGGGGAAGTGGTTATCAGCCTGAAGGACGGCGATTCGGTCCATCGGATTAAGGCCTGGGAGCTCCTCTACAACCGGAGCCGCAACCTTTTGTCCGCCAATGGGGGAGTGGAGTATGTCAAAGAATCCGGGGACACCATCGAAACCTTCCGGGGGGAATCCATAACGGTGGACCTGGATAACTGGTCGAGTATTTTTATGGACGGTGTTTCGGAACGTTCCCTTACCGGAGACACAACTACCTATCGCTTTGCGGGGAATATCATTTCCCGCAGCGATGAGGAAGCTACGGTGCTTTCCCAAGCGGAAATAAGTAACGCCACTAATCCTGAAGCCCTGTGGTCCCTCAAGGCGAGTAAGCTTTGGCTCCTGCCGGGTTCGGATTTTGCAATCCTTAACGGCTTCCTGAAGGTTGGGGAAATACCGGTACTGTACATACCCTTTTTCTTCTTTCCCGCCGACGAGATTATCTTCCACCCCGTCCTGGGTTACCGTTCCCGGGAAGGGAGTTTTATCCAGACCACCACCTATATTTTAGGACGCCCCCAGGCATCCGCCACATCCGAAAGTTCTATCAGTAAAATTTTGGGTAATTCTCCGGACATGGAGAAAACCCGGCACGGAATATTTCTAAAAAGTACCGGAAAAAAATCCCGGGACCCCAATACTACCCGGCTTTCGATCCTTGCGGACGCCTATGCCAATTTAGGGGCCTATTTGGGAACCGAGCTTGCCCTTCCTAAAAAAGGAATTTTTGATGACTACAAATTTTCTCTGGGCGTCGGTTTGACCCGGGATGTAATCCAGATACCGGACAATAACGTCTATACCCCCTTTCCCAATTATGATGGGATTGATCACTGGAATTCATCCCGTATAGGCAGTTTAGATGTACCCTTTCGTTACCGGATGACCAATACGGGTTCCCTGTCGGGAAAGTATGGGACCTTTTCCTGGAGCCTGCCCCATTATTCCGACCCCTATGTGGACCGGGACTTCCTGGACCGTACGGAAGAGATGGACTATATAGCGATGTTAAAACAGGGTGGTAATATTGCTGAGGCGGAGGATGCGCTTACAAAAAACGTATTGGGCTCCTATGAATGGCGTCTGAGCGGTTCCTCCACACTTTCCCTACCCATACTGTCCCCGTATATCAGCAATCTTACTCTTTCCAGCCTTACCAGTTTTGTATCTTTTAATTACCGTTCATCCAAGGTCCTGGAAAATTCTGTTTCCCCGAACAAGATCTTTTTTTACCCCGATAAATTTACTATTTATTCCGTAAGCGCCGGTATTTCCGGCACTCCCCTGAACTTGAGCACCGGTCAGTCTTCCACAAACCAATCCGGGCAAAATATCGGGACCGAGACAAAAACTGAGCCGGAACCGGATCCCTTTAACGGGTTTGGGGTACCCAATTCGCCCTGGCAGACAGAGGAGAACGCTACAAACAGTGGAGGAACTGACACAACTACCCTGAGCCCTCCAATTCTTTCCCACCGCTTTGATCTTCCCAAATCCGGGGGCCTTAATTTTTCCCTTGCCTATCAATTCAGCCCCACCAGCGCATCGGAACTTAAATTCCGTTCCGATAGCACAAATTGGAAGGAAATCGAAGATATTGAATGGAATGAAATATCTTCGATCTTGACCAGCTTCAGAACCGATGGAAGTACTACCTTTTCCGTGGCGGATGTGAATACTATCGTATCCAACAGCCTGCGGTTTTCCGGAACCGGCTCCTGGCAGGAGTATTCTTATATCAACGAGGAAGCGGAGGAATATAGCCGCCTATCGGGGACAAGCCGTCTGCCGGACCCGATAAAAATAAACGCAGCCAAAGTACGGGCCATGGGTCAAACATCCTTTACCACCTCGGCGGAATACATCACCACCATCCGGCCCTTTTACCTGAGTCCCGTTTGGAGCAATACAAACTTCCAGTATTCTGTTAAGGGGCTTATCGCAAAATCCGAACTGAAAACAAACTTAACGCCCACCGGTACCCCAATCGTTAACCCTACCCCCGAGGATACCTATTGGGATATCATTTACGGAGACTGGGATAAGGAGAGCCTGGACAGCCATAGAGCGGCGGTGAATATCCAGGCATCGGTTATGAATAAGGTACAGAACCTGTCAATTACGGCGGAGCTGCCCCCGGAGGACACCGCTCTTACCGGGGATGCCACCATGCGGGTCTGGTTAAGCGAGACCAATTTTAATGGAAAGATCATTGATCCCTATGACGAGCCAATCTACGATCCATTGCGGCTTACCGAAACCATTACTTTTAATAATGCCTTTAAAGTTTCCCAGAATGTGGTCTACGAACCGGAAAAGAATGAATTTACCAGTATGAGTTCCACCCTGTCCTGTTACGGGGTTTCCGCTTCCTTTACCTCAAACTATTCGACTACCTATAACCTTATTTCTTCCGGCCCCGCGAACAATAAACAATGGGCATGGACCCAGTCCGCAGATTCTTCATTTCAGCCCCGGGAATTCAAGCTGGGGTATGATAAAACCTATAACAAGGATGAGCTTTGGAAGAAACGGCTTAGCTTTGCCTTTACCGTCAATACCGGGCTTACCTTTGATTTACAGCGATTTACCAATTCCAATTTAAACTTTGGTCTGAGTTTTACCCTGGGAATCGCCAAATTCCTCGACATAACCCTGGGAACTACCTCCGGTAATGGGGTAATATTCAGATATTTTCGGGATCTCCCCATCTTTGATGTACCCGAAGGCCTCCCCGTGGTGGGGGAAACGAATATTTTTAAGGATCTTTTTAATTCCTTTCGATTTGACAATGAAGAACTGCGAAGGTCTTCGGGATTTAAGCTTAAGTCCTTTAAGCTATCCCTGTTGCACCATCTGGGGGACTGGAATGCCAAGTTGGATATGGCCCTGTCCCCCTATCTGCCCACGGGAGGCCGGGAATATAAATTCAACACCGAGATATCTTTTATCGTACAATGGCTCCCCATAAGCGAAATTAAGTCCGAAATAATCCACAATAAGGATAAATTCGAATTTAAATAGCGGCTTCCGGCTTGACAGAAAAGTTTCATCGGAGTACACTCGAATAAATAATAGATATTGACCCTTTTTAATGGTGTTTATTGTTGTAATCCTTTCAAAGAAATAAAAAATCAGGAAATGAATACGTTTGAAAGCGCGTAATAGTATATTTTCTCATTAATCCTAACGGAGATTTTTCATGGCAATTATACGTAGAGGTCGTCCCCTAAAAGCGGCAAAACACGAAGAATTTCAGGGTCCTAATAACGGCGAGGATACGCAGCCCCTTAGCGCGGCCGGTTCCGCCGAAGAGGAATTCCCGCAGAATTCCGGCGAAAGCGGGGCGGAAATAGGTTCCGAAGGCTATAATCCCCAGGGTGAAGAGGAAAAGCCAGGCGGTAAAACCATTGTGGTCCGTACCCAGTCTCGACCCCGGGGACGCCGTCCCTATGACCGTTCCCCCGCAGCCGACCGCTCCGCCCCGAATTACGGCAATATCGCCCCTTCAGCGGCGGCCCGTGATCCGGCCAGCAGCGCTTATACCAACGGGAACCAGCAGCCGGGTTCAGGGTTTTCGCCGGCGGCGGTCCCAAGCGCGGCTGTCGGCGGTCTGCCTCTTCCGGCTATCCCCAAGCTGCCTTCCATGCCGGACATCTACGGCAAACCGGAACCCCGGCTGGATCAGGATAACGGTAAACCCCGGCTTTCTATCAACGAGCTTATCCGGCTCAATATGATGGACCTCCGGGAACTGGCGGCTTGTTACAATATTTCTCACGAAGATATGGTGGCCCTGAAAAAGCAGGAGGTCATCTTCATCATCCTCAAGGCGCACACCGAGCGGGGGGGGATCATCTATGCCTACGGCTCCCTGGAAATACTCCCGGACGGCTACGGCTTCCTCCGCAGCCCCCAGAACTCTTACCTTCCCGGGCCGGACGATATTTATATCAGCCCCAGCCAAATACGGCTCTTTGCCCTGAAAACCGGCGATACGGTCTACGGCCAGATCCGCAGCCCCAAGGAGGGGGAGCGTTTCTTTGCCATGCTTCGGGTGGAGACCGTAAACTACGACGACCCCACGGTAGCCCAGAACCGCATACCCTTCGACAACCTGACTCCGCTGTACCCCAACAAGATACTGGACCTGGAGACCACCACCGAAGGCATCAGCGAGCGGGTCATCAACCTCTTCTGCCCCATCGGGAAAGGCCAGCGCGCCCTCATCGTGGCCCCTCCCCGGACCGGGAAAACCATCATGATGCAGAAGATAGCCAACGCCATCACCAAGAACCACCCCGAGGTCTACCTTATCGTATTACTCATCGATGAGCGTCCCGAGGAAGTAACCGACATGGAACGTACCGTCCGGGCGGAGGTAATCTCCTCCACCTTCGATGAACAGGCCAGCCGCCATGTCCAGGTTACGGAAATGGTCCTGGAAAAGGCCAAACGCTTGGTGGAGCATAAAAAAGACGTGGTGATACTCCTGGATTCCATCACCCGGCTTGCCCGGGCCTATAACCAGACCGTGCCCATGTCGGGGAAGATACTCTCCGGCGGTGTGGACTCCAACGCCCTCCACAAGCCCAAACGCTTCTTCGGCGCAGCCCGGAACATCGAGGAAGGGGGAAGCCTGACCATCATTTCCACCGCCCTTATAGAGACCGGCAGCCGCATGGACGAAGTCATTTTCGAAGAATTCAAGGGCACCGGCAACCTGGAAATCAACCTGGACCGCCGCATCTCCGACCGCAGACTCTTCCCGGCGATAAACATCAAGAAATCCGGCACCCGGAAGGAGGAACTGCTCCTCACGGAAGAACAACTCCAGAAGATATGGATACTCCGTAAGGTAATTAACCCCATGGATGATATCGAAATCATGGAACTCCTGGTTGACAGAATGAAGAAAAGCAAGAATAATGAAGCATTCTTGAAGTCGATGAATACCGGTTCCGCCGGTTCGGATTAAGCATATGTATGGAGTTATATAGATGAAAGAAGGCATCCATCCCAAGTACGAATTAACCAAAATCACCTGCGCCTGCGGGAACGTTATCGAGACCCGGTCTACCGCCAGGGACATCAAGGTTGAAATCTGCTCCTCCTGCCACCCCTTTTTTACGGGTAAGCAGAAGTTAGTAGACACCGCCGGACGTATTGAACGGTTCCGGCGGAAGTACAACATCAAAGAGTAGTTTCTGTAAATATCCCTTTTTTCGGACTTGTCGGCAAAGACGGGCGTGGGGAGGGGTGCGCACGGCTTCATGTGCATGTATCGGACCTATGGTCCGCGTCTGTCTCCGCAGCCCCACTACGTGGGTCTACTACGACAGGGAATTCCATATACATGAAGCCATGCGCACCCCTCCCCACGCCCGCCGGTGTTACAAGGTACGAAGAGGGATATTTATCGGTGGATTCACATACCGGAGTGTTTTTTGTCCTTGTCTCGGGCCGGAAACCGGCCCGGTAAG
Source organism: Treponema primitia (assembly GCF_046533075.1). Lineage (GTDB taxonomy): Bacteria > Spirochaetota > Spirochaetia > Treponematales > Breznakiellaceae > Termitinema > Termitinema primitia_B. Next base: position 3,557 of record NZ_JAJQRB010000049.1, on the reverse strand, counting down.
GCGCGTCCTAGTGGAAGTGCATTATCAAAGAAGTAGTTCTTGTAAATATCCCTTTTTTTCTGGACTTGTCGGCAAAGACGGGGGACGCCTACAGCGGGTAAAGATTACCCTTTTCCCCATTTATTCGAGAGCTTATTGAACAAACGTTCCATATTGACTATGCTATTCCCATGTTCCCGGCAACGGCAGACCTAGGCTCACATTATACTTTAATAAAAAACCGGCGTGCCAAGTCCTTAACGCTTAAAATCCCCTATTTTTGTCAGGTTCCCTTATCCTTAGGCAAAACCGCCCTGCAACGTAGTTCCCCGCGCATACGGTGTAGCCATTTAACATCGATACCATAACACAGGTGTTACCCGCTTATGCGGTTACGTATAAACAGATTTGTCGCGAGACATAGGAGGGGAAAATGAAAAAGTTGAGTTTTTTGGGAGTTTTATTTTTTTGCGGCCTTTTGGCTTATGCACAACAAGCCATGATACTGGATGACGCAATTCTGGATTCGGTAGATTTTTTCTCATCAAAGTTACCGTCAGGATCGACCGTCGCAGTTACGAACTTTGAGGCGGAAAATAAAGAACTTTCCGATTTTATCATTCAGGAACTTTTGGTTGCTTTTTCCAATACGGGAACAGTAAGGGTTGTGGAAAGAAGCCGTTTGGAACTGTTGGAAAACGAATTGAATTTTAACATGTCCGGCTCCGTGAGCGATGAAACTGCTCAGGGTATTGGCCGGATGATAGGCGCACAAATTCTGTTTTCCGGTTCAATTGGCCAGTACCGTGATATGTACCGCATGCGAATTCAGGCGGTAGTTATAGAAACCGCTGAAGTAATAGGTACCAGAACAATAAATATAAAGTACGATCCTACCTTAACGGGATTATTGGGAAGAATAAATCCCGCCGATGCCTGGAAATATCAATGGTTTTATTTTGGAATAAGTGGGGGTTACAGCCTGATGATTAGCGAACCAGAAGAGTATCTGGAAGCATACGATTGGCATTTTGGTGAATTGCCTATTGGGTATTCTGCTTATGCGATGGTTCAACCTTTTGATCTATTTGGAATAGCTCTTGATGTGAGTGGAAACGGGTATAGCGGTATCAATATTTTACTAGAGCCGACACTAACAATACGCCCTTCTTCATTTGAAGTAAATGTGTTTTTCGGACCTGGGCTGCATATAGCGTTCGCAACTCCCTCCGAGCAAACGGCCCCTGGATTTGTGTTTAGCGGAGGTCTGAGAGGGGGTGCTCATATCGGTCCCGGTGTATTGTTTGCTGAAACACGCATTAATGCTGTGTTGTGGGCTTATAATGACAATTGGACAGGGGAATACGGTAGCGCTTTGGAATTAAGTACGAATTTTTGTTTGGGATACAAAATTGGTTTTATTCAAAGAAAAAAATAAAACCTAGGGAGAGCAGGGGGTTGTCCAACATCCCTTTTCTCCGGCTTGTCGGCAAATCGGGCGTGGGGAGGGGTGCGCACGGCTTCATGTGCATGTAGAGCCTGCTTACGGAGCCCCTTCGGGTCTCCTCCAGCAGAGAATTCCATATACATGAAGCCATGCGCACCCCTCCCCACGCCCGCCGGTGTCACAAGGTAAGAAGAGGGATATTTACCGGTGGATTCACATACCGGAGTGTCATTTTTGTCCTTGTCTCGGGCCGGAAACCGGCCCGGTAAAGTTCGTCCTAGTGGAAGTACACTATCAAATATCATTGATGATGATTATACAGACAACCCGGTTAGCCTGTTTCCAGGCTTCCCCCCGTTTAATCTGTTCAGAGTTGATGTTGTGCCAGGCACCAAGTTTTGGGCGACCTTATCTTGACCGGTCCCCGCCTCTCTTTATTTGCCCAAGGCTATCGCTCTATATTCAGTGTATCCCGTAACGCGGTCTCTAAAACCCTGGAATAGTTAACATGCTCAGTCTCAGCTAACTCTTTAAGCCAATGGGGAAGCGTTATGGTTGTTTTTTCCCGCCGGTTATCCATACTATCTTTCGTCAAATCAGGATAGACAGATATAGGAACTACAATATCACCCTTGCCTGTTTCCGGTATTTTGTCGTCCCTTTCAGGTATAGGGTCCCCATCTTTTTCGAGACCGTATATATGCAACCCAAGAGCTTCCTGTCCCATCTTTACCGCATGATCAAAATTATCCCCCAGGGATATACACCCCGGAACATCGGGAAAAGACACCCCGTATCCGCCGTTCCCGTTTGGCTCCAGTACTGCTAAAAAGGTTAATTTACGCATGGTATCTCCTATTTCAATCCGGCTTGTTTCAAAACACTGTGTGCCGTTCCTATTGGTATATCGCCTTTATGGCTTGGAACCGTTACCTTATATAACAATTTCAACAGATCCTTAGCTGTCATAATCCAAGTATACGTGTATTTTATACGTATGTCAATAGGGCGCATTGCCTCATAATTAATCTAACCCAAAAAGAGGGAAATAGTCAAAACAGTGCCTGGCACCGAATTTGATAGACTATTAGTGGTAGTTTTCTCTAATTTGCTTGACGAATTCACCCGGAAACCCGCATAATCAAATCGGCGGCGCCCTAGATTGGTGGATAATATTTATAAGGAGGAACTTATGCGAAAAATAATTTTATTGTCAACTCATAGGAGAATCCGTGCCTGTCACCTTCCATAATATTCTATATTTTGATAATAAAGGAGAGGGCGAATGAACACCATAGATGACTATATTGAAACCTTTGAACCGGAGATTCAAAAAACATTAAATGAAATACGGAATTTCATAAAAAATGAAATTCCGGAGGCAACCGAGAAAATATCCTATGGAATGCCTACATTTTATCTGAATGGAAATTTGGTGCATTTTGCGGCATTTAAGGATCATTATGGCTTTTTTCCAAGCCCGTCCGGGATTGACGCATTTGAAAAGGAACTTGCGCCATATCGCAGCGGTAAAGGGACCTTGCGTTTTTCAATTGATAAACCTATTCCATGGGATATAATCAAAAAGGTTGTTCAATTTAGGGTAAAAGAAAATACAAAGAAAAAGCCAAGAATATTTACAACCCCCTTTGCGAGTGTCTATCCGGCTTATATTCAAAAGGCCGAGAAAAAAGGCCGCTTAAAAGCAGATGTAGATACCATCATTTGTTGGCTAACGGGATATGACCAACAAACATTGCAGCAACAAATCGACCGGAACATTGATTTAGAAACTTTTTTCGCGCAAGTGCCGCAAATCAATCCGAATGTTTCAAAAATAACCGGCGTAATTTGCGGATATCGTGTGGAAGAAATAGAAGATAAACTCATGCAAAAAATTCGTTATTTAGACAAGTTAATTGATGAATTGGCCAAGGGAAAAACGATGGAAAAGATTTTAAGGAAATAGCTTTTTCGAGACAACGCAGCGGACCGGTAAGGCGGTAAGGTGACAGGCACCGAATTTGCCTCAGCGTGGCTACCGCTTTCTTTATTACCGGATTCTTTTCCGCTACCATCATGAAATCCTCCTCGGTCTCGCTGGTGAAAAACTGAGACCACATATATAAGT
>NZ_JAJQRB010000048.1:0-8468 GCF_046533075.1 Treponema primitia | reverse complement strand
AAGGAAATGTGGTACAATTACATGAGTGGTTGCTGGGGGGGGGGGGGGGGGGGGGGGTAACGATACTGTGGCAGCTATTAGGTGCTGCTTTCAGAGCGGCTTTTTTCATGGGGGATCTCCTTATGAAGTACCGGTTTGGTCCCCCTAAGGGAGACTGTGCTTATATACGCAAATTGCTTGGGCCGTTTTAGGCCAGATTGGTATAGGATAGCACATTTACGGAAGCTGTCAAGAGGACGGAGGAAGTGAGACGGCGGTTCCCTCCTTCCTCTATTACTGCCCTCAGGTAACAAATTCCCGTTTCAGCAACTCCAAATCCAGCTCAGGATAAACCGGGAAGCGATCCAAAAGTTTTTTTACCCGGCCCAGCGCTTCATCCTTAACCTTAGGCTCCACCACATACTTTGTTTTACTCGGCTTGGAAGGATCCTTCGTATCAGGGCCGGGGCTGGTGTTTTTCAGGACCATGACGATGATGGCTCCAAGTTCCGCCATGTCCGCAGCGCTCATGCCCAGGGTACTTACCGCAGCGGTACCAATGCGAAGACCCGAAGTATACCAGGGGCCGTTGGGGTCATTGGGAAGGCTGTTCCGGTTCAGGATGATATCACAGTCGTGGAGGGCGTTTTCAGCTTGACGGCCCGTAAGACCCAGGTTACGGACATTGACCAGGAAAAGGTGATTGTCCGTACCGCCGGTGGGAACCTCAAGCCCGCCCTTAATACAGGCGGCGGCTAAGGCCCGGCTATTATCTACGATCCGGTGGGCATAGTCCTGGAACTCCGGCTTGGCGGCTTCCCGGAAGGCCACCGCTTTGGCAGCGATAACATGGGGAAGGGGACCGCCCATGGTAAGGGGACAACCCTTGTCCAGGGCATCGGCGAATTCCTTGGTGGCAAGGACCATCCCCGCCCGGGGACCCCGGAAGGTCTTATGGGTGGTACTGGTTACCACATGGGCCCAAGGCACCGGGTCGTATTCTCCGGTAAAAACCTTCCCCGCCACCAGGCCGGCGAAGTGAGCCATGTCTACCATCAATACCGCCCCAACCTTGTCGGCAATCTCCCGCATCCGCTTAAAACTGATCTTCCGGGGATAGGCAGAATAGCCCGCCAGTAGTATCAGGGGCTTCACTTCCAGCGCTTGTTTTTCAATAACATCGTAATCCAAGAGGCCCGTCTCATTGGAAACCCCATAGCTATGAATCTCAAACATCCGGCCGGATACATTGTAGCGGTAGCCGTGGGTAAGATGGCCCCCGGAATAGTAGTCCAGCCCCAGGAGACGCTGGTTCCCCATATCCGTTTTGAGCTGCTTCCACTGGGCATCGCTCAGTTTATACAGGTTCGTTTCGCCGTATTTGGTCAGGGCGGGATTTTCCACCCTGGTGGTAAGAATCGCCCAATAGGCCAGCATATTGGCATCCACCCCGCAATGGGGTTGGACATTGGCATATTCGGCGCCGAAAACTTTCCGGGCCTCTGCGGCGGCCAGAGATTCCACGGCGTCCACATTCTCATTCCCCGCATAAAAACGATGGGAAGGCATACCTTCGGCATATTTATCGGTTAAGAGGTTCCCCATGGCCAATTGAACCGCCATGGAACAATAATTTTCGCTGGCAATAAGTTTTACCCGTTTGCGCTGGTTTTCCAGTTCCTTCACGATAGAAGCGGCAATCTCAGGGGCGATTTTAGCGACCTCCTGAAGATTACACAGATACGCCAGCAGAGATGTGTCTACCTTGTCGGGAGAGGTAGCGGCCAGATACGCAGCAACGGGATTCTTATCCATGAGGTAACTCCAATAAATTGATATGTTTACCCAGCATACCCAAAAAGGCCGGGGGTTTTCAAGGGGACTGGAGAAGGTGTTGACGAACCACCTCTTTATCATACAGAATGTAATATATGTTTGATAATCGGCGAAGTACCAGATATCCAACCATTGCGAGAGCCCTTGTTCCTGAAATATTTGAAGGAGAGGCATTGCTGAAGGATCTCAGTATCACCGGGTGCTGTGTGGAATATACCATGTTTGTGGATATCAAACCTAATACTCCGTGTAAACTGCAGATTCTACCCGATTCTGCGGCGAAAATTGCCCCCTTTGAGCTCCTGGTAGAAAGCCGGTGGGTCCGTTCCGGGGGTTATTCCTGCGAAATTGGGTTTACCATAGCCGTGTCTCCCAAAGGACGGGATTTCCAGCGTTACGTCGATTATCTTGCCTGGCGATCCACCTCAGTCTAAGCTGCCGCGCTTAGAGCCTCTTCCCGGCCGGATATTCCAGTCGGTTTCAGGCTTTGAGGATCATTTGGAACAGGAGCTTGGAACCTGGGACGATTCCTGGGGTCCTTTCTACCGGGCGCAAACCCCGCCGGATTCTGTTTTCTGGTTTCAAAACTGCTGGTTCAAGCCCTTTCGCTTAGAATTTAACTCCATCTCCGAAGCCGCTTCCATTTTGCGAGGTATCCAAAGAAACTGGGCGCCCACCCTTTTTACCCAGTTTCGCCGGAGCGCCCTGATAAGCTCTAAACTGCCGCCCCTATCCTCAAAAAGACGGCCCTTCCCCTGGACACTACCGGACAATCCCATGGGAAGCTGGACCCTCCTGGACGCCAATACCCTCATCGGTTCCGCCCAATGCGCCAGCCCCTTTCCCGGGGGGATTATCGAATTTGATGAGGATAAACTGGGGCCTCCCAGCCGGGCCTACGTAAAACTTTGGGAAGCCCTGGTCCGCTGCGGCCGCCTGCCCCAGCCTGGCGAGCGTTGTCTGGACGCCGGGGCAAGTCCCGGGGGCTGGACCTGGGCCCTTGCGAACCTGGGGGTAAATGTATTGGCGATAGACCGCGCTCCCCTGGAGGACCGTATCCTGGCTATGCCCGGGGTCGGCTTCCAAAAACACGATGCCTTTACCCTGCGCCCCGAGGAAATAGGCCCCCTGGACTGGCTTTTTTGCGACGTGATCTGCTACCCTCAGCGCCTGTACGAGTGGATTGAAAAGTGGCTGGCCTCCGGGCTCTGCAAAAATTTCATTTGTACCATAAAGATGCAGGGCGATGGGGACTTTGAAACAAGCCGCCGTTTCGCCGCTATCCCGGGCAGCGCCGTGGTGCATCTCTACCATAACAAACATGAACTATGCTGGATAAAACTCGCCTCGGAATGATATGACATTATTACAAAATGTGTTATACTGTTAACAATAAGTATGATAACGGTAATTGCCCTCTGCGGCCTTGGTGTGGAAAAAGTAGTTTCAAACGAAATACGAAAACTCAGCGGAAATTACCGGGTCCTGGAATCCGGGTTTGGCAGGGTCCGGTTTGAGACGGATATCCCCGGAATTTACCGGGCCCTCATGGCCCTGCGATGTGCGGATCGCCTGCTCCTGGAGATGGGCCTCTTCCCCGCTGCGGATTTTGATGCCCTTTTCGAAGGGGTAAAGGCCATCCCCTGGGAAGCTTGGATACCTGCCGGAATGGGCATACGGGTTGCCAAGGTCCGGTCTAACCGGTCCAAGCTGCAGGGGATCACCACCATACAGGCTATGACCCACAAGGCTGCTGCGGACCGGCTCTGCGAAAAATACCGGCAAGCCCGGCTGGACGAAACCGGCTTCCAGGCGGAGCTGCGGGTTTATGTGGAAAAGGACCAGGTATCGGTACTGCTGGACCTTTCCGGGGAGCCCCTTTTCAAGCGGGGTTACCGTACCGAAGGCGGGGCTGCCCCCCTTAGGGAAACCACCGCTGCGTCGCTTCTGCTCCTGGCCAACTGGCGCCGGAAATTTCCCCTCTACGATCCCTTCTGTGGGTCCGGTACCATTGCCATAGAGGCGGCCCTCTACGCCTGGGATGCGGCCCCCGGCCTGGGACGGCGCTTCACCCTCTCGGATCTTATACCGGCTGATGCGAAAACCGAGGCGGCAGTGCGGGAGGAACTCCTGGGCAAAGTAAACTTTGAACGAACCATACGTATTTACGGAAGCGATTCGGATGTCCGATCGGTTTCCATTGCCAAATCCAATATCCAGCGAGCCTATGAACTGGCCCAGGGTAAAAGTCCCGGCGCCGGGATACGCCCGGAAATTCGGCTTCCCTGGCTTCCGGAGTTCCGGACCGTACCCATGAAGGCAGCCCGGCTCCCGGAGGGCCTTACCGGGGAGCGGGGCTTTATCATCACCAACCCGCCTTATGGGAAACGGCTGGGGGAAGTGGCGGAGGCGGAGACAATCTACAGGGAAATGTCTGATATGGGGAAACAGTTTCCGCTCTGGAAGCTGGCGGTGATCACCGACCATCCCGGGTTTGAATCCCATTTCGGTAGGAAAGCCGATTCCTGCCGGGAACTAACCAACGGCGCCCTGGACTCGTATTTTTACGAGTATACGGCGCTCTGAACAAACATGCGGGGGTTATGGAGTGTCTATACCGGTTGAACATGACAAGAGACGGCAGGAAATCCTTCAAAAGGCCCTGGATGTCTTTATCGATGAGGGTTTTGAAAACGCAACCTTTCAGAAAATAGCGGACCGCTGCGGAATCACCAGGACAACCCTATATATATACTTTAAGAACAAAAAAGAAATCTTCAATTACAGCATCAAGCTTTTGCTCCAGACGGTGGAACGGGATCTCCTGCAGGTCAGGGGCGATAAAACCCTGGGCAGCATAGAGAAATTAAGCAAGGTTATCATCCTGATAATTGAACGGCTGGAAGAAAACCGCCATCTCCTTTCGGTGGTTCTGAATTATCTGCTCTACCTTTCAAAAAGCGATTCCGACCCGGACTACCGGGTACGCCGCCGGACCATACGGATGCGCCATATCCTGGCCTCCATGCTGATAGAGGGTATAAGGGCGGAAGAAATAAAGCCCGTCAATGTCCGCATCATGGATGATCTCCTCTATGGGCTCATAGAAACGGCCATTTTCCGCTTGACGGTCCTGAAACGCCCCGATGCGGGGGAATTGAAAAAAGCGGTGGAAGAGACCCTAAACCAGATCCGCATTGACCCATAATATGGTTGTAAAATGCAGAATTATTATATATCATATAGAGTATGGCCCAGGGAAATACCGTTGAAGTATTAGGTAAAAAAATCTTTTTTCTCTATCCTGCAGCGCTGGTACAAAACGATGTGGTGGAAGAGCTGATACAGGAAGAATATGAGGTTTATGTAATAAAGGATCAGGAAAAACTCAAAAAAATCATAGCCAAGTACCCCGCTTCGGTTGTCCTGGTTAATATCAGCGAACAGCTGTCCGAGAAGGAGTGGGAACAGTGGATCAGGGCAATCATGGCAGACCCCGTTACTGCCAAAGTGGACATAGGCATCCTTGCCCCCAACGGTGATGAAGATCTAAAGCGTAAATACGTCAATTCGGTAAAAGTAAAATGCGGATATATCCAGGTAAAATCCGATTCCAAACTCCTCATCAAACAGGTTTTGGCGGCCCTCATAGCGGTGAATGCCAAGGGACAGCGAAAGTATATCCGGGCGGCGCCGGATAACGAGACCATGACTACCATTAACCTTCCGATAAACGGAGACTACATCAAGGGAAACATCAAGGATATCAGTACCATGGGGCTTTCCTGCATATTCGACGAAGATCCTGAGTTGGAAAAAAATTCCCTCTGCCAGAATGTCCAGATAAAACTCCAGAGCATACTTCTAAAGGTCGAGGGGATCGTATTTGGTTTCCGGGACGATGGGGTTACAAAAACCTACGTTATTGTTTTTACCCAGCGGACCGACCCGGCGGTACGGACCAAGATACGAAAGTTCGTCCAGGGCTCCATGCAAGCCAAACTGGACGCCGAATTTAAGTAATTACTCAACCTTAAACCGTGAAACTTCCTGAACAAGGACATCGATGCTCTCCTTGTTTTCCACACTGATGGTATTCACCCGGTTTACCGCCACATTGATCTCATCCGCCCCTATGGCCATTTCGTTCATCCCGTTGGTGATCTCCTGGGTAGCCAATTCAAGGTTCTTCCCTTCGGTGATGATCTCCTTACTCCCTTCAAGCATTTCCATAGATCCGTTTTTAACCTGTTGGGTAATACTATTGAGTTGACCAATCACTTCCAGAATCTGCTGGCTCCCCACGCTCTGCTCTTCCATAGAGTTCCGGATATTCTCCGTCTGTTCCGATACGGTCTTTACGCCGGTATCTATGGCTCCAAACTTGCTGAGCACACTATCGGTAGATTTGGTGATCTTGTCGATAGATTCCTTTATCTTCTTCAACACCGTACTGATGGTCTTGGACTGTTCCCCGGAACTCTCTGCAAGTTTCCGGATCTCGTCGGCCACAACCGCAAAGCCCTTCCCCGCTTCTCCGGCGTGGGCCGCTTCAATAGCCGCGTTCATGGACAGCAGGTTGGTCTGGCTGGCGATGTTCTCCATCACTGCGTTTATTTCCAGCAAGCCCTCGGATTCCCGGGCAATTTCCTGAATATCCGTAGACACCCCCGAAAGCCCCGTACGGCCCACATCGGAAGCTTCTATCAGCTGCCGGACATTTTCCGTATTCCGTCCCAGAGTATCGGTAACCGATTTAATGTTTGCAATCATCTCCTCAATAGCGCTGGAAGACTTATCCACACTGGAAGTTTGATTTTCTACATGCCCGTTGAGCTTGTCGATATTAATAGTAATCTGCTCCATGGTAGCGTTGGTTTCATTCACCGAAGTAGACTGGTTAACAACCCTGGTTTTAATGCTCTGAATATTGGCGGTAATCTCATTGATAGCCGATGCCGTCTCGGTCATATTACTGGCCAGCTCGTTCCCTATATCAAACAGAGCCGCAGATTGCTTTTTAATAGTGATCACCAGGTTCTTGATCTTTTCCAGGGTCAGGTTGAAGTACCGGGAAAGATCGCCGATTTCATCCTTCGTTCTGGTCTCTATCTGTTTAGTCAGATCCCCCTCTCCTTCGGAAATATCCTTGAGGGTATCGGACACCTTGATGATAGGCCTGATAATGGAAAGGGAAATAAAATAGACCATAATCGACGATATAACAATCGCAATCCCTGCTAACAGCAAGGTAAAGCTCGTGATACTATTTACATTTACCATTACTGTTTCCAGGGGCACCAGGGCGACCATCGTCCAGGGGGTAAGGGTATCCCCAACAAAGAAGGGATAGCTTTGAAATATCATTCCGTTATTTTGGGCTGTAACCGGTTTCCCATCCACAAAGGATTGCATTATCTTTGCTACTCCCTCCTCGCCTATCACGGCAATGCCGGTTCCCTGGAGATATTCTCCCCGCCGATCCGCCGTCCGGTGCGCAATTATCCTGCCGTTATTGGCAAAAAGGGCGGCATACCCCGTTCCATAAGGGCTAATCGGTTCGACAAATTCCTGGGTAGCGTCAAGACTGATATGGATACCCACCATCCCCACAATTTCCTGGGTGGCATCCACAATAATGGGTATGATAAGCTCGGTGGTTAACACATCTTTGCCGCTGACATTTTCGTACTCAGGGTTAGTAATGGTCGGAACTGATGAAAGGTTTCCCAATGCGGCTTCCCAATCAACGTAGGCCTGAAGCTCAACAGGGCCCCGTTCCCGGGTATAATAGGGAATAAAATTACCCGTCTTGTCGGCGCCGGGGGTATTGGCAAATTCAGTGTCCCTGCCGTCCAATACCCCGGGTTTCCACACCGTAAAAATCCCCACAAAACGGGGGTTGGATTCCAGAATGTCCCGGAGGATAGTATTATACGTGGACCGCCGTTCTGTCCGGTTCACAGCCTCATACCCGTTAAAAACCTGGGTTACCGCCAAACCAATGTCGTAGTATTTTTGATACCGTGCGGCCAGATAGTTGGAGTTCAGGCCGGTCATGTTTTCCATGTTCTCCAGGGTAGCCGCGGTTACCATTTCCCGGGACCGGGTAAGAAACACGAAAGTTATGGTCGCAACCACTACTATCATCATCGCCGCCATTATTATGGTAAGCCGCATTTTTAATTTCATAAATAATTCCTCCGGGAGTCCAATACCTCTGTACTTAGTTTCGCTTCTCAGAGGATGGAAGGAGAGCATTATATTATAAGGTTTGTAAGTTTATTAAAAAAAAGCCCCGAATAAATCGGGGCTTGGGTTAAAGCATAAAAACAGTACTGATTATTCCACTTTGAACTTGGACACTTCCTGTACCAGAACATCTATGTTCTCTTTGTTCTGTCCGCTGATCTCGTTCACCCGGTTCACCGCAACGTTTATCTGATCCGCTCCGGTGCCCATCTCGTTCATCCCGTTGGTTATCTCCTGGGTCGCCATCTCCAGGTTCTTCCCCTCGGTGATGATCTCCTTACTCCCCTCAAGCATCTCCATGGAACCGCCCTTAACCTGCTGGGTGATCCCGTTCAACTGGCTGATCACTTCCAGGATCTGCTGGCTTCCCACACTCTGCTCTTCCATAGCGTTCCGGATAT
>NZ_JAJQRB010000047.1:0-82239 GCF_046533075.1 Treponema primitia | reverse complement strand
TGGGAGGGACCATGGAAATACCGGAAGAAGATATCAAACGATTGAAAGAGGGATTAGGAGAACTCACCGATCCCCGGCGGCCCTGGGGGAGAAATGAGTAGTTATTCCTGAAAGATTTTTTCCCAAGGACTAAAGCATTTTGCAGGATCGCTCCCCTATAGAAGGGTGCAGGGGGAAGTCCGGCCGTTGGCCTGTGGTTCCCCGGCATGGTATATTAATCTTAATGGAGAGCGAGGCAGAATGGTGGGAACAGTGTACGAAGAGATCACCCTGAAAAACGAGGCTGATTTAACGAGATTTGGAGATGGACATCTTAAGGAAGCGGAAATCCGGCAGATGACGATCCGGTGCGTGGTCGATACCGGGGCGCCGACCCTGGTTATCAATGAAGTGGTACAGAAAGAACTGGGGCTGCGAACTGAGCACGTGAAGGAGTCCCGCATGGTGAATGGCGATCCGGTGGTCTGCAAGGTAGTCGAAACCGTACAGATACATTGGAAGGACCGTTCCATGGCCTGTCAGCCCTGGGTGATCCCCGGCGCAGATTTGATACTCCTGGGCGCAATCCCCCTGGAAGACATGGACCTTATGGTGGACCCGAAACGGCTGCAACTGGTCGGCGTCCACGGTGACCAACCTTTGGGGATAATCTACTAGAGGGCGCAGAAATTGGTCGGCGTCAATGTTTCACCACAAAGGACACGAAGGACTCAAAGGGTCCTATTTGCTTCTTCTCCTTTGTGTTCCTTGGTGTCCTTCGCGGTTCAAATTCTTCATCTTCTCTCTTTCCGCTCCAAACCGGTACCAGGCACTTTTTCTCACTCCCGCAAGTTCCGTAGCAATACGGTTTGTTCCTGATAGGCTCCTCCTTTACCGTTACGATTCTTCCGGCGCTACTGCGTAGTGTCCCCTGGACGGGGGACACTACGCAGTTTTGGTGCCAGGAGCCTTTTTTCTTCCCATCTTCGACTTTGCGGTTGGATTTTTCTTCAAAAATAGTATCATGTTAAGGGAATTTGGGTGATCAAAATTGATCTGTATTCGGTTTCAGGAATGACGCCGGTTTTCTCCCGGATAATTCATATTTTTTCAAATGTATAATTTATGCCTTCCCTTGAAACATGAACACGGCATATAGTTCCCGTTGCTTCACTTGCCCCATAATTCTCTACCATAATGTATGTTACCCCGCCAAGCTTTTTAACAATACGTTTATGAAGATGACCCATAAACATTATATCGCACTGTCCTTTTAACAGGGACATAACCCTGGCCCGTTCATTAATATCCGTTATTTGTTCATAATCATATAGGCCATTTTCTGTAAAAAAATTATCATGTGCAAAAACAAAGGTATGGTCTTTTGCGCTTTTCATTTCTTTTTCAAGCCATTCTATCTGATCATGTCCAAATGAACCGTTGGCATTATCCAACATAAACAGAGTAGTATCACCGGAGGGTGAATCTATTCGGTAGCAGGATGATCCGATAAGTTCTTCCCATGGGCCGGCTCTATTGGTATAAATATCATGATTTCCCATTACCGGATAACATGGTATTCCGAATGTACGGGCAACATCTATAAATTTCTGTATTTCTTCTTTTGTCCCATTTTGGGTAATATCCCCGGTTATTACAATGAATTGGGCGTCCCCCAGACGGGATTTCAATTTTGCAAATTCATTTGCAGAGATACTATCACTAATATGTATATCACTCAAAACTATAAATGAATAGCTATCACCAAGGTCAAGTGTTCTTTCATCCTGGCTGAGATAGTTAAATATATCATGATAGGAGAAACGGGAATCATATTCATTGTAATATTGCGGCAAAGAACAGCTTACTGTTATAAGCGAAAAAATTATCAAAAGTGTATGTATCATTTTTTGGTTGATTTTATAAACTACCATTTGAATATAATCATTCCGCCATAGGAGATGCCATAAACACTTACAATGTGTCCAACATTGCCCGACATGGCTATTTCAACCACATTTGACAGGGAAATTAAGTTAGTAATGCGAATTCTATTATTTAGATTAAATGAATAGGAACCTAAATTGGCGGCGTTAAAATCATCGTAATTTGATAAACCGATTCCTATTACAGCATCATCGGTATTGTAAAAATTAAGATATGCCGAATAGGCTATAATCGGTTCAAAAATAGCCGGGTTTTTGTCAAAGGTAGTAAACCTCAGGGTCGAACCTATGGATCCGCCAAAGTACCGCCATTTAAATGAAAAAGTCGGAAGCAGCGTATGAATATGGGTTTCATATTCCGGCAAGCCATTGTATATATAGGCAATTTTCAAAACCATGGGAACATAGGGACGGAAAAACGGGAAACCATATTCGGCGTTGATATATGTATTTATATCAAAAATATCTTCCACCTGACCCATGGAAACGCCGCTTCCAAGGATGAAATTCTTATTGAATTCAACGGAGCCAGTGGTCATAATATCCCAGGAATAGTAAAAACTGCGATTATATTCCGGAATAATTCCGAAACCAAGTTCAGCCCGGGTAATTGATATATCAAAACCATAGGCGTTTTTTATAAAAAAAAGACATAGTAGTAATACTATTTTATAAACGTGTTTGTGCGGATGGATGGGTATAACCCTATTGGATGTTTTAGGCATATTTACGTTTTCCCTGCCAATTCCCGTTCGAAAAATTAAAACAACATGACAAAAACCATTCATGACATATCCACAGGAGGACAAATTCAAAATAAATAACTCTACGTTATAGAATAATACAAATATATAACGGAAAAGTCATTGAGTCAATAACTCTAGGCCAAATAAAATGAAATAATATAACGCTAAAGTGGTATGGATATGGCAAAATTACGGCAGCTCTTAGCCGCCAATATGAAAGCTTACAGGAACGAACTTGGCCTATCGCAGGCTAAACTAGCGGAAAAGGTGGACACCGCAACCAATTATATCGCCATGATCGAAGGGGAGAAGCGTTTTCCCACTGATGCCATGCTGGAGCGTATAGCCGCCGCCCTGGAGAAAGACCCCCCCGACCTTTTTGCCATCGCCCCCATTCAACAGAAATGGCAGGATGATATTCTTGCGGAATTGGAATGCGTGATACAGAACAAACGGAAGGCTTTTGGGCAAAAATCGCCCAAACATTAATCCGCTTAGGCGCCGCAGGAACCGGCATTGTTCAATTCACCCCCATACGCTAGACTCGTAAGGGGGGACCAGGGTGCGTATCGCGTTAATCCACTATCATCTGCGCCGGGGGGGAGTTACTTCGGTGATCATGAATCAGGCGCAGGCGCTGATGGAGGCCGGGGAGGATGTGCTGGTTATCGCCGGAGAGGGGGAGCCCTCCATACCGGGCCTTAAGCGGGTATTGGTGGAGGAGCTCCGCTACGATCGGGACCGGGAAATTTCCCCGGGAACTTCCGGTGAAGAACTTACGAAGCGGGCAGCGGAGCTTGCGGACGCCATTGTCCTGGCTGCGAAAGCCCATTGGGGGCAGGAGCCGGATATCCTCCATGTCCATAATCCCCTGATACAGAAAAATTCCGCGCTGCTCCGGGCCTTGCATATCCTGCAGGAAAGAGAACCCCGGCTTTTACTTCAAAACCACGATTTAGCCGAAGATTTCAGGCCCGATGTCTATGCTAAGGGCGAAGAATACCCTATAAATTGTCATTATGCGGTGATCAACAGCCGGGATCGCTCTTTCCTGCACCGGGCTGGGCTAAAGTCGGAAGGGCTCCACCTGCTGCCCAACGAGGTACGCACCATTAACGCTACTGCGGATCTGGTCCGGAACCGGTACCTCTACCCGGTCAGGGCGATACAGCGGAAAAATATCGGCGAGGCGATCTTCCTTTCATTATTCATCCCAAAGGGAGGAACCGTAGCTATCACCCTGCCTCCCACCACGGAACGGGACATCCGTATCTACCGGGAATGGGTGGAATTTGCCCGGGAGCTTGGGCTGCCGGTTGAATTCGAGCTGGGTATGAATAGCTCCCTGGAAGATGCCTATGGGAGCGCACAGGGGATCATCACCACGTCAGTTAAGGAAGGATTCGGTTTCTCATACCTGGAACCCTGGACTGCGGGGCGGACGGTTATCGGCAGGCGCATTAACCATGTATGTCGGGATTTTGAAAGCTCCGGGGTACAGTTCGATTCCCTATATTCTTCCCTGAACATCCCCATGGTATATATTTCTTCAACTATTCTCCGAAAAAAAATGGAACAAACTATGATGTCGGTCTATAAACGTTTTGGGATGGACCCGCCCCGGTATATCATCAAAATGATGGGGGAAGATCTGGCTTCCAGGGATGTGATGGATTTCAGCCGCCTTGACGAAACAATCCAGAGAGGGATAATCCAGCTCCTGGTCTCCAACCAGCGGGTGCTCCGGGATATTGCCGATATAAACCCCTTCCTTAGAGACCTGGCCAATTGGAAACCCGATGATACGGTAATAGCATTAAATCAGCTGCGGGTTCCGGAATCATATGGAAGGGAACCTATCCTCAAGCTGTTAAGGGAGACCTATCGATCGGTACTCAATACTCCGGTAACCCACAAAATCGTAAAATCCATCCTCTTAGAACTCTATCTGGACCCTACCCAGCTCTCCCTGGTAGGGGTAGGAAATGACTGATCCCTGCCTTATCCGGCAAAAATCGACCCCCCTGCCCCTCCTTCCGCCGCCGGAGCTGCCGCCGGATCTGGAAGTCCTGTGCTCGCCTGAGCTCCCTCCGCTCAAGGGTATTCACTCGGTAATCTTCGATGTCTACGGGACCCTCTTCATCTCCGCTGCCGGCGATATAGGCAGCGGTGACAATGAACCCCATTACAGCCTAGACAGTCTAGCCAGGGAATACGGCTTATCGGCGGAGCAGCTCAGGGGTTACTTTCAAAAGGCGGTGCTGAAACGGCACGGGGAACTGCGCGGGAGGAGCCCCTACCCCGAACTGCGGGTAGAGGAGCTCTGGGCGGAATTCCTTGAACAACATGGACACGGCAATACTATGGACAAGGCCCGGGAATTAGCCCTGCGGTATGAGTTGACGGTTAACCCGGTGTATCCCATGCCTGATGCGGAGAAAACCCTGGGAATACTCCGGGAACGCCTAATCCCACTGGGGCTCATCTCTAACGCACAGTTCTTTACCCCCCTTTTGTTTGAGGCCTTTTTCAACGCCCCTCCCAAGAACCTGGGTTTTGATCCGGAACTGCTGATCTACTCCTTCGAACTGGGGGAAGCAAAACCTTCGCCGAATCTCTTTAGCCCCGCGGTCCGGCGCCTGAAATCCCTGGGCTTGGAACCGGAAAATGCCCTGTATGTGGGGAACGATATGCTCAACGATATCTCTCCCGCTGCCCAAGCGGGGTTTAAGACCGTCCTTTTTGCCGGGGACCGTCGTTCCCTGCGCTTACGGGAAGGGGAAAGCCGGGTTAAAGGCGTCCGTCCGGACAGAATTATACGGAACCTAAAGGATCTGCCTGCTCTTTTTGTCCCCCATGGACTGTATTGAAGAAGTGAACAAAGCAGATTAAATTAAAAAGAATGAAACAGGGATTTTTCCGTTTTTTTTGCTTAGCCGTGATCCTCTCCCTTACTGTTGCAGCCTGCGGAGGAAAAAATGACCGGGAAAACAAGACCGATGACCGACCGGTCCTGGCGGTGAGTATACTCCCCCAGAGTTACTTTGCTTCCCGCATAGCCGAAAACCGGGTGCGGATCATGACCCTGGTCGGCCCCGGGCAGAATCCCCATGACTACGAGCCCAGCCCTAAACAGATGGCGGATCTTGCCGCAGCAAAGGTCTGGGTCTTGTCGAACACGGAATTTGAGATTACCCTGAGGCCAAAGGTGGAGGCCCTTTTCCCGGATCTCACCATTGTTGATGGAACCCAGGGTGTACGGTTCCGGAATTTGGAGGATGGGGATGATCACGGGGATACCATTGACCGGCATACCTGGCTTGGGCATAAACCGGCAAGGATCATGGCAGCTCATATACAGGATGCTTTAATCAAGATGGATACGGATGGCGAGTCTTTGTACCGAAATAATTATCGGGAACTCACCGGCGATATGGATCAGGAATTCGGCGCTCTAAGAGAAAAACTTTCCCCACTGCGGGGAAAGATAGTTTTTGTGTACCACCCTGCCTTTGGTTATTTTTTAGACGAATTCGGCATAATCCAGGAGGCGGTGGAAACCGGCGGTAAGGAGCCCACACCCCGGGCTTTAAAGCTTCTCATAGAAAGGGCAAAAAGCGAAAAAGCCGCGGCGATCTTTGTCCAGGCCCAATTTCCGGTCAGTACTGCCAAAACCACCGCCGATGCGGCAGGGGCAATCCTGGCCACCCTGGATCCCCTAGCCCCGGACTGGCTCGCCAATATCCGTACCATGGGCGAAGTTCTGCAAAAAAACGTCGGGGAGACAGGTAAGTGAAGGAACATTCGGTACTCAACCACCCTGCGGACCGGAAGATAAGCCTTCGGTTCGATTCGGTTTCCTTTTCCTACGGCAATTTCAAGGTCCTGGAAAACGCCTGCTTTCATATTCACCAGGGGGAATTTATTGCCCTGGTGGGTCCCAACGGTTCGGGAAAAACAACGGTACTAAAACTGCTCCTGGGCTTGGAACAGCCCCAGTCGGGAAAGATTGACCTCTTCGGCGCCGGCTCCACCCTGGGTGAGCGTAACCGGATAGGCTATGTACCCCAGCAATCCGCCTACGACCCCGCCTTCCCCATCTCGGTGTGGGAAGCGGTAAAGATGGGCCGCCTGACATCCCTCTCCCGTAAATTCAGCGAGGGAGATAGGGCAGCGGTGGAGGAAGCCATGGCGCAGGCGGAGATTACGGATCTGGCGAACCGGTCCTATGCAGCCCTTTCCGGCGGCCAGCGGCGGCGGGTCCTGGCAGCCCGGGCTCTGGCGGCCAAGCCGGAAATTCTTATCCTGGATGAACCCACCGCTAATATGGACAGGGAAAGTGAGGAACGGCTCTTTACTACCCTGGGGAAACTCAAGGGGAATACCACGGTCCTCATCGTGACCCATGACACCGGGTTTGTGTCCGCCCTTACCGACCGGGTTCTCTGTATGGGGAGCCGCGAAACCGGGGCCGAATACGGCATAGTCCAACATCGTACCGTAGCGGAAGAAAAGGGCGCCCCGTCTTTGGGAACCGCCCGAATCATCCACGGGGAAAGCATACCCGGGGATCAGTGCGATCCTTCGGATCGCCGTGATCCTTCGGATCGCCGCGATCCGGAGGATGTAGAATGATAGACTTTTTCGACGCCCTCTTTAACCCGGCCTTCCCCTTTATCCGAAACGCCCTTTTAGCGGGGCTCCTTTCGTCGGTACTCTTCGGTATCCTGGGGGCGATGGTCACGGTCCGCCGTATCGCCAGCCTCGCCGGGGCCATCTCCCATGCGGTGCTGGGGGGAATCGGCATGGCCCTCTACCTATCGGCGGCAAAGATCATCCCGGGCTTCCCCCCCATAGCGGGGGCGTTGATCTTTGCGATTATCTCTGCGGGTATTATCGGCGCAGTATCCCTAAAGGCCAAACAGCGGGAAGATACGGTGATCAATGCCATCTGGGCCATTGGCATGAGTATCGGGGTGCTTTTCATGGCAAAGACTGCGGGATACACCGACCCCTCAAGCTACCTCTTTGGAAACATACTCCTCATATCAGAAAGGGATCTTCTTCTCATGGCAATATTGGATGTTTTTGTTCTTTTCCTGGCCTGGCGTTTTTATCCCCAGTTAAAGGCCTGCGCCTTTGACGAAGAATTCGCCCGGGTCCGGGGGGTCCCCACAACTATGATTTTTCTGGCCCTGCTCACGGTTACCGCTGCAGCAATAGTATTACTCCAGACTTTCGTAGGGATAGTGATGGTAATCGCCATGCTCACCCTGCCTGCGGGAACCGCGGGATACTTCGCCCGGAGCTTAGGGGGGATGATGCTCATAAGCTGCGGGTTTTCAGCGCTGTTTTCCGCCGGCGGTCTGGTCCTGGGGTGGAGCTTTGATCTTCCCGTGGGGGCAACGGTAGTAATACTGGCGGGAATCGTCTTTCTTACCGCCGGGGCGGTACGGGTTATTCAAAACCGGAAACACGGAGGGTAAAGGGTATGTTTTTCAAAAAATTCCGGGAAAACCGGGAAGCTCGAAGTCTATGCAGGATCATGCTGGAGGCCGCCCCTCTGGCCTGTTCTCTCCGGGATACCCATAACAATATCCTTGACTGCAACAAGGAGGCGCTGCGGATATTCGGCCTTTCTAAAAAATCGGAACTGGTTGACCGGTTCAGCGATCTGAATCCGGAATTTCAGAGCGACGGCAGGCCGTCCCGGGAAAAGGCCGCAGAACTACTGCGGGAAGTCCTGGAAAGAGGGTACCTGCGCTTTAACTGGCTGTACCATACCCTCAGCGGCGATCCTCTCCCGGTTGAATTAACCCTGATTCGAGTTCCCCTGAAAAACACGTATTGTATCGCGGCTTATTCCCGGGACCTCCGGGAAACCCTGGCCAACCGGAAGGAGATACGGGATGCGGACGAACGGACCCGGCTCATGCTGGACGCCACGCCCCTGGCCTGTTCCCTCTGGGACGAACAGAGAACATTTCTGGACTGCAACAGCGCAGCCCTAAAGATGTTTGGACTTTCAAGCGAAGAAGAGTATGTGAAGTATATAGAAAAACTAAGCCCCCCATTCCAGAGCGACGGAATGGCGAGCATGGAAAAAATGGAACACATGGATACCCTTGCCTTTACCGAAGGTTTTGCCCAGTTTGAATGGATGCATTGTACCCTTTCGGGGGAACCCCTTCCGGTGGAAACCACCCTGGTCCGGGTTCCCTGGAAAGGCGCCTATGCCATGGCGACCTATTCCCGGGATTTGCGGGCTGACCGGATCGCCCGGGAGATGGAGGTACAGGCCAGGGCCGCCCAGTCCGCCAGTGAATCCAAGAGCCGCTTTCTGGCATCCATGAGCCACGAGATCCGGACCCCCATGAACGCCATTATCGGCATGAGCGATCTTATGCGTACCGATAACCTCGATATAACCCAGAAAGAATATTTTGAGGATATCAAAAAAATGTCCCGGGCTCTTTTACAGATCATCAACGATATTCTCGACTTCTCCAAGATCGAAGCGGGCAAAATGGACATAAGTCCCGTTCATTTCAACCTCCATGCACTCTACGATAATATCTGCTCCATGAGCCGCTTTACCGCCGCCTCCAAGGAACTTGATTTCCGATCCCATTTCGATGATGCCGTGCCCCAGGTGCTTTTCGGCGACGATATACGGCTCCGTCAGATCATCGTCAATATCGTTAATAACGCTATCAAGTATACCCGGGAAGGTTTTGTTGATTTCCGGGTCTGTAAGATTACCGAGGATGAACGGGAATATCTCGCCTTCATCGTAAAGGATTCGGGGATTGGCATCAAAAAAGAGGACTTCTCTAAAATTTTTGGTTCCTTCAAGCAGCTTGACAGCGAACTTAACCGGGGTATTCTGGGTACCGGCCTCGGCCTTTCGATAACAAAAAAAATTGTTGATATGATGAACGGAAAAATAAAACTGGAAAGCGTCTACGGTCAGGGTTCGGAATTTACGGTGCTCCTGCCCTGTATCCCAGGAAACCCGGCCTTGATTGAAAAAACGGAATCCACAGACTTCGCGGTAAGTGCGGAAAACGCATTGGTACTGGTGGTGGATGATAACCAGATAAACCTTAAGGTTGCCCTGGCCTTCCTCGCCCAGCATAATATCAAGGCCGATTCGGCTGCCAACGGTCTTGGAGCGCTCAGAATGGTTCAGCAGAAAAACTACGACCTGGTCTTTATGGATCACATGATGCCCGGCATGGACGGCGTGGAGGCGACCAAACGTATCCGCGCCATGGAAGAAGACCGGTACAAGACCCTGCCCATTATTGCCCTGAGCGCCAACGCCGTTACCGGCGCTAACGAAACCTTCATCAATGCGGGGATGAACGACTTTATCTCCAAGCCCATCGATCCCAATGCCCTGAACCAGGCTTTGTTAAAATGGCTGCCCCCGGAAAAGGTTACGGTCAAACCAAAACCGGTGGATCATCACAGCGCCGCCGCAGCGCCCCAGGGTACGGTGGTACTCAATAAATTTACGGGCTTGGAAAAAGCCCTGGGGGACGAGGATTTTTATAAACAGCTTCTTACAACTTTCCGGGACGAACACGGATCTGATGCAGAAAAATTGCAAAATGCTGCGGGAAGAGGGGACAGGAAACTTGCCCACCGCATTGCCCATACCCTGAAAAGTTCCGCAGCCCTGATCGGCGCCGATATAGTTTCCCAAGCGGCGGCGCTGATCGAAAAGGCCCTTGCGGACGACGGTCCGGGCTGCCCTCCGGAAAAGCTTCAGGAACTCGAGGTTTCCCTTAAGGACACCCTGACAGAACTGGATGTCCTGATCCGCATGAATGCTGTGCCAGAAGACTCCCCCGCCGGGGTGTCAAGCATCGGGACTTCGGATACGGGGCGGGCTCTTGCCCTGGCGGAAACCCTGATCCCCCTGATGGAAAGGGCAAATACCGGCAGTCTTAAGTATACTAAGGAGATTCGGGAAGTGTTTCCCCCGCTTGAAGGAAAAACCGAATCCCTCATAAGCGAAATAGAAAATTTCGAATTTAAAACCGCCCTTGGGATTCTCCTTGAAATCAGGGATCGGCTGAAAAATTCAGGTTGAAAAATTATTTTTATAAGAAAGAGAGGTATCTATGAATTATCTTATTATTTCCGGCAACCCGAAGGGTGATGGGCTCTGCGCATCCGTAACGGACGAAGCAATTCAGGGAGCCAAGGACGGCGGCGCTTCTGTGGGGACCCTGTTTGTGGAAAAACTGGAACGCTGCCACGTATGCGGAGAGGGTTGGGGACCATGCCGGGAGCAGCATCGCTGTGCCTTCGGTAAGGATGGGTTCGATACTGCCCAGGACACGGTAAAAAAGGCGGACCAGCTTTGTTTTATCACCCCCGTATACTGGGGCGAAATGGCGGAGTCCCTCAAATCTTTCTTTGACCGGCTGCGCCGCTGCGAATTCGGGCAAACGGGCTCTCTCGCGGGCAAACAGATACTGCTGGTCGCCTCTCCCGGCGGAACCGGCAACGGCTTGCTCAGCTGCCTTGAACAGATGGACCGCTTCTGCCACCATACCGGAGCGGTGATCTTTGACTACATCGGCATCAACCGCTGGAACAATGACTACAAAAAGAAAACCGTATACGCCGCCGCCAAAGCAATGACGGAGAACCGTAAGGCCGGAGAAACCCTGGCGCGTTAAGGAGGATCACCTTCATTACGGCGCCTTTACCGCCCGCTCAAGGGCCTTGGCAAGCTGGTCCGGGCAGGATGTCTTCTTCGATCCGCAGCGTACACCCTTAAGGCGCTTGATGAGCTCGGCGGCTTCCATCCCTTCGGCAAGGATGGATATACCGCTTAGGTTGCCGTTACAGCCATCGGTAAAGGATAGATCGTATACCCTATTATCCCGGATATCAAATGTGATTTTACTGGAACAGGTTCCCTGGGTTTTATACTCGTACATAAAAACTCCTATTCATGTTTTACAATAATATACCAATTTTTTCAAAAAGGGGCAGAATCTCAGGGATCACTTCGATAAGCTCTTGTAAAACTTCCTATACGCATGTATAGTATATTCATGGATTTAGGAGAGAAACTATCCGTTCTGGCATCGTCGGCAAAGTATGACGCCTCCTGCGCTTCCAGCGGAAGCGGCGCTCCCACTGGAAACAAACGGGGACAGGGTTTTGGGGCGAATCTCCCTGCGGGGGTCTGCCATAGCTGGACCGGGGACGGCCGCTGTGTCAGCCTCCTCAAGGTGCTTTACTCCAATGTCTGCCGTTTCGATTGCGCCTATTGCGTAAACCGCGCCTCGGCGGATACCCCGCGGAGCGCCTTTACGGTGGACGAACTGGTAGACCTGACCTGCCAATTCTATCACCGTAATTATATTGAAGGGCTCTTCCTGTCATCGGGGATCTTCACCGACCCGGATATGGTTATGGAGAAACTTATCGCCGTTGCCAAAAAACTCAGGAAAGAAGCGGGGTTCGGCGGCTACATCCATCTAAAAATTATCCCCGGTTCCGGTGAAAAGCTGATCCGCGAAGCGGGGCTCTGGGCGGACCGGCTCAGCGCAAATATCGAACTGCCCACGGACAAGAGCCTCCAAACCCTGGCGCCCCAAAAATCAGGAAAGGTAATCCTTGGGGCTTTTGAGGATGTATCCCGGAATAGCGCGGAAAACGAGGAGGACCGCAAAAAGATCCGCTCCGCCCCGGTGTTTGCCCCCGCAGGCCAAAGTACCCAGCTCATCGTAGGGGCCAGCGAAGAGGATGACCGGACCATCATCGGACTGTCCGGCGCACTGTATCGGAAGTTCTCCATGCGGCGGGTCTATTACTCCGCCTTCATCCCCGTAGGTGTTCCCGGCCGCGGCGGCATCAGCGATCCCCGGCTGCCGGACATTCCCGGCCCGCCACTGGTGCGGGAACACCGGCTCTACCAGGCGGATTGGCTCATGCGGTTTTACCACTTCAACCCAGGGGAAATACTGGAGGACACCCCCTACCTGGACCACCACGTGGACCCTAAAACCGCCTGGGCGCTCCGCCACATAGACCACTTCCCCATGGATCTGCAAAGGGCGGATTACGAGGAACTGCTCCGGGTTCCCGGCATCGGCGCCACATCCGCCCGGCGCATCCTGGAAGTCCGGCGGCTTCGGTCCCTCAGCTTCGATGGGCTGCGGCGCCTGGGGGTTATTCTCAAGCGGGCCCGGTACTTCGTCACCCTGGGCGCCTCCTACATCGACCAGCCGGAGGACCCCAAACGGATACGCCGCATGCTGTCGGACCAGGATGGCGCGGGGCTGCAGCTGCCGTTGTTTGATTTCTGAAACCCATATTGACTTAAAAGTTATCAATAGCTTGGAAAACCAAGCGGCGGATATTATATTTAGGTATGGAGCTAACCCTACAGGAACTTGAACAGCGCCGCGCAAAATTTACCGCCATGATGCATAAACGCTGCCCCGGCTGGGACACGGCGGTGATCTTTGAAAACGCTAACCAGTACTATTTTACCGGTACCATACAGAACGGGATACTGCTGATTTATAAAGACGGGAGCTATCTCTACGGCGTACGGCGCAGTTACCGGGGGGCAAAAGCGGAATCACCCCTAAGCGATATTATGCAGATTAACAGCTACCGGGACATGGCGGAAAAAAACGGCGGGGATCTGGGCGTCCTGTATGTCGAAGGGGACACCCTGCCGATGGCGGTTCTGGAACGGCTAAAAAAATGTTTTAAGATTAGTTCGATCAATTTTCTTGACACCCTTATAAGGACGGTCCGGGGAGTAAAGTCTCCCTACGAAATTCATTGGCTCAAACAATCTGCGGAACAGCACCGGCTATTTTTGGAAGAGCGGGTCCCTACCCTGCTCCGGGAAGGCATAAGCGAAGCCGATTTTATGGGCGAAATAATCCGCCAACTGTATACCATGGGCTATCACGGTATACCGAGGTTCCATCAAAACCAGGTTGAACTGACCGCGGGGCAGATCGGCTTTGGAACCAATTCCCTGCTGCCCTCCGGTTTTGACGGCCCCGGCGGCGGCAAGGGTTCCAGCCCCGGAAATCCCCTGACGGGAAGCGGCGGGAGAAAACTGAAACAGGGTGATCCGGTTTTTGTTGACGTCGCCTTTGGCATGAATGGGTACTACACCGACAAGACCCAGGTCTATATGTTCGGCGCCGAACCGCCTGCGGAGTTTGTCTCGGCCCACAGCCTCTGCCTTGATATTCTGCGGCGGACAGCGGAACGGCTCCGTCCCGGTGAAATACCCTCACAAATATACCAGGATATTACCGCCGGCCTGTCGGAAAAGGACCGGGACTGTTTTATGGGGGTTGATAACCAGCACCGGGTAAAATTCCTGGGCCACGGGGTGGGCATCAATGTTGACGAGTTTCCGGTAATCGCCAAGGGCTTTGACGAGCCCCTGGAGGAGAACATGGTAATCGCCCTGGAACCGAAAAAGGGCGTCCCCGGCATCGGAATGGCAGGGGTGGAAGAAACCTTTATCGTGACCCCACAGGGTGGACAGTGCATCACCGGCGGCGGCCGGGAGATCATCAGAATAAATTGATAATTGGACAGTATCGGTTTTTTCTGATACACTGATACCAGGAGATAGCTATGGCCCTCGCTCAAGAATTAATCTCTTATACCTACGCCGATGTCCTTGACTGGGATGAAAGTGTCCGGGCGGAAATAATTGACGGGGAAATCTATATGATGGCCCCCCCGAACACATCCCATCAGTGGGTCAGCAGAGAGTTGTTTGGTCGTTTATATGATTTTTTATCGGGGAAACCCTGCCAGCTTTTTTCGGCGCCCTTCGGGGTTCGCCTGTTTCCTAAGGATGACCTGAGCGATGATACGATGGTGGAACCGGATATCATGGTTATCTGCGATGCTTCCAAGCTGGACCAGCGGGGCTGTAACGGCGCTCCGGATCTGATTATCGAGATTCTCTCCCCAAGCACCGCCCGTCATGATCAAAAGCTGAAATTCCAGAAGTATCAGGAAGCGGGTGTGCGGGAATACTGGATCGTCGACCCGGATCAAACCATGGTTTATGTACATATCCTGGAAAATGGACAATATACTACTAAAGTGTATGATGAGACCGATGAGATCCCCGTCACCGTCCTCCCGGGCTGCGTGATCAAGCTCAAGGACGTATTTACCATGCCCTGGACTGCCGCTGCCAAAAACTAAAAAACGTATCTTGCCATAATTACTAAACTTCTGTATAGTATGTTCAGAGGTTTTTGTTATGATCGAATACACCTACGATGGTACCTTAGAAGGGCTCTTCACCGTTCTTGATCGCATCTGCCGGTCCCTGGACCCCGAGGCCGTTATTCCGGATCATGTTCAAGGCCCCCTCCGCCGGGACTGGAAAACCCAAGCGGCGGAGACCGGCGATACCCAAGCCCCCGCCGCCCAGCCGGAGCTCTTCGATGGCGGCACTTCCAGCGAAGCTTCCCACTGCACGGAAACCGCACCCGGCGAAGTCCCGGCATCCTCCGCCCAGACCATACGCTTCAGACCTTCGGTCTATGCGGGTAGCTGCGTTATAAGCAGCGGCTCTCCCCCGGACATACCCGCTGCCCGGCGTCTCTACGAGCTTTCCGCCAACGCCTATGACCGCTTTGTCCACGGCTGGATGAGCGAGCTCCCCATTGAAGCGGAGCTTATCCGTTTTGCCTGGAAGGTCTTAGCCGCAGGGCAGGACGCGCCGGGGGGCCTTAAGTCCCCGGGCGCCCGTGAAGGGGCGGAAGCCGCCGCAGCCGACCGGGGAGACCCGGATGTCCAGGCGGTACTCAGCGCTGCCTACAGGGTCTGGAAAGAACTGGACCGGCTCCGTGGGCTGCTCCGGTTTTCGCCCGCTTCCTCCGGTATCTACCTGGCCTGTTGTACCCCGGACCATTTCGTCCTTCCCGGTCTGGCGGACCATTTTACCCAACGCTTCGGGGAAGCACCCTGGGTGATCATTGATGAACGGCGCTCCCTGGCCCTGGCCTGTTCCCCGGACAAAGAAGCCCGGCTCATCTCTCTGGAAGATTTACCCCGCATTTTGCAACGGAGTTCCGGAAAGAACGACCCATGGGAAGATCTCTGGCGTAACTACCACAGGGTTGTTAATAACGAAAGCCGGAGCAACCCCCAACTCCAGCGGCAGTTCATGCCCAAACGTTACTGGAAGTATCTACCGGAACTGCGGGAATAGGCGCCGGTTATGCAGCCAGCAGCTTCCGGCAAATATCGAGAACCACGCCCTTGAAGTAGTCCAGGCTTATGGGCATCACCTCAACCGGAACCTGGGTAAACTCGAAAAAGTCAAACAGCTCCTCATCGCTAATCTCAAAAAGGCCGCAGTCCAACACGACGATCTTATCAAAGGAGCCGAAATTTATCCGCGCGTCAACCGCATCCCAGCCGTGACCCTGCTGATAGATCTCCCGCCAAAGTTTGAGCCCGCTCATGGTCAGGTAGTATACATTTCCCGTGGCGTCCATCTCTTTTTTCTTTTCCGGGCTCAGGAAAGCTTCAACACAGTTAGCCGCCCGGGGATACATGGCGCCCGTATCCTTGGTTATCCCCGCCATATCGGTGTGGCACATGCGTCCGTAGAGGAGCATAGTCTTTTTACCCGCCAGAGCCTGCAAGCCTTCGGTGATCGCGCTTGCCAAACGGTTCTCGTTAACATCCAGGGCCGGGGGCAGGTAGTTTATCTGCAAATCGGTCCCGATCTCCGCCTGAATCTCCGGAAGTATCTTTTGAAGTTCCAACTGGTAAATGCCGCAGGATAACACGGATATTGGCTGCTTATTCATACTTCTACCAGTATACAATAATCAAGGACTGTGTAAATAATTCATAAACTGAGAATATTTTACACACCCCGGGACGGCATCCGGGGGATAAAACCGCCTAAATTGCATACAATTACCTTGGAAAAGCACTTGGCACAGTTTTTGCATAATATATTTTCTGAAGAGCTTCGGGGTATGTCTGCTACTGGCAGCATAGTCCCAATTTTGGTAAAATAATCCTGGTTTTATAATGGAGTAATAGGTGAAATCAGTCTCCTCTTGCGGATTTTTAGCATTTTTTCTGTTAATTTCCGCTTCTCCGGTTTCATCCCAGGAATCGCCTCCGCCCATAGTCCTTACCCTGGACCGGGCCGTGGAATTAGCCCTGGAGAATAGCATCGATCTGCAGAAACGGTTTATCGACCTTAGCAACGCCGAATATGCGGCAAACCGTTTGTGGTCGGAGCTCTTCCCCGGTATCAGTACCAGCCTGGGGCTGAGCTACGGAACCCCCCTTTTCAGCGGTGACGGCTTCCGGGGCTCCTCGGATAACCTGAACTATACCGCATCCATGGGGTTTTCCTTCCAGCTTAACTCCACCCTCTCCCCGGCGATGCGGATCACCAAGCTAGATTATCAAACTAGTTTATTGGGTTACGAAAATGCCCGGCGGGTCCTGGGGATAGGGATCAGCGGGACCTTTTATTCCCTGATCGCCGAAAAGGAAAAACTTTCCCTCCTGGAGGGGACCAGGAAACTGGCGGAACAGCAACTGGAAAAAAGCCGTACCAGTTTTCAGAACGGCATGATTGGGGAACTTGGGTACCTGCAAAGCCAGCTCAGTGCGGAAACCGCTCACTTGGATTTGAGCAGGGCCGAGGCAAGCTATGCGGATAATCTGGGGAAATTCCTCGTCCTCCTGGGATTGGATCAGAATACCCCGGTGATTCCGGAAGGTGAAATAACCATCAGCCGGCTTGAAGCGGAAACGGAGGATCTGATCCGGAAACATCTCCCCTCCCGGCCGGACATTATCAGAGCGCGTCAGGAGATTGAGCGGCTCGAACTTGTGGAACTGCAGAAAACCAGGAATGGCCGCGCCCCATCCCTCAGCCTGGCAGGGCGATGGCAGGGCGATTCCTCGGGCGTGGACATGGGCGGAAATTTTTCCGACAGACTGAGCGGCAGTCTTACCCTGAATATCCCCCTTGAAAGCCGGATACCCGGAACAAAGGCTAACCAAACTATCAGGACCGCCCACACGGATATTGAAAAGGCGCGCCTGGATCTGAAAAATACCGAAAATGAAGCTATAACGGCGATCCGATCCCTTTCCACGAACCTCAAAAATTCCTGGGGGAACATCGAGATATCCCGGCTCAGGGTACAGTTGGCGGAACGGACCTATCAGCTGACCGAGCAGGGTTTTCGGAACGGCGCCGTGGAATCCCTGGTTCTGGAAGATAACCGGAATGAGATGACCAAGGCCCGGCAGCAGCTTTTGGATGACCGCTTAGCCTATAAAAAAATGATGTTGGAGCTCTCATCCGCCCTTAACGTTGATGAGGACGATTTAGTCAGGAGTACGCCGTGAATAAGAATAAAAACAGATCTTCAAAATGGATAACTCTCATCATTGTTGTCCTCATTCTGGTTTTTGCGGGAATCATCGTCACGTCCTACTTAGGCATAGGCGGCCCGAAAAGCAGCGCAGGGTCAGGCAGTGGTAGACCGGCGGCGGGCGGCGGCGTTCAGGCCGGAGGCGGTCAAGCAGGCAGCCGAAACGCCACAGTAATACGAGCAACCCCGGTAGTCCTGGGTACTATAGAAAACAGTGTGGTAATCAACGGTGATGTCCTCACCCGGACCCTGGTTTCCATCTTTCCCACCATGGCAGGGAAAGTCATCGAGATGCGGCTCCAGGTAGGGGATCGAGTATCCCAGGGGCAAACCGTAGCCATGGTGGACCCCTCACGACCCGGGGAAGTGTATTCCCACAGTCCTGTTACCAGTACTATCAGTGGGACGGTACTTCAGGCGCCGGTAAGTCCCGGGGACACGGTTACCACCGGGACCGCCGTCTATGTGGTGGGGAACCTCGAGAGCCTTATTGTAGAAACCTTCGTGCCCGAGCGCTTCTCCACTGCAGTACGGATGAACCTTAACGCACAAGTCAGCTTCGAAGCTATGCCCGGGGAACGCTTTGACGCGGTGATCAGTGAGATAAGCCCTGTGCTTGACCCCGCAAGCCGGACCCTGCGGATACGCCTCCGGTTTCAGGGCCGCATTGATCCGCGGATCAGGGCGGGGATGTTTGCCACCGTCAACCTGGTTACCAACTCCCATACCAACATTCCGGTCATTCCCCGGGGCTCGGTGATAAATACCTATGGGTCCTGGATAGTGTTTGTGGTGAACAAAAATAATATCGCCGAAAGGCGGGTCATAAGCCTGGGCCTTGAAAGCGAGGAGCTTGTGGAAGTTACCGGGGGAATTGAGAACGGGGAACTGGTAGTAAGCGCGGGGCAGAATTTTCTCTCCGATGGTGATCTGGTCCGGGTTGTGGATTAGGGAGGAAAGATGAATATATCCGTATACTCGGTCAAACGGCCGGTAACGATAGTAATACTGTACGCGCTTGCCCTGGGCATAGCGGCCACCCTGATCCCCAATCTTGCGGTGGACCTCTATCCATCAACGGCCAGACCGGTACTTTCAGTCTTTACCCGTTTCCCCGGGGCGGGACCTACGGACGTGGAGCGCAATGTTACTGAGCGGCTTGAGCGGGCCCTTACCGCCTCCCGGGGCCTTACCAATATCACCTCCAATTCACAGTTTGAGTCCAGTTTTATCAATCTGGAGTTTGCCTACGGTACCGACATGGACAAGGCCATGACAGACGCACAAACCCTGCTGAATCGGCTGGTCAACTCCCTCCCGGACGGCGTGGAAACCCCCACGGTACGGCGTTTCGACATGAGCGCCATGCCTATCATGCGCCTGGTGGTTCGGGGTAACTACCCCCCGGATCAACTGCGTATTTTCGCCGAGGACGAGATCCAGGCCAGCATTGAACGGGTCGACGGGGTTGCCGCTGCGGAGGTTACCGGGGGCACTACCCAAATCGTCAAGGTTGCAGTATCCCTGAACCGGCTGGCGGCTTTCAACCTTACCCTGAACGATGTCTCAAGTTCCCTTCGCGGACAGAGCATCCTCTCATCCGGGGGAAACCTGCGCCGGGGAACCAGGGAATACCAGATCATGACCCAGGAGGAACTGGTCAGCCTGGATCAGATCAGGCGGCTGGCGGTCAAAACAGTAAACGTAAGCGGAGGCGCCGCAGCTGCCTCCAACCGGTCCCAGGTAGTACGCCTGGAGGATATCGCCAATGTAAGCCTGGGTTACAACGATAATGCCGCCCGGGTCTACGTAAACGGCCAGAGCGGGGTCTACATCCAGGTTACCAGCGAAAGCGACAGTAACCAGGTGCAGGTAGCCGATCGGGTACTGACCGCTTTAACGGAGATCAACACAACCCTGCCCAGAGGCATCACCCTGGACGTGCTTTCAGATAATACCACCATGATAAGAGCCACCATGAACCAGGTGTACAGCAACGCTCTCCAGGGCGCAATATTATCCATGCTCTTACTGTTCCTGTTCCTCCGTAACATTAAGGGGACCATAATCATCGGCCTTTCCATCCCCATCTCTATATTGCTTACCATCATGTTCATGGCGGTATTCGGCTTTACCCTGAACCTCCTCACCATGACCGGCCTCATCATGGGTATGGGCATGACCATGGACGCCTCTATTGTGATACTGGAAAACATCCACACCTACCGGGAACGGGGTGCTAAGGCGGATATCGCCGCTATCCTGGGGAGCCGGGAAATGCTGCGGGCCATCATGGCTTCAACCGCCACCACTATTTGTGTGTTCATCCCCCTGATCATCTATAAAAATGATCTTAAGGAAATGGGACAGCTCTTCAACGATCTGATTTTTACGGTGGTAATCTCCCTGATCTGTTCGCTGGCAGTGGCAGTAACCCTGGTGCCCAGCCTCTGCGGTTCCATTCTTAAATTAAACACCCGCAAACAAAAGCCCCTGAAAAATCCCGTGCTCAGACGCATAGACGACGTTATGGAAAACTTTTTCAAGGGTATGGAAAAAAAATACCGGAACGCTTTAGACTACTGCCTCTCCCACCGCATCCTGATACTGGCCCTGGTACTCCTCATCCTGACCTTTTCCCTGATGCAGTTCAGCGGCATAGGGATGAATATGTATATCCGTACCCGGACCGACGATAACGTAACCCTCAACGTTTCTATGCCCCAGGGTACAGCCATGGATGTTACCGAGGAAACTCTCTTTACCCTGGAAGAGCTGATCAAGGAACAGGTCCAGGGCTATCGAAACATCATCCTTACAGTCCGGCGGAGCGGAACCAACCAGGGCAGCGTCCAGATTACCCTACCGGAACCGGCGCTGCAGATCGATACCCCGGCGGCGGTGATTCGCAAGCTCACTCCCTACACCAACACTGTTCCCGGCGCTCAGATCAGTTTCCGGGCAGGGCGTGCCATGGGGAATACCCAGGCGGTGGAAATAGCGGTAAGTTCCAGGGACTACAACGCCATCATGGAAACCGCCGGTGAAATCCAGGGAATCATAACGCGGTATCTGCCGGACATCGAGAACCCCACAGTAAATATTGATGAGGGGGCGCCCCAGCTGCGCATTGAGGTTGACCGGGACCGGGCGTCGAGCTTCGGCCTCTCCCTTTCGTCCATCGCCTCGGAGATACGCACCGCCATGGACGGCAGCGCGGTTACCACCTTCAGCCGTGGGGACCGGCTCCTGGACATCAGAGTGATGCTCCGGGACGAGGATCGGATAGGTATGCCCAACCTGGACGCAGTATTTGTAACAAGCCGCAGCGGCTACCCTATCCCCCTCTCCAATATTGCCTCCGTCGTAGAAGGCAGGGCTCCCTCCTCCATACGCCGCGAAAAACAGGAACGGGTAATCCGTATCACCGGGGATCTTCCCCCGGGTATAGCTGCCACGGATATGCAGCGCCGCCTGGAAAGCACGATAAAGCAGTATCTGGTACCCCGGGAGGAAGTAACGGTGCGTTACCTTGGCGAAGCCCAGGAAATTGCCGCCTATTACGGTAAGTTTATCTTTATTATTGCTGCCGCAGTATTTCTGGTTTTTGGGGTTATGGCAAGCCAGTTTGAATCTTTCGTCGATCCATTGATCATCTTTTTTTCGATACCGCTGCTCCTCATCGGGGTTATTTGGATATTTAAGATCACCGGTGAGGCTATGTCCATGTTCTCTGCGGTGGGCATCATCGCCCTGGTGGGGGTGGTGGTAAACAACGGCATCGTGCTGGTAGACTGTACCAACACCCTCCGCGCCCGGGGTATGAAGGTCCGCGAAGCCTGCCTTGAAGCGGGCCACAACCGCCTCCGCCCCATCCTCATGACCAGCCTCACCACCATCCTGGGTATGTTCCCCATCGCCTTCTTCCCCGGCGCCGGCGCGGACACCATCCAGCCCATCGGCAAAACCTTTGTGGGCGGCCTCATGGTAAGTTCCCTCATGACCCTTTTCGTAACCCCGGTGATGTATTCTCTCCTGAACAGCCGGCACGATAAAAAGCTGGTAAAAAATACTACGAAACTAAAGCTTGTGCGGAATGAGGAAATAGAAGCGCCGGTACTGGCAGGCGGAGCGAAGTGAGGGAACTATTTCTTCAATAAACGAATTGAGCAATATGATTATACCCATTCCCTTTTTATTTTTTGATTATTCCAATTTCATATCCAAGGGAAAAATGTAATGCGTTTCTTTTAAATACCGAACTTGTTTGCTCATCAAATTCAATTTTTGTATCGTTAAAATCCGCGGCATATCTTATATCTGTAAATAAAACACCCGGGCCAAATTTTACTCCAAATATTCCGCCAATCATAAATCCAGGAGAAGTTTGAAAACTAAAATTTTCCGAATCGGAAGCAGAATAATTATAATCTATAAAAGTAATATCAGCGGTCAATTTAGCTTTATCCAAAGGAATATTAAAATATATTCCCGCAAGACCAGAAATATAAAATTTACCCGGTTCATAAATAAATTTTGCCAAAACAGGTATAGTTAATATGCTCATATCAAATGTTTCAGTAATTCTTACATTGTAATAGTATCCACCGCTTAGTATATAACCGGTATCAGTGACACTCGTATGATCCTTTGTAAACAAAAGTTCCGTTTGAATTGCAAAAAAATCTATGGGTTGGAACGAAACCTGTAACGCAATATCAAAAACCCCGGCATCTTCTAATGAAATACCATCATTCCCAAAATAACCACCAGGTTCATAGGAATGCATGGACCCGCCAAGCCTTGTTCCAATATAAAGCCAACTATCCTGAGCATGAACTAAGGAAATCTTAAATCCTGCTATCCACATAATCAGCAAGCTTAAAATGAACATCTTTTTCTTCATCAGGCTATCCTCAGTTTTACCGACTTTATCGAGATTTATTAACAAAATGCTAATAATTTCATAACATATTATATTGCAAAATGATAATTGTCAAGATAGTTTATTAGCAATTAGCATACAATTATGGGATTAAAACAAAATTTTGTTCAAAATTTAAAAAAAATCAGAAAAATCGAGGGAATTTCCCAGATGAAATTGGCTGAATTGTGCGAAACTGACGTCAGTTATATCGGCCAAATCGAGATGGGGATACGATTTCCTTCCATCAATTTGATTGAAAAAATAGGCCAAGCCCTGGAAGTGGAACCCTACCGTTTCTTCATGGACGAATCAGGGGACAAGTACGGTAACTTGGAGAGCGCCGATGATTTGTTGATTAAGCTGCCCAAACGGCTCCGACTGGATTTGATGAACCGCCTGAATACCGCCATAAATGACTGTGTCAAAGAGACCCTAAATCCTTAACTGAATTAACTACCAGAGGGGCTACTCAAGGCGAAGGTTTGAGTAGAAGCTGCCGATGGTATATATTATTTGTAATACCATTGATAGGGGGTGGGTATGGGATTAACCACAGCTAAGGTATTTATGAACGGACGGTCTCAGGCAATTCGTTTACCCAAGGAATTTCGAGTAAATACCAGCGAAGTTTATATTACCAGGGAAAAGGATCGGATTATCCTTCGCCCTAAACTTGAACGGTTTAGTTCTAAAAAAGAAATGAGGGAATTTTTTGATGTCATCCATTGCCTGGATTTTGAACTTGACCGCAGTAATGAGCCCCCTAAGCAACGGGAGTTATTTTTTGGTTAAAATGAAAAACATTTCCCCAAAATTCCGGAGCTAAAATTGGAAAATTGGAGTTAAAATTTGGAAAAAATCCCCGTTGCCATCATCGGTTTAGGCCGCATCGCCAGCCTCCTTGAGGACGATGCTTTACGCGAAAAACCCTGTACCCACGCCGGGGCTGTTGCGGCAAACCCCGCCTGCATCATCGCTGCGGGCTGCGACACCGATGAAGACCGGCGCCGCCTCTTTGCCGAACGCTGGGGATGCCCGGTCTACGCCGATGCCGACGCCATGCTGGAAAAGCATAAACCGGGGATAGTCCACATTGCCACCCACCCGGAAAGCCATTACTATTACTGCGCACTTGCCGCCCGTCACGGGGCTCCGGTGGCGGTCTGCGAGAAGCCCCTGGCGGATACCCTGCGTTCAGCCCGGAAAATAGCGGCCCTGCACCGCAAAGGTCCCACACGCATAGTAACCAACCACGAACGGCGCTACTCCGCGGATTACATCAAGGCCAAGGCTATCCTGGATGAAGAACGGCTTGGCCCCCTGCTCAGCGTGCGGGCTGTGCTTTATATGGGTAAGACCCGGCGCCTCCTGGACGTGTTCTGGCACGACGGCACCCATCTGGCGGACGCCGCCATGTTCCTCACCGGCGCAGTCCTGCATCACCATAGCCGCCGCGGGGCAAGACTCAACAGCCGGACCGGTACCGCCTGGCTGGAGGGGTATCTGGAAAGGGATGCGGAACGAATATCCTTTCTCATGGAAGTCGGCGCAGAACGGGATCACCTGGTGTTCGAGCTGGAATTTTCCTGCGCCCGGGGACGGCTGCGTATCGGGAACGGTATCTTTGAAGTCTGGGAGAGCGCCGAAAGCCCCTACGCCGAAGGATTCCGTTCCCTAAGAAAGACCGGTGATGTCTTCGAAGGAAAGACAGGATATTTTGCCAATATGATTGAAGACGCCGTAACCTGTTACCGCGATCCAACCCGGCAGCCACGGTCCGGCGCGGTTGATGGGCTGCGGGTGATTGAGTACCTTAACTCGGTGAAGCGCTGGAGAAGAGGCTAATTTTCTCCAAAATAATCACTATCCATTTTTTTAATTTCATAAATTTGCTGATTTGAAACTCCAACATTATATTCTATCATCAATTCTGCTAATTGAATACCATCTATCATTATTATTTTTGTTTCATTTTTAGGAGCATATTCCAGTGCCTCTTTTGAAAACGATGAGGCTGTTATAAATATCCCCTTTTTTGCGCCCTGTCCGGCTAATGCTCCAACAAACTTTTGAATTTCCGGCCTGCCGACAACATTGCCTTCTTTCCATCGTTTGGCCTGTATATAAATTATATCCAGTCCCAATTTATCTTCTTTTATTGTTCCATCAATACCTTCATCATTAGTTTTCCCTATTGCTTTCCCTGCATCTTTTATTGAACCGCCATACCCCATTTTTACCAATAAATCAACAACCAGCCTTTCAAAAAAAGTTGGTGTAACATTCCTAATTTTCTCCAATATTTCATCGGCTAATGTTCGTTTAATATTTTGAAATGCCGTTTCTATCAATTCTTCCGGCGTATGGTTTTCAATATCATGTATTGTTTCATCTTCTGTTTTGTTTTGATTAGTTAAATTCAAAAATTCATTATACTCATCAAATCGTTTAAGGAACTTCATATCAATTTTTTCTGGTTTTTCTTCCAGTACAGAAATTCCTCTTTCAGTAATTTCAATACATCCTCGTTTAGGGTAATTCAATAGCCCGGCTTTTTTCAAATGTGTCTTTGCCCATCCAGTTCTATTTTCAAATATTGGTTGTTTCCCGCTTGGCAACAATTCTTGCTTTTGTTCGTCCGTTAATTTAAATCGTTTTGTTAATATTTCAATCACATCCCTAAATTCATGATTTTTTTTATCGGAGGCGATTTCCAGCAGGGGCAACATTATCGATTGAAAGTCCGGTATATACATGTTTTCTCCTCCACATTTGCAATATAGTATGATTAATGGTAGTACTCGTCAATATTATAGCATGGAACGTGGAATTGACCACCCCCATGTATTTCGATATACTGGTTATACTCCGGAGGGTTGGCTAGTGGTTAAGCCGCCAGTTTTGGGAACTGGCTGTCGGGGGTTCGAATCCCCCCTCTCCGAATAATAAATCTTCAACCAATACCGTGGGGATTCGAACCGGAGTCCCCGCCGACCAACGGGAGGAAAAGGCGCCATGGATGGCGCCGTCAGGGGACGTAGGGTAGCCGCTGGCGCGGCATCTAGAAGGTCGTAAGGAGCGGACAGGATGTCCGCGACTGGAGACCGAATCCCCCCTCTCCGAATAATAAATCTTCAGCCAATACCGTGGGGATTCGAACCGGAGCCCCCGCCTCATTAGATGCCGCGTAAGCGGCTTCGAGAGGGAGGAAAAGGCGCCATGGATGGCGCCGACAGGGGGCGTAGGTGGTCGTAAGGAGCGGACAGGATGTCCGCGACTGGAGACCGAATCCCCACTACATCCCCAATCCGCTGTTTTATTGCTCTTACACTCATGTTTTAAGCTCCTTCCGAAGAAACTCCTAGCAAAGAACGGATTTTGACTACCTTTATATTGAGAAACAATGTATCCTATGGCATTATTATAGAAAATTGAACACCCAAAAAAGGAGGCTAACCATGCCTGAACCAGCCAAAAGAGACCCAAAAGCCCCAAGATTCCTTCAAATCACCATCAAGGACAGTGAAGGCAAAGAATGGACCACAACCATAGCCCAGCCCAAGGACTTTTCCTCCGGATCAGTCGGCTTCTATGGCTCTGACAAGGTAACCAACCCGGAAAGCGGGGAACGGTACCAATGCGGGCTGACCTTTACTCTGATTGGATCCAAGCCAGGGAAATAGAATGGCAAAAACGAAAAACCCGGAACAAAACTCCGCTGAAATCGGGTTTGAAAAGCAGATATGGGCCGCCGCTGATAAACTGCGGGGCAGTATGGACGCAAGCGAATACAAGCACGTCATACTTGGCTTGATTTTCCTTAAATACCTATCCGATAAGTTTGATGACCAGTATAAGGCCCTCAAAGAAGCGGGTGATGGCTTTGAGGAGGACCGGGACGCCTATGACGAAAAGAATGTATTCTACGTCCCGGCATCCGCCCGGTGGAAGAAGATAGCCGCCAAAGCCCACGCCCCTGAAATCGGGAAAGTCATTGATGACGCTATGGTGGCAATCGAAAAAGAGAATGCCAAATTGAAAGGCGTATTGCCGAAAAACTTTGCCCGTCCGGAACTGGATAAACGCCGCTTGGGGGAAGTGGTGGACCTCTTTACCAATATCACGATGACCGCCCACGGCGACACGAAAGACATATTGGGCAGAACCTACGAATACTGCCTTGGTCAGTTTGCCGCCCAGGAGGGAAAACTGGCTGGGGAGTTTTATACACCCGCTTGCGTAGTGCGGACATTGGTTGAGGTGATAAAGCCCTTTGGCGATGTGCGGGTATATGACCCCTGCTGCGGTTCCGGCGGTATGTTTGTTCAGTCCGCAAAGTTTGTAGAAAATCATCAGGGCAATATCAACAAGCTCTCAATCTTCGGACAGGATTCTAACCCGACCACCTGGAAGCTCTGTCAGATGAACCTTGCCATACGGGGGATTGAAGCCGACCTTGGAGAAGTGGCGGCTGACACCTTTTTCAATGACCAGCACCCTTCAAAAAAGATGGATTTTATTCTGGCAAATCCGCCTTTCAATATTTCCGATTGGGGCGGGGATAAACTGCAAACCGACGTGCGGTGGAAATACGGAGTCCCCCCGGCGGGAAACGCAAACTTTGCGTGGCTCCAACACATGATACATCACTTGAGCCCGAAAGGTCGTATCGGTATGGTGCTGGCGAATGGCTCCCTTTCCAGCCAATCCGGGAATGAAGGGCAAATCCGCAAGGCCATCATTGAGGATGATCTTCTTGAAGGGATTGTCGCCATGCCGCCGAATCTGTTTTACACCGCAACCGTTCCGGTGGCTCTCTGGTTTATCAATAAGAAAAAAGCCCAAAGTGGGAAAAGCCTGTTTATAGACGCCCGGAATATGGGAACCATGGTGACCCGCCGTTTGCGGGAGATGGCTGATACGGATATTGCCAAAATAGCGGATACCTTTGATAAGTTTGCCAACGGCAAGTTTAAGGCGGAGAAAGGATTTTCGGCGGTAGTAAAAACAGCGGAAATAGCCAAACAGGATTATATTGTTACACCAGGCCGCTATGTCGGGCTTGCCGAACAGGAAGAAGACGGCGAGGTCTTTGATGAGAAGATGAAGCGGCTTACAGCGGAACTTGCGGGGTACTTTGACGAAAGCCACAAGCTGGAGAAGGAGATTAAGAAGCGGCTGGGGGCTATTGGGTGGGATATGTGAAGGCGGTAATAACAT
Organism: Treponema primitia; assembly: GCF_046533075.1. Classification (GTDB taxonomy): domain Bacteria; phylum Spirochaetota; class Spirochaetia; order Treponematales; family Breznakiellaceae; genus Termitinema; species Termitinema primitia_B. Next base: position 53,972 of record NZ_JAJQRB010000047.1, on the reverse strand, counting down.
GGTAAACATCTTAAATTTTGAAAAAGATTTTTCCAGAAAAAGCGATCAAGCGCAGGATATTGTATGGGAGGCATGGGATGCCGAAGATTCCGCTGAACGGATAGAACTTGCCCATAGGGCGCTAAAAATCGATCCTGATTGTTCAGATGCGTACAATGTGCTGGGGTGTGAAGAATCTGATCCTGATAAAAAACGGGAATATTTTATAAAAACTATTGATACCTTTAAGAAACATCACAATAAAAAATATTTTGATGAAACCACCGGCTATTTCTGGGGTGAATTGGAAACCCGGCCTTTCATGCGCGGATTACAAGAGTATGGAATATGTCTTTGGAAAGATGGAAAGGAACAAGAAGCTATAGAAACCTATCGAGAAATGCTTAAATTGAATCCCAACGATAATCAAGGTATCCGGTTTATTCTTATTAATTGGTTCATCATTGCCGGAGATTTTCAGGATGCCCATCAGTTGGTTTCTCAACACGGTGAATTTATGGCTTCTATGTCCTTTGCCGCCCTGCTATTAGGAATTATCGAAAAAGAGAATAAGAAAAAAATACAGAAAAGATACGCCCAGGCGGTTGAAAAAAATCCGTTTATTGTGCCTTTTTTGCTCAAGAAAAAGAAGCTCCCTAAAACTATGCCCGAACATTATGGTATGGGAAGCAAAGAAGAAGCGGTGATATATATGACGGATGAACATGGAAATACTGCATGGGAGAAATACCCGGATGTACTGAAAGTTTTGACTGAGTTGGTGAAAGGGAATGAGGAATGAAGAGCGGGTCAGAGATTGTCATTTATCAAGCTGAGGATGGCAAGACAAAGATAGATGTCCGCATGGAGGATGAAACCGTCTGGCTGTCCCTTGACCAGATGGCAGACCTGTTCCAGCGTGATAAATCGACCATCTCCCGGCATATTAAGAATATCTTTGAGGAAAGCGAATTACAGCGCGAGCCAGTTGTTGCAAATTTTGCAACAACTGCAGCTGATGGGAAAATCTATCAGGTTGATTATTACAACCTTGATGTAATCATTTCCGTTGGCTATCGGGTAAAGTCTTTGCGGGGAACCCAGTTCAGAATATGGGCAAGCCAGGTTCTTAAAGAATATCTCGTCAAAGGCTTCGCCTTGAATGATGACCTGCTTAAAGCGGCAGGCGGTGGTACGTACTGGAAGGAACTTTTAGCACGTATACGCGACATTCGTTCCAGCGAGAAGGTCTTTTACCGCCAGGTTTTGGATATCTACGCCACCAGCGTTGACTACGACCCCCAATCCTCCGAATCGGTCCGCTTTTTCCAAACCGTACAAAATAAAATGCATTTTGCCGTACATGGCAATACCGCTGCGGAACTGATCTATCAGCGGGTGAATGGGGACAAGCCCTTCGCGGGTCTTACTTCCTGGACAGGGAGCAAACCTGCGGCGGAAGATACCCTGATTGCGAAAAACTATTTAACAAAGGAAGAAATCAATGCACTCAACCGTATTGTAATGCTGTATCTTGAATTTGCGGAGATGCAGGCAGAAAGCCACGTGCCCATGTATATGAAGGATTGGGTAGAAAAACTGGATTCTTTTCTGAAACTGAGCGGTAAGGCCCTTCTTTCCCATGCCGGAAAGATAAGCCACGAATTGGCGGAAAAGAAGGCCCTTACGGAGTATGGGAAATATCGGGAGCGGACGAAAGAGGAACTTTCTAAGGTGGAGAGGGATTTTTTGGAGAGTATTGGGCGGGTGGGGAAGATGGTGGAGGGGAAGGGATGACCGATAAAGAAAAACGCGATTTGATTACCGCATCAAAAAAACTGAAGGCTGTTGGTTTATCGCATGTAATCACTATAACGGATCAAAAGGATAAAGAAAAATTAGTTAATGATGCATTTCTTAAGGCATTGCTTTTTGGAGGAAAATCAAGTGGAGTAACATCAGAGGAAGGAGGGGAATAAGATGTCGATTACAAATTTGTTTTCCAAGAGAATGAAAGTTGAACGGGGTGAAGTGCCCGATGTGTATCAATATGATAATTTTGAAAAGGCTTTGAGAGTAAAGGTGGTTTATATCATTAAGGATGTTTATAACATTTTCTTGGTGACATTATCAAAGGATAATAAATGAAACACAACTGGCAAGAAGTTCGTCTCGGAGATGTTTCAATTGTCAAGGGAGGGAAAAGACTACCAAATGGCATAAACCTTGTGTCTACGCCTAATAGCCATCCTTATATCCGTATTCGTGATTTAACAAATATACGAAATTTGGAAATAACAGAAAAATTTGAATATGTCGATATTAAAGAATATGAAAAAATCCGTAACCCGATGGATACGGAAATCCATTATCTTTGCAATGAAAATTTACAACTATCAATTATCCGAGATGCCTTGCTCCCAAAATTGATATCAGGAGAGATTGCAGTACCAGAGGAAAATACATGAACATACCATTTACAGCTACCATCTTTGTTTCTTCACTATTGATAATTAGCTATTCTTTGAATAAAATTGCCATACTGGGGGATATATGATAAAAACAATTTCAATTCATAATTTTAAGGGGTTGAAGAACCTCAATAATGTCAATTTAGGTAAAATAAATTTGATTGGCGGCAAAAACAATGCGGGGAAAAGTTCTTTTATAGAGGGCATATTCCTGTATATGGACAGACAATCCCCTGATGTTTTTACAAAACTACTTGGCTGGAGAGGATTTTCAAGCGTGCGGGTAGATCCGGAAAATCTTTGGGCTCCTTTTTTCCATAACTATTCTCTTTCAAATGAAATTTCTTTTGAAGTAAATGAATATAGCGGAGAAAAAAATAAATTAAGCATCACATACCACGATAATCATGTTCCAAAAGTATCTATCCCCATAAACAACAATGGGATATTGACATCATCAATGAACGGCGGGATAGGGTTTCATGCGCTTTCGCTTGTACACAAAACAAATGAAGCCGTGGATTTTCTTGCGTATCCGCTTTTACATAACGGTTTATACTATGAAATAGAAAAAAGCGATACAACTAAATTGAAACACGCTTATTTTGTAGGTTCCAGAATGTTTTCAAGTGATGACAATATTGAACGGTTGGGTGTACTTGAGAAAAATGACGAACAGGAAAAAATCGTTCGGTTTCTGCGTAGGTTTGAACCAAGTTTAACCCGTTTTCAGGTTATAAAGGAAGGTCAGCAAGATATTATTTATGCGGATTTAGGAAATAAAAAAAAGATACCGGTAAATCTCCTGGGCGACGGGTTTTGCCGCTGCTTAACCATCGCATTGCTTCTGGCCGCAAATACCCCTGATATTTTGCTTATAGATGAATTAGGCAGTGGAATCCATTTTTCTTTATTAAGTACATTCTGGCAATTTATTATTGACGCTGTATCGGAAACGGATTGTCAAATAATAACCACAACACATAGCTATGAAATGATACGGGGTTTCTGCGATGCGGCGAAAGAAAAATCATTTCCTGATGCTGAGTATATCCGTTTGGCGAAACAAAATGATGAAGTTTCAGCCCATCAGTTTAATGCGGATGAATTAAAATTTGCGTTAGATTCAGAATTGGAGGTACGTTAATGCCCGATCCAATAAAGATTCAAAGAGAAAAATTACTACTGGCAGAAGGCGAAGATGCAAAGTACTTCTTTTGGTATTTGCTTTCAGCTCTGGGCATTGAGAATATTGATGTCCATGACTATCGTGGCATTAAAGATCTAACGAAATATATAGACACTCTTCAAAAACTTGATAATTATAATACGGTAAAAACAATACTCGTAGCACGTGATGCTGAAAAGTCTGCAATATCGGCAGTTCAAAGTGTTAATACCAGCCTAAAGGCAAATGGTATTATTACTACAGAGATTAAGCCTTTTGAGATTGCAGCTCAGACAATAAAAACGGGCATAATGATTTTTCCCGGTATAGATGAAAACGGCGGAGTTATTGAAGCCGGTACGCTGGAAAACCTTTGTCTAAAAATATTTAAAGAACAAACCATTGTGGAACAAACCGAAGGATATATTTCAGATTACCAGAAAAAAGAAAATCGGTTTAAACATCCCCATAAAAACAAGCTTCATGCGGCATTATCATTTTCAGATATTTTTGTTGGAATGAAAATTGGAGAAACAACAAAAGCAGGGGGATTTGATTTTGAATCGGTATACTTAAGACCATTTTTGGATGTTTTAAGAGCATTGTAGAACACATGATGAAATTTATTTATTTTTTTGTGCGAAGGGGTAACTAATGAGTAATAAACAATTTGACCATCTTGCATGGATAAACGCATTTCGCGCCGCGTCAAACGCAAAGAGCGGTTTTCACGAACTTCGCGTTGATATATGGAAAGCTACTGTTGAAATAGTAAATAACGGCGGCTATCAGCTTGGCAGTACAGAAATTAAAATCAACAACGATTCCATTCCGAATCAAACCGAATTTTATAAAGCTCCTCCAAAGTTGCAGGGAAATGGCAATAAGCATGAAACAAAATTTTCATGTATTGAAGCGGACTGCCTTGAGACCGCTGCTTTGCTACTCAAAGCGGAACTTAATCCCTGTGTCCTCAATATGGCAAGCGCCCATAACCCGGGAGGCGGGGTACGTAATGGAGCAGGCGCTCAGGAAGAAAATATTTTCAGACGGACTAATCTGTTTCGTTCCCTCTACCAATTTGTAGATTATGCAAAGGAGTATGGGGTGCTTCCCTCAACAGATCGCTATCCCTTGGATGACAAAACGGGTGGTATATATTCCAGCGGCATTACCGTTTTTAAGGCATCGGAAAACTCAGGCTATGCCCTATTAACAGAACCTTATCGCCTTTCCTTTGTGAGTGTTCCTGCCTTAAACCGTCCTGAGCTTGAAAAGAAAGACGGAACATTTTTTATTGCAGATTCATTTGTGGAAATAGCCAAGGAAAAAATCAGGACTATTTTGAGAATTGCAGCGGCTCATGACCATAAAAACCTTGTGTTAAGCGCTTTCGGCTGTGGGGCATTTGCCAACCCTCCGAACCATGTTGCCCTTCTCTTTAAACAGGTATTTAGTGAAGAAGAATTCAAAAATCGTTTCCATTTGGTTGTTTTTTCTATTATAGACGATCATAATAGTAGGAAAGAGCAAAACCCTGAGGGTAATGTGTTGCCTTTCTTAAAGGTTTTTGGATAAGAAGAAACAAAATGATAAAAAAGCATATTACATTGACAAAAAAACCATTACACGAAGTCGACAAACCCTTAAAAGGAACACCGGCAGAGCTCCTTGGACTTATTTGGCCATTGACCGCAGAAGTTGCCGCGCTAGGAGGTTATGATGTTGAACAACGACTACAGAGAAATGTTGTCCGCGTTGTGCGAATAACAAAGGATTTAGCAGATGTCGAAATGCTTGAACGAGGGGCAAAGAAGGAATAAATATTTAACGAAGCCAACTATGAAAACGCCGTCATCTCCCTTCTTGAAACCATCGGCTACACCCACCTTTACGGCCCCGACATTGAGCGGGATTATCATAATCCCCTGTACCTGGAAGCCTTTAATGACCAGATAAGCCGTATCAATTCCAAAGCCCATTCACAAGCCATTGAGGAAGTCGCAAATAAAATAACCCGGTTTGAACGGGGAACCCTTGTGCAGCAAAATAAGACCTTTATGGACTACCTTCAAAACGGCGTAGAAGTAAGCTATCAGGATAAAGGACAGACCAAAACTGACATCATTCGCCTGATTGATTACGCCAAGCCTGACAATAACGCCTTCCATGTTATTAACCAATGGACGGTAATAGAAAATGAAAATAAGCGGCCTGATATAGTGGTAGATGAGAATTAGATTACATTTTCTGTAATATTGACACGTATTTCAATTTATATTAGCGTTCTCTCATTCGCACCCCCTTTAGGCCGCCGAAAGGCGTAATCCAGGGTAAACAAGTGAGGTAACCCAAGATGTTGTTTCTTACATTTCTCCTGGCGGTGATTTTAGTGGTGATTAACGCCATACCGCAGCTCAGTCTGGCCCAGGCCAAGGGCTTCAAACTCAAGCCCACCGGACTGGCTTATTTTATCGGGGCCATCGGCAACCTGGCTACGGGCAGCATCGTGCCCATCAGCGCCCAGGCGGAAACCATCAGCCTCTCGGGTATCCTTAAAAAGGCCAATGAACGGATCGGCGCCCTGCTTATCGCCTCGGTTTTCGGGGTGATCCTCGGGCTGGCCCACGGTACTTCCGCCATCGTAGATTTTGCCGGATCGGCCACTATTAGCGGGATGATGGCCGGAGTGGGTATCATCCTCTCGTCAGTAGCCCTGGATTTAACCAAGGCGGAAAAGCGTACCGGCGCTATTTCCATCATTACCGCCCTTGTAACCTGGGCGGTGTGTAATAACTGCGGTATTCCCAACGGTCTTATCTGGACCATCGCCGTTTCGGTGGTGCTCTCCACCCTGGACTTCCTGGCGATCCAGCGCCGCCGGGTAGATTTGGCGACCATCCCTGCGGATGCCCGGGAAAGCGAAGAGTGGCGGTTCTGGAAGGGGCAGTTTTGGGCCGATTTTAAGGTCATTAAGCCCCTGTTCAATATATCCGCGATCCTGGGGGGATTAAGCCTGATCTGCCTCAACATAGGCAGCAATATCAGTTTTGGTTCCATCACCGCCTCCATCGCCGGGCAGACCCCCAAGCTCAACGCCTTAACGGTGATCAACAGCCTGGCGGATCTTCCCTCGGCCCTTTTCGGCGGAGCCCCCATTGAAACCATCATCAGCGGTACCGCCGCCGCCCCTTGGCCCTGGATGGCCGGCGTCGTGATGATGCTGGTCTGCGGGTTTCTCCTTTTAACCGGGGTGATAGGCAAACTGGGCCGGTACATCCCCTCCGCTTCCATCAGCGGCTTCCTGATAGTGATTGGCTTCCTGCTCACCTTCCTCCCCAACCTAAACGGGGTCATGGCCGATAGCAAACCGGTGGCGGGAATTATCGCCCTTGGGGTAACCGCCCTAACCCAAAACGCCTTTATCGGCGTAGTGGTGGGAACCATCGTGAACCTCTCCGGCGGCCTTTTCGGATTAATATAATGGGCGCCGAACACCAATCCGAGTACACCTTGAAAGTTGCCGGCCTTACCCGGCAGCTTCCCCTTCGGCAGGTGAGCCCTGATCTGTCTATTGCCTCCTTTGTCATGCTGGGGGATACGGAGCTCGTCGAAAAAACCGCCGCAGCCCTTTATGACAAGCTGCCGAAGTACAACATCGATATCCTGGTATGCCCCGAAGCAAAGGCCATCCCCCTGGCGCAGGAACTGGCATCTTTGCTCAAGGTCAACTATGTGGTGGTGAGGAAGTCCGTTAAGGGGTACATGAAAAATCCGCTAACGGAAAAGACTAAATCGATCACCACCGTTGAAGACCAACAACTGGTGCTTGATGGGGTGGACGTGGAAAAAATAGCGGGCCGTAATGTCTGCATCGTGGACGATGTGGTTTCCACCGGCGGTTCCCTAAAATCCATCGAAACCCTGTTAAGGCGCACGGATTGTAAAATCGTCTGCAAGGCAGCGGTTTTGCTGGAAGAGGCGGGGTATGAAGACCCGGATCTGGTGTATTTAGAACGGCTGCCGGTATTTAAGTAGGGGCGCCTTTTAACCCCTAATCTTCATCCCCGCCCGGGGGGAACAAATACAGATCCGGCAGCTTGATGGTTCGGTCCATGGAGAAGGATCCGGCGTCACCCAATTCACTAATCACCGGGATTTCAAAGAAATGGGTCATGGTTTCAAAACCCGGCACTTCGATTTTTACGGAATATTCAAATTGCTCACGGCTTCCCTCTTCCTTGGCAGGGATGGATTCAGGCCAGAAGGTAAAGGTACCCTGGGTGTTCAACACCAGCTTACAGGGGTTCTGCCAGTTCCGGTTCTTCATCTCCACCAGCTTCCCATCCCGCCACAACTCCACGCCTACGTCCGCCAGGGGGGAGAAATTGGCGCCGTCAAAGGCCCGGCCGATAATGGTGGGGATATTAAAAACCGGCCCTCTTCTGGCTTCCTTGACCGAGCCTTTGGTGTGGTCCGAGTTGGGGCGCTGGTTATGGCTGACCCGCTTGAGGGCTTCAAATACCAGGGAAACGGCGTCCGCTTCCTGCTGTTGCCGGCTAATGGTTTCCTGTTCAATACGGGCGGCGCCCCGGTTTGAGATGATGTAGTGGGGAGGAACACGGTTCAGGACAAAACAAGCCGCGTCAATGCGGCACTGATCGCAGAGACAAAGCTTTTCTGGGTTGCCCTGCTTCTCGATAGAAGTGCAAATTTCACCTATCGCCGCAAAGACAATATCCTCGGTGGTATTATGTATCTCCATTATGAACCTCCACGCCTATGCTAAATTTAACCATTTTTTGCGTATGTGCAATATCCCTTCAAGCTCCGGGTGTGATTTTACCCTATTTTCATGCTCAGGGTCCACAAAAATTCTAATAATTCGTAAAGATTTTATCAGACTGTCCACTACCCCGGGGTTAAACACGCTGGAACTTTCGGAAAAATAACAGTCCTCATCGGTAACATAGAGACCGGTTTCAAAAGAAATCGGCTCCGGTACATCGATGATTATCGCCCCCGGTTCCAGGGTTTCCCCGGAAAATGAAAGTTCCGCCGCCAGGGCATCTTCGTACCCGGATCGCCGGCTTATATCCAGTAGATTTCCGTGCAAGTCCTCGTCAAAGGGAAATTCCGCCACAACCGTGTAAAACCGGCCGGCCCTGACCTTTTCCGCAAGATGAAAGAGCGGGTGGGAACCATTAGCCAGAAGGGCAAAAAGCCCCGGGTCATCCAGATCGTAAAGATCCTCGGGTTTTAAAACCCCATCCTCCAAGCCTCCCATAAGGGCCTTTTTAATCATCCCCGTGGCGGAACGTACCATGGGATGCCAATAAACCGCCCTATACATCAGGTATTTTGAAAAAAGGATGGACTCCACACTGGGGATTCCCTTACCATCGATGACTACCCCCTTTTCGGGATGGGGATACAGGCGGCTCAGAATAAAATCCACGTCCTGGGCGCCGTAGGGGACGCCGCAATACCGGGCATCCCGGTTCAGGTAATCCAACTTATCCGGGTCCAAAGCCCCGGACAGGAGTTTCCGGTAAAAAACCGTCTCCGTTTCGCTGCCCACAGGAAGCCCGGTATCCACAATGGCGGCGGTAAGGGCGGGATCGCCCCCGGCTTTGGCCACCAGGGTCTTTATCGGTTCCCGGAGTATGATTTCGGCGGTGAGCGCCTCGTGGCGGGCCAGGGGCAGTTCCTTGAGGGAATGGGTATAGGGAAAATGACCCAAATCGTGGAGCAGGGCAGCACAGAGAAAGGAGACTGCCCCTACCGGTGTAAGCCAGGCATCGGCGCCGCGTTCCGCCAGATTCCGGAGGAGCCGCCGGGCCAAGTGATACACCCCGATGGAATGGACCGCCCGGGTATGGGTCGCCCCGGGGTAGACCGCGTAGGCAGGACCGAGCTGGAAAATACGATAGAGCCGCATGAAGGGCTCCGATTTGGTCAACGCCGCCAGTTCCGGGGTAAGGTAAATATGCCCCCAAAGCACATCCCGTATGGGCTCCGTGTATCCACTCTGAAGCGCGGCATAAACATCCTTCATATATGAAAGGATAGTATCCTTCCGGGATGATTCTTGGCAATCCCCGGAATCCCGCTGACGGAATCATCCCTTTGATCTTTTGTGCTGATCGGGATATCCTATAAGTATGATGAGTGCGCTCGGGATCCCAAAAATAGTATTGGCAGGTATACTGATTAATTTTTATACGGTACCATTATTTGCGCAGAACTATACTGGGGAACCAGTGCAGGAAGAGTCGCAAGTAAGGTCGGAGGAACCTATCTTTAACCGCGGTACCGTCCCCGAAGTCCTGCGGCAGCCCCAGCGGGGGGACGAATCTCCCCGGTATCCCCGGGATGCGGTTATTGGGGAACTGGGCCGGGGATTGGCGGCCGAAGAAGCCTATCGGTATGCCCGGAACCTGTTGGAAGGGGTATTGTCGGGGAACCGGGAATCGGCCCTCCTTGCCGGGATATCCCAATCCCTGCTTGAGGAATTGTTTACCGGCCTTGCGCCACTGATTCCGCAAAAATACCGGTTGGGCGGGGGCAGGGAGGAGGCAGACGGCGCCACATCCTTCCTTTTCCGGTTTATCGGCCGGGATATGAGCCTGGCCGGGGAATTATACCTACAGTCTCTGGACGGTAAATGGCGGCTTGAGGATATACTTGTGGAAGAAGCGAGAGCTTTATCCGAAGGGGGAAAAAACACCTATAAGTTTGATTTTTCCCCCTATGAAAGATTTTTTTAAGGTTGAGATATGGCAACACCGATTAAACGGATTGAAAAGGATTTTTTTCTTAAGGTACTCTACGACGAACAACTTCCTATTATTTTTTTGCGTAACCGTACCGAATATGTGTTACGGGTGGAACAGCCCACCAAAGACGAAATTCACCTCCAGGCAGATCGCCCCATACCGGGGCTGAAACCCCGGAGAAAAATGAACCTGATGTTTGAGTACCTCGAAAAGATCATCACCTTTTCCTTGGAAATTGAGACCCTGAGGGATGACCATATCACGGCGAAGGTCCCGGAACTGATGTATAAAAACCTGGGCCGTTCCCATTCCCGGGTGATAACCCCGCCGGATTTACAGATAATGTTCACCTTCCGGGGGGACCGGTATTCCCTTTCCTTTCCCAAGGTAACCGACTACGAGTCCGAAGAAATCACCGACTTTATGAACCATCTGGATCCCCAGAATCTCAACGGGCTTATCGGGCAGTTGGCAGAGTGGATCAAAGGTTTTGCCAGCGGGTATAAGCTGATTATTTTTAAGGATGTGCGGCCCACCACTGCGGAGGAAAAGATCCTGGCGGAAACCGGCAAGACCATTTTCCTGCCCTCTACCCTGGGGACCCTGCCCGAAGCAGACCCCAATCCTAAAAAAAGGCTCGTAACCGCCGATATGCTCAAACGATATCTGGAAAGTACCGGGGTAGGAAAAAAATATCTCGATGACGCTGCATCCCGGTTTATCCGCTCAAAATTCGACAACGGGATCGTTTCGGATGTCTGGGTTCCCATCCTCTTCCAGGAATACGTGATTGGTTATATCCACCTCTGGGTCAACATGGAAGGTCTCCCATCCTTAAACTACGATATCATAGACACCCTCTATCAGTTTGCCCGGGTCCTGGCTTTTTCTCTGAAGATAAACGGCTACTTTGATTCCGAAAAGCTAAAAAACGAACCCTTCATGGGTAATGTTATCGACATCAGCGCCTCGGGGCTGCTTTTTGCCTACCCAAACTCGGAATTAGCTACATCGCTGACCCTGGACTCTGAACTTTCGGTGAAATTAAGCGCCCCCAAGCGAACCGTTAACGCTACCGCCCAGATAGTCCGCCGATTTAACGACAAAACCACCAACTACTTCGGCTGCCGGTTCCTGGATATAGCTCCGGAGGATATACGCTTTCTCTTTGAATTTATCTACGGCAGACCCTTTACCGATGCGGACGCCTACTTTCTCACCGGACATGTCTGATTAATTAAAAACGGGTTGCGTCCCAGGGCTTGATATCCGAGAGAACTTCTTCGGTGGAACTGCTTTTGCTATTAAAAAACTTCTTCATCCCCACGATATTTCGTTTTTCGTTGAACACAAGTCCGCCATTCCAGTATTCCAACGCGGCGAATAGGGCATTCCCCCCATCGCAATTGTCGCTATCGGCGCCCCGAAAGGAAACGTACTTCCCCAGATCGTTAAAATTCTGTTCGCCTATGTACTGCAGCCTTTTACGGTTAAAGGAATTCCATTTTTCCAGATCCTTAAAACCTTCCCCCTCATCCTCTACGATCAGATGAGCTGCTTCTGCGGTAAGTGAGTACCATATCTTTACTTTTTTATTAATATCATTCTTATTGCCGTGTTTTACCGCATTTTTAATGATTTCGGATATTTGCTGTTCCAGCAGGTTGAATTCCCGTATCTCCGAGGGAGCGGATCTGACCAGGCACATGGTATAAAAGCGAATCTGGCTAAAATCCGAAGGGAATTCTTTGTACTCCATATTAGATTTATCAAAGAGAGGCGAAAAATTGTCAATTTTGATTTCTAACCCGTCCATTTTATTCAAGCCCCAACTTTCTTCATTGCCTCGTCCAAGGTAGCCGTAATGGGAAAATACCCCATTAATTTGGTAAGTTCAATGACTTTTTTTACTGACCCGTGGATATTAGTTATTGCAAGTTTGAAATTTAACTTCTTGACCGTGGAAGAGATGTAAATAAGAGCGCCGATACCACTGGAATCTATATACTCAACTTCATCCAGGTTTATAATGAACCGTTCTATCTTTTTTTCAAGCATCTTCATCAGAAGTTCTTTGAGTTTATATGAGTTATAGAGATCCAACTCTCCCTGGACATCTATGATATATATTTCCTGATTCTTCCGTATCCTCAATTCCATACGATTTCCACAAACAATCCTTTCCATTAATTGACCCGATTCGATGAAGAATACCAATTTCGTACAGATTAGTTTACTATGGGGATTAGAGATTGTCAACAAGCGCGTAAGCCGGAAAACAATTCCCGACTGCTCCAGTCTTGTCATATCCCTACCCTTGTTCTATGATATCCTTATGGCGGAAAAGCAGTTTACCGTTTTGGATCTTATCGATATAGATCTAAAGGAGCATAATTCCCTTAACTTACACTGCATAGGAGGCCGTAGAGGACTTTCCCGGGAGATCGTCAGCCCGGATCTCAATCGTCCCGGCCTAGCCCTTTCCGGTTTTTATGACCGTTTTGCTAATTACCGGATCCAATTATTCGGCCGGGGAGAGAGGGCCTATCTGGGTAAACTGGCGGATGAGGGAACGGATGAACCCATCAGACAGATGTTCACCTACCTTATCCCCTGCTGTATCTTTACCCATAGCATCACCCCTACCAAGGCCTTTTTTGAAGCCGCCGAGGCGGCGGAATGTCCCCTGCTTCAGACCGACCTGGAAACTTCGGAATTCGCATCCCGAATTATGCGGATCCTTTCCAATATCTTCGCCCCCCGTCAAAGTGTCCATGGGGTGCTGGTGGAAGTCTATGGCCTGGGGATCCTCATCCTTGGGGATTCTGGGGTAGGAAAAAGCGAGACCGCCCTGGAATTGATAGAACGGGGGCACCGGTTGGTGGCGGATGATGTGGTGGAGATCCTCTGTGTCAATGGGAATATCCTCATCGGCACTGGGGCGAATAAGATCATCGGCCATCATATGGAGATCCGGGGCTTGGGGATCATCAATATTACCCACCTTTTTGGAGTCCGGGCCATTCGGGATCAGAAACGGATACAGTTGGTGGTTAAATTGGAAGAATGGGACTCTAAAAAAATGTACGATCGCCTGGGAATGGAAGAAGATTTCTCCGAATTCCTGGGGGTTTCTATCCCAAAACTGGAAATCCCCGTAAAACCGGGCCGGAATATCCCTATTATTATTGAAACTGCCGCTATGAACGAGCGGCTCAAAAAGATGGGGTACAATTCGGCCAAGGAATTCAACCAAAATATTCTTAAATGGATAGAAAGTGACGCTGCCCGTTCGGTTTACTTTGGGCAGGATGATATTATTTAAAAGTGAGCGTATATAAATGGTAGAACAGATTATAACGATTCAAAACAGGGCCGGAATCCATGCCCGCCCTTCGGCAATGCTGGTACAGACCGCCAAGGATTTTAAAGCCAACATTTATCTGGAGAAGGGAAACGACCGCATAAATGGGAAGTCTATCATGGGTATCCTGACCCTGGGAGCCTCCTATGGAACCGAAATAAAGGTTATCGCCGAAGGGGAGGATGAGCAGCAAGCCCTGGAAGCTATGGTTAATTTGTTCAACAAGAAATTCGAAGAAGAATAGGGGGATTTGCCCCGTGAAAATGGTTCGGACCCATCCAAGATACTCTATTATCAATGTCCGGGGTATGCTTTTACTCTATGTCCTTCTCAGTATCCTTACGGTACTCTTTTCCCATTCCTTTTTTATTACCACCCTCCAGGACGGCAGCCTTCCCGGAATATTAAACCGTATAGTATTTTTTACGGTCCCGGTTGTCCTCATGGTCTTTATGGCCTTTTCGCTTATACGCCTTTTGCGGGATATTATACTCCGCCGTACGGGAAGTAAATTTCAAGCCCGGCTCATGGCCTACTTTATCATTTCTGTGGTATTGGCAGCGGTACCGGTTACTATTATAACCATCCAATCGGTATACGAACTGGTGCGCTTCTGGCGGTCCATCAATATCAATAATACCCTCCAGTACGCCCAGAATTTGGCCATGGAAAACTATTCCATGAACCTGGACCGGTTTGAAAAGCTCTCCCTCGAAATCGAGGGAATGGATGACCCCTTCCCTTCAGACCTCCCCGAGGGACTCTGGGCAGTACAGGATTTCCGGCAGAACAATGACGGGAGCTGGGTCAGTCTGGGCTTTCAGGGGGATGTTTCCCGGGGACTCCCGTCGCCCCCGGCAAATCAGCCGGGCTTTGTTTCCCGGGAACTCCCCCGGGATATCGATACGATACGATATATACAGATCCCCCGACGGGGGGTCTACCGGATTCTCAGTTATAAGCTCGGAGAAGGGTTTGACGCCGTTATAGCGGCCATGGAAAACGAGCGGTCCCGGTTTGATGTAATTGATTCCCTGGAATTAAATGTCAAACCCCTGGTTATCTACTACTATGGGGTCTTTCTTTTTCCCATTCTGCTGATGACCATCATTATCACCATTTCCTTTTCCCGGCGGATTACCCAACCCATTGTGGAACTGGCGGAGGCCACCACCCGGGTGGCTGCGGGGGATTTTTCCATCCAAATCATTTCCCGGCCCGGAGATGAGCTGGGGCAGCTGATCACATCCTTCAACGCCATGGTTCAGAACCTGGAAAAATCCCGTAATGCCCTGCTTAAGGCGGAAAAGATATCGGTCTGGCAGACCATGGCCCAACAGCTGGCCCATGAGATAAAAAACCCCCTTACCCCCATCAAGCTTTCGGCGGAGCGGGTCCTGCGGCGCTGGCGGAACGAACCGGAACGGGTGGGGGAAATCCTGGAAAGCTCCATGCTGGCGATCATCCAGGAGGTGGAAAGCCTTTCCACCATGCTCACCGAATTCAGGACCCTGTCCCGGCCTACGGAACTTTCCAGGACCTGGACCATGATACGGGATCTGATTGAGGAATCTATCGGTCTCTACCGCGGAGGCTATCCGGAGATCCAATTCGATATCAGCCATGTGGGAGCGGCTGTTTCGGTAAAAATGGAAAAGCGTTACCTTTCCCAGGTTCTGACTAATCTGATAATTAACGGAATTGACGCTATGGACGGCAAGGGTCGTATCGAGATTCGGACCGACCTTGTCAAAAAACGGGAGAGCCGCTATTGTAGATTAAGTATTAAAGATACCGGGAAGGGTATTTCGGTGGAAGAGAGCGCCGAAATATTTACACCCTATTTTACTACCAAAGAATCCGGTACCGGTTTGGGGCTTCCTATTGTGGAGCGGATCGTGAACGATCACGGAGGAACCATTTGGTTTAATTCGGCTCTAGGTGTGGGCACCACCTTTTTTATCGATCTACCTATTGACGAAAACCAGGATAACCAATGACAAAAATTCTAATCATCGACGATGAACCGGGTATCAGGAAAACCCTGGCTTCCATACTGGAGGATGAACATTACCATGTCTTTACCGCCGAAGATGCCCTCCGCGGTCTGGATATCCTGGCGGAAGAATCCATTAACCTGATTTTCCTTGATGTGTTGCTTCCCAAAATGGGGGGCCTTGAAGCCCTGGAGAAAATACGGGGAAACTGGCCGAAGCTTGAGGTGGTGATTATTTCCGGGCACGCCAATGTGGATATGGCGGTACGGGCAGTAAAACTTGGGGCCTTTGATTTTCTGGAAAAGCCCCTTTCCCTGGACAAGGTTCTTACGGTGTGCCAGAACGCCCTGACCATGCAGAAACTCCGGGAAGAAAACAGGGACCTAAAAAAAGGGCTCCTCGGCAATGATGAAATCATCGGTACCAGTACGGCTATTGCCCAGGTTCGGGATCTGATCAAACAGGCTGCGGCCAGCGATGCCCGGATATTGATCACCGGGGAAAACGGCAGCGGGAAGGAATTGGTAGCCAGGGCTATACACCAGCTTTCTACCAGAAACGATAAGCCCTTTGTGGAGGTGAATTGCGCCGCCATTCCGGAAAGCCTTATAGAAAGCGAACTTTTCGGTCATGAGAAGGGAGCCTTTACCGATGCCGTTTCCAACCACAAGGGCCGTTTTGAGCTGGCCCATACGGGAACCCTTTTCCTGGATGAGATTGGAGATATGTCCCTGGCCGCACAATCCAAGGTCCTCCGGGTAATCCAGGAGCAGAAGCTTGAACGGGTAGGGGGCGAAAAAACCATCGAGACCGATGTGCGGATCCTGGCGGCTACCAACAAAGATTTAGAAAAGGAATGCGCGCGAGGGCGGTTCAGGCAGGACCTCTTTTTCAGGCTGAACGTTATCCCCATCTTTATGCCTCCATTGCGGGAGCGAACCGAGGATATACTCCTCCTGCTCCACCACTTCCTCAATAAATTGGGGGTGGAAAAACTGGAGATAGAAGAAACTGCCCGGGATATACTAATCGCCTATGAATGGCCGGGGAATGTGCGGGAACTGAAGAATCTGGCAGAACGAATTATGGTGATGTATTCAGGGGGGAAAATCAAGGCTGATGTACTCCGGGACCTGCTCCGGAAAACGCCGAAGGAACCTCAGGGGCAAAGAAAAACGGAAAATTCCGAAGAAGGCCCTTTACAAAACCAATTATCACTGGATATATTTAACCTGAATTATACCGAGGCAAAAGAGCTTTTTGAAAAGCGTTATTTGGAATTCCAGCTCGCACAAAACGGTGGTATTATTTCTCATACAGCGGAAGCTATTGGAATTTATCCAAGTAACCTCCATGCTAAGATACGAAAATACGGGTTGAGGACAGAACGATGAAAGAACTTACCCAGCGGCAGCGGGATGTACTAGACTTCATCACAGACTATATTAAGATTCATGCCTACCCTCCCACCATGCGGGAGATAGGAGAACATTTCGTTATTTCCGTCAAAGGCGCCTATGACCATGTGGAAGCTCTCCGGAAAAAGAGCTTCATCAGGCTGGGGGATAAACGCTCCAGGACCATAGAGATTATCAAAACCGAACATGATCACAGCGCCAATACGCTCGTAATTGAGGTTCCTCTACTGGGTACGGTTGCCGCCGGGAGGCCCATTCTTTCCGAAGAAAACTGGGAGGGCGCCATTCCCATCCATCATTCCCTGCTGAAAAAAAACGCCCAGTATTTCGCCCTTAAAGTCCGGGGGGATTCCATGATCGGAGCGGGCATTGTGGACGGGGATGTGGCGGTTATCGAAAAACAAGAATCTGCGGAAAACCGGGAGATTGTGGTGGCCCTGGTGGATGAGGCGGTAACCTTAAAACGGTTCTTTAAGGAAAGCAACCGGGTCCGGCTGGAACCGGAAAATGCCAAATACAAGCCTATATTTACCCAGAATGCCCGTATCCTGGGTCGTCTGGCCCATATAATCCGTTCTTACTGAGCTGCCGTCATGTCAAAAGGAAACTGCCTTCTTTTCCTGGGCCCCGAATTTGGGGAAAAGCAGGACGCCATTGAAGAGATACGGCGGAATATAAAAAAACAGTTTGGCGCTCCCGCGGAAGAAACATCATTTTACGCCGGGGAAACGCCGGTAAACGAAATGGTTTCGATCTTACGCAACGGATCCCTCTTTGCGGATGCCCGGCTCTTCTTTATTAAAAACGCTGAACTTCTGAAAAAAAAGGATGAACTGGAATTGCTGGCCTCCTACATGGCTGCCCCCCAGGATGATACCACGATGATCCTCATTTCCGACAATACCGGCTTGGACAAGACCCTGGAAAAAAGGGTAGATAAAGCGGGGAAGCGGGTCTTTTGGGAACTCTTTGAAAACAAAAAGACCGAATGGGTGGCTAATTTTTTTCGCCGGGAAGGTTTCAGAATTGATGAGGAAGGTATAGAGGCTATTCTGGAATTGGTAGAAAACAACACCGACAGCCTCAAACGGGAGTGTTCCCGGCTCACACTATTTTTGGACAAAAACTCGGTAGTGGGAGAAGCGGAAGTAGAAAAATGGCTTTCCCACACCCGGGAAGAATCGGCCTTTACCCTCTTTTCCCGGATCGCCGAGGGGGACCTTACCCGGAGCGTAGAAATCCTCCACGCACTCCTGGCCGCCAAGGAGACACCGGTGGGCATCCTGGGGGTACTGGCATGGTGCTTCCGCAAGCTCCGGGACTACCTCGCGCTCACCGCCAAGAATACTGTTCCGGATGACTTTGAATTCAGAAAAATAGGCCTTGCCTCAAGCAAGGCCCGCAAAGACTATGCAACAGCCGGTCGGCGTTACGGCGCCGCCGGGGCCGATGCCTGCCTGTCCCTTACCGCCGGCTTTGACATCCGCATCCGCTCAAGCGGCGCGGGCTTTGAATCGATCCTGATGGATCAGTATTTGTACGAAGTAATCTGCAAAGCCTAGAATTTTCCCTTCCGTAGTAACGATACCACCTGCGGCCGGGAATCGGCTTCGATCACCTTTTGCCGGATTTCATCGCTCTGCAGTACCGCCCCCACGGAAGCTAAAAACTGGAGATGGGGACCGGAAACTTTTTTAGGTGAAATGACCATAATAAAAATCCGGGTAGGGTTCCCGTCCATGGATTCAAAATCAATGCCGCTTTTTTTAATACCCACCGCCACACATATATCCTTTACCCCATCACTCTTGGCATGGGGCAGGGCAATACCATCCTGCATCCCGGTACTCATGGTTTTTTCCCGCTGAAAGATATCCTCCAGAACCAAGGATCTATCTTCAAGCTTCCCATTATCCGCAAGGATATCCACCATTTCGACAAGGATCTCCTTTTTTGTATTTCCCTGAAGCCGGAGGGAAACACATTCCGCCTGAATTAGGGACAGTATATTTTCGCTGGTCCGCCCGCCTGAATCCACCAATTCCTTTTTCATCGCCTGGGGATCCGAGGAATCCTTCAGCTTCTGAATAGTATCGTTCAGCCTGAGCATAACCTCAAATACCGCGGTCTTTAC
The DNA here is from genome assembly GCF_046533075.1 of Treponema primitia. Taxonomy (GTDB): domain Bacteria; phylum Spirochaetota; class Spirochaetia; order Treponematales; family Breznakiellaceae; genus Termitinema; species Termitinema primitia_B. The sequence goes on along the minus strand of NZ_JAJQRB010000047.1, from coordinate 34,662 downwards.
AAAGGGCATATCCAGAATCGATGTCTCTATGGTAACCACACTTTCCTCTTCGGTAATGGAGAGACTGATATCGTCCTTCCTGGCCTGGGAAAGCCCCTCGTCGATGTTCATCATCTGAACATAAAAGCCCTCCGCCTTTAAATCCCTAAGCAGGTTGTCCACCACCAGATCGGCGATCTCATCGGAGTAGAATTCCCATTCCGACACCACCGAATCGTCCGACTTTGCGGGCTTCCTGGTACCGGAACCGGGAATTTTCAACGAGGCATTGAGGAGGGGCGGCGCCACCAGGGTGGTAATCAGGGTCATGAGGATGATAACCCCAAAGAGCTGGGTGTCCAGGATTCCCGACGCAAGCCCAATCCCGGCGATAATCAACGCTACCTCGCCCCGGGGTATCATGCCGGTACCAATGCGCAGAGCGCCCCGGAGGTTGAAGCCCAGGAACAGCGCCGGACCGCCGCAGCCCACCACCTTGGAGGCAAGGGCCACCAGGGTATATATGCCGCCAAAGACCAGTACCTTGGGGGAGATAATTTCCCGCATGTTAACCATCATACCCATGACAGCAAAAAAGATGGGAACAAAAAATTCGTATAGCCCGTGGATCCGTTCCTGGATAACCGCAGCGATATCCGTTTTAGAAAGGGAAAGCCCCGTGACATAGGCGCCGATGATCATGGCCAGGCCCTGTTTTTCAAAAATCCCCGCCAGGGCCAGGGCTATACCCAGGGCCAGAACAGAAAAATCGAAAGTATGCTTGAATAGTTTAAGAAAGGCTGCAATTTTCTTGGAAAAGATAAGCCCCAGAGCGGTAAAGCCCAGCCAGATCCCCAGGGCCTTTCCTGCTATGCCGAGTATATTAGCCGCGTTCAGGCTGCCCCCGCCGCTGGTGATAAGGGCAACGATGCCCAGCACTATGGCCAGGGCGATGATCCCAAGCACATCGTCAAAAACCGCCGCCGCGAGGATAGTAACCCCCTCGGGGGAGTCCATCCGCTTCTGGTCCGACAGTATCCGGGCGGTGATACCCACGGAGGTGGCTGTGGAGAGGATCCCCAGGAAAAGACACCGGGGGTCGATAAAAGTGGTATGCAGGAGAAACACCCCCGTAAGGGCGCCAAGGGTAAAGGAGAAGACCACCCCCCCTATACCGACCACCCCACCCACCACGGAGTAGCGGAGAAAAAGCCCCAGGTCCGTTTCCAGCCCCGAAGCAAAAAGCAATATGATAGAAGCCACGGTGGCAAAGGCGTAGAGCTCAGAGCTTACCGCCAGGGCGCCCTCCCCCAGGGGAAAAAAGCCGTGGGGAAACCCGGGAAGGACAATACCCCCCAGGGCATAGGGGCCGATCACCACCCCCGCCAGCAGTTCCCCCAACACCGAAGGAATACCGGCAAGCTTAACCAGCCGGCCCCCAAGACGAACTGCAAAAATGATGATCCCCAACTGTAAGACCAATTCGGACATAACTTCAGTGACCGTCATAGAATTTTGCTCCGGTTATTTGAAAAATATGGAAATGATTAGAAAAATTTAACATTTTATGGAAAATGATTCAATAGGATGTCCCAAGAATAACCACGGACCTCACGGACAAAGGGGAGAGGAAGAGGAAAAAACGCAGAGGACACAGAGATCACGCAGAGGACACTGAGGGGGAGTATGGCAAGAAACCACCTTTCCTTCTGTGATCTCTGTGTTCTTCCCTCTGTGATCTCTGTGTTCTTCCCTCTGTGATCTCTGTGTTAAATCTTCTTTGTCCGTGTAATCCTGCCAGTGTGGTCCGTGGCTACGTTCATCCCACGACCCGGTAAATCCCGCACTTGAGGTACAGCGACTCCTCGTAGCCCACCAGCGCCGGATGATCCATCGGCTGCCGCCGGAAATCCAGCATGATGAGCCGCTTGCCCGCATCGGCAGCAGCTTCGGTTATCATGTACCGGAAGCGGATCTCGTCCAGGGCGTGGCTGCAGGAACAGCTCACCAGGACCCCGCCGGGTTTAAGCATATTGATTGCCCGCAGGTTGATTTCCTTGTAACCCCGGAGCGCCCCCTCCAGGGCTGAACGGGTTTTGGCAAAAGCCGGAGGGTCCAGAATAATAAGATCAAACTGTTCCTTTTGCCGCTCGGCGGTCCGCAGGTATTCAAAGACATCGGCCTCAACGGGAGTAATTCTGTCCCCTACCCCGTTCAGGGCGGCGTTTATCCGCACCGTTTCCAGGGCCGGAGCGGAGGCGTCCACGCAGGTCACCGAAGCGGCGCCCGCTCTGGCGGCGTGGATGCCGAAGCCGCCGGTGTAGGAAAAGGCGTCCAGGACCCGCACCCCGCCGGAGTTGCCGCTGGCCGAACCGTTTCCTGCGGCGGCAAAGGCCGCTGCCCGCAGGCGGTTGTCCCGCTGGTCCAGGAAGTGGCCGGTCTTCTGCCCGTCTATCAGGTTCAGCATAAAGGGAAGGCCGTTCTCGAATATGACCATACCACCGGCGGGGAAATCGCCCCGGACCAGCCCCTCCTGTAAGGGCAGCCCCTCCAGTTCCCGCACCTTTGCTGCGGACTTTTCGACAATGCCCGCGGGCTTGCCCAGAGGAATACCGCCGGGAATAATAAACCCATCCTGTTCCAGCACTTCCTCCAGGGCGGCCAGTATTTCCTCCCGGCGGCTGTCCATGCCGTAGACCAGGAACTGTACCGCAATCCAGGACCGGGGCGGCCCCAGGGCGGCCTCGGCAAGATCAAAGGTGAGGGGACGCAGCGATACTACGGATTCAAGTTCCTTAAGGGGCCAGCCCACAAACCGATCGATGATGAGCCCCGGAAGAAAATCCGCTTCGGCAAAAACCAGCCGGGCAGATTCCCGGTGTAGATCAAAGTTACTCCCCGCCAAAGTCCGCCGGTTTACCGCCTCCCTGATCCGCCGTTTGAAGAAGCCCTTGTCCAAACCTTCCTTGGAGGGGCTGTAAATCCGGGCGATGATCTTCGAGTTGGGGTTTACCAGCGCCCTGCCCAGATATTCCTTACGGGAGCTTTCCACATCGGCGACCTCGCCGGGCAGTAAATCTACGGAAGGTGAATCACCGGGACCGCTATTTTTACCGCCGGCAAAACCATCAAGGATTTTTGCAAGCTCATTGTCATAGACCCAGGGATGGCCTGTGCGGATACGTCCCTCTTCACCATGTTTCAGTATTATTCGTTTCATATGTTATTCCTTTCCCGGATCGCCGCGGCGTACCACAAATTCCTGTCTGGGCGCCCAGAGGTTCTCCCCGGCCTTCGCAGCCAGGGAAAGAAGATGCTCCTGAACGGAAAAGGGCTCCTCCCCTTTTGATGGAGTACGTCGTTTCCAGGAACCGTCACTCTCCAAAAGCCGGGCCTGAATAGTATCCCGTGTATAGGCATTCAGAATATCCCGAATCTGGGTTTTCATATCCTCCTGCAGTACCGGAAACATCAGCTCTACCCGCCGCTCAAGGTTACGGGGCATCCAGTCGGCGCTTGCTAAATAGTACTCCTCAGCGCCGCCATTGGCGAAATAGTAGATCCGGGAATGTTCCAGGTAATGCCCGATAATACTGAGCACCCTGATATTTTCCGAAAGCCCGGCAAGACCGGGGATCAGCATACAGATACCCCGCACCACCAGGGTGATTTTTACACCCGCCTGGGAAGCTCCATACAGGGCTTCGATCACATCCGTATCCGCCAGGGCATTCACCTTAACAATGATCCTCCCGGGATACTCCTGGCTTGACCGTTTCGCTTCCCGATCAATCAATTCCAGGAGACGCCGCTTTAAACTTGTAGGGGCAATCACCAGTTTTCGCATTGACTGGATCGCCGAATACCCCGTAAGCATATTGAAAAACACCGAGGCGTCCATGGCAATATCTTCACGGGCGGTAAAGATCCCCAAATCCTCGTACAGCTTTGCGGTCTTATCGTTGTAGTTTCCCGTGGAAAGATGCACATACCGCTTAACACCTTCCTTCTCCCGGCGGATAACCATGCTTATCTTGGCATGAACCTTAAGCCTTGCAAGACCGTACACCACGATCACCCCGGCTTTTTCCAGCCGGTTCGCCCAGGAAATATTCCGTTCTTCGTCAAACCGGGCCTTTAGCTCCACCATCGCAGTTACATGCTTGCCCTTCAATGCGGCCTGCTCCAGGGCTCTGATGATCGGTGATATAACAGCGGAGCTTTCCGCGCTGGTACCGCTGGTACGATACAGGGCGGTTTTTATGGAAATTACCTGGGGGTCCGCCGCAGCATCCTGGAAAAACCGTACCACCGGATCAAAGGATTCATAGGGAAGGCGGATAAGTACATCCCGTTGGCTTATCCGGTCCCAGAGGGACTCATCTTCGCTAAAAGCAGCATTACTGTAAACTTTCCAGGGCTTAAGCCGGAGGGAATCAAAGCCCCGTGCATTGGCCAAATCCATAAGAGTCCCCAAATCCATGGGGCCCTCAGTTTCGTAGAGATCCTGTTCTTCAAGCTCCAGCCGCCGGGCCAGTTCTTCCTTCAGGCGCCTGCTGTCGGCGGAATAGGTCATGCGGATCACCGGCGAATGGGAACGTCCTTCGATCACTTCCTCCATGGCCTCAATAAAATCTTCATCCCGTTTTTCATCCACCGAAAAATCGGCGTCCCGGTTAATCTTAAAAAGCATGGTTTCTTTAACCCGGTACCCCGGAAACAAATAGGCCCCCCAGGTAAGTACCAAATCGTCCAAAAGCGCCCATTTACCGCCGTGTATTTCGGCGGAGTCCTCCTCCGCAGGGAGCCAGATAATGCGGTCCAATCTCTTGGGAAGCTGGATGACGGCAATATGCTCTTCGTCCTCCTCATCATCCTCTTTTTCAAGGAGAAAAGCCGCATTAAGGTTGTTACCGCCGATAAAAGGCAGATCCCCATCTTCCTCGATCCGCAGGGGAGTCAGTACGGGATAAACCTGGCCAAGAAAAAAGGTCTCCAGATAATCCATATGGGATATGGAATAGGTATCGGGGCGTATCAGTTCAAGCCCCCCCTTGGCGAGGAGGGGGAAAATCTCAAACAACAGACAGCGATACTGCCGCTCGCTTATGGAACGAACCTTCTTCGCAATTTTTCTGAGCAGCTCATCCGGACTAAGCCCCGAAGGATCCGGAAGGGGACTCCGGCCCAGCCAGGTTTCACCGGAGGATACCGGACCCGCGCCGGAACGCAAAGCCCGCTTCACGGCGGCCACCCGTACCATAAAAAATTCATCAAAATTGGCCGAAAGTATTGAAAGAAACCGAAACCGCTCCAGAGGAGGCATATCCCCCCTAAGCCCTTCCTCCAGCACCCGCTCATTAAAATCAATCCAGGAAAGATCGCGGTTGAAAAAGTGAGGAGTGGAGGAAGAATGAGGAATGCTTGCATCCTTGTCTGATAAATTATTGTCACCTGTCATATTTTCTTCCCTCATTCCTCATTCCTATTGTCTAATTCAATATCACCTTATAGCCAAAAACATCCTGGAACAAACCGGCCTTTTCTTCCAGCCCTATCCGTTCCAGACTGAAATCGTAATTCCCCTGGGCATGGAGCAGTATTGCTTCGCTTTTCTTTTCCACCGTAATACTTCGGATATGCTGAGAATGTCCCCGGTCCAATGCATCCGCAACCCGCAGAATAGAAGTCATCTTGAGCATCAGGATCCGCTCATCCTTTTGGAGGGCGATGTAATCAATATCCGTGGGAGAAGGAAGATCCCCCCGGTGATAACGGATCACATTGGCAATAATATCCAGTTCCTCCTGGTGCAGGCCGAAGATCTCCGAATTAGCTACGATGTACTGGCCGTGTTTCTGATGCCCGGAACCCCGGATAAACATCCCCACATCGTGGAGGGTAGCCGCCACTTCCAGCATCATCCGCTCCCGGCGGCTCATCCCGTGTTCACGGAGCAGCTCGTCAAAAAGGGTCAGACAAAGATTAGCCACATGCCGGTTATGGAGCTCGTCATAATGGAACCTTCGCCCCAGATTTACTGCGGAAGCAATCACCTGGGAAAAGAAGTCCTCCTGTAGTTCCGGGTCCACCCCACGGGCCATATCTATCAGGAGCCCCTCGCGGATGGAAACCAGGGGAACCACCACATGGACAGCGGCGGTCCGTTCCAGAAAAAGTTTGTAGACCAGGATACCCGGCACAAAGCCCTCGGCATCCGCAAAGGGAATGTGGAGTTTCTGTACCGTATCATCAACACTGTAGTTCTGAACCCTCTCCGCAAATTTGACAAATTCCTCCCGGGCAATGACCCAGCAATTTTCGTTCACCTCCCGGCCAATCAGAGCCGCCACCAACCGGGCATCGGCGCCGGCGACCACAAAGGTTCTGACATGGGAGAGCACCATTTCTGCGTTGAGCTGCTCCGATGTATTCCGGATAGTTTCGTTCAGATACCGTTCCTGGGATCGGACGGAACCCAGGGCCAGCCGGGACTGCTGATCTATCAGAATGGTCCCCAGCTTGATACTGTGGGCAGCCACCATTTTGCCCCGGCGCAGAAGCATGATTTCCGTGGACCCCCCCCCAACATCGATGATCATGGAACTGGCCCGCCAGAACTGGGGAACATCGTTCTTCATGGCAAAACGTACCGCCATGTACATCAGGCGGTTTTCCTCAATACCCTCTACCACCGTAAAGTTGAACCCCGTTTCCTGATGAACCCGGTCCACAAAGACATCCCGGTTCTTCGCCGCCCTGAGGGCGCTGGTGGCTATACAATGTATATCCTCATCCGCGATACCCCAGCCTTGGAGGAGCTCCCGGAAATTTTGGAGTACCGTAAGACATTCCAGTAAGGATTCCCGGGACACCTGCCCGGAGGTAAAGACATCCCGGCCCAGGGCAATAGGTTTCCCCGCACGATCCATGAATTTCCATTCACCGGCGTCATAGATCTCTGCGATCAGCGATCTGATACCGGTCGATCCGATTTCCAGAATGGCTACCAGCCGATTGGTTTTTTCCATATCATTAACGCTTATAACTTATCTATGAGCATAGAACACTTCCCGGAAGGAATGGGCAGGGTCTTCTTCTTTTTCCCCAGAATATTTATCGTAAAATAGTAAAGCTTTTCGCTTTCCATATGGATCTCCCAACCCCGGCCGCTCTTATTGGAGAGTATGGTAATCATATTTTTCTTAAGGGAAAGGTTTTCTATTCCCATGATTTCCAGGTTGGGAATAATCCAGTCCACGGTCTTGCGGGGTAGGGAAATAAACAGGCCGACAATATTTTCGATGGTAAGGCAGATGGTAGATAAGGCGTCGTAGGTAAGGTATTGGGGCCGGGGAAAATCGGGCTTCTCCGGCCATTGTGCAGGACCTTCTTTTAATGGGAGATAGGCCTCCCAGAGATTACCCTTGTGGTGGTTCCCATCGGGGTTCATAGAATCCAATACAAAGTAGAGATGGCGGATGGCGCATTCCCGGGAAAGATCCCAGCGCTGATAACGTTCCAGGCCTTTGATCACCATAAAGGTCAAGTGGGGATATACGGAACCCCGGAAACCATTACCGGTTTCGTCAAAACTGGATTCCGATACGGCAACCGTGGGAAAAGGATGGGGAGCCCCGAAAAACGCGGGGTCCGAAAGCTTGTCGATGATCCGCTCCGCCTTATCATCGTTGGAGATTTCCGCAAGCAGGGGCCAATAACCGGCGATGGTTTTTACCTTTATCCGTTTTTCATCCCTATCAATATCATAGTAGAAACCATCTTCGTTGTCCCACATCAGGGTATTAAGCCGGGTCTTCAGTGAAAAGTATTGCCTCTTATACTGAAAGCTGGCTTCCTTATCGTTCAGAATATCCGCCAGGGCGGACATGTAGAGCACATTGATAGCCATCATGGTATTAAAATCAATGGGATAGACCGCATCCTCCCGCGGCGCATTACCCATACCTGTGGCCGCCAGGGGAACTTCGTAAAGACCGTTGGGCCGTTTAAACACCGAATCGATCCAACTGGTATATTTATCCAGGATGGGAAGAACATCCTTAACCCGCTTTTTATTCCCCGACTTGTGGTAGAGGTTAAACTCCGCCCAGGCAAAAAGCGGCAGCCCCAGGCCTTCCGGGTTATCCTTTTCCACCACGGGCTCCCCGGTTTCGATACTATAGGCTGAACGGATGGCTCCATTCTGTTCCTGATGTTGGTAAAAAACATCCAAGGTTGGAAAAGCATGATAGATCCGATTTGAATAAACCAAGAAAAAGGACGAGAAAATGGCGTCAATCTGCTGGACTACGGGGCTCCCGGGATAAGAAAAGAATCTGCCGTCAATGGCTCCCTTTTCCCCTTCTCCCTGCCAGCAATCCTGGATCCAAGCCCAGGTTTTATCGTATATATCCACAAAATCCTGGTCATAAAAATGGATCTTGGGAAAATCGCGTCTAGTCAACAAATGCTCCTTAGGAGCATTTGAATGCCCCTGGTATATCCTGTCGAGACTAATCTATGTACATAAAAAAGTCAAACAAAACTCCGTTTTTTCTCTCATTGCAACAACGTGTATTTTATTATACATTCAAAACGGTAAATTTTCCATTTTTTTTTAATATTTTGCTAAAATAGCTTACGGAAAAAACGGGGTGACGCCGGTGTATAAGACCTATATTTCCCTTGAAGTCCGTGTTTTGCTTCTAGCAGCCCCGCCGGAGGTCAAAACCTTCTGCGGATGCAGCGCTCAAGGCAGTACGGAAGACGAAAAAACCTCCTGCCCCGTCTGTCGGGGGGAAAGCGGGGCCCTACCCATCCTTAATCCCCTGGCTGTCCGAAAGGCCTATCTGCTTATCCGGAGCCTGGGCTGTTCCATTGTAAAGGAAGCGGCTTACGAACGAAACCTCAATACTCCCCTCATGCCTAAAGACCCCGATGGAAAGCCCGCCATCGCCCTCTCCCGTCTATCGGTTAAGCTGGGGACGGATGGCGCCATGGACATTCTATTCCACAGCCGGCGTAAACGAATACGGATTATCGAAGTCCGGCTGGAAGAAGATGCCGGCCGCCTGACTCATTCGGTACGAGGACCTACGGGGCAACCGGAGACTCGAATGGACTATTCCAATGCCGGTATGCCGAGCCTGCGGATCCAGACCGCCGCGGATTTTGAGATTGGCGAGGAGGCGGAAGTATTCCTTAGTGAACTGCGGCGGCAGATCCAATATCTGGAGATCCTCCCCGGGAAAGCTGGGCTTCTCGGTACTTCCAGCGAAGCTCCCCGCGGAAAGCAAGCTTCTGGAAAGCAAGCTTCCTGGAAGCTTGCTTTCCAGAAGCTTGCTTCCTTGGAAAACATAATCCGTTGCAATGCCTATGTGGCTATGGCTCCCTACCCGGAAGAGCCGGAACACTTTGTCAAATTGCGGAACCTCAACTCACTTAACTTTGTGGGCAAGGCGGTTAATATTGAAATGTCCCGGCAGGAGGAGATAGTCCTGAACGGCGGGACGGTGCTCCACGAAAGCCGGATCTGGAATGCGGCAAAAAACGCAACCGAGCCCTTCCGGATTCGTGCCGAAGGTGAAAAACCCCGATTTATCCGGGAAGACCTACCCCCCTTCATCCCCGGGCCGGGTATCCTTGACCCAGGCTCCGCGGGCAGCTTTTCAGTGGAACTCCCCGAAGCCAGACGTAACCGCATGATGACCGAATATGGATTGAAAGCGCACCAGGCGGAATTTGTCTGCGACGAAAAAAGCCGGGCGGATTACTTTGAAAAAACCCTTTCCCTGGGAACGGTATCTCCGGAAATAAGCAGGGAAGCCGCCCAGTGGATGAGCTCCTACATCATCAAGGAATGCAAACGCCTTGGTCTGAGCATAGCGGATTCCCCCCTAACTCCGGAACGTTTCGCAAAAATTCTCAATATGCTTCGGGATCGGCGTATCCACGGAAGCATTGCCAAACAGGTGGTAAGCGCTGTCTTGGAAGAAGACCGGGATCCCCAGGGGATAATCAAGGAGCGAGGCTGGGAACAGCTTACCAATAGGGAGGCCATTAAGGCCATTGTCACTTCGGTGATCGAAGCCAATGCCCAGGAGGTACGCCGCATCCGGGAAGGGGATGCCCGGCCCATACAGTTCCTCACAGGGCTGATCATGAAGAAAACCGACGGTCTTGCGGAACCGACCCTGGTAAAGGATATACTCCGGGAACTGTTGTCGGTTTCCCTGGTCTACGTCCTTTCCATGGGGGGCGCCATTTCCGGCCGGGTTGGGGAAGACGGCGCCGTAGAAACCGGCGACGAGCAGGTCCTGCGGGATCTCTTGGCTGCGCCGCCAACAGTGGGAAGCGGCAAGGACGAAGATTTCACCGATGCCTCAAAGGTCCGGTTTGAGTCGATCAATGTAGGCCGCATCCTTTCGGAAGAGATAATCCCTTCTGACTGGGCCATCCTCATTGAGGCAATCGCAGAAAAGCTTAACTCGGGAACCGCCAATGGCATTGTAATTGCCCACGGCACCGATACTCTCCCCTACACGGCGCCCCTGATCTACTGGCTCTTCGCCGATGCCAACGCCCCCATTGTTTTTGCCGCCTCCTCTACCCCTCCGGGCGCCTCCCCGGAAGCCAAGCGGACCATGAAAAAAGCGGTTTCCCTGGCTTTGGGGAAAACTAAGGGGGTCTACGTAGTACACGGCGGCAAGGTCCTCTCCCCGCTGAACCTGAAATTTGAACACATCGGGGTAGATGGGTTCCGGAACTGGAATATGGAAGCGCCGATTTTTTCAGATACCCCTCTTCTTACGGGTCCCCTGGAAGCGGATCAGTACATACTTTCCCGAATGTTGGAAAATGCGGTAAATTCTATGTGCGTTATCCGGCTCTATCCCGGCATACGCCCGGATTACCTGGCATCCCTGATGGACAAGGGGGTCAAAAACTTTTTCCTTGAATTATACGATACGGGTACCGCCGGCTTCCGCGAAGGTCCCTATTCTCTTAAACGGGCCTTCACCCTGGGCAAACGCCGGGGCGCACGTTTCTACTGCAGCTCCCAGCAAGAGGGTATCGTAGACTTTTCCGGCTACACCACTTCCCGTGAACTCTGGCGGCTTGGCGCCGTCCCCATGGGAGCCTACACCACCGAAACCGCCGTAGCTCGTTTCCTGGCAGCCAGCATCATCGCCGACAGCGATGAAGAACTGGCCCAGCTCATGGACATTGACGCATCGCCGCCCTCTTGAGCGCAATCCCGGTATACCTTATGCTATTCCCATGACTCTTTCAGTCCGAAACAATTATTTCAAATCCGGTATTGTCTTCTCCCTTCTATCCCTGGTACTTACCGTATCGTTGTCCTTTACAATCTTTTCAGTTTATCCCGAAGTCGGAGCCGCCGCCACGCGGTCCGCAGGGGTTTTTCAGTCCCTGGTTTCCCATTTTTTTCAGGCCATGCCCTATGTATCCTTTGTTACCATGATTTGCTCGGTGTTATACGCCTTTGTCACCATGATCCTCATCTACTATTTTTTTGAAAAAACCCAGTCCCCGGAGATCCTCTTTTTTGCCTTTTTTGTAGTTTCCTTTGCCTTTGAGACATTGCGGGTCATGGCGCCCCTCAGGACGGTGAATGATCTTCCCAGCGTCTACCTGGTGATTAGTTCCCGGGTGCTGCTCTTTGCCCGGTTCTTTGGGATCTTCTCCCTCTTTGCCGCCAGTCTCTATGCAGCGGGGTTGGGAGAACAAAAACAGGGGGGCATCGTTTTTATCATCGCCATAGCCACCCTGATTATCGCACTGGGGGTACCGGTAGATGGTCTTGCCTGGGACAGCAGTCTGACCATGATCTATGGCTATGCTTCCATGCTTAAAATGGTGGAGGTGGGTATCGTACTGATTACCATGCTCAGTTTCTTTATCTCCGCTTATACCCGGGGTTCCAGGGAGTATATTTTTATCGGCATAGGTTCCCTCATGGTGTTCTGGGGAAGGGCGATACTCCTCTCCGCAGATACCTGGATAACCCCCCTGCCGGGACTCCTCCTCTTGGTGGGCGGGACCTGGATCATCTGTGTTCAGCTCCACCGGGTATATCTCTGGTTCTAAGCGCCTTGCAAAAAAGGCAATTTAGCGGGTATGCTAGTTCAAAACACAAAGGAATACACCATGAAGGTTTCTGAAACATTTATCCCCACCCTCCGGGAAGTTCCCGGTGACGCAATAATCGTAAGCCATCGCCTTATGCTCCGGGCGGCCATGATCCGCAAGCTCTCCAACGGCCTCTTTGCCTACCTGCCCCTGGGTCTGCGGTCCTTCAGAAAGGTTGAAAATATCATCCGTGAAGAGATGGACGCCATCGGTTCTCTGGAAATAAAGCCCACCGTGGTGATCCCCGGCGAATTATGGAAGGAATCGGGCCGCTGGGAAGCCATGGGAGAAGCCCTTTTACGGGTTAAGAACCGGCTGGATTCGGACTTCGTGGTATCACCCACGGCGGAGGAAGCCTTTACTGCGATAGTTCGGGACGAGCTTTCCAGTTACCGCCAACTCCCCCTCTCGCTCTACCAGATCAACACCAAGTACCGGGATGAAGTACGCCCCCGCTACGGAGTCATGCGGGGCCGGGAATTTGTGATGAAGGACGCCTACTCCTATCACACCAATGATGAGAGCCTGGACGAAACCTACCAGAAAATGGGCCGGGCCTACCGGCGTATCTTTAAGCGCTGCGGCCTCACGGTGATCCCCGTCCGGGCCGATTCCGGCGCCATGGGCGGTACGGGCTCAGAAGAGTTTATGGTGGAAAGCGAGATTGGGGACAATACCCTCCTCCTATGCGCGGGAAACTCCGTTGCAAGTAGCGCGGGGAACTCCGTTGCAAGTAGCGCGGGGAACTCCGTTGCAAGTAGCGCGTGCGGTTATGCCGCCAACGTGGAAAAGGCCGCCTGCAAACCGGACTACACCGTCCCCGCTTCGATCGAGGCCGCTAAGGCCGCCGCCGTCTCAATTCCGGCGCTGGAAAAGATCGATACCCCACACGTCAAAACTATAGAGGAACTCTGCGGCTTTCTCAAAACCGATGCGAAAAAATTCATCAAAACCCTGATCTACAAGGCGGTCAACGTAGAGTTGGACCTGTCCAAGGCCCCGGGCTGCGCAAAACTTGTGCAGCGTAAACTTGCCCCCGATGCTCCCCTGGTCTACCCCGAAGCCTTTTTCGCCGTGACCATTCGCGGCGACCTGGACGTCAACGAAGTTAAGCTTGCCGCCATACTCAAGGCCGCAGAAGTAATGCTCGCCGCAGACACCGATGTTGAGCGCATCACCGGCGCCCCCGTGGGTTTCGCCGGCCCCGTCGGCCTCACCAGCGTACCGGTCATCGCCGACGAGACGGTCACCGCCATGAGCGATGCTGTGGCCGGCGCTTTAGCCAAGGACCTCCACTACACCCACGTAGCCTATGGCCGGGACTTTAGCCCCTGGCTGGTCACCGATGTCCGCACCGTTGTTGCCGGGGACCGCTGTCCTGTCTGCGGGGAGGCGCTCTACGAGAAGAAGGGCAATGAGCTGGGGCATATCTTTAAGCTGGGCTACAAATACACCAAGTCCATGCGGGTGAGCTACCTGGATGAAAACGGCAAAAGCCATACCCCCACCATGGGCTGTTACGGCATAGGCCTGGACCGCACCCTGGCATCGGCTATCGAAGAGCACCACGATGAGCAGGGCATCATCTGGCCCATCACCATTGCGCCCTTCCATGTGATCATCGTCCCCATCAAGTACGATGGCGCCGTTAAAACCGCTGCGGACAGCATTGCTGCGGAGCTGGGAAAGAAGGGCATTGAGGTGCTTCTGGATGACCGGAACGAACGGCCGGGGGTCAAATTCAACGACGCCGATCTTATCGGCATACCCTACCGGGTGGTGGTTGGGGACAAGAACCTCGCCGGGGATACCCCCAGGGTGGAAATCAAGAGGCGTGCAGAAAAAGAAAACCGCCTTGTTGAACTTACCAAGGCGGCAGAAGAATTGACAGAATTAGTTCACCGGGAATTAGCGGAACTGAACCGGTAAATCCCCGATTTTAGATACAGGTAAACGCCCCGTCAATCCCAAAGTCGGAACCGGTGGTAAATGCGCTGGCGTCCCCCGCCAGATACACCGCAATAGCCTGTAGTTCCTCGGGTTTTCCCAAACGGTGCAGGGGCGACTGGGCACACCACTTTTCGATGAGCGGCTTCAGAAGCGGTGAATTCATGATAAGGTCCGTACCGATATACCCCGGGCTGATGCTGTTCACCCGCACGTTTTTCAACGCCCACTCCACCGCCAGGGATTTCGTAAGCTGAATAACCCCCGCTTTTGACGCATTGTATGAACACTGCGGCTGGGGCACATTGACGATATGCGCCGACATGGATGCGGTGTTGATAATCGACCCGCCACCCTGCTTAATCATCACCTTCCCCGCCGCTTGGGCGGTAAGGAACACCCCGGTCAGGTTGATATTGATAACCTTGTTCCAATCCTCCAGGGTCATCTCCTCAGCGGGAACGTTCAGAGCGATACCGGCATTACAAAAAGCCACATCGATCCTGCCGAAAGCCTTAAGGACCGAATCGATCATCGCGTCCACATCGGCCTTTTTTGTAACATCAGCCTTGACGGCAATAATTTTCTTGCCCGTCTGTTTGGCGATTTCCTCCGCCGATGTTTTGGCGGTCGATTCGTCCATATCCACAATGGCCACATCGGCGCCGGCCTCGGCTAGGGCGAGGGTAATATTATAACCAATCCCCCGGGCGCCTCCTGTCACAAAGGCTTTTTTGTTATCAAGCCTCAGTTTTTCAATGATACCCATTTTTTTCCTCCGATAAGGTAACAAACGATTGCGCAAACGTTGCCGTAATCATTTTTGTTATAATAGCATTGAAAATTTCGCCTGTCAATAAGCCCGGTAACTTTCGCCTTTAGAATGGGCGTATTCTTTTATAAGGTCGAATACGCCCCAATTGCGTTCATAACAGCTTTATTTTTTTAGGGATTAACCACATTGATTGGCTTCCCGGCAACAAAGGCTTTCAAGTTATCTACGGCGATATTCATTAAGCGCAGACGACTTTCCTTGGGCGCCCAGGAAATATGGGGGGTAATGATACAGTTCTTTGCCTTGAGCAGAGGATTATCCCCCTTAATCGGTTCGGTGGAAACCACATCCAGACCCGCCGCATACACCTTATCTGAATTGAGGGCATCCGCCAGATCCTGTTCAACTACCAGGGGACCACGGGAATTGTTCAGGATAATTACCCCGTCCTTCATCTTGGCAATGGTGTTTTTGTTGATAATACCCTGGGTGGACGGGAACAGGGGGCAATGCAGGGCAATCACATCGGATTCCGCCAGCAGCTTGTCCAGACTTACATATTCCGCGATGGCCTTGCCCGTATCGGTCTGGAACTCATCGTAGGCGATGACCTTCATGGACAGGGCCTTGGCGATCTGCCCGGTTACCTGCCCAATACGCCCGAAACCGATAATACCGATGGTTTTATTTGCAAGCTCGATCAGGGGATAATCCCAGAAGCACCAGTCCGCATTATTTTGCCATTTACCGTCGTGCACAACCCTATCGTGATGCCCGATGTGGTGACATATTTCCAGGAGCAGGCCGATAACAAACTGTCCCACCGCCCAGGTGCCATAGGTCGGAATATTACAAACCGGTATCCCCTTCTCCTTGGCCGCCGCAACATCCACCACATTGTACCCCGTGGCAAGCACCCCAATGAATTTAATATTGGGGCTGGCGGCTATGGTTTCCCTGGATATGGGAGTCTTGTTCACAATAACCGCCTCCGCATCGCCAATCCGGGAGAGGATCTCCTTAGGATCGTTAACATTGGTGCGGTCGTACACCTTGGTTGAACCAAGGGCTTCAAAGCCCTTCCAATCTAAATCACCGGGGTTTTCGGTGTACCCGTCTAAAACTACAATCTTCATCTAATCCTCCAATAATGCCCAAGCGCGGTTTAATACCCGCTTGGCGTTAGCTATGATAATTTCGGGGTCCTCATCCTTAAAAGGTTTCACCTCAAAACTCAACACATAGGGATCTTCGGCGTTGAAGAAACCTTCATTCTTAAGCACCCTCAGAAAATCAAGCACCTGGGGAGTATCATTGGACCCGTTCGGGAAACCAAACCGTTGGTGTTCATCGCCGTAACCGAGAGCGGCGGGATCCTCGCATACCGTGTTCCCGATGTGGAAATGGGTAAGATAGGGCCGCAGGGTCCGTACCACGAACTCCGATTTTTCATGGGTCATGGGGATATGGGAAAGGTCGATGAGCAGGCCGAAGTTGTTGTGGGTATTGCGTATTTCTGCGGCAAACTGAGCCGCATAGGGCGCGGGGCCAATGAGGGACTGCTTGGCGATGTCGTAATCAAAGACCTCAAGCTCCACGTTCATGTTCTTCTTTTTGGCATAATCGCAGAGATTCCGGGTCGTTTTCAGAAGCTGGGCATAGGACTGATCCTTGGTTTCCTTCTGCCACTTGCCCGAAAGGAATGCGATCCCCTTGGAACCGAGCTGTTCCGCTTCATCAATGGCTTCTATCAGGGTAGCCTCGGCCTTCTGCCGCTCCGCCTCATCCAGGTGGTTTGCGTTAAAGCCCGTGGTCAAATGCCGGGGCTGACCGCCGTAACAGACGGTAATGTGAGAATCCGTAAGCAGCTTCGCCACTTTTTTGCGGGTCTCCGCATCCTTGATCCAGTTTACTTCAATGGCGTCAAAATAATCGTCCGCCGCAATACGCCGGATATTATCGTAGGTATTGGGGTCCTCCCCCTTAGCCATGGAGGGATACGCCATAAAGGCAATCAGCCCAACTTTAAAATACTTCTTAATAGGTTCTTTCATTCCCAATACTCCTTGTTTATTTACCTTTTACCTTTTCGGCAATTTTTTCCGCACTTAACCCGTATGCAGCAAGCAACTCGGCATAGCCGCCGGTATCCCCGAAAGTATCCTGGACACCGATAGGAACCCAAGTAAAGGGTACACCACTTTTTGTCAGTTTTTCAAGACAGGCGCTGCCAAATCCTCCGACTACCGAATGTTCTTCCACCGTAACAAGCTTATGAGTTTTCTGTACCGACTTTTCAAGGCTATCGCCCTCAATAGGTTTTACAAAGGGTACGGAAAAAACTTCCGCCTTAATGCCGTCTTTTTCAAGAAGCGCAGCAGCCTCCAGCGTTATTTGCGCAGTAAGCCCTGTGGCCGCCAGAGTTACATCGGACCCGGTTTTCAAAAGAATTGGCGCCTTGGATGTAAACCCCTCTGATACGGGAATTTCGGGAGTATCGTTACGGCTCAACCTGATATACACCGGATGGTGTTGTAGAAGGGCGTAATCAAGGGCAAGCTCGGCCTGTTTGTTATCACCGGGGACAATCACTTCCATATTTGGGAAAGCCCGCATTATCGCAATATCCGCTATGGCCTGATGGCTTGCCCCGTCAAAGGAATCGCTTAACCCGCCATAGGCCCCGGCGATTACCACGGGTAACTTATTGTAACAAAAATCGTGCCGTATCTGATCCGCCGTTTTAAGGGCAATAAATATGGCAAAGGCATTTATAACCGGATGAAACCCGGCCGTGGCGAGTCCCGCAGCAACACCGGCCATATTTCCCTCCGCTACACCGCAGTTAAAAAAGCGATCCGGAAAAGCTTTCCCAAAATAAGAAGACTTTGTGCTGCCCGAAACATCGGCGTCAAGCACAACTAACTTTTTATTAACAGCCCCCAGAGCTTCGAGTTTTTTCCCGAACGCATCCCGCATGGTAACACTCATAACGCGGCCTCCTTTTTTTCCAGATCCGCCGCCAGTTCGGGACGGCCCTTTGCGTAACTATCATCATCAATAGGAGCGCCATGCCAAGCGTTTTTCCCTTCCATAAATGAAACGCCCTTGGCTTTAATGGTATTATACACCACCACCTTGGGCCAAACATCATTACTATCTATCCATTCAAAGGACTTGAGGACCTCGGCAGTGTCGTGTCCGTTATAAAACTGGGGCGCCAAATTCCAACCAAAGGCTTTGAATTTATCCGCCAGAGGTTCCAGGGGAAGAATATCCTGCGAGGTCCCGTCAAGCTGTACCTTGTTATAATCAATAAGGTATACCAATCCTTTAACCTTGTACTTCGCCGCAAAAAGCAGGGCTTCCCAGGTTGAGCCTTCATCAAGGCAGCCTTCACCTGAAAGCACATAGGTCTTGTACGTTTTACCCGCAAGCTTTGCCGCAAGGGCCATGCCGGCTCCGACAGAAAGACCGTGCCCAAGGGCGCCGGTAGAAATATCCACGCCCGGGGTCAATTTCATATTGGGATGTCCCTGAAGTATTGAACCCCGAACCCTGAACTTGGGCAGTTCATCCACGGAGAAAAACCCGCGGTGCGCCAATATCGTATACAGATTAATTGACGCATGCCCCTTGGAAAGGATAAAACGATCCCTATCCTCCCATCTGGGGTTTTTGGGATCAACCTTAAGCCGGTTAAAATACAATGCCGTTACAATTTCGGCCGCCGAAGACGCCCCGCCCCAATGTCCGGTGCCGCGGCTATGCAGCACGTCAAACATTGCCAGTCTGAAAGAAGCGGCCAAGGCTGCCAGTTCCGGCGCCGTATTAGCCGTATCCCGTTTTTTTTCCAATAACTGCGCTACTTTACTACTCAAAACACACTCCTCATAATTGAATCATAAGTTTCATGATTGAATCAGGATTGGCATCCGCATATTCAAACGCCTTCCCATATTCATCAAAGGGAAACACTTTTGTTATTGTTTTAGACGTAACAATTTTTCCGCCCGCCAATAGTTCAATGGCAATGCGGAAATCCTCCCGTATATACATCATGTGGCCTATCATCGAAATTTCCTGCCGCTGAAGAAGCGGCACATTAAACTCAACAGGCTCTTTGTAATTTCCGGTTATGATGATTTCTGAACGCTGCCGGGCCGCCTCAAGGATGGACTTAAACCCAACTGAAACTGCGGCGCAGTCAATAATAATATCCGCCCGCCTTTTACCATACACGTCCGCAATCGCTTCTTTAAGGCTTTTATCCCGTGTATTAACACAGGCGTCCAAACCGCATTCGGCGGCATAATCAAGTTTTTGCTGGTTTATATCGGTGACCATTACTTTTCCTGCTCCAAGGGCCTTCGCCGCCTGGGCGGTAAAATTTCCGATGGTCCCGGCGCCGACTACTACCACATTGGCGCCCTCAAGTTTCGCCGCCCGCCTTACCGCTCCCACCCCAACCGCAAAGGGCTCCACGAGGGTGACCAGTTCCACCGGCATAGTGGCAGGAACCTTGTGCAGATACTTCGGATCAATCTCCATGTATTCACAGGAACAGCCGTCCCGGTGTACTCCGATAACGCTGAGGTTTTCACAAACATTGAAACGCCCGGATTCACAGGGATAACAATGTCCGCAGTAAACCTGAGGCTCAATGGTAACTCTATCGCCCGGCGTAAATCCCGAAACCTTACCGCCCGCTTTGTCAACAACTGCGGACGCCTCATGTCCCAGTATCACGGGGAAGCTCATGAATTTATGCTTACCATGATATATCTGCATATCACTGGCACATACGCCAATACGTTCAATTTTAAGCAGTACCTTGGTATCGCTTATCTCCGGAACCGGCACATCCTCAACCTGAAACGTAAAGGGACTGACAATTCGTATCTGTTTCATTTTACTTCCTTTACATACTACGTCCTACGTCATATTCTTTATTTTATAGTACCATGGCTAAATTCAACTGTCAAGTCTCTTTAATTTTATTTGTAGTAAAATTTTACAATTGACCGAAAATAACACGTTCAATGACAAAAAACATCAATTTTGGATAAAAAGTAAGAAGTATGATTTTTTTCTTCAAAGAGAACCCGGGAACAGGTAACTATTTGCCCCACATGCTCCTCATCCAGGCGATGCTGTAACGCGCCGCCTCAATGCCGCTTGGATACGGGAGAATTTCCACGGAAACAGGACCCGTATAACCGATGTCATTGAGGACCTTCGCGACGGCGGTATAGTCAACCAGACCGCTCCCCGGGTAGCGGCGGTCACTGTCCGAGATATGGATGTGACCGATGCGACCCGCAGCTTGCCGGAATGCGTTTACAACAGAGGGATCTTCAATGTACATATGGTGCGTATCAAGGAGTAACTGTATTCCGTCAAGGCCATACAAGGCTATGTAGTCGATAGTTTCCACCACTTTGTTCAATAGGTTTGTCATATAGAAGGCAATGGGCTCAAGGACGAGCAGGACGTGCTTTTCCCGGGCATAGGGCACGAGGGGACGCAGCATTTCGGCGAGCAATTCAAGGTAATGGGGTATTTCCCTGAAGGTCGGCGCCGTCCCGCGGCAAAGGCCGATGAACACCGATGCGCCGAAGGGAGCAGCCAGATCAATGAAGGATCTGTATTTTTCCACTGTCCGCTCTCTGATAGATTGGTCCGGGGAGGTGAAGCTATTGCCGTTCATGCTGTACTCAAAACCGGTCCCGATGCCGCAGATGCCCACGCCGTATTTTTTAACGAGCCCCTGCAGGGCGGCGATGTCGGCCTTTTCAGGGTTGCGGACATGATATTCCACCGCGTCAAATCCCAATTCCGACACCGTCTTGAAAAGCTCTTCCAGTTCTCCGTGCAGGGGCACCGGCGCACCGTCTCCTAATTTTTCCGTGGTTACAGCGATGCTGTAAATTACAGTTCGCGGCATAAAAAATCCTTACATCCCCAAAAGTTTCGGTAAAAGAAGGGATAACTGCGGGACATAGGCCGTCAGTATAATTGCCAGAATAAGCATAGAGTAGAACGGTACCGATGCTTTTATCAACTTACCCATGGGGATATTTGCGATAGTGGTGATGCTGAAAAGGCAGACTCCGTAGGGCGGAGTCGTCATACCGATTGCGACACCCATAACCATGACCATGATGAAGTGGGTAGGATCGAAACCCATTGCCACAGCGGCGGGCATGAAAAGCGGGGTGAAAATCAGGGTAGCGGGAGTGGCGTCTATGGTCATGCCGATGATAATTAACATTATGATCATTACCAACATAAAGCCGGTTTTCCCACCCGGTACGGCGGTAAGCAGATTCAACAAAGCCTGGGGTACATTTTCGTAGGCAATCACGAAGTTCATCACCGAGCTTGCGGATGCAATTAACAGGATTGCGCTGGTGAGGCAGGCTGTCTTTTTAAGACAATCCCAAATATCTTTAAGCTTCAGGTTGCGGAAGACCACCCCGTCTATAAAGAGTACATATAACACCGCCACGCCGGCGCCTTCGGTGGGGGTGACGAAGCCCGAAAATATACTTCCCAGAATAATGAGCGGCGCAAGAAGCGCCGCCCAGCAGGTTTTAAATTTTTCCACAACGTTATGGAAACTGAAGGGGACCTTTGTTCCATAGCCGTGTTTTTTACTTATGAAGTGGTTCGGTATCAACAGCAATACGGTGACAATAATGCCGGGAACAACACCGGCCGCCAGGGCGCGGGAAACCGACTGGTTCGTAGCGGCGGCGGCGAGCACAATTTGAATGCTCGGCGGTATTACCGTGGACAAGCATGATGAAGTGACCGTTACCGCGCCGGCATAATCCTCCGGATAGCCATCGGCCTTCATACGGGGAATCAGAATGGTGCCGAAAGTGGCCGTGTCCGCCAGGGACGAACCGGAAACGCCTCCGAAAATCATGCTGCCCACGATGTTGACGGCGCCCAGTCCGCCGGTAAGCCAGCCGACGATGGAGCCGCAAAAGTCAATGAGTTTGCGGCCAATGGTTCCCCGCTCCATCAAATTGCCCACCAGAATGAACAGCGGTACCGCCAGCATCACGAATGATGTAACCGCCTCGCTGAAAAGCTGGGGTATCATCACCATGTTGGGAATCGGCTTGAAAAACAATACGGTAAGCGTTGAAGCAAAGCCCAGGGCCACCGCTATGGGGATGCCCAGGATGAGCATAACGGCGGCTAATACCACCAGGGTTATCGACATTATCGGCATTAAACGTCTCCTTTTTTTGCTTTTATCGCTTCCAACGCTTCCGCCGTTTCTTCGCTGGGAAGCTTTCGCTTGCCGGTGGCAAAATCGCAAGCCTGCATCAGCATACGGATGATACCGATAATGCATCCCACAAACATCGGCAGACGTACCCAAAACTTGTTCCAGCGCAGAATCGTCGTGACCGAGTTGGTTTTAAGGTAGAAACTGAGCAGGTTGATCGTGTAGAAGGCCATTATGGAAAGGAAGGAGGCAAAGGTGAGGTTGCCGAAGACAAAGAGTACCCGCTGCCCCTTGAGCGGCACTTTGTTGAGCAAGAGATCAAAGCGGACATGGGAATTTGAGAGCACCGCAGGGCCAATACCTATCCAGATGACGGCGCCGAGAAGCATTTCGCCCACCTCCACCGTCCAGGAAATTGCGTTCCCCGGTGTCACACGGCTGATAATTTGCATCATCACATCAAGAAAAATCATCCCCAAAAAGACACCGGCGACTATGTTGTCAATTCGCAGTAGATGAAAGATAACCGGATTGCGTGATTGTTTCATGGTATCCTCTTATAAAAAACCCTCCCATTTATGTTGGAAACAGGAGGGTTCGATAAAACTCTACGGTAGCATTCCAAACTTCAATGTTGAATGCCGCATAGGACAATTATTTCGCGGCGTTGACGGCGTCCTGGAAGGCTTTCCAATCCGCAGGGGTGTACTTGGCCTCGTATACTTTGTAGAAGTCGCCGAGCAATGCTTTGAACTTGTCACGGTCAACCTGGGGCATGGTGTAGAATTGTGTTCCGGCATCGGCCATTAACTTGTATGACTTATCATAGTAGGTAAGGTCTTCCGCCGTGTTTTTATCCGCCCACTCCTGGCCAGCCTTGCGGACCAGCGCCTGATCTTCGGCGCTTAAGGCGTAGAAAAAGTCCTTGTTCATGAAGATCATGGACGTATCAGCGATGTAGTTGATCAGGGTAAAGTTTTTGGCTACCTCATAGGTGCGGAAGTCATATTGAAGCTGGACAGAGTTATCCTCACCGTTGACCGTACCAAGCTGAATCGCCGAATAGATTTCGCCCGATGACATGGGTACCGGCTTGGCGCCGAAGGCTTCGAAAATTGCCACATAAAGCGGGTTGTTCGGAACCCGGAATTTCATGCCCTTGATATCGTCCGGGGTCTTGATGATACGGACATTGTTGTTAAGCTGGCGCATGGGACGGGGGGACACGCCGATAATGACGAGGTTGTTCTTTTCAAACTGCTGCATCCATTTTTCCCAGATAGCGGGTTTCGACTTGAGGAAGCGATCAACATGATCAACACTCTCAAAGAAAAATGGCAGATTTAGGATTGACACATCGGGATTCAGGGCGCCCAGAGTTGTCATGGACTCAATACCAATCTGGGTACTGCCCGTCTGTACCATCTCTACCATGATGTTCGGGTTTTTTTGACAGAGCTGTCCATTAGGGTAGGTCTGTACATCAAAACGTCCGCCGGAACGGGCGTTTACGTCCCTTGCAAACTGGAGCGCCGCAACTTCCCAGGGACTTTCTACCGAAGCCGTGTGTGAAATCGACACCTTTTTAGGTGATCCGGTGGTACCAGCGCCGCCCTGTTGACCGCCATTGGCAAACGCCATGGTTCCCGTAGCTATCAAAATAATAGCTGCTAATGCAATTTTCTTCATTCTTTTCTCCTCTCAGTTACACATTTATCCGGGTAAAACCCAGAATAAATAATACATCATACGTCTTATGACCTTATAAATGGTAACATAGCTATATCCTGCTGTCAAGAAAAAAAAGCAAAAAAAACCCGGCGTTAAAGCCGGGCGCTGTGTCTAATGTCCGCCGATGGTGAAGTTATCGTCTTTGTCGAAAACGACTTCCTTAGCCTCTTCCAGCACCTTTATATTGGGATGCTTTTTGGCTTCCTCTACCAGGGCTTCGGATATTACAATTTCCTCGACGTGGGATGAGTTCTTAATTCTGACAATCCGGGGATTTAACTTGTCTATGCCGGTGCAGCAGAAAATAGCCGCCTTAATAGCCAGTTTATCGCTCTTTAGAATTACCGGAACTTTTACGCCCGATACAACGGTGCAGGTAAACCCATTCGGGTAGGTGGCGTCAAAGTCCATTTTGTCAAAGGCCCGTTTGGTCGAAAAGTCGGCCATTCCCAGGCCAATGGCGTTTCCATGGGTCTCTTCGGAAAGGTCGAGAATGACGTAGCGCTGGAACTCCGGCCCCCCCGAGGCGTAGGGCGTACAGTAGGTGGCCGTGATGTTCGGGTCCGCGCCGTCGCCGGAAAAATTCTTGCCAATTTGATCGACAATGAGGATATCGAACTTGGGCAGATATATCTTCGGCATCCATTCCTTCGCGCTGATAAGGAGCTTTGCTTCCCGTTCCTTGAATTTCGCGGTGGGGACAGATTCGATAAGGCAGGTGTTGTCAAAGGCGTTTTCCACCAGGGCGAGGCCAAATAGTATCTTTGCTTTTGCCATAATGACATCCGCATAGACCTCCACATTGTGCGCCATTTTGCCAAAACCTTCATCGTGGCAGCTTTCCGCGCCTTTCTGTTTGCCCATACCGATGACCATCATTTTTAGGAGGCCGCTTTCATAGGTACCCCGAAAGGCGGTATGGGGCTTTATCCGCGCCACCACCAGAATGCCATCCGCCTCGCTGGCATTTTTGTCGATGGAAACCGGTTTTCCCTCCGGCGAGTGACCAATAACGACGGTTTCCATGCTCGACTTGATAGGGGCGCCGACGAATTCTTCAGTTATGTTGTAACCCTTGAGCATTTCAAGCTGCCCTTCCGCAGTCGCTCCGCCGTGACTCCCCATAGCGGGGAAGATAAACGGCTTACCCCCAAGTTTTTTAACCTGGGCTACCACTTCCTTGAGGATAATGGCGATATTGGCGACCCCCCTGCTGCCCGCCGTAATGGCAACGCTCATTCCGGGTTTTATCGTTGCGGCAAGTTCTTTCTTGTCAAACTGCTTTGCAACCTCACCGGTAATATCCCGAAGGGTGGTGTCCTCGAATATTTGAACCGCATTGGCCATCTTGGGTATTCGGATGGGATCTAAGATACCTCCGATAACGCCGTGTCGGTCCCATTGACTATCTCTGAATTTTTCACTCATATATAGCTCCTATTAGCCCATACGTTTTCAGGTCAGAATAGTATGCCCTCATATAGGGTTGGCAAGTACGGCGGTAATGACCTGTGAAAATTTAGCCAACGTTTGTACGCGCCTGCGCGATAATATCATCGACCATCTTTTCAACCGCATAAGAGGGAGTCCAGCCAATTTCCTTTGCCGCACACCCACAACCTATGGTCCATTCCTTGTATCCGGAGACAACGGCCATAATGTCATCAACCGGCGCATAGCTAAACTTTGCATCGGGAATTGTTTTTTTTATATAATCAACCATCTTATCAACCACCACATTCCCTGAGGCGATATTATATATCCGGCTTTTTGCTTCCGGCGCATAGGCAAGTTTTACCAGGGCGCTCACAGCGTCCTTAATATATACCACCGGGTAAGAGGTATCCGAAGTTACTTCAATCGCGTAGGGCTCTCCCTTTGCCGCTTTTTCGGGAATGAGAGAGGTAAACAGGCTTGCGGAGCCTACCGCAACCCTCCCCGCCCCGGTAACTGCAGCAAAGCGTACGGCCCGGAAGTCAAGACCATGACGGCGCACATACAGCAACCCTACCTGCTCGGCCATGAGCTTAGTCACCCCGTACCAGCCGTCAGGCTCCTTTTCCATACCTTCCGTGATGGGTTGGGGAAGTCCCCGCCCATATACCCCGATGGTACTGGCAAAAATGACCCGCCGCTTGCCGTGCTTAAGGGCGCCCTCAAGAACATTGTAGGTACCCCCCAGATTAATGGCAATAGCGGCCTGGGGGTCCCGATCACACCCGGCGGTCAAAATCCCCGCGAGATGAATAATGGGATCGCTTGTTCCGGATTCCGCGATAAGGTCATCGATAAGCTTTGCGTCCCGAATGTCTCCCTGCCGAAATTCAGCCTTGCCCTTCCACCGGGCAATCACATCCTCTTTTGGCGCATTATAGTCAAAAACTAAAACCTGATGCCCTAGAGCAATCAGGTTATCCACCAGGGTTTGCCCCAAAAACCCGCCGCCGCCGGTAACAAATACAGCCATACTCTTTCTCCCTTTATTAGAACCTATATTTCGATTTCTTTACTACGTCCTACGTCCAACCTCTCTATAATGATATCATGGCTATTCTCGTACGTCAAGTTTTTTTTTATTATTTATAAGTGTCACGGCTTCGATTTTTTTAAAAACCATTAACTCTATATAATATAAAGAATTAAATATTTTCAGGAAAATAATTCATAGAGAGAAAAAGCGCTTTTCAGATTATTTTAAGAAAACACTATTTATCTTCGTTGAATTTTCTATAGCTTTATGGAATACTTAGTGTACTTTATTCGAGGAGGGTCCGATGTTTGAGGAACTTAGACAGAAGGGTATCAATTTCCCTTTGCTTACCGAGCAAATAGCGGACCAAATTTATCAATTTATTCTTCAACGGCAGTTAGCCGCCGGTGGAAAAATCCCCAACGAATTTGAATTGGCCCAATTATTTCATGTAGGGCGCGGAACTGTTCGAGAAGCGATAAAACTGCTTATTGCCAGAAACATCCTGGAGATACGCAGAGGAAAAGGAACTTTTGTATGTGAAAAGCCCGGCATGGTCGATGACCCCTTTGGGTTTGCCTATACAGAAAATAAGTTACAACTAGTAGCGGATTTGGTAACCATCCGTTATATTCTGGAGCCTGAAATCTCGTCTCTTGCTGCGCTATCCGCCTCGGAGGATGAAATATCGGAGATGAAAAAAATCCAGTTAATAATAGAAGAACTCGCACAGAACGGCAAAGATTACAGTAATGAAGACATTGCGTTTCATACGATACTGGCTAAGAGCTCGCGGAATATGGTTATGCCGAACTTGATTCCGGTGATACATTACGGTATTGATCTTTATAATCATTCGTTAAAAAAATATGAAACCCTAAAAGCCCTGAGTATTCACAATGATATTATAAAAGCAATTGAGGCCCGCAACCCCGATACTGCAAAACAGGCAATGCAAAACCATTTGGAATTTAATAAAACCAATGTCAAAACCCTTTTAGCATCCACTTGATGCCGATATTTCCGGAACGCCGGCAGGGCTTCGTTAATAGTCGGATACCACACGGGCCTCACCGTTTCTGATAGCGAAATACAATGGCCTCTTTTGCCGTCCCATCACCGGTGTGGATCTCCGTAATCTGAAATCGGTCCAAATTGGTGAGTATTACTGCGGTATGGACATGGTATCCCGCATCCCTCAGAACGGAAAGATCCACCTTGCACAGGGAATCTCCGATTTTTACACGCTGCCCTACACGGACCTTGGCTTGAAAACCTCTGCCGGCCAGCTCCACCGTATCAACACCAATATGAATCATAATACCCGCTCCGTCCGATGCGACAAGACCGTAAGCATGACGGGAATCCGCCACTGTTTCTACCACCCCATCCACTGGGGAATAGACCATTCCGTCGGCGGGTATTAAACATACACCATCCCCCAGCACCTTATCTGCGAAAACCTCATCGGGCATCTCCGACAGAGGCAATATACTTCCGTTTTGGGTTGCATACACCAGCCCGCAGGAAGGTTTCTTTTTTTCTCCAAAAAAAAACATATAAGCCTCCGGATATTACCGTAACGGGGACTGGCACATACGCCGAAAAGTATGACGCCGGCCTTTCAGTGCAATACAAAAATTCTGCAGCTGCTCGGGAAGGGCAACACTTTCATATACCCCACCGGCAGCAAAATTAAACATATCAAACCCGCATATTTTATTGTCCACCGCAGCACGCCCCACCGTTACGGGATCAGATCCTTCAACCGAATGA
Source organism: Treponema primitia (assembly GCF_046533075.1). Taxonomy (GTDB): domain Bacteria; phylum Spirochaetota; class Spirochaetia; order Treponematales; family Breznakiellaceae; genus Termitinema; species Termitinema primitia_B. The sequence goes on along the minus strand of NZ_JAJQRB010000047.1, from coordinate 6,582 downwards.
GCAATACTGGCCGCCGCCAGGGCTTTACCTTCATGAGCCGCATCAACCAGACTGCCCACATAATCCATAGTGAACCCCGGAGCCACCCCAACCGCCGGGATATCCACGATATCCGCTCCCGCCTTGGCCAGGCGCTTTACAAATTCCGGGGTTGACACCCCACGAAGATTATAAGGCGGATACTCCCCCTGGATGGTCCCCGGACCATGGGGAATCCCCGCCTCAATAACCATGGTATCACCAACCAGGGCCTTAGTATTTTCCACCGCCCGGATCATAGAATCAAAATCCAAACCGCAGAGAACAACAAAGTCAAACCCCGCAGCGGACACAAATTGTACCATCTCCGGGGAGTATGCCGAATCCGCATAGAGGGGCCCGAAGGGGGCATCCTCCGATTGAGGCACCAGGAGGATCAACCCAATCGGCCGGCCTACCAGGTTTTTTAATTCGGGAACACTCCAACCATATCCCATCTCCACCTGCAAACTAGCTTTAAAGGGACTGTCATCCCCGGGATTTTTTGAAGGCAGCCCGGGCATTTGCATTTTCCTTGGGTTGAGTCCCTCCAGGGTTATATAGTCCGCGCCAAATGAAGCGGCGAGTTCCAGATTAGAAACCTTCTCCACATAATTCGGCGCATAGGGGCACACATATGCTCCTACCACCCTACCCTCAGACGCACGGATACTATCCAAAAAATCCCGTTGCCCCAATTTCACCAATTCCCGGGGGGTATAATCTAAAAAGCGTTTTCCCATTTCTTTCTCTCCTCTTGGTTATTTATTCACATATGCGGGAATCTTCTGTTCATCCCCGTCTTTATAGCCAAACAGCCATGTGCCCACGAAGGCAAGAACCGCAGTACCCAGTGCGCCGATAACCCAATACACGAAGGTGTTGGTAAAATACAGGGGAATCGAACCCAGCGGCGAGAGTCCCAATGACAAGGCCGATACGTGGAAGATCCCATAAAACAAACCCCCGAGTGCACTCGCGACACATGAAACAACCAGGGGCTTCTTCAGGGGAAGACACACGCCGTATAAAGCGGGCTCCGTGAGTCCTATGCCGGTTATTAGGGCGCCGGTGGCAGCCACAGATTTAAACTTGGCGTTCTTCGTTATGAAGAAAACCGCCAGGGAAGCCGGGGCTAGACCGCAGTGGGCGATGGACATAAGGGGCATAATATAGTCAACACCAATCTTGCCTATCGAGTCCAGCATCAGGGGAACAAAGGTAAGATGGGAGCCGGACAGAACAATAAGCGGGTACAGTCCGCCGAATAGCATACTGGCAGGAATAGAAGCAGTGCCATAGAGCCACTGATAGCCCCGGGCCAGAATATCGCTCGCCCATTGGGAGAAGGGTCCCACCAACACCAGAATTACCGGGCCCAGGATCAGCAGTTCCAGGAGAGGCACTAAAACGGTCCCCAGTGCCGGATGGATAACCTTAACGAGTAACTTTTCAAATTTTGCCAGCAGGTAAACAGAAAGCAGGGGAGGAATGACCGCAGAGGAATAACTGAGCAATCGAATCGGGATAACATCAAAAAGCAATACCCTGTCCAGGCCGCCCGCAGAAAGAGCCATCCAGGTGGGGTGCATCAGGACCGCCACAATCGCTATTGCCATGTATTTGTTACACTTAAAACGATCCGCCGCACTTACCGCCACGGTGAAGGGCAGGAAATAAAATGCCACATTACCGAGCACCCCCAATACTTCGTAGGAAGTATCTCCGGGCCCAATCAAACCCATCTTATTGAACAGTATCTGAACACCCATCATCAAGCCGGATCCGCAGATAGTAATAATAAGGGGGGTAAAAATAGCGGACATGGTTTCCGCAAAAATTCCCAGGGGGTTAAATTTCTTTTTACCCCTATTACTATCGGAGGCGGAATCACCCTGTAGGCTCACATACTTGAGAAGCTCCCGATATGCGGTTTTTACATTATCACCCATGATAACCTGATATTGATCCGCCGACATCCTGGTAGCCATAACACCCTCAAGGCTCTTTACCATATCGTCCTTTACCCGGGAATAATCCGACAGGGTTATCCGCAGACGAGTATGACAGGTGATAGCATTTTTAATGTTATCAGCACCGCCTATCAGTGGCAACAGGTCCTGAATAAATTTAGCATTGTCCATCTATACTCCTTCGTTTTTAATGCGTCCCGTTCATAGACCTACGCATGTCTATGAACGGTCTAAATTTTGATTGTCTTAGCTTAAAACTAAAACAATTATGCAAAACAGGGATCAAGCCCCGCCGTACAACCTATTTATGACACTATCCCCTTTTGAAATTCCCCAAGTAAACTATGTATATGAATAATAAGGTATGATTTTTCATCATCGCTGACGGCATAATCATATGTTTGCTTAATAAAAACACCCATACTTTCCACACAGGAACTCTCTTCGGGAAACTCCGCTTTTAACCGATAAATCAATCTATTGCTTGGCTGTTCAAGAATAGAACTGTCTTCCTTAAAAACCCGCCTTGACAAGTATTTCAGGTGAATTAAAAGCCTACCATAGGCTGTGGAATCTTCATCGTACTTGATAGAAAAATAATTTTTTATTATATCCAATATTTCCTTTACCAGATGAAGACTTTCTTCAAGATAAGAACTATTTTTAGCTCCGGCGTTTGCCAAATGGAAGGCTATAAAAGCTGCCTCATCATCTGGAAGACGCATATTAAGTCTCTTTTCAATTATATCCAAAGCCATAAGACCCACTCTAAATTCTTTGGGATAAAACCGCTTCATTTCCCACTTTATGGAACTGGCTAAATCCAGGTTATCCTTGTGCCGTTCTATCGCAAAGGATACGTGGTCGATGAGGGTTAAATAGATGTTATCACTCAACCCGGTTAATTCACACTTCGCAGTATTGATAATTTCATCACATACCCGCAGGTTCTCCAAGGGGATATTTTCGATTATCTTACTGAGTTTTTCGGTCTGTCCCCGCTCCTCCAGGGAAAAAAGCTTTTCAACCCGGTCCGGATCAATTTCATCCCCTGCCCTTTTATCAAAAACAATACCTTTGCCGGTAACTATACATTCATGTCCCCGATCATTCTGAACAAGCGCGACATTATTATTCAGTACTTTTTTTACCTTCACGTTCCTATCCCCGGACTCTCTTAAAGGCTGGTACCGCCGGACTTTATGACTTTTTGATACCAGTAAAAAGAATCCTTTCGCAAACGATCCTGCGTACCATTTCCGTAGTTATCCTGATCCACGTAGATAAATCCATACCGTTTGCTCATTTCCGATGTACTGCAGCTGACCGTGTCTATGATACCCCAGGCAAGATACCCCATCAGTGCAACTCCGTCCTGTATCGTCTCAGACATCGCCTCTATATGCCGCCGTATATAATCAATACGGTAATCATCATGTATCGTCCCATCCGCCCCGGCTGTATCCTTGGCGCCAAGACCGCATTCCACCACAAAAACCGGTATTCTGTAACGATCGTATATCCGGTTAAGAGCGATACGCAGACCAACGGCATCAATGGGCCATCCCCATTCCGACAATTCAAGGTAAGGATTTCGGACCGAACTCACAATATTTCCAAAGGTTTTTATACCGGACGGATCTTTTTGAGCTACGTAACTCATATAATAACTGATTCCCACAAAGGCTGCATGGTTATTCCTGAGTGCCGATTTATCCTCAGCGGTAATATCAAGGTCGATTCCCTGTTCAGCAAAAAATCGAAGCATCGATCCGGGGTATTCACCCCGTACCAGTACATCGGCGTAAAAAAAATTCATCTGATCTTCTTTCATGGTCTGTAACGCATCTTCCGGATTACAGGTCACGGGATATTTTTCCAGGCGGCCAAACATACAGCCTACCTTAATATCCGGAGCGGTTTTTTTTGCATATTCATAAATTCCGGCGGAGGCCACAAACTGGTAATGCAGGGCCTGATAGACGGTGGTGATTTTATCCTTCTTCGCCTTCTCCAGCAGGATACCCCCAGCTGTATAGGGGGTAGTTTCCATCATATTCATCTCGTTAAAGGTTATCCAATATTTTACTTTGTTCTTAAAACGATCTATCAGGACTTTAGCATATTTGATATATAAATCAATCAAAGCCCTGTTTTCCCAGGCGTTATACTCCAGAGTAAGGTACAGGGGAGTTTCATAATGAGATATGGTAACAATGGGCTGGATATTGTGCCGCAGCAGCTCATCAAACACCTTGTCGTAAAACAGAAGCCCTTCTTCATTAGGGGTGTCTTCAATACCCTTAGGGAAGATTCTGGACCATGCAATGGATATACGGAATGCATTAAGGCCCATTTCCGCCAAAAGGGCAATATCTTCCTTGTAACGATGATAAAAATCAATACCCTTCCGCTTGGGGAAATAGGCTCCATGATCACCCTTAAGATATTTATCAATATGTGATAAAGAAAGCTCAAGATTATAATTATTTCCCAATTCCTCTTTGGGAATAAAAGTAACCATATCGGAAGTGGAAAGACCGCGTCCACCCTCATTATAGGCGCCTTCGCACTGATTTGCACTGCTAGCCCCGCCCCACAAAAAATCTTTAGGAAATATGCTTTTTTCCATAAATTCTATTCCTCACAGTCTTTTTTTCTTGAGGATGGAGCCGCCATCCTCATAGCCGAAAATAACAATCATAGCAGCAGCGCTGGCAAAAGCCACAAACAAACCGATCAGATACTGCAGCAGCGGCTGACACGCTCCAACCGACAGGACATTGGGAAACACAAAGGCCTTGGCGGTAACACCGGTAACACCAATAATACCCCCGCCGATGGCTCCGGCAATGATTAACATGGGAAGTGTGCGTTTATGCTGCAAAACAAGACCAAACAGGATAGGTTCGGAAATTCCCCCAAACAGGCCGGACAGGGTCGATGAGCCCGCCGCAGCTTTGACTTTTTGATCCCGTGCTTTTAGCCATATACCCAGGGCAATACCAAAGACTGCAAAGTTGGAACCCGTCGCAATTGGCAGGGTGGCATCGGCCCCGGCTGCAATATTGTTAATCATAAGCGGCATAACACCCCAATGCAGGCCGAAGATAACCAGAAGCAGATAGGTTCCGCCAAGGAGTACGCCAAAAAGAAGGCTGCTGGTATTGCTGAGGAAAGTGAATATCAATTCCGTTACCTTGCCAAAATAGCTGCCAAAGGGTCCAAAAACCAGTACCGTTAACGGAACAATCACCGCAATACAGATCGCCGGTACAACTGCCGTCTGGGCCTGTTTAGGAACGATTTTACGGATAAGCTTGTCAAACCAATAATAGGCGATCATGGCGATAAAGGCAGGGAATACCGATGAGGTGTAATTAAATAGAATTACGGGTATACCAAGGAATCGTACACTTTCTCCTGCGGTAACCAGATTTACAAAATTAGGTTCCATGAGCGCCGCGCAAATAATACCACCCACATACTGATTACACCCCAATTTTCTGGCGCAGCTTGCGCCTATCAGGATGGGCAGAAAATAGAAAACAGCGTTAGAAGCCGCCGACAGGATGAAATAGGTACCGCTTGCGCTTGACATCAAGTTAAACGATGTTAGTACTATCAGTATTCCCTTAAGAAGACCGGAACCTACCAACGCCGGAATAAGGGGAGTCATGGTACCGGAAATAAGATCAAATATTTTCGCAGTCCCCGCAGGCTTATCTTGGCCGACATCCCGATTTTTTGGATCATCCAGACGGGAATTTTTAACAAGCCAATTATAAACATGCGCCACATCCTGGCCTAAAACAACCTGGATATTACCGCTTTTCTTTACTACGGCAATAACTCCTTTTACCGCTTCCAATGCCTTGATATCCACTTTGGCATTATCCCTGACGGAAAAACGCAACCGTGTGGCACAATGAACAAAATCAGAAACATTTTCTTCGCCGCCCACGTATACAAGAATCTCTTTGCCTACCTGTTCATAATCCACAATAAACCATCCTGCTTTGATGAAAAAAAAAGACCTAAATGAACACACTTATCACGGCGCTCATTCAGGTCTTGCCCACTTATGTGGTAACAATCCATCAAAGTTAATACTTCATAATATACACCATTTTTTTAAAAGTCAAGCATCTTTTATAAAATTATTCATACCAAAAAAAGCCCAGCAAGGTCCGGGACCTGCAAGCAGCCTTTAGGCTGCTTGCCCTTTTCCAGGGCTGTCACCTTTATCGAAGCCCACGTCGGCGTAAGAGGACTTAACTCCCGTATTCGAAATGGGAACGGGTGTAACACCTCTATAAATAAAAAAGCCTGGCGACGACCTACTTTCCCACCCTTCTGGAGGGCAGTATCATGCGACCCTCCGGGTCGCGCGCATAGAGGAAATTATTAACAGCCCCGCCATTCGGCGGGGCAGTGCGTCGGCGTAAGAGGGCTTAACTTCCGTGTTCGAAATGGGAACGGCCTCTATAAATAAAAAAAGCCTGGCGACGACCTACTTTCCCACTCCTCTGGGGAGCAGTATCATCGGCGTAAGAGGGCTTAACTTCCGTGTTCGAAATGGGAACGGGTG
>NZ_JAJQRB010000046.1:0-120375 GCF_046533075.1 Treponema primitia | reverse complement strand
CATACTTGCTCCTTCTAAGTAGTATAGCCGTTTACACTAATTTTGTTACAAGTCCTTGAATTTTGTTTTCATCATGGTAACATTTTGTATTCATTATAACATACTACTGGAAACTTTCAAATCATTTTTGGCAAAAACGGTATACTTCATTATTACGTTCTTTCTTCCGTCATTCGTTCCATAGTTACTCCTGTAAACCGCTCATCATATCAAACACAATCTTTTCGATATCATTACAAAAGACCGTCCATTCGGGTTTCTTTGTCCAGATAATGCTGTCGAATTCATTTTGTGGAATGCCTCGTAAAATATCGCACACCACCGGTATTTCAATACCCATTTCCTTCTCCCGAGCGTCTCGTATTGCCGCAGTCCAATCAACCGTTTCATGCAGGGCGATCTCACGGATATCCGCCACATCCTTCCCGGTATAACGAAAGAGGGCGGTCAATTTGTTTGAAAGCATATTACGGATTGAATCGGTCCGGTCAAACAGGGCGGTTTTTGTCACGTCCCCAAAGCGGGGTGCTACGTCATTCACAAAATCCAGTTTCAAAATTGCATCCGATTTATTCCACCGTACTTTGAAGGAAGTAAAATTATTTGCGCTGATAAAATCAGAATCGGCGTTCCAGAAAAACCCGTCCTGCTGCAGTTTATCGAAAATTAAATCCAACTGCGCTGCGTATTCTGCATCGGCGTTTACAAAAAAATCGAGGTCATCAGAATAGCGATGGTGATAATAGGCCCTGCTAAGCGCGGTACCACCGGTGAGAAAAAACCGTGTCCCGCAGCGGCTTATAGTGCTCATCACCCCATCTTGCAGGGGATACAGGTTCTCTTCGTAAAATTGCGATGGCGAAATCATAACGTTCCTTTAAGCTTTTTGGAAAAATACGTTTAGCCGTTTCCTGGGTATAAAGTTCCTTAACCTTATCCACCCCCCAAAGCGCTATGACCCTGTGCCAGGGAACGCGTTCAAGGCAGCGCAGAAATATGCGGCTCTGGTCAAAGCCGGCGGCGCTTTCGAGCTTGCCCTCTACCACCTCCAGCATATCCTCCGCTGATACGTTGTAATCCCAGTTGAGAGATCGCATCATTTCTATCTTTTCTTCATAGCTTAGGGTCATCGTTACTATTATCGTATGGGTTTACCGGCATGTCAACGGGCCTTGCATGCCAGGCACCTTTTTCTCGGCTAGACGCTGGGGCATAATGCCCTGTTTTAAAAGATTCGGCCCCACCTCAAAATTGCCGTTGGTGATCAGCTTGTCCAGGCGTTTATTCACGGTGTGAGTGTCTTTGGAATTCCCTGCTGAAGGAGACCCTTCCCCGCGCAAGCAGATTCTTGGGCTCCGCAAGCAGACTCTACAAGTTAGCGAACACCGGGGATGCCCCGCCCCGCTCCGTATATGCCGAGAAAGCCCGCCCATTGTGCATGGGGATATGCCATCAGAGTATCTTTCCCGTTTCCCGGGTGTTAAAGCCTCCGATGTTTTCCAGATCCAGCCGGTATCCCTTTGAGGTAACGATATCCAGAATTTTCCGGTAGGGCTGTTTTGCGGCATCAGCCTTGCGGATAATGAGATCGTAGCACTCGGTTTGCAGGGGAATAAATTTAATGTCCCGAACGTTTTTGCAGCCCGTTGATATGACCGGGAAGCCCATCCCCGAAGCGCTGGTTAAGGAACGGGGGATAGCTTTGGATGCGATCACCGATTTAACCCACATGTTTTTTGCGGACAAGCGGGTGGCTATTTACGGTAACCCGGATTTAGCCATAGGGCTTGGAGATCGTTACCAATGCAGATCTCTGGGATCTGGAGGACCGGCTTAAAAATCAGGACCTGAAACTGGATCTTATCCTGGGTCATTCCAAGGGAAGATTTATCTCCATTGATTACGGGGTTCCCATGGTCCGGGTTGGCTTTCCGGTCTATGATCGGGCGGGGATGTACCGCCATCCGGTTATGGGCTATCATGGGGCCATGCACCTGGAGGCCTGGAGTACAAAAAAACAAGGAATGGGTGCTTAATGTTTGGTAAGAGGAGGAAATAAAAAGTGAGGATTCATTACCTGCAGCATGTTCCCTTTGAAAACCCCGGATATATTTTGACATGGGCAAAAAACCACCGCTGGGGGCTGACGAACACCCCCCTCTATGAGTACCCTTCGGGGAATGTTCCTTTTCCCCTGGTTCGTGATTTTGATTGGCTGGTAATCATGGGGGGGCCCATGAATATCTACGAGGATGCGGAATATCCCTGGCTCATCGAAGAAAAAGCATTCATTAAGCATGCGATTGACAGGGGAAAGGTGGTCATCGGCCTCTGTCTGGGGGCGCAGCTCCTTGCCTGTGTTCTGGGGGGAACGGTTACGCAGAATCGTGAAAAAGAAATAGGCTGGTTTCCGGTAACCCTTAGCCCGGAGACCCGGTCGCTGCCGCTCTTTTCCTTTCTGCCGGAAAAACCCCTGGTTTTCCAATGGCATGGGGATACCTTTAGTATGCTGCCCCCGGAAGCGGTTCTTTTAGCCTCAAGCGAAGCCTGTAAGCACCAGGCGTTTATGTACCGGGACCGGGTTTTTGCATTTCAGTTTCATCTGGAAAATACTTTTGAGATCATCTCGGCTCTGGTAGAAAATTGCGGGAATGAACTTATTGATGGGCCCTGGATACAAAGCGCTGAAAACCTACTCGGTCATGCTGAGTATATTACCCAGGATAATTCGTGGATGGACGAGTTTCTTACCCGCCTGGAAAACCAATGGAGGAATAATGGAACAAATACATTATAAACAGCGGATGTGTACGGATAACGAACGAATTGAAAAGTTCCTTACAGAATCCAGGGTGGGTGTTCTTGGTATCAATGTCGGCGAATACCCTTATGCGGTACCCTTGAACTACGTCTGGAAAGACGGGACAGTTTATTTTCACGGTATGGGATCGGGGAAAAGAGAAACATTCCTTAGGGAAAGCCCCAAGGTTTGTTTTACCGTATATCAGGAATATGGCGTGGTAAAGGACGATGTCCCCTGGCATGCGGATACCTCCTATTTCAGCGTCATGCTCTTTGGCGCCGCCCGCAAGCTGACCGATGCGGAAGAATCGGCGGCGGTAATGAAACAATTGGTAGAGAAATTCATGCCAGGGTTTTACGGGGATAAGCTGGCTGCTATTACCAACAGATTTATAGAAAAATACCGTTCCTCCATAGACGGTAATCCCGTGGCGGTGTATGCCATAAAACCTGACAGTATAAGTGCAAAGGAGAACCGATCCACACCGGAAGAGTTATTTAAACGGGGAGAATCGCTGTGAAATCCTGGGCAGTGCAAAATATTTTTTGTGAGTTAAAAGGGGTAACGAGTTCCACTACATGGTTAGTCAAATAGCATTGTGCGGTCAGCAGCTAAAGCAAAACGTTTGGCTGGGTACAGCAAGGGCATTCATTATTATTCTGGAAGAACATGCGGTTTTAAGTCCCATTATCAATTGTTTTCTTGATAGTCAATATTATGCAAAAGGCGATTTAGTCGCCGCTGCCGCATATGTTTGTTTGGAAGCTGCTTCACAAGGACTTGGCAGTTGTATTATTGGCCTTTATGATCGTAAAAAGATTTGCGAATTATTGCATATTCCTGTGGAAAAACAATTCGGGTCTGTAATTGCCTTGGGGTATCCTTCCAATGATATCATTCGCCCTAAAAAGCGCAAGGCCTTTGAAGATATCGTACGATTTGTATGAGTACCACGGCTCCACTGCTTACTTGGGCAGGAATGTTACACTAACACCGGAATAGTCGTTATCGATCTTGAGTTCATCCAATATTTGCGATACCTGTCCCCGGTGATGGGTCCCATGAGCCGTCAGCTGATTGAGTAAAAAGAAGGCGGGTACCGAATCGGGATTGCCCTTGTACCAGTTGATTTTTACGGGGGACTTCAGATCCGCATCGGTTAAGGCTTTGGTAAAGTTGATATAGGCCTTATCAACCGTTTCAATATCGGCCCCCAGTTGTTTCCACTGGGCTTCGGAGAGAGACCCCTTGGGGACAGAAACTGTTTGCAGGGCAGCCAGGGCTTTGAAAGCAGCATCATTATGGGCCACCGCATCTTTAAACATCCCCAGCAAGAAAGTGTTTCCTCCTAAGATATGCGTTACCAGACCCGAAAGGCTCTTATAGTAACTGCCCCGTTCCTGTTCCCGCTCTGCGTTGGAAAGCCCATTCAGGGTGGAAAGGATCACCTTATTCGCTTCTTGATTGTATTGAGCATTAATTACAAACAGTTCTTTCATTGTTTACCTCTTAGCATCAGTATATTGCGATTAGAGCCTTCATACAATAATCCGGTTGGCTTCAAAATTACTATACGTATGTATAGTATTACTGGCGCATAATCACGAACCCATGATATCTAATCTTAATATAACCCAAATAAACTCGCTATTCCCGTGATCCTATTTTGACAATTACGGAGTACTACTATAAAATGATAATAACAACAGGATGGAGGAGCAGTGGAAAACAATCTTTTAAACAGGCCCTATCTTTTAACTTTGCTGATGGTCGGGCTTATAGCTATAATTGCGATTTTTTTACCTATCATTCATGGTCTTGTCGAGGGTTCTCCTTCCGGCAATTCATACGTTATTGAAAGGGTCGAAGATACGGGCGGCAGTACGGATCAGTCAAAATAACAATGGGCAGGTTCCTATAACTTTCCCAGCCGCTCCTCTATTTCGGTGAAGCCCGATGTGTTTATCTGATGCCGCAGCCATTCAACCAGATCCGCGCCGGAATCATAGGAAAAGCGTTCCAGGTCCTCTATGGCCGTATCTATACCGTCAATATCCAGGATTTTGCAGGCCGCAAGCAGCGTTGTTAGGGTTTTCTTATCGGGCTCGGGCTTCCGGGGTTTCGGATTTTCCGTTTCCAGGCTCAGCAGCAGGGCGGATAGGTCAACGATTAGTTTTTCTGTTGCCCTTATAAAGGTATCGTTATTCCTCTGTACAAAGTCAAAATCCCCGGCCTTCGATGCATGTTCCAGGGCTTCAGCCTGGGCGCCTGTAGTTTGGGCGCTTATGCCGTAACAGCTGCTCTTTATACCGTGTACCAAAATCGCGTATGCCGGCAGGGTTTCCGGGGTATACACCCGCAGTTGTTCCAGCAGGGGCGGGGTGTTGCTTGTCCAGGATTTAAGGACCTTGATATACGATTCATGGTCGCCGCCGAAACGTTCCAGACCGTTTTGTAAATCCAGACCCTCAATGACGGTGTTCTCCGGAATTAGCGGCCCGTCCTCTGTTTTATGTTCCTCGTCCTGGGGACGCATAACAGGCAATGCCGCTTCGAGATTTTTGTCCCGCACCCAATGATTGATCACCTGATCCAGGCGCATAATATCAATGGGCTTGGAAAGGAAGGCTTGGAATCCGTGGGCCAAAAACATTTCCTCATTCCCGGTGATGGCGTTCGCGGTAAGAGCGATGATGGGAATATTTTTTGCGTACCCGGTACCGATTTCCTCGCGGATGATACGCACCACCTCAATACCGTCCATTCCGGGCATCATGTGATCCATGAAGACGGCGTTGTATTTAGTTTCTTCCTGGCGGATAAGATCAATGGCATCGGGACCGTTGGTGACACAGTCTATTTGCATACCATAGGGTTTCATCATTCCCTTGGCTACATCCAGGTTTGTCTGAACATCATCTACCACCAGTACCTTTGCATAGGGTAACTGAATCCGTATAATCTGGGAATTTTGCCTGCGCCGGTCATCAATAAACCTAAAACCCTTAAGTCGTTCGGCAAGTTCCTTTCCAATGGGGTTGTCTTCTATAAAATCCTGGCGCAGACGTACCGTGAAAGTACTCCCCTTTCCATACTCGCTTTCCACTGAAATTGTTCCGTCCATCATCGTCACAATTTTTTTAGTGATTGAAAGGCCAAGGCCGGTTCCCTCAATAAAACGGTTGCTTTTGGTATCCACCTGATTGTAATCGGAGTAGAGTTTTTCTATATCCTCCGGCTTTATACCAATACCGGTGTCGGAAACCCTGGAGATAATCCATACACTGTCGCCGTCTTTTTCAGACGAAAGGTGCCAGTCAACCCGGCCTTCCCTGGTGTATTTAAAGGCATTACTCAGCAGGTTGTTAAAGATCTGCTTGATCCGCAGTTCATCTCCAAAAAGTTTTTGGGGAATATTTTCATCAAGGTGTAGTTCAAAGATGATGGGCTTATCGGCGATACGCAGAATATTGAGGGTGACCGTATCATTGATAAGGCTGGGGGTGTCGTACACCGTGGGAATTATTTCAAACTTTCCCGATTCTATTTTAGAGATATCCAGTACGTCATTGACTGTTCCCAGAAGGGTCATCCCGGCATTGTGGATCTTCTCCAGATTTTTTAAATTTTCACCGCTTATTTCCTCTGACTCAAGGATCATTTCACTGAAACCTATTATGGCATTCAGGGGGGTCCGCATCTCATGGCTGGTATTGGCAAGGAAACGGCTCTTTGCTTCGTTACTGGAAAGCGCCGCTTCCCTGGCCTGCACCAGATCTACCGTCATCTGGTTTCGTAGTATGGCATCGGCAATGAGAAGGCCCCCGGAGCGGAGAAGGTTTTCCTCGTCGATGGAGAATACCCGCTCTTTATGGCAGTCGTCATAGACCACGAAACCCCAAAAATGCTCACGAAAATAAATGGGGATGACCAGGATTGAAATGATCCCCTGAGGGGAAAGCTGGCCCCGTTCTGCATCAGAAAAGGTACGCACTATGCCGTTGATGCACTGCCCTGTGGAAAGCTTCTCTTCCCAGCCGGGGATATTTTCACTATAGGGGATATTTTTTGTAATTGCCTTACCCTGCTGCGGCTCCGCCCCCTCGGACCATTCGTAGAGCTGAGAACAGTATAACTTTCCGTTGACCGTAGAATTTTCCCAGATACGCATACGATCAACCCCCACACAATGGGAAAACATATCCATACAAGTGTGAAGGGCATCTACGAAACGATCCACATCGGACTGCAAGAGTACTGCCGCAGCATCGTTGGTGGTATGGAGAACCCTGGTCTGATATTCAAGGGTTTTAAGCATATTGTTGGCGGCAGCGTAGGGCTTTTCAATGGTACCGGAAGCGAAGCAGGCAGCTATAATACTTAGCAGGACGCTTATTACTCCCGTCATGATCATCCCGTTTGCCACATTGGTTAAGGCGCTTTCCCTGATGGGGGCAATTACCCCCAGGGTCCAGCCCGATACGGATCCCGATATCGGCCGGTACGCGCAGAGCCGTTCAACCCCATCCATGAAAAATCTACGTACCCCTGTTTCCCCACGGATCATCAGGCTGACCATTTTTGCAATTTCCGTATAAGCGCTGTCGGTTTTTGCAAGCTCAATGAAGTTCCGGCGTTCCTGCACCCATTCGGCTCGTCTGTTGGCAAGAATATAACCTTCATGGTCATCAATAAAAATATGACCGGTTTGCCAGATGGTAAACTCTGAAAGGAGATCGTTAAAAAACATTCCCGGTACGGTGGCGGCAAGTACCCGATCTCTGCCAATGGGTGCATAGACATGGAAAAACAGGTTTCCCTGGGAATCGTAACGTGTGGTGCTGACGGAACTTATTCCGTTAAAGGTCCGCCGTATATATTCATCGTTTATAAGCTCCACCGGGGCAGGGTCCGGACCGTAGGCTGCGATGATCCCTTCCCGGTTGAAAATAGTCAGTGAAGTGAATTCTCTTTGGGTATTGGCTTGTTCCTGCAGAATCTCTTCTAACTGGTCTTCCGGCGCATCAACCAAATATATGGTTACCCGTTCGGCATTGGATTTAAGGAGGTACAGTTCGGTGGAAACCAGACGATCCGCAATTTCAGCAATTTTCGTCATATCAGTTTCAATAGAGCTGTTGAGATGGGACAAAATAGAGATCATACCGGAACTGGTACCAAAAGCTACGATTACAAGTGAGATACTGATGATGATACTTATAACCTTCAAACGGATCGACATAGGGGTACCCCTTTTTTAATATTATCGCACAATCGCTTCTGTCGCTGCCATTCCCTCATTGGTGTAGACCCGGTTGTGGTTAAATGGATCCAGGATACGTTGGCCGCGGTGAAAAAATACGTAATGGTAGGTTCCCGGAGGAAGGGGGAGGGTAAGGGAATAGTAGCCAACCCTTGTTTCCTTTAGTTCATACATAAAGGGGTCCCATCCATTAAATGATCCCGCTACAGTAACGATTTCTCCGGAAGGCGCCTGGAAATTAAAGGTGAGGGTGCCCGGCGGGCCGTCAAAGGCGGTGGGGACCTTCTGAATTTCCGGCATCGCTATCATCGAGCGGACTATTCCGGACTTCTGATCTATCCGGTATTGTGGGTTCAGAGGATCGGTGGTCCACAGGCCATCGATAACCAGACGGTATTCCAGTTCCCGTATCTCCGGTGGTACCGTATAGACATGGAAGAGTATCCCCGAATCCCGGTATTGATCCTCGATATTCTTGCTTTTTGCTTCCTGCGGGGTCAATTCATCCTTGGCCTTCAGCAGTTTTTGGAACCAATAGACCCGGGCAAAGCCCTCGTGGGCAAAGGCGATCCCCACCCGTCGATGGGTGGAGGGGGAGGTAAAAATCACCCCATCATCAAAAATTTCCGGCGCCCCGGGAGCCGGAATGGTCAGGAGATGGTTGATAAATTGGTAAGATTCTGTATCAATAGCTTCTATATTGCCGATAATCACAACAAGGAGCATCAGAATTATATTCTTTCTCATACCTTATTTACAATTATCGGCTGATGTTTCAATATCTTAATAAGAGGGGAACCACGGGCCTATGGTCCAGTGATTGTGCATGCCGTCATTAGAGCAACTTAGAAACTTTAAAGCCTCTTTTGGCAATATCGCCGATGAAGCCATGGTTCTATCCCAGCTGGAACTTCCCCTGGATGATCTGCCCCTCCCAAACTCCGAACCGGTTGCACCTCCACCGCCGCCTCTCAGGGCGCCCTCGTCTCCTGTAGAGCCGGACGAGGAAACGGCCTTCGATGCGGTTCCCGGCCTTGATTTGGATACCAATGATGACCTTACCGGTATGGATGAACTTTTCGCCGAACCGGAAACCAATACCCCCCCTGTTCCCGATCTACCCACTCCTGAACCACCGCCTCCCCGATCTGCCGCTCCTCCTAGGACCCCCGATCCTGCGGCTCCTCCTCCTAGAGCCCCTGCCCCCTCCGCTCCTCCGGCTCCTCCTCCTAGGGCTCCCACTCCTAGGCCCCCTGCTCCTGCGGCTCCTGCTGCTGCAGCGCCCTTTGAGGTACCGGGGCTTGGGTTTAATTTTGCTGATCTATTGGGCGGCGGTTCCGCTAATCTCCCCCCCCCTCCGGCCGCCGAAACCGCCATAGAAGAGGCTCTTTCCGCAGTTCTACCCGAAGAAACAGACCCGGAACCCGATGTTTCCGATCTTGGCGCCGAAACCGTTGCCCCCGGGGAAGCGGAAATCGGCTTTGATGAGGAATTTGCCGATCTTGGTGATATCCACGCCGAAACAGCAGAACCGCAGCCTGCGGGGGAATCCGCTCCGGACGATATCGACCTGAATGCCGCTTTTGATGAGACCGAGGATGATGATCCCTTCTCGGACCTTGGCGATACCGATTTGGATTTGTCCGCAATAGACGATCTCGACCTATCCGCCGGTTTTCCCGATTTTGATGACAGCGCGGCTGCTTCCGGCGACACGGATATTACGGATACCGATTTAGATATACCCGCTGCGGATGATCTCGACCTGTCCGCCGGTTTCCCCGACTTTGACGATAGTGCGGCAGTTTCCGGTGAAGATGCCGGTACCGGTGAAGCCGGCGACGCCCCCTTCCCGGACCTTGGTGATACCGATTTGGATTTACCTGGCGCGGATGATCTCGACCTATCCGCCGGATTTCCCGACTTTGACGACAGTGCGGCAGTTTCCGGCGAAGATGCCGGTACCGGTGAAGCCGGCGACGCCCCCTTCCCGGACCTTGGTGATACCGATTTGGATTTGCCTGGCGCGGATGATCTCGACCTATCCGCCGGATTCCCTGATTTTGATGATAGTGCGGCTGTTTCCGGTGAAGATACCGGTGAAGCCGGCGATGCATCCTTCCCGGACCTTGGCGATACCGGTTTGGATATGCCCGGCGGCGATGATCTCGACTTGGATGCCGGTTTCCCCGACTTTGGCGACGATGCAGCCGCTTCCGGCGAAGAGACCGGAGAGGAAGTCGCCGCAGCGGACGTACCCGGCACAGACGAATTAGCTCCGGACGCCGATTTCCCCGGCTTTGAATCCTCAATCGAACCGCAAGTCGCTTCCGGCGAGGCCGGTGACGAGGTTGGGGATGATCCCGGCGCCATGAATGGTTTATTGGATGGGTTTGCCAACGATATTGAGGCAGGACTGGCCGAGGAGCCCACTACCGAAGCGGACTTTGGGGATGCTTTCCCCGACATGGTGGATATGAACCCGGAAGAAGGCGGGGAAGCCGAAGGGGAGTTCTCGGTTCCGGATGTTGGCCTTGATTTGTCGCCTGAGGGTGATGCCGGCATCGATCCCTTTGAAGGGTTCAGCCCCGATGGCGGGGAGGCCGGTCTTAGCAGCGATGAGGGAAAAGATACCGGACCGGGCAGTTCCGACATGGATTTTACCCTGCCCGGTATTGATGATCTATTTGGCGGTAATGCTCCTAAAATTGCCGGCATGGAAACAGGCGCCTCCGCTGCTGCCGGCGGATCGATGGCGCCTGAAGAAAATGTGGTTGAAGAGATCCGTTTAAGCGAGGCCGATTTTGACCGGCTTCGGAACACCCTCTCCGGTTATCCTCTGAATTTACGGATCGCCATTGAGGAAATAATCGCCGAACAGGCCATCGCTCCGCATCTCATGTCCTCCCTGATTAAGCTGCTGGTCCGGGGCGGGTCCGCCAAGGAAGCCTCTTCCCTGGCAGGAAAAATTCTGGGTAAACCGGTTCCCATTCCCAAGGGATTTGAGAAAAAAACCGGTGAAGAACTGGAGGCGGAACAGGCCAGCTTCCCCTATATTTTTGTCCATAAGTTTCTGCCGGTACTGCGGCTTTTCCTGGTTATTGCCATGTTGGCAGCTTCCCTGTTTTACCTGGGCTATAAATTTATCTATACCCCGGTACATGCAAATTCGATATACAAGCAGGGGTATGAACTTATCCCCACCGGGAGTTATGCCCAGGCAAACGAGCGGTTCAACCGCGCTTTCCGGCTTCACCGTCAGAAGGACTGGTTCTACAAGTACGCCGAAGCTTTCAGGGATGAGCGGCAGTATATCTACGCGGAGGAAAAGTACGATCAGCTTCTGACCCATTATCCCACGGATAAAAAAGGCGCCCTGGATTATGCCGGTATGGAAACCAATTATCTGCGGAACTACGCCAAGGCGGATCGAATTATCCGTTTAAATGTTCTGGAGTATTCTATTGATGATAGGGAAGGGCTCCTGGCCTTGGGTGATAACAACCTGCTTTGGGGAGAAATCGATCCTTCCCGCTATGAAGAGGCCCGCAACGCCTACGCCAGGCTTTTGGAACGATATGGATGGCAGGATCCAATAGTTGAGCGGATGCTGAGGTATTTCATCCGGGTTGACAACCTGGGGGAGGTTCTCCCGCTGCAGCAATACTTTATGTCCGATCCCAAGAAACGGAAAATTTCCGCGTTTACCCTCGCTGAATTGGGCGGATACCTTTTGGATAAACGGTTTGAGGAAGTCCGGGGCGTTCCGGATGAACATGTCGGTCAGATTGAGGGTATCCGGGACGTACTGATCCAGGCGGTACAGTCCGACCCGCGTTTACCCGAAGCCCATTATCATCTAGCCCGGTACTATGACCATTTCGGCAACAGTCTGGAAGAACGGCAGACCCTGGAAATAGCCGCCCGGGCCTTTGACACCGCCCCGCAGGAATCTACCCAGCGTACCCGGTACCGCCTGAACACCCAGCGGCGTCTGGGGGAGATGCTTATCAGCAGCCGGGAATTTTTCTCCGCCGAAGAACAGCTCATCAAGGGTATTGATATATATGAGGATGCCCTGGACCGGCGTTTCCTTACCCGTTCTCCTGAATTCGGCAGGCTTTACTCGGATCTGGGGGATCTGGAGTACTTTACCAAGTCGGGGAATATGCCCCAGGCCTTGGAGTACTACCTCTTGGCCGAACGGAATGGCTGGGCCCCCCCGGAGATACAGTACCGTATGGGAACTGCCTATTATCAGCAGGGGCAATGGGCGCCGGCCTTAGACCGGTTCTTCGCGGTTTCGTCAACGCAGGTTCCGAACCGCCGGCTTCTCAATGCCCTAGGAAATGTCTCTTATATGCGCGGCGACTATTTCCATGCCCAGGGCTACTATAACCGCCTCCTGGACCTATTGGACACCGAACGCGCCCGCTTCCCCATGCTCATGCCCAACGACCGGCCTGAACACCTGGAACTGGCGGAACGGATGATGGTGGTGCGGAACAACCTGGCAGTAACCCTGGAAGCCCTAACCAAGGCCACGGGCAACCGGAATTACCGCTCCCGCGCCCTAGGCCTCTACACCGAATCCGCCCGCGCCTGGGACTCCCTTACCCGCAACCCCAACACCATGCTCCGCGCCGGCGCCGGGGACCTTTCCACCCCCGGGATGAACCTTGCTTTCCTGAACTCCCGGAACACCCTCTACCCCGAACCGGGTTACGAACCCCAGCTCTACATCCAGATCGACAAGGACATGCTGGAACCCTCCGCCTGGGAGGATCTGGTCCCCCAGGATTTCCGGTTCACCGACGTGATTGAACCCTACCGCCCGCAGTAAAAGGCGTACGCGCGTTGACATACGGGGAACCATGATGATAAAATACGAAAATCGCGGATAGATACCGCTTTTTGGGCGATTAACTCAGTGGGAGAGTGCTACCTTCACACGGTAGAAGTCACTAGTTCAAATCTAGTATCGCCCAGCTATTTTTGGGGAGCAAACAGGCTTTGCTCCCTTTTTCTTTTCTTTACCCTATAAGGAATTAGCGTTTTCTCATTTTTCTCTCTTGACTTTTGTTCAGTTCGATTTTACCTTATTTTGTAGACATATCGTAGAGTATATGTAGACAAAAAGGGGAGAAAAGAGAATGGGAAGCGTACATATCAGGGAAAAGCGGGGAAAACTGTATCTGGATATTTACCAGAATGGGAAAAGAATCTGGCAAGCTCTCCACCTTACTGTTTCTGATGATTCGGCTACAAACAAGGAAACTTGGCGGCTTGCCAAAATCGCCCGTGATATGCGGGAACAACAGCTTTTTTCCGGCGAATGGGGATTGATTGATAGGTTGGGTAGTAAGACGGCCCTATATAGTTATATCGAGAAAATGTCCGAAGGGAGGGATAAGCAAAAGGACCGGGTTTGCAAAGTGTTGCCCTGGCTTAAGAAATATCCTGGAGGACTTGCCATTCAGGTGGGGCAAGTTCAGGCTAAATGGTTTACCAATTTTCAAGACTATTTATTAAAGGATTGTGGACTTTCCGAGCAATCGGCCTTTTCTTATGCCTATGCCGTCAGGATGGCCTTAAAGCAAGCGGTCAGAGAAAACATCCTCCCTAGTGATCCATCGGAGGGAGTAAAATCAATTTCTATACCGGAACCAGATCGGGAATACCTGGAATTGGAGGAAATCCAGCAATTATCAAAAGTTCCTTTAGGGGGAAAGCTGGGCGCCGAGGTAAAGAGGGCTTTTCTTTTTGCTTGCTATTGTGCCTTGCGTGTAAGCGATCTAAAAAGCCTTCAATGGGGGGATATTCAGCATAACACCTCAGGTGTACAAGTGGTTAAGAAACAAGTAAAGACCCGGAAACGGGTTGTGGTTCCTCTTCATGACAGTGCTTGGTCTATTATCAATGATAATGTACCACACAATCCTACCGATCCTGTTTTTCCCCTGCTGGTAAAGAGTAAAACCGATACCAATAAATATCTGATCCAGTGGGTAGAAAAGACAGGTATCCCAAAGCATATCACTTGGCACGCTGCCCGGAGGACTTGTCCTTCTTTGCTTCATGAAATGGGGGTAGACATTTACACCATCCAAAAAATATGCGGCCATGCCCAGGTTAAAACGACCGCTATCTATACCCAGGTTTCGGATAAAAGTCTACGAAAAGCGGTAGATACCTTGCCTAGTATTGAAATTAAATAGTACCTAGTAAGCATATGACACATTAAGAAAAAAAACGTCACTTTTTTTAGTAAAAAGCGGTTTTTCCTTATCTGATCGCCCTCTTTTACGCGTATATAGTGCAGCCCCGGAAGGGGACTTATAGACGAATCACGGAGGGCATTATGGCCGGTACAATTTCTCAAAAACCAATGAACTTATCAGAGGCCGCGGCTTATACAGGGTTATCAAAAACCTATCTGTATAAATTGATACATCTTAAAAAGATACCATGTTATAAACCGACGGGCGGGCGAGTGTTTTTCAAACGGGAAGAATTGGATCAATTCATATTCCGGGGTAAGCAATCTGCGGATTATGAGCTAAATATGTTGGCAGAACAGATTTTGACCGGAGGGGGTTATAGATGAGTAGCTCCCATGAAAATTGAATCCGTTCTTAAAGAGATTAGAGACAATCAAAGGAGGGCCACAATGATACCACATACTCGCCCGGATGGAACAATAGTAAGATTCCCTGCGGCAAAACGGGGAAATGCTACTTATGCGTGGAGAACTGAGCCTCTAATCTCTGCCTATAGGGAAGGTATTTTACATGAGATTTTGGATACATCGTTGATGTTTATTACCTTAACGGTGCCCTATGATAAGACATTTGAGGGTTGCAAAGTTTCGTGGTTAGCGGTTCATAAGGCATTAGGGCCGTTTATAAAAAAGCTTAAAACAATGGGGGCAAAGAAATATATAGCAGTTTTAGAGGCTACTGGTGAGGGCGGTTGTCACGTTCATTTACTGGTTCGTTGGAAAACTATAATTCTGACGGTAACAAAAAAGGAAAGGTATTATCCAGCGGATAGAGAGTTTTCAAGGAAGGTATGGGATTCCTGGGTATTTGAATGGGGTAAAGTTTCTCCGAAAACACTACAAAAAAACGCCGTCCATATTCAGATCTGTCCAAACAATTCTGAAAATCAAAATATAATTGGATATGTAACAAAATGGATTGGAAAGGGGAGCGATATTGAAACAGCCCTATATAATGCGGAACAGGGGATAGCCAATAAAAATGATATTTCACGTTTATTCACAAATTATTGGGCTTTCAAATTGCGGATAAGATTATACCGGATATCCAGGGGGGTAATAAAATGAGTTTATTATATTTAAGAGAGTAATTAGAGAGAGGGTTTCATAACGTAAAGCAATGATGGGTTCTTTTCCTTAAAGAAAATTTTAATTTAAGGGAATGAAGTATGTAACTACTCTAAGATTGATTAGAGAAATATATTTTGAGGGGAATGAAGTATGTTAATAGACTCTAACGATATTGATATGGTCCCATATTTTCAAGAGTTATGGAAAAGGGATAGAGAAAAACGAATTGCGGAAGAAGAAAGAGATAAACAGATAGATAGAAACTATCTTCTACAAACCAAACTCAAGGATTTTGCCAATACTCCCGATGTAAAGAATCCAGAAAGTAGGCAACGATTATTAAACTTTGCCAAGGAATGTGTAAAAGATAATGCCCCGATGCATCAAGGATATTATCTGGAAACTGAATTACACATGAAGCAGTTTATAAAAGAGGTCTTATTGGCATATTATAATAACTCATATCAAAAACTTGTCCATACTTTTGAATTGATGGACAGTAGGGATATAGTAGATCAACATTTATCTAAAAACATGAGTTTGCAATATTTTGTAAAACCGGATTTGTTTTTTATAATAAATAGATATAATAAAAGGCATAAAGCGTTATACCGCATTTCAGATTTTACTATCGAGGCACGATTACATGAATGCAAACGGACATGGTTGCTTTCAGTAGTCCAAAATGTTGGCCCAGATAAGGCGGGCGATCGTGGTTTCTTTGAAACTTTGGTTCCTGTAAAAGAAAAAATAAATGAAGTACTAAAAGCCGTGGATGAGAAGAAAAAGTATCCATGGTAGATCCGTCTGGGGTTTTATAAAATGCTATGTAACTTGTCCATATAACTAATAACATTGTATTATTAGTTATATGGAAAATCAGGTAAATGGAGAGAAAACAGAGATGGATTTCATAGCCCAGCGGATAACCCAGGCCCCAGTTTCTGACGTAGAGGAAATGGCCTTGAGGATTGCCAAGACCGCTCCCGCTTTGGCTGATCTAAACAGGGAACAGCTTGAACTCATCGCCCGTATGGTTATAACTCAAAGATTGACCGGGGAACTAAGCGATATGGCAAATCTTGCCGGGATAGACTATGAAGCGGAAAAAATCATTTTTTTGAATAATGCTGGGAAGAGTAAAAGTAAGCATACCCGTATTGGATATTCCGCAGCTCTTACCAGCCTTGAAACCTGGGCAGGCCGGGCCGGGATTAACCCCCTGGCCTTATCGCCTGCCCAGGCCGATGATTATATTTATAGCCTTAAAGGGGAGGGGCGGGCTTCCTCTTCAATCCGAAGGGATATATCCGCCGCTTCCTCTTTTTATTCATTCCTGGAAAGGCGGCATAAAAACATAAAGAATCCTTTCCGGGGAACCAAAGCCCGCCCGCCAAAGAAGACCATAAAAAAAACAGAAATCCCTACTCCCGAAGAAATGGATATTATCATGACTTCTATCCCTCCCTTAGAAGGGGCTATACTTGCGGTACTCGCAGGACGGGGGCTTCGGATCGGAGCTTTACCCCCTATGGAACTATGGGGAATAAAATATAAAAGTCAGAGTAAGGGAAAAGATATAACCGGGGCATTCCCGTTTGAGGTAATTACAGCGATTAAAACCGCCGAATTAGACCCCCGTCATCCCTTTGCCGATTTTACCGTAAACGCGATAGAACTCAAGATTAAATACCAAATTAAAAAACTCTATGAGGCAAAAAAGATTAACGCTCGCTATTCTTGTCATGACTTTCGCCATTTTTTTGCAGTAACAGAATATCGTAAAAACAAGGACATACACCGCCTAAGCAAGTTATTAGATCATGCTGGTATCGCCGTGACGGAAACGTATCTCCGGGGGTTGGGGGAAGTGGATATCTGATAAGATCGCTATATCGGCCCTGGTTTACTTCGACTTAGGCTTTTCGGGAGGAAGTTTATCATTGATTTCTAATAAGATTTTTAGTTGTTTGATAACCAGCTTCTGTAAATCCGGGTGTAATTGGTTATAGATATCAATAATTTCTGAAAGGGTAGTATCTTGGGAGGTAGTAAACATAGAACCGCTTCCTGTTTCTAACCATTTTTCACTTGCCCCGAAAGAATCGGCTATCAGTTTGATAAGTCTGACATTCAATTTTCGGTGGGATTGCTCAAGGGAACTCATATATCCGGTGGAAACCCGGATTTTTTCAGCGAATTTTTCTTGAGTAAGCCCTAAAGCCAGCCTTAATTCAATAAGTCTGGCCCCTAAATCTTTATTCATTGTCTATAAGAGTAGCAAAAAACGGGGTCATAGGCAAGTTTACCCTTTTGCCCATATTTCTCTTGACAGTCCACCAATGTAAATATATAATTGTAACATTGTAGGATTTTATGAATAATCAGAAGGATATGAAGTTTTTAGGAAAAAGCTTCAATGAGTTGCCACAGGAAGGGAAGCACCACTTAAAGGATTTTTTGGAAGGACTTCTAGCTCTCCAAAAATCACTATTGGGATCAGCTCCGTTGGTAAAAGAACCAGCAAACAAGAGTAAGGTAATGGGTAAAGGCCGCCCATAAGACGGCCTCCAGATATTTAGGAGGGATTATAACATGGGACAGAAGATAAACATTTCTATTGATACTGGACCCGAAAAAAGAATGCATTGGGGGTATTTCTTTATCTGTGGTTGGATTATAGGTCTACTGGTAGCTTGCTGCATTATCCCATTGTTTATCAAAGGCTTGGTTCCCCGGGCGTTTGGGTATTGGTAAAAAATACCTCTAAGAGCCTCATAGTAGTCCGGAATGGAGTTCGTTGAGGGGTTCCCTTACTTTCCCACGGTTAACATAAATCTATGGCGATAGCGGGGATTTTTAGTTTAGAATGTGTTGGAAATTTCAGGAAGAAATTTCAATAGGCGGCTTAAAAAATAAAAGGAGGGTATAAGTTGAAGAGGGTATTGGTTTTGTTAACGTTGGTTCTGGCGTTAGCTGGAATCGTGTCGGCTCAGTCTACTTCTCGGCAGACGGTGGTAATCTCGAAGGATGCCAGTTTACCTGGGTTTAATCCGGTAAACATTTATACAGTTTATAAGTATAACCCGGCAGGAGCAGACTTTCTTTACGAAGGGAAAAGGTACAACTTCAATTGTGTTCCGGCGGCAGTAATCCCATGGGAAAACACCACTGCTATTCTTTTGGAGACTCCGGACCCGTACAGTATTGGAATGGAGTATCATGCCCTACTGGAAGTGGCAAACGATTCTCCCATCTTGAAGGCAATTGGTCCGGTTCTGGAAAACGGGGAAGTAAAGCCGCCGTTAGTAGAATACCGAATTGTGGCTAGAGTAGTCGGCTACGTAAATGAGATGTTATACCTTTCAGAGTTTTAATGTACTTTTTTTCGGACCAGGCGTCTGGTAAATCGATCAACCCCGGCTTAAGCATTTAGGTATTCATTGCTATCCTCTTAAAATGCTCCGGAGGGCCTCATAGTAGCCCGGAATGGAGTTCGTTGAGGGGTTCCCTTACTTTCCCACGGTTAACATAAATCTATGGCGATAGCGGAGATATTTTTACTTGGACGTTAATTGGAGCCTTTGTATACTTAGTAGGAGAGTAGACATGAGGCAGATATTTGAGTTTGAAAGGGAGCTACGTCAGAGTCAGGAGCTTGTTACAAGTAGTGGGCTTGGGCATTTATACCAGTCAGTTGAGGAAGGATTAGTTGGATTTTTTTTCGCTAAAGCGGAGGGGTTGACACCGGAAGAGATCAGGTCCAAAAATGAAACATTGCGGGTACGGTTGCGGCAGCTTGGGTTTATCCCGTTAGAGGGTTATCCGGGCAAGGAAGCAGCCGGGGATGAGGGTGAGTATAAAATCTGGTTGTAGTGGTTTACATGGATGAGATATTCTGTGAACGTATTGTAGACATCGAAATATAACCGTAATTTAATTACTTGTCATATAATGAATTACTTGATTTCAAGATATACAAATCTAGTATCGCCCAACGTTGTAAGTATTTACTGTATAGAAATTCATACAATTTTTTCCCCTCTGCCCAAATTATTACCGTTGTCTTACGAAAATCAGCCAATTATGGTATAATACTCCTAAAAGGGTCCATCAATGAAAGAAAGCGAGTGGATAACCAGAAAAACCAGGATAGATACCCGCCTCACTTCCTTAAATCCATCATGGGCCATCATTCCCTATACAGAAGGGATGGATATTACCAGGTTAAAGGCCCACGCGATTGAAGAGTACCCTACTGCGAACGGACCCGCCGATTACGCCTTGGTGGTGAAGGGCAAATTATTGGGAATTCTTGAAGCCAAAAAAGTCAGCATCGGCGCCCAAAATGTACTTGAACAAGCCAAACGATACGCTGCCGGGTGTAAAAAAACGATTGGTTCCTGGAATGATTTCAAGGTACCCTTCTTATATGCATCTAATGGAGTTGAGATTCATTTTGCCGATGTCCGGGAGGATGGCTATTATTCCCGGGAAATCCTTGATTTTCATACTCCCGATGCTATGGAAGAACTTTTTAACAGGGACTATGATTTGGCGCGGGAATGGCTCAGTACTACCCCAAATGAAATAGATCGGCTGCGGCCTTATCAAAAGGATGCCATAAAAGCGTTTGAGATCGGCTTGTTAGAGAAAAAACAGCGGATGATGCTTGCCATGGCAACCGGAACGGGGAAGACCTTTACCGCTGTATCAATGATATACCGCCTCTTAAAATCCGGTTATGCCAAACGGATACTCTTTCTGGTTGACCGGCGAGCCTTAGCCGCCCAGGCGGCACAGGCTTTCGCAGCCTTCGACACTCCGGAAGGGAATAAGTTTGATCAGGAATATGAGGTATTTTCTCAGCGTTTTAGAAGGGAAGATTTTGAGGACGGTGAAGTATTCGATATCGGCGTTCTTCCTAATGCCTATTTAACCCAGCCGACCAACAGCCATACATAGGGGGAATCGGTAATTTACTATTCTTTATCCTCTATTAATAATGTTTTATATTCAGTTAAGTATTTTTCCCCCATTGATTCTTCAACGGAATATGTTTTTTCATTGACTTGTATTCTTGAACTACTACTAGCTAAATTCAAAACCTCTTTTGAAATAATAGTAAATGTTTTATTTAAATTCTCCTTTGCGCTATCGTCAACATCTATTCCAGCTGACTTTAATTTTTCGAATAAATCAATTTCAGTAACGAGGTAATCTGCGAGCTCTTTTTTTCTTGCTAATTTTCCTTCAAATGTAAATTTATTAAATATAAGTACAATTAATTTATCTAAAATTTCGCAAATAATTTTTATGATATTTTTATCACCAAGTAATTTATCAAGAAATGAGCCGGATTCAATTTTTATGATTTTCAAATCTATAGTTTCACTATTGATATAATATCCAATTTCATCATAAATTATCTGAATAGAATTAAAGTGTTCAATAAATTTAGAGAAATCAATATTTTCATTAAAGAAATGTAGATAAATTTCTGCACCGCTCTCGGCCATGTCTTTACCTATTTCTGTTTCGAGCCTTTTTACATATTCGCTTATTTTTTTGTATTCATTATTAATCTCCTTGTATTTATTTAAAGCAACATTAATACTTCTGAACATTACCATTAAATCGTTATGATTCTTACTTTTAATGTAAGAATAAATTTTAGTAGTTACTTCATCATATAAGGACAGTAACTCTTCAATATTATTTATTTCATCCGTAAAATTCAGATATAGATTTTGAGTTTTTTTATCTGAAATTGATTTTTTTATATTTATTAAGTCCAAATGATTTTTTAACATATCAAAATTAGTAGCAAAAGTGTCCACCTGATTTATTATTTCTCTTCTTGAATTTGTAATTTGACTTATGCTGTTTGTATCTAACCCTCTTGAAATAACGAGGTCATTGATAATATCAATTTTTCTATCAATTCCGTCCAATAATTTTAATATATCGGTAGTATAAGAACTCAGTTTATTTATTTCTACTAACATATTATCATAGAGCGCCATTAATTCGTATGATGTCATATTTACCTCTCTTATTTTGCCTTCATTATCGTTTTTGCCATATTTGGCCCCTAGCTTCTTACTTCATGCTTTTCCCACTCATAATACACCTTAAAATGATTTCCGATTTTCCACGAAAGTATACCCTCCCGCTGTAATCTACCCACAACAATACCGGGCGCAATTCCGATTTCTCTTGCAAAATGCCCAATATCCGTTAATGCAGGAGGTTTATGATCCTGAAGGAATTTTTTCAATTGTACAGGTGGGATAAGTTTGTCACGTGCAAAAGCATTTGCTTCTTCTTCCTTTTTATTTTCCTGCTGGGTACCTTCAAGAAAAAAGTCCTTGCGGCCATGTTTTAGTATATGCCCGATCTCATGAAAAAACGTAAACCAAAACTGATCATTGCTTTTTAGATAAAAACTAAGCTGTATTACAGGTTTGTCGCCGATCCATCGTGTTGATCCATGACAGCCGATTTTTTTCAGCGCCGGCACAAAGACCACTACTACTCCTGTCCCGGAACACAAATCAACGAGGGCGGGAATGAAAATTTCAGGGTCTTTTTCCATGGTTAATGCACGTATTTTGTCAATGTTTTCCAGAAGACGTTTGCTGTCATAAAGAGCGCATTTTATCTGCTTCGCCTCAATTTCCCCCTGCCTAAGCCATGCAGATATAGCTTCAACGCTTTTTTCCTGCTTGGTTGTTTGCCGGTAATTAACTTCCAGATTACCCCAAAAAGTAACCCATTGATTGGGAGAGGCAATGCCAAAAAAACGCAATAGAATTTCCAGTTGTTCAACTTTATCCTTAGTTTTTTGAATCCAGCCCAGTTTAGCCATCTCATTAATAGGAAAATTATCAAGCCAGTGTAATTGAGCTTCCATGCGCATTTTTTCCGCCAATCGGACCTTATCACCCTGATAATTGCGTTCCAGATTACTCCAATATTGAGCGGAGCGGCCTAGGGTACGTTCCAATTTTAGAGCCGTTTCGGAACTTATAGGCTCTTTTGCCTTAATAATTCCATTTATAGTCTTTCGTGTAAGACCGGTTCTGTCAGATAATTCTGCCTGGGTGATATTTAATCCCTCAAGAAAGTCCAAAAGAACTTCTCCGGGGGTGACTAAATAATCCGGCAAATAGGTGTTCTTTGTTACGTTACTCATGGGTATCTTCTATTCCTTCAATTCTAATAGCGGTCACCTTGGACCAATCAAGGCCCCCATCTTCCGTTTTTGCAACCGGATCATGGTCAGGGACAAAAATAAGGCGATAAGGGTGATCCAAATCTACCGACAATTGCCCTTTCCTGTTTCCGGTTAATTCATGACACCGGGCCGGATGTTTATAAGGTGGCCAAAATTCCATCAAATTCGGTGCAGCCCTCAAATCAGCCAAGCGTATACGAATCAGCTTTGCTCGTTTAGCGCCATGTATTGTATTGAGCTTGGCTTCCATACTAAGCTCTTTTTCCAGTTTGGTATTCTTAAAATATACGTCCAAACCCTAACTCCTGTCAAGTATTATTAACCTAATAGGTTAATAAATACAAGGGCCTTGCCCCCAGAAATTTTTATACCTGATAGCCGAATTCGCCATTTATTTTCTCAAAGCAGACAGAGGAGGCGCCGTCTTTCTTTGAAATCATTTTCTACTTGTATGACAAAAATGGGAAAAATGTCAAATACCCGTATTGAGATACGGGGGAAAAAGCGGCTGTCATCAACCCGGGCTGAAATATGCCCACCAGTGGTTAATTGTTCCACTTTGCACTCGATTCTATCAGCCAAACCCGCCACTTCCTTTTGTCCGCTGTCAAACCCTAGCGCAAGGACATTTGCAGGCTTTCGTTTTGGCAACAAGCTGTTGCCAAATTAGGACAAATTCACTGGTGGCTGGCTCTCATTTTTAGGGCATCAGTATAAAATAATCGTTGGGGATGAAGATTTTTACTTGAGACGGAGTTGGGGGGATTGGGTGAGATATCGGTAGCCCGTTTTGAATTGCCCCGATACCCCACGGCAATGATTGCGTCCAGGTTATAGTGCTTGATACGATAGGTTTTGCCATCCGAGGCAGTTGCCGAGAAATTCTCGGTAACTGCTAAAAATGAATTGTCCTCTCCCGAGGTGCTATCAAAGCAAGATGCCGCTGTTGAGTGGTGTGAGATTGCTACGGATTACAATGCCGACATAGGGAAAAAGCCGTGGATATACCTCTTGATACCGCATGACGAAGTAAAAGATAATATGACCTTAATAAGCTTTAGAAGGTTAAAATAAAGACAAAGAAAAGCCAGGGGATATAGCATTGAAAAAAGAGTTCGAATCGAGCTGCATAAACTTGGCAAGGAAGTATTCAGCATGAATATGGTCCCGCATGAAGAATCCCAGAAACTCCTCTCAGAAATAAGCAAATTGCAGGACACCTTGGCTGCTCTATATTTTGAAAAGGATGAATTACAATTTCAGACATGCAAAAATATCGAGATGGAATACATGCTTAAGATCGGTGTTCTGGAATACAATCTTTATGAAATAGAAACACAAATTTTGCGCATAAAGCGCAAATTAGAATTGATCCGTCAAAAAATAAACCGTCAGGAAATATTTATTATTGAATCAATAGAAAAGCAGTTGGATATCGAATATGAGGAATATACCAAAAAGCTCAAAGTCCAATATGAAATTTTCCAAAACGCACTTACCCGTAAAGAAAGTGGTTTTCTTGACAAGGACAAGGCCAAAGAAGTAAAGAAATTGTATGGTGTTATAGTCAAAAAAACCCACCCCGATTTATTGCCTGAACCTGACAACGCAAAGAACGAACTTTTCCTTAAAGCGGTGGAGGCCTATAAAAACGGGGATTTTGAAACCCTTTCCGCAATCAGTCTCATGGTAGACAAACCGGACCTGCAATCCGCAAAACCCAGTACCATGGAAGAATTGAAAAAGAAACAAGTCTCCTTGCAGGAGCGGATTATCAATATCACGGCTATTATTGCAGATATAAAGAAGTCTTTTCCTTATGATCAAATTGATTTCTTAAATTCCCCTGAACTGGTTGAACAGAGAAAAAATGAACTGACTGAAAAAATCAATGAGTATAATACTGTCTACAGCCAATACGAGCAAAAATTAAATGAATTAACAGGGGGTACTAAGCAATGAATGATATTATTAAACTCGATGAAACAAATATTGTAAGCATCCTTCATAGCGAAGGTGCCATCAAAGCAGCCGGAAAACCCTTTGTCAAGCAGATTTATTTGGTAGACGCGCATATCGCCGGAACCATGTATGTTGATAACATTGATGAATTAGAACCAAACCTTGTGGTGGGTAAGAAATTGAATTTTTTCCGGGAACCGGATAACCCTCATGACAAACTCGCCATTGTAGTAAAAGATGACCGGGGCAATAAAATCGGCTACGTTCCTCGAAATAAGAATGAGGTTTTAGCCAGACTTATGGATGCCGGAAAATTGATTTATGGAACCATTCATGAAAAGGAATATCAAGATGATTGGCTTAATGTTTCCATGCAAATTTATTTGGATGATTAGGAAGCGGTAAAAATCCGGAAGAATGAAAGAAAAGTATTACTCAATTGACAAAAATAGGCGGTGAAAGAGTTGAACTTCCCTATCCGGTATATCAGACCGGTGTAATCAAACCGATATACGAACCGCCTTTACAACAGGTGTAGGACGGGAATTGAACCCGCATAAACTGGATCCACAATCCAGTGCATTACCATTCTGCCACCTACACAGAGACATCGACAGGATTTGAACCTGCGGTTGAGGATTTGCAGTCCTCCGCCTTACCACTTGGCCACGATGCCTTGTTACGCCTCGACGGGGAATCGAACCCCGGTCATTGGATCGACAATCCAACATTCTAACCGTTGAACTACCGAGGCAGTATTACTAAGAGTGAGAGTTGAACCGACAATATCTACGTCCCAAGCACAGCTGTCTGCCGTTGGTCTACTCTCCGAGAAACTACGAAATCCATTTGGATATAAAAAAAGCGGCAAACCCATGAGGTCTGCCGCCTAAAAAAATCCAAACATCCATATATGCTTGTATTTAGACGGCGCCTCCTGAATCGCTAATGTCACAATGATTGCGATCAAATGATTTTGGGAAAAATACAAATTTGGACGATGCCTTTGTCTTCATACTTAATTTAGTATCTCACAAGAAAATAATAGTGTCAAGAGGTTTTAATTATTTTTATTATAACTAAATCCTTCAGACCCTCGGTTTGTTTCGCAAAATGCCGTTTCAGTAGACCGGGTATCCTCCAACTGGCCCGGGTTGGTCATGGCTACCTCGCCCTCAAGTATGCCGCCGGATATGGTCAACTTTCCGGTTTCTACCAGAAGTATAGCGGGATGTGCCTGCCGTATGCTCATATCACTTGCCGGCTTAGCGGGTTTTGTAACTTCTCTTAGTATATCGGTAATTGTTTCCTCGGGTTTTTCTTTGCAGTCCTGGGGGCTTATATAGGTATTGTCAAAAACAGCCCCGCCGGATATAAGGGTTTTACCGAATATAGCCAGCCCATTCCCCATCACAGCGGCGGTGTTTTTTGTAATTGCGCCATTCTCCATTGAAAAAACACTATCGGTCAGGACATAAACCGCCCCGCCGCAACCGTTGGTAGAGTTATAGGCCACGTACCCGTTTTTCATCGTAAAGGCGCCATTTTTTCCGGCAACTTGAACGCCTCCTCCGCCTAGACCGGCCTCATTATAACTGACTATTGCCATTGAATCGGTGGTAAAAGCGCCTTCGGTGTAAACACCGCCTCCCCAATTACTTGCGTTATTTTCGGAAATGTCCCCAAACAGATAGTTGAAGACAGCGCCCTCCGCAACATAGACGCCGCCTCCGGATCCTCCGTCCGGTACTTCACTCCGGACTGTGACGGCACGGTTTTTTTGGATTAAACCATCATACATGGTAAAGACCGCCCGGTCGTCAACATACACACCACCTCCATTTCCGGAGGGAACCATGATCCCCCCAATCTTTGCATCCCCTTGGCCGCCAACATAGTTTTTTTCGATAGTACCGTCATGCATGGAAAATTCAGCGTCGAGTCCCACAAAGATACCCGCCCCTGAAACGGCGGCCGTATTGTCGGCGATACAGCCTCCGTGCATGGTAAAGACGCCGCCATCATCGGCGAATACTCCGCCGCCAAACATCTTGCTGCTGTTTCGGACAACAGCTCCATCCCGCATGATAAATTCGCTATCCCTTCCCACATACACACCGCCGCCCATGCCTATCCCGACATGGTTGTCCGAAATTTCACCGCCCTCCATGATCAAAGTTCCCCCCTGGATACAAACCCCTGAGCCACCGTTGATGTCTGCCGAACCACCCCGGATCACGATGTTATCCACCATGCATACGCTGTTACCATCGGAAATATATATTACCTGTTTATCAAGCCCATCGGCATCCAGTATTCCGGGCCGTTCCGGGCTTTCTCCTCGAAGGAAAATCGGCGGCAGTCCCTTTCCGGAAACATCGATCATCGCCATCCGCGCCGCAGGTTCGGTAATGGTCCCGGAGATGACAATTTCCGCTTTTTCGTAGGATTTCCACACAATTTTCCCCAGCGCCGCCGCAATACTCCACAGAGGGTTTTGCTGGCTCCCGTCATTTCGGTCATCCCCGTTTTCTGAAACAAACAGGGTAATTTCCGTATTTCCATTCATAGTTTCTCCTTTTCCCGCTCCCTGCCCAAATTTTCGTCGACCCTTATGTTTTTCTGTATACAAATCCAGTGAAACAGTGACATATGTCACCCCTCCTGCCTTTCATTTGTTAATTTTCTTGTAAGTATCAAGGGTTGTTTGAATCCACTCACTTTTAAGCTTTACACACTGATATACCATGTATTACCATACATAAGAATTCTAAAAAGAGGCTTAGATAAATGGAAATAGCAAATAACATCTTTTCGCTTGACTGTGTTCTTTGTCCATGCATATCAGCATAGGTTTTGACTCCTGCGCCTTTCCAAGGTTTTCCGAAGCTATAGAAGACTTGCCTAACAGAACAAAGCACCGTTAACTCCCGAACAAAAGCATCATGCTATCCGCGATCCTGGGTGTGTAAATCTTTCTCCGGAGGAGTTTATACAATGGCACCCTGTCAATGGTATGACTTGGGAGGAACGAGCTCGACGGATGAAAGAGTCACATTAAGATCGGCCTCCGTAAACTTTCCGCCTGACAGAAAAATGGGCGGATACCGGTGAAATTGTAATTGTAATAAGCGGGTATCATAGTACTTTATGAATATACCCTGTATGTTTTTTAATACGATTTTGGCGGCCTAGGCTTTTCGGACAGATTTCAGTATTTTGTAACTCTTTACTATATAACGAAATAGATAATATTCTTCGTGGATTAACCAACATGGCACGGTATTTGCTAGTATTATGGTATGGAAGGGATGAATCTTAATAAAAATAGTTTTAGCATTTCTCGTTTAATGGGTTTCGATGCGGAGGCCTCTGAGCTCCAGGAAATAAAGACCGAACTGGTCAGAAAGTCCATGCATTTTCTTATTGCCCTTAGCCCCAGTATGGCATCCCTGAACCGCCCCCTCACGGCGGCAATTCTTATGGTGGGGACCCTTTTCTATGCCGTTATGGAGACCCTCCGGCTTTCCGGTATTGAGGTTCCCCTGGTGTCCTCCCTTACCAGTATGGCTTCCCGGCCGCGGGACCGGGAACGTTTTGTGCTTGGCCCGGTTACCCTGGGTTTAGGCGCCCTGCTGGCGTTGCTTCTGTATCCCTCCCCGGCGGCGTCCATCGGCATTTATGCCCTGGCTTTTGGTGATGGTTTTGCCAGTCTTATCGGTAAAACTTTCGGCAAGCACCGCCCCGATTTTATGTTGGGTAAGAGTATCGAAGGGTCTCTGGCCTGTTTTGGCGCGGTATTTGTTACCGCCTATGGTGTTTCCCGAAGTTTTAAGGTGGCCTTTATAGCCGCCATAACCGCGACTCTGGTGGAAGCCCTCCCCCTAAGGGACTATGATAATCTTGCCTTGCCCATAAGCGTTGGTTTTGTGGTGCAGATGTTCATCCTATAAGAAAAGCGTAAATCAGCAAAAATTCTCAATTTTCCTTTGACATAAACTTGTCTGATGGGTACAGTCGTCATATGAACCAATACTTCATTGAAGGCGGTGTTCCCATCAGCGGGACTATCCGGGCCAGCGGTAATAAGAACGCCGCTTTGCCCTGTATTGCCGCCGCCCTCCTTTCCGATGAGCCGGTGATACTCCGGAATATTCCCGATATTGAAGATGTCCAGGTGATGTTTTCCATATACCGGTCCTTTGGCGGGACCGTGGAAGTCTTGGGGCCGAATGCCTACCGGATGAAGCTGGGGAATATCAGCTCCTCCGAGGTGCCCCTGGAATATGCGCGGAAAATCCGGGCGTCTATCCTTTTTGCGGGGCCCCTTTTGGCAAGGACCGGGAAGGTGGTGCTGCCGCCGCCCGGGGGGGATGTTATCGGCCGCAGACGGCTGGATACCCACTTTCTGACGCTTACCGAATTGGGCGCCCAGGTGGAAATTAACGGCGCCTTTAACTTTACCGCTGCGGAGCTTCGCGGGGCGGATATTTTTCTGGACGAAGCTTCGGTAACTGCTACGGAAAACGCCGTCATGGCAGCGGTTCTGGCCAAGGGGGAAACCCTCCTGACCAACGCCGCCAGCGAACCCCACGTCCAGGACCTTTGCCGTATGCTCAGCGCCATGGGCGCCCGTATCGATGGTATAGGCTCCAATAT
Source organism: Treponema primitia (assembly GCF_046533075.1). Lineage (GTDB taxonomy): Bacteria > Spirochaetota > Spirochaetia > Treponematales > Breznakiellaceae > Termitinema > Termitinema primitia_B. The sequence goes on along the minus strand of NZ_JAJQRB010000046.1, from coordinate 91,097 downwards.
CCTCAGAATAAACGGCGTGAAAAAGCTTTCGGGCTGCGACTTTGAGATTGGCGCGGACTTTATGGAGGTGGGTTCCTTCATCGGCCTTGCGGCGGTTACCGGGGGGGAACTCTCAATCGAAGGTCCCCGTTTCCAGGATCTGCGGCCTGCAAAGATTGCCTTTGGCAAGCTGGGGATAGTCTGGGAGCATGAAGGGTCCACCCTCCACGTTTCTAAAAACCAGGAGATGGCGGTGAACTGCGACCTGGGGGGGATGATTCCCAAGATAGACGATGCGCCCTGGCCGGGTTTTCCCCCGGATCTAACCAGCATTATTACGGTGGTAGCAACCCAGGTTACCGGTACGGTTCTGGTTCACGAGAAGATGTTTGAATCCCGGATGTTTTTTGTGGATAAGCTCATCGGCATGGGCGCACGGATTGTACTCTGCGATCCCCACCGGGCGGTGATCTCCGGACCTGCAAAACTGGCGGGGTCGGAGCTGCAGAGCCCGGATGTGCGGGCCGGTATGGCCATGGTTATCGCGGCCATGTGCGCCGAGGGCCGGAGTGTTATCCGCAATGTTTATCAGATAGAACGGGGTTACGAAAACTTAGTGGCGCGGCTCTCTTCTCTGGGCGCCAAGATCCGCGGAGTCGAGGACTGAGCGAACCAAAATTTCTTCGTTCAGGGATCCTTTTTGACGGGGATATAGTCAGGGTCCAGGGCCTGGCGGATAAAAACAGCCTCCTTCAAGGCCCGCTCCCCCTGGGCCAGGGATTCTAATTCCTGCCCCAGCAGCTTAAGATCTCCGAAACCGGAACGCCGGGCGGTTAAACTTTCCGCCAGGAGATCCGGGTTCAGCCGATCCGTCATGGAAAGGGCGATCTTACAGAAGGTTTCCATCAGGGGAAGGGCCGTAGAACTTTTGGGGAAAATATACAGGGCGCTGCGGATTACCCGCTCGGAAATAAGTTCCACCCCCTCGCTTTTACCCATTACGGCTTCTGAAACCGGAAGGACCTCTCCATCTCCGATAGCTCCCTTGCGAAACAGCAGACCCGGTTCGGCAGGCCTCACCGACTGGGAAACGATTATTATCCCCAAGGCACAATAGGCGGGTAAACCCGGAACACCCTCATTAAAATCAATTTTTCCGGGCGCCTCAAAATATCGCGTTGTTTTTCTTTTTATACGAAACTGACCAATTAATGACTGAAGTATACACCCTAAAAAAACCCCAATCAGAATTCCTGTTATCCCTCTAACAGCTCCGATAAGCGCCCCCAGGAGGGGACCTATCCAATTTTTAACGAACGAAAATTTCATTGTACTATCCATGTTGGGATGCTAAAAATATTAAGGACATGATGAAACAGAGCAATACCCCGGCGACAGCGATTATGATGGCCGTCGAAAATCCCAGGGAAAGGAGCATCCAGAGCCCCAGGATATTAGAAATTCCCCGGATTAAATCTATCATCCAGTTGAAGACCAGAGGGATAATGACAAGCATGGGGAACCCCAGGTACCGGGGCTTCGTTTTTGCCCGGAAACGCCAGCCTATGATGATGGCCAGAATAGAAAGGGGTAAAAGGCTTATCGGATCGGAGATACGGCGCATAATTTCCGCCTGGAATACCTGCGGGATATACCCGTAGTTTCCGAAATCTTTGCCCATGGCTAGTAGATCCACCAGGAAAAGACTGTCCACCCTGCGCCGGGCTTTGGAAAGCCGCAGGAAATGTTCGTAGGTGGTATCCAGGGCTATCTGAGCATCCCCCAGGTCGGAATGGCCCGGACCGGTCCATACGGGCTCCCACCGGATCGTTTCATCGTACCGGCTAAGGGCTCGCAGCAGGATAAGCAGCCTGGGCTTTCCCTGGACCGTCATGGGGATAAGTTTGGCATACCGGGCTTCCATCTCGTAGAGAGCTTGGTTGTTTCCGTCAAAGGCAACAATCTCAAGACCGATGGCGTAGGAGAAATCCGGGTAGGTCATGAGGGAATCGGCCCGCATCACGACCCGGCCCCCGGGAGTCCCTGAGGACGGCTGACCAACTGCCTGAGCTGTGGGTACCAAGGGGATAGAGAATACCGCTCCGGTAAGGTTTTCCCCGATACCCGCCTCTATTTCATCAAGAAAGAAGGCAACCTCGGTGGTTCCTTTCTCGCTCATGCCGAGGAATTTAACCACATCCGGATCTTCCGGGCTTAGTTCAGTAAGCTCCCTGAAAATATAATAGGCGCGGATCCAATCATTGGAAACCATAGCCTCATAGCCTTTCCGTTTAAGATGGTACAGGGAATAGTTTTGGGCTTCACGGATACCGGGCTCCATAGAAGAGACAGCGTTCCAGGCAAGGCTTGCCGTCCGGGCAGCTTCCCGGGCTTCAATACTCCCTGCCCTGGCTAAATGGGAGGCCAGGGTGGCAAGCCAATGGGCGTCATAGTACCGTTCTTCGGCTAAGGCTGTTTTAGCCATATTCAGGGCTTCCGCAGTATCCCGTACCGCCTTCCGTAGAGCCGCTTCGTCTTCCCGGTTTGCGGACCCCTGTCCCAAAACCGGCCGGATACCACTTCCGGAAAATTGGACAGTCTCTATCCCTACGGTGACCGTTGCCCTGGCCTGTTCCATAATAGAACTCAGGGGCCATATATTTTCACAGATCGCGAGAAAATGGGATGCCTCCTGCCAATTTCTTTGTGCCGCGGCTATCTCCGTCCTTTCCTTAGCTATTTTGAATAGTTCACCCTTAAAGCGCATATTCGATTGGTATTCCTCGGCAAGGGGAAAGGCGATAAAGAACAAAAGCCCGTAGCATGCGGCGGCGATTATAGCGGCAAGGATAGCCCCCTGAATCTTTTCGATAAATTTTAGGGAGAACCGGGGAAAATTTTCTTCCTCATCCGTATTAAATCCAAAGGGAATAACCAGGGATGCCATGGTCAAAGCCGGAAAGAGATCGATAAAATCCAAAATACCCTGCGTAAAACGCCATTGTAAGGAAAAATACTCCAGAGGGATCGCCCCGCCTGGGAAAACAAAGCGGTAGGCCACCACAACGACAAAGGAAACCAAGATATAGATGATAAAAATTCCTACCTTGTTCCCGGCGAATTTCTCCGCAGAGGAAACAAGGCTCTCCCGGTTTATCATTGGCGCCCTTCCCGCCGCTTCTTTTGGCGCGGCTCATGGCCCACCCCGATCCGGCCGCGGACCAGACTACCCAGGAATGTATACAGAAGGATAAGCAGAGCGAGTCCGGTAAAAATAACGGGGCTTATTATAGAGGCGTCTATCCGGTTGTCAAAAAAATTGAGGATAAAGTCCTGTACGATCCGGGAATCGACGAAGGTTTGAAATGCCAGGATGCCCCGGAATACCAGGGCGCCGGAAAAAAGATTTGCCAGGGGCCAGGAACTGAGATCCAGCACAAAGCGGAGGGACACCAGCAAAAAGACAAGAGCGCCCGCATAAATAGCGAAGGGAATGAGCCCCTTACCCAATCTGGTTTCAAACTGATCCGCCACCAGGGCTGAATCGACGAGAAAGCCGCTCGTCAGGTAGGATTTTTCATCCCTAAAGGGGGCCGGAGGCAGGGCTATGATGGTATTATTAGGCCCCGAAGGCAGTTCCTGATAGATCAAAGGACGTCCGGGGATTGATACCATCCGGGGACTCCCCGCCTCACCGGGATCACCCAGGACCACCATTACCGTATCCCCCTGGGAAAGAATAATTCCCGGGGAGCCCAGGGTTTTCAGTTTTCCGTCGGTGTAGCTTGATGAAAACAGAGGTAGTTGGAGGGTATCGTCGGATTTAAGGTGGAGGAGACCCAGGGATACCCCCAGGACAGCGCCGCCGGCCAGAATAAGGAGACAAAAAATAGCTACAGGCATGGGAATAGCCTGCCGGGCGGTATAACTGAGGCTTAACAGGATAGAAATATACAGGACCAGGGGAACTATTTTTTGGAGGGCGGAAAGGAATTCCCGCAATTCCACCGGGGGGCCGATGGGAATGGTCCGTGCGGCATCCAAGGCAAGCTGGATGTACCGGAGAACCCCACCGAGAACGAAGGCTATGATAAACATGAGGCTAAAAAAGAGCACCAGCCGTGCTATATTTTTCATTATCTCTAGCCTAGCATGAGAAACCCCGGTTTGCAACATGGGGGAAAAGCTTTTCGGGCGCCTGCATATACACAGTTTATGCACAGAGAAATACTTGGTGATTTTGCATGGGTTTTTAGGCGGACAAGGAAAATTTAGGTAAATCTAAACGGAAAAAACATTAAATATAGTAAATAAAATGTATAATTCTTTGTATTATATAGAATTATAAATCAAACTATAATTCCGGGATACATAGAAAAACCATCGGTGTATAAAAACTGATACACCCGCCTTATAATTCCCAGGGTATCAACAATTTATCCACAGGTATTGAACATAATACAAGTTAGTATTATTCGGTTTTTTCCGGCAAAGCCTTCATTTTTTCTTTTAGCTCCAGGAGCATCAGATCCGCAGTATCATCCGACTTTTCCAGCTCGGCAAACTTCTTTTCCAGGTCGTTATTGGCGGAAAGATCCTCCAGCTCCTTAGCCGCATCCGCCTGGGCTTCCAGTTGGTCCACCTTCTGGGCTATACGGTCAAATGCGTCAAAGGCGGTTCGATTACCGGTTACACTGGACATGGTGCTCTGGATCTTCTGCTGGGCTTCCGCGCGCTTGGCCCGGGCTATAAGTAAGTTCTTTTTCCGCTGGGCCTCGTCAATTTTGTTCTGCAGTTCCTTCAGGGATATCTTGAGCTTATCCACCGCCGCTTTCTGGGCTTCCCACTGTTTACGGTACTCCGCCGAGGCGTTTTCGTATTCCTGCTTACGGAGCAGGGCTTCCCGGGCCAGATCGTCCTTGCCCGCCCGAACCGCCAGCATGGCTTTCTTTTCCCATTCCTGGGCCAGGGCTTCCTGGTTTGCCGTTTCCCGCTCAAGCTTCTTTTCGTCCGCAATGGCCATGGCCACCGCTTTCTTTGACTCAATGAGCTGGGTATTCATATCGATCAGAAGCTGGTTGAGCATTTTTTCCGGGTTTTCGGCTTTATTTATTAAATCATTCACGTTTGAAGAAATAAGGGTCTTTAATCTTGAAAAAATTCCCACGGTATCTGACCTCCCACCAAATTATCTGTATTGAGAAAGTAACGGATAATGCTGAATCAGGGCAAGACTAAAAGCGTCAAGAGAGGCCCGAAATTCGGTATAATCCATGGTATCGTATTCCAATGTATCAATTAAAACTATTTTGTTCTCCTCCAGGGCATAGGCGCCGTGCACTAAATCGCTGGCGTTGAGCTCCAGGAGCTTGGTGAACAGTTCGAGGCGGTTTTCCTTGGGGGCATCCATTACCACCACCCTAAAAACTACCAGGGGTTCGTTCAAGGCTACCGCCACCCCTTCCATGCCGTGTTCTTCATCATCAATAAGCCAGACATTATTCCCAATTTCCTGATAGGTAAACATGAGGTCGATAAGGTACTGTTCGATCTTATTCTCTGCACGGGAAACTTCGTTATAAGTTGCCATGGGATCTCCGATGGGTGAAATATGAATCGGATTAACCGAGGAATACCTGACCCGAATTATCAATAGCCAGAATAGTTTTGCATTCGGAACACCGGAAACGACCGGGTTTCAGCGCCTTAAGCTTTTTGGAACAAATGGGGCAGGAGAAAACCTTTGGGAAAAGCGAAAGCTGTTCTCCGGGTACACCGCTGCGGAAGAAATTAACCGAATCATCAAGGTTGTCTTTAATATTGAAAAACTGGGAGAACCCTAACAATTGGAATACTTCGTACACCTTAGGCTGGATTTCCAACAGAACCAGATCTCCGCCCCTGGGCTTTACGGACTTGAGAAAGGCGGTAAAGGACCCGATACCGGTGGAGGAAACATAGTTGAGCCCTCCGCACTGGAACACCAGACGGATAAACCCGGCATCAATAGCCTTGGCCACCCGTTTTTGAAAATAATTTGAATTATACGTATCGATATAGCCGGAGAGATACAGAACAAGGCACCCTTCAACCTCAGATATCTTTTGTAGTTTTATCTTGAGGCTTTCGTCCTTTTCGTCATCGAACCCGGATACGATCTCGTTGTTAGTCATGACGCTCCCTTCGCCCAAAATCAACTCCCTATAACTTCGTTGACATAACCCACCGGTATATTCCAGTATCGGCCTTTAACACTCTAATATATCATATTAGCTCGTTATGGCTTTGTCAAACCTCGTTAATTATTTAAAATTTCCTATCAATATATAGCATATTACAATCCCGGCCCATCGTCAACCGGTAAAATTGGGGCAATTTCTATGCTTCCCTATCTCCGAAAAAAACGGATAAAATAACTCATGTACCTCTCGGATCTGGTGATAATCCTCTGCCGCCCCTCAGAACCGGGAAATGTGGGAGCGGTTTGCCGGGCCATGAAGAACATGGGCCTTACCCGGCTGCGTCTGGTAGCCCCGGCGCCTGGCGCTAAAACGTCCCGGGACGAGGCCGTGCTGCTGGCCCGGGCGGTTCATGCGGAGCAGGTCTGGGAGGATGCGGAAACCTTCGATACCCTGGCCGCCGCCGTGGCGGACCTTTCCCTGGTAATTGGAACCACCCGGCGCCGGGGCCACCACCGGAAAGCCGTAACCCAGACCCCGGAGGAATGCGCCGCCTTCCTGAAATGCCACCCCGGCCCGGCAGCCCTGGTTTTTGGCAACGAACGTACCGGCCTTGAGGCGTCGGAACTCAACCTTTGCAATCTGGCCTCCCACATCCCTGTGGACGATGCCTTTCCTTCGCTGAACCTTTCCCACGCCGTCCAGATTTATGCCTACCAGCTTTTCCGTACCCTGGACCCCAACCCTGCCCCGGTGGCAGGAACCTGGAGGCCCCTAGACCGGATCAGCCAGGACGCCTTGGTCAAGTCGATAAGCGATTCCCTGGCCGGCCTCGGCTTTTACAAGCAGCGTGGCCGGGAAGAACAGGAACGGTTCCTCCGGGACGTTTTTGCCCGGGCCGGGCTAACCGCCGACGAGGGCCGGTACCTGAGGAATATCTTCGTAAAAGCGGCGAGGCTTAGTTCTTCTTAAACACCCGATAAATCAAAAGCAGTATTTTATAGTAAAAATAAGGGAAAATACGGAAAAAGCGGAGCGGGCGCTGGAAACAGTAACCGAACCATTCAAAGCCCCGGTCAAAAACCGCGCGGGAGGGGCGTCTTTTACGCTCCGAAAAGACATCGAAGATATCGCTGCACCAGAGCCGCAAGCCGGGGTTGAGCAAGCCGGTGTTTCTGGCAATCCACCGTTCTCCTCCGTGGACCCCCTTGCCGATGAGCAGCAGCGAGGGTGAGGCTTTTCGTATAGCCTCCAGTATGGTGTTTTCGTCCTGGCGCTTGAAGTTGCCCACAAAACGGCCGACTACCCGGAGTTTAGGAAAGGTTTGGCGTATGTTTTTTTCGGTTTTTTTGAGAATTCGTGATTTTGCCCCTAAAAGGTAAACCGACAGTTCCCGGTTTTCCAGGATGGTCAGAAGGCTGATGATAAAGTCAAAGGGCATATATCGTACCGGGGTTTTACCGGTTAAGAACCGGGAACCGCCGATTAAACTTTTCGAAATGGGGAGGATCAGGGCGGCTTTTTGCACAAAGTCCCGGTATTCATTAGCCCCCCGAGCCCGCAACAGATCCCAGAGGGACAGGAGGACGATATTTTGCCCCTTAATACGCCCATCCTTTTCCGGGGCGAGCAGTTCATAAACCTTTTCGGTTAATGCTTCCTGGGACACTATATCCAGAGGAACCTTTAGGACATTAATCCGTTCTATCGGTGCGATGTTGTCAGAGTCCACGTTGTACTCTCCAAAAGAATGATCCGAACCGCTGCTGCGGCATATAGGGCGGCGGTTTCGGTTCTCAAAACGGTATTTCCTATAACCAGGGGTTTGAGTCCCGCCGCTAAAAACCGGGAAACCTCTTCCGGAGAAAATCCTCCTTCAGGGCCTATTGTAAGGACAACCAGATCAGGATTAATACTAAGATAACCATGGAACCCGCTCTGTGCAAGGGGTTCGGCAAAATCCCTGGGGTTCTGATGGAGGATGATCCCCAGGGGGCGTAGGGCTCGTTTTTTTACGGTTTCCCAGTAATCCAACAGGGCTTCCACCGTACAGGGAGGAGCAATTTCCGTGGCGGTAGAGGAGCCGCTCTGCTGCCGGGCTTCCTTGATAATCCGGCGCCACCGTTCAACCCGTCCGGTTCCCTCGATCTGGGGTATGGAATAATCGGAACTGAAGGGATGGATTTCGGCAATACCGCCTTCGGCAGCCTGACGGACTATGAGATCCAGCTTGGCGCCCTTGGGCAGAGCCTGGAACAAAATTATGCGGGGCAGGGATGTTTCGCCGCTCGACCCCCGGTTGGACAGTTCCGCAGGGAGACATTGCCCGGTAAGGCAGTTATCGGACACAGACTGTACCAAAACCCGGACTTCGCTGCTCAGGTTTCCTTCGGCGGCCGGGAGGAGGGCATTAAAAACCACCCCCTCCTTTAAACGACGGACCCGGGCCAGATAATGAAAATCTTTACCGGTGAGCCGTACTATCCCCTGAGAATCCGGAGGGGAGGGTAGGATGAACTGTTTCATGTCCCTCCGCTCTTTTATGAAGCCAGGGCGGTATCATCCTCCAGAACCGCCTCATTCTGCAATTCCCGCAGGGTCTTGGTGGTCTGCATCAACTGGCCGTAGTTTCCGTTCTTCAGTATGTTGACCGCCTCCTGGAGCTGTACATCGTATTCCAGATCGTAAACCGGGGCAATGGCGGTACGGTTCTGCTCATTCCGGATAAGCCGGCGGAGTAGGGAAAGATCGATTTTGTATTCGCTGTTCAATTCCCGGGCAAAGGCGTTTACCGCTTCGGAGTTGGCATTGGGATTTGCCTCAACAAAGGCGGGGATACGGTTATCGGTAATAAGGCCGTTCAGTTTTTCCGCTTCATCATCGGAAAATTCCGGAAACAGTACCTCCCTATCCGGGGGTATACCGATTTTATCGATGTTTACATCGCTGGGGGTATAGTACCGGGCGGTGGTTATCCGAAACCCCGATTGTTCCAGGGGATACACCTGCTGTACCGAACCCTTTCCGTAGGACTTTTCGCCCACCAAAAAGGCCCGGCCCCGGTCCTTCAGCGCCCCCGCTACAATCTCCGACGCCGAGGCGGAACCGCGGTTGATAAGGACGATGATGGGGATATTCGACGGGACCACCGTACTCCGGCGGGCGGTAAACACCTGATTCTCCGATGAAATCCGGGATTTAGTGGATACTACCACCCCGCCTTCCAGAAAGAGATCGCTGATGCCCACCGCAGAAGTGAGGAGCCCTCCGTAATTGTTCCGCAGATCCAGGATAAAACTGGTATAGTTCTTACCCTTTAAATCGTCCAGGGCTTCCTTGGTTCTGTCTACGCTCATAGGGGTAAAGGTGAGGAGCTTAAGATACCCAATACTTCCGATCATATCATGTTTAACCGTGGGGACCTCAATAATAGCTCTGGTGAGGGTAATGGGAAATTCAAGCTTTTCTCCCCGGCGGATCAGGAGCTTTACCTCCACCCCGGGGGTTCCCCGGAGACGGTTTAAGACTTCGTCCATGGACAGGGCATCCGTGGATTCGTCGTTTATTTCGACGATAAGGTCGCCGGGGTTGATCCCTGCCCTCCATCCGGGAGTATCCTCCATTGGGGAAGCCACCTCCACATAGGGGGGCCTTCCATCGGGCCTGGCCGCAGTCGGTTTGGTTATATACAAGCCCACCCCGCCGAAATTCCCATGGGTAGTATCGTTCAAGTCGGACATTTCCGATTCCGGCAAAAAGGCGGTGTAGGGATCTCCCAGGGCTTTAAACATGCCGGACATGGCCCCCTCATACAGAATCTTTGGATCGACATCTTCTACATAACGTTTTTGAATAAAATCAAAAACATTCTGAATAACCGAAGTATACTTTTTAGAATCCTGGTCATTGCCCTGGGCATACATACGAGGTACAGACGCAAAGATAAATATCACGCTGAGGATCAGGATTGCAACAATCCATACCATCGGCACAGTCTTGGGTGCCGATGGCACAGTCTTGGGCGCCAGCGGGTATGGCGGTTTTTTCTTATTATCATCCATAAAAAACACTTCCTTTTTGTATTTACTTCTGTATTATCGGCGTTTTGTCGTCGAATATACTGAATATCTAATTGTAGGAAACCTGGAAGCTTTGTCAATTACCAGAGTCCCAGTAGTTTCATCCGCTTCGCGGTTTTTCGCATATCATATTCAAGCCGTTTGAATTGCCACACCCCGGATTCGGTGTCGAAGAAGGCGTACCGGGCGGCGGCGTGGCGGTATTTTAAAGCATGATGGGCATCGTCCTCGTCCCGGGGGAAACCGATGCTTCCCGGGTTGAGCAGTACCCGCAGGTTTTCCCGGTCTGTTTCAATGGTAGAATCCGGTTCGCCATAACCTATTTGGTAGGAGACTGTCCCCTGAGGTTCCTGGGATGCAAGAAAAAACGAAGGGAGATGGGTGTGCCCAAAGAAACAGCGGGTAAATTTGCTCTTGGTAAAGGCGGTTGCGGCATCGGTCTGGGAAAAAACATAGCCCCAGAGGGGATTTTCCGGGCTGCCGTGGGACAAAAGCAGATCCCCGTAGGTGGTTTTAAGGGGAAGTTTGGAAAGATAGGCGCTATCCTCCGGTGAAAGCTGGGGCCGGGTCCATTCCAGGGCGATCCGGGCATGATCCGCAAAGTTGGAAAGGTCCGTAACACCCCCTGCGGCGAGATCGTGGTTTCCCCCTAAAACAACGGTACAGTGTTCGGCGGCCCGGGCGATACACTCCCTGGGGTCCGGTCCATACCCTACCAAATCCCCCAGACAAAGAACCGCATCCCGGTCCGCCCGGGTTTTCTGCAGAACCGCGTCAAAGGCGGCCAAGTTGGCATGTATATCCGAAACAACTAATATTCGCATTTTATAATTATTTTAGTATAATATAGTTGTAAACGTAAGTAGGAAGAGCATGGCAGAAAAAAAATCAGGACATTTGGCTGATATACTTTCGGATAGGTTTTCCGATGTTTGGAAACTCCTTTCCGAAACCACCATTTTTTTAAGCAGAACCAAAGAATTTGATGCCTATGAAGGTCAGCTCCGCGCCTGGCGCTCCGAGCTGCAATCTTCCGGCCGAAATCCCGAAGTAGCCCAGAGGATCCGTTCCGATCTGACGGGGCTTCGGAAGAGTCTCCGTCTTCAGGGCTACGATCTGAGCCTGGGAAAGCAGAACCTTGTTATTGAAGGATTCCGAAATGACGCTTGTCTTGGCGAGGGGTTCCGGCGGGTTGTCATATTTATCGGAGACAACACAATCTTTTTCCTGGCGGGGGAGGACAACCATATTGCCTTGGCGGAATATCTTGAAGCGCAGGTACAGGCTCAAGCCAACGCCCGCAAGCAGCAGGTTCGAATCCTGGACAGGCATTATCTTTGGTATCGCCGGCAGGGGCAGGATCTTATTCTTTCGGGATCGGATACGGAAACCAAAGAAGACTTTAAGCGGTTTACCGCCATGTGTGATGCCAATAGCCTGCTGCTTTTGAGCGGACTTAAGGGGCTGCGCTAATACGGAATTATACTCCGTACTCTATACAGCCGCTAAATTGCAGATTATACTCAGTTATGAGTCAAACAAAGAAGGTTCGGAAAAGTAGTATTTTGGTAAAAATAGCCGGATTGTCTTCTGCATTTGTTTTTCTGGCTATTCTGATCCTGGCGTTTGTAAATGTCTACGACACGAGAGACGTGAGTCTCGAAACAGCGGTAACGGTGGTTGAAAGCAAGATCCGTGGAGATATTAGTTCCTTGCAGTATAGGATTACCGATCAGTACGGTGAGCTGCGTTTGGAAGATGGCCATTTGGTTGACCAGGAGCTGCAGCCTCTTGATGAGCGGTATGATTTGATAGACCGGATATCGCAGGATTTGGGTATTGTTGCAACTATTTTTGTAAAGGACGGAGACGATTTCCGCCGGATTACCACCAGTATTATTGACAGTTCGGGAAAGAGGGCTGTTGGAACCATGCTAGGCCACGGCAGCGCCGCCTATGGGCCGGTTAGCGGCGGCCAAGATTATATAGGGAATGCGGTAATCCTTGGCAGCCAATACATAGCCGGGTATGAGCCGATTTTTGCCCCGAACAGCAGGGATGTGATTGGTATTTTATTTGTGGGCATTGAAATATCGTCGGTACATGCAATCATAGATGCAAGGATTAATAAAACTGTTATTACCATTGCGATAATTTCTGCGGCAATTTTAGTGTTCTCGGTGGTGTTAACGTTCCTGCTGTTTAAATCGATGATTATACGGCCAATAAAAAAAATCATCGCAATCCTGCAGCAGGTAGGGGAGGGGGATCTTACCCGTCAAATCAATCTCAAGTCCACCGATGAGATTGGCGATATGGCCCGGTACTTTGATCTTACCCTTGGTAACCTTAAAAACCTTGTGCGTATCATCAATGGGGAGGCAAAAAAACTCCTCGATATTGGCAATGATCTTGCCTCTAATATGACAGAGACTGCTACGGCGATAGTTCAAATGGCATCCACCATCCAGAGTATAAAAAACCGGGTTATCAACCAGTCCGCCAGCGTAACTGAAACAAACGCTACCATGGAGCAGATCACCATCAATATTGATAAACTCAATAATCAGGTGGAACAACAAACAAGCAGTGTAAACCAGTCCTCATCGGCGATTGAAGAGATGCTTGCCAATATCCAGTCCGTTACCCAAACCCTTGTCAAAAACACGGCGAATGTCAATAATCTTTCGGAAGCCTCCGAGGTGGGCAGGTCGGGCCTGCAGGGAGTGGCGGCGGACATTCAGGAAATTGCCCGTGAATCCGAAGGGCTTTTGGAAATTAATGTGGTGATGGAAAACATAGCGAGCCAGACGAACCTGCTTTCAATGAACGCCGCCATAGAAGCGGCCCATGCTGGGGAGGCGGGGAGAGGTTTCGCGGTGGTGGCCGATGAAATAAGAAAACTGGCGTCCTCCTCCGGGGAACAGTCCAAGACCATATCCGCGGTATTGAAAAAAATTAAGGATTCCATTGATAAGATCACCAAGTCCACAGAAACGGTATTGAATAGGTTTGAGGATATAGACGGCGGAGTCAAGACCGTATCGGATCAGGAAGAGAATATCCGTAATGCCATGGAAGAACAGGGCGTGGGAAGTCAGCAGATATTGGAAGCCATTAGCAAACTTAATGATATTACTCAAAGGGTAAAGAGTGGTTCCATGGAGATGCTTGAGGGTAGCAGGGAAATTATCCAGGAAGGTAGAAATTTAGAAACAGCAACCCAGGAAATAACTAACGGTATGAATGAGATGGCAGGCGGGGCAGACCAGATCAACGGAGCGGTAGATCATGTGAATATGATCAGCGGGAAAAACAAGGAAACTATTACCACCTTGGCGGAGGCGGTTTCCCGGTTTAAGGTCGAAGAAACCGTATAATTAGCGCAGCGGTATGTCGTCGTAGCGGCCGGAGTTGTTCCAGTAGGTCAGCCCGTTTGAACCGGCGTCCCGGACCCCCTCAACCTGGCGGCGGACATAGTCGGTGTTGTAATACTGCCTATCGTAGGAAACGTTAAGAAAAAAAGCCTGCACATAGGGCCGGACGATGATCTGTCCCCGACCGATACGTTCGGTGCGCTGGGTACCCTGGAAGTAGATCCGGTAGGGCCGGAGTTCCGCCGGAGCCTGGGCTAAAAAGTCCTGTTCAAAGTGGCTGGGGTAGTACATGGGGCAGATAACGTCCACGTACGGCGCCAGGAGCTCCACCTCCTGACCGGTACGGGCGCCGGTGCGGTACCAGCCGTTGGCGCCGTATATGTCGATGGATATGGGGGCGTCCACCCGGGAATGGATGTGCCGCATAAACGAGAGGATGGCGCTTTCCATGTCCATGCCGTTTTCCCGCCAGCGATACTGTGTGTCGGCAAGATTTGCCCCATCGGTGGGGAAGCGGATATAGTCAAACTGGATTTCATCAAAGCCCCGCTGGTGGAGCTCTGCGGAAATAGCGGCGGTGTATTCCCACACTTCTTCTGAATAGGGATCCACCCAGCGTTCATCGTAGTAGGTTCGCTTAATTTCGTATGCAGGATCGTCTGCGTTCAGTATTTCTGTTTCATAGGTAGAATCTTTGTCTACGCCGGTTCCCTTGGCCTGTCTCGAATCGTAATAGCCCACCCAGGGCTTTCCCCTGCGGCTGTCCCACACGGCGTACTTGCCCCCTTCCTTGCGGGCCAGTTCCGGGTCCTTAAACACCACAACCCGGGCAACGGTATATATTCCCCGGTCCTTCAAGTTTTTTAAGAGTACGTCGATATCCACCGGCCGGAAGACCCTGCCTTTTTCAGGGATGGCGGGATTGTTCGGACTGAACCTGAGGCGGCCATAGTCGTCCTTCATATCGATTACCACCATATTAAGACCGCTTTCTTCTATCACCTTGAGATAGGGGGCGAGGCTTTTGCTTTCCATAGAATGATTCACCGGAAGGTACAATCCCTGTCTGCCCCTGGCGGTGTTCCGTGGGGGTGAACTGATCAGGGTATTTTCGGGAACCCGTATCGGATCATCCGTGGCGTTTACCGCATCCAGCAGCCAGAGCTCCGACAGGGTAACCGGTTCGGTATCGGTGAAGGCGTCGCTGCCCCAGGAGATAAAGCATGAAGGTTTGATCCCCCAGGCTGCGGGGATAGACCGTATAAAGGCATGGAGATCCTGCCTGGTTCGGCCCGCCGCGGGTGATACCAGGGGGTAGTTTAGTTCTACTATGGCCCCTTCCTGGACAAAGCGTATCCCTGCGCCGGTGATATCCAGGGAATCCACGGTACCGAAATCGGCGTCGTCCGACCAGATGGGGGTAAACCGTTTCTGTCCCCAATCAAGCTGGTAGATCCTGCGGCGAAAGGTCTGGGATGCGTAGATTTTCTGTGCTCCCCCCACGGCCGCTACCGCAATGTCCGATACCTCATCGGGGTTTGCGGTAGTTTCCAGCCGTTCGATCCCCTGGTTAAGTTCTACCCACTGGTTATTGCGGCTGTTCGGAAGGAGGTAATGTACCCCATAGGTACTGTGGGAAAGAAAAACCGTAAGCGCCGGTAATGATGCTGTTGGTAGTGTTGCTATCGCCACCGCCTTTATCCCATTGGTTCTGTAGGGCGGAGACCCCAGGCTTTCCCAGTTCCGGCCGGCGTCCCGGGAAAGGAACACCGTATCCTTGGTGGCGCACACCATGATATCCGGGTTTTCCGGAAGGGCCCGGAGATCCTTTATTTCCTGAACCTGGTAGGTAAAGGTTTTTATCCCCCGGCTATAGTTTTTTATTGTTTTTATCGGCAGCCCCGTGTTCCGGGGCTCCCAGTAAAGCAGATCCGTCGAAACCAGTATCCCCTGATCCCCCAGGATAGCCCAGTATCCGGCAGTGTTGAGTATTTTTCGTACGGCGCCTCCGGACCAAAGGGGCCGTACCATACCCAACCGGTCTACCCCGTAAAGCCCCTTGTCGGTTCCCATGATCGTAGGCCAGATAGTCTGGGCAGGCAGGACGGTTTGGGTACCGGCGCCGGGGGGCAGGAGCAGAGCAAAACAATAAAATAGTAAAAAAGCCCATAGGAATCGGCTTTTACAGGTACCTTTTCGGTTCACCGTTATCTACCAGTGCATATAGTTCAATATAAGTCTTGGCGGTACTGGTGGCGATTTTTGCCAACAATATTTCCTCAATCTGGAAGAGGCCCACCTCGCTGGACATCTGTATTTCAATGCGTATCGGCTTTTCCTTGCCCGGGAAAATCCGGACATCCTCAATGGAGTTGGCCGATAGCTGGTGAATATCCCCGGGCCGGGGACCCCCAGCCACAATCAGGGGAATCCGGGCCCGGCCCTTGGTCATGTCGCAGCCATCCGCAATCTGAACAACCCCCGCCTCCAGAGAATGGATGGTCCTGCTTCCCATGTGGCCGAATATACCCTCCAGAGCCAGGGACCGGACCGTAACCATTTTTTGCAGATTCTCCGCATAGACCTTCCGGAGGAACCGATCCAGAATGGGGTAGGCCAGGTAAACGCTGTGCATCTCATGATCCTGGCGGCCAATGGTCATGCCCAGATCGTGGAGTATGCCCGCAAGGAACACCGCGCTAAGGCTATCGTCAAAATTACCGCAGTCCTCCTTCTCTAAATTGGTCTTAATCCCCGCATCCCGGAGGAGCCCCATCATAATCAGGGCGTTCAGCGCCACGGTACGCATATGAACCGGGCCATGGTCGTTGAAATTCAGCCGCATAATGGAAACCGTATTGGCATATTCCTGCATGGCCTGAACCTCATCGTCCTCCAGGACGAGCTTAACCGCCTCTACCGTCTTCCCGCCGAGGCCAAAATTCTTAACGGTTTCGAGGATTTTGGCATCAATGGCTAGTTCTTTCTGTGATCTCATACCTATAAAATACGATTATATGGGAGTTAGGTCCAGTAGGAAGGCCAATGTTATTCATAAAAGGGATACATCGGGAAACAGGCTGTGGGATGGGCTCAATATTGTAGCGCCCAGCAAAACTCCTAGATCTCGAATTGAGTAACCTAAAAAGTTAAATGAATATCCGGAGCGGACGCCGCCTGCGCTTGTTCGGTACGAACAAGCTTCTCTAATTTGCCTATTTCTCTTCCTTCACAAAGAGCGGCGCATTTTTCATCGCTTGCTTTAATTTCTTTCTCAGTAAAACGTACCGGCTCGCCCTCTCCCTTGATAGCGTCACGCAAAGCATCATTGAATTCCGCATTTAATTCTTCCATTTGCTCCATGCCCCCTTTAAATTATTTTGATAGGTCTGCATCTTAAACGGTTTTACTGATTTTATTTCATTATCCCACGTAGTACCGTTATGCGTCATCATATTACTATCGATGGTATACCACAATATTGCGGTAAGACTTTTGCTATCACCGGTTGCGTCAATTATCAGCAAACCTGAACTGAACCCTTGTTGAATTTCCCCTTCCCGATAAATCTCAGCAATCCAAATAAATTTTGGCAGCGACAAAAATAATAAATACTGTTTCAGACCAATATCCAACCCACACTGTTCTAAAATGAATTTCTTAAACGATTGGCTGCCGGTTAAGAGCAACCGTGTTATCCATTTTCCACCCCATCGTACCAGCCCTACCGCAGGGTTATCAAGCACATTTTCCAGTAAGGCATGTGCTTTCTCTCCTGCAAGGAATACATGGGTCGGCAACGGCACAATAAATGATTGTATGGTTAAATTGTGCAATTCTTCCCGCGCATAATGCGCGGTAGGCTTTAGAATATCCACTGCTTGGTAGGGAGGGAAATTATCGTCAATCAGGATTATCTTTTTATCAAGCGAAGACACATCAACCCATGTTTCCCCCGGAGGAACCGTGTAGGCAACCTTTTTCTCATGGCCAATCGCCAGTAATGCATGGCCATCGCTCCCATTCCCAAGCACCAGCAACAAAGGGATTCCCGATTCAATATAGAGTTTGAGCAACGAAAAATCCGCTGTTATGGTCGTATACATTAAACATTGATACCCATTATCCTGCAAACATTTTGCCAGTTCATGTTTCGTTAAACCGATGGACGGTAGCAGCCGGTGATCTGTGCCATCCAAAAGATTTTTCACGATCTGCGACGGCAACAGCGGCTTATACTGGGTATACTTGGTACCAAAATACTCGGTCAAACTCCACAATGCGCTTTCCGCACAGCTATGGGTTTCAGAATCCTGCGCCACATGGGGATACCCGTACACCTCTAAATCATTCCCTAGCAATGATACCTTCACCCGCATAAGGCAACAAAGGAACTGAGTGTCTAAAAAAGCCTTGGGGGAGACCAACGATCTCCCCAACGGATACATCGGCAAGGGCCGTATGACAAAAAACCCCAGGTACCGCTCGTTAAGGGACGGCTCGGGCCTTCCCAAATCCGCTATGGATACCACATCGCCTTCAAATATATGGACCCGGATGCAATTTCTGCCGATTTTCCGGTATTTTGCCGCATGGTATGTATAATAATTATCCCGATAGTGCCTGTCTATGTAGGGCTGCTCCAGGACAAAAGAAATATCGGCCCGTAACTTCCCCAATAATTGGTCGATTGCCTTAAATTGAATCTGAAAATTACCGCAAAACCCCGAACTTTTCAGAATTTTATCCAGTTTTCCGTTCAATTCTTCCATTTTGGAAGGCTCGATACCCACATAACCATGCATTCTCATAACTATTATAAAATGGGGGTTTTGTGTCAATAGCTTCCACTACAATAAAAAAGCCGTGCGTATCCTGGCTTTTTTATTGTCCTGTACGCTAAAACGGCTATTGCTAAATCTTACCTATTTTTTGGCGCCCTGCATTCGCTTGAGGGCTTTCCCTAGGGTGAGAATGACTTCGTATCCGTCCCCGTTTAGCTCCTCAATAACCCGTACCAATTCGCGGATTTTGGCATTTGTGGAATTACGCGCCTTTTCTTCCGGCGAATTATGTTCGGTCATAAGATATTCCACTGTCACCCCCAAGGCTCGAGCGATTTTAAAAGCGGCCTCGGCGGAGGGCCTATTGGCCCGTGTCCCAAGATAACATTCAAGGGTTGCCTTTGGAATACCTGTTTTTGCACATAATTCCTTGACGGTCATGTTTTGATAATCAAGCTCATCGTGTAGATTTTCCCTGAAATTCCCAATCATTCTCAAGAAATATAATGATATATCAATGTTTGATGCTTGTAAAAATTGAAATATCATGGTAATATATTCATATTAACATTGATTATTCATCACATTTTAAAAAATGGGTACTTAAGGAAAAGGATTCTACTTTTTTAGTAAGGAATAAGGATGAATACGGAACGTATACAAGATAATAGTAGTACAAAACAAGCAAGCGGCGGTCTTCGAGCCGCCATGAGTAATAACGCAACCGTAAAGCCCAACAGCGACCTACTCAACACGCTTAAAAATACTCTTCCCCAATTCTTTGAAAAAGATATTGTCGATGAGGAAGGGAACCTTATTGAGAGCGGCGCATTTAAGTCAGACAAATTCCTTGACGAAATCAAAGCCAACAATATTGCCGAAGCTCACGATGGCTACAAACTCGGCTTTGTCGGAAAGGACTATGCCCGGCTGCTATCAGGGCGGGTCTCCGAAACCGTAATTGTACCTGACCACAAGCACAATAGTTTGCCCGAAAACAAGGACTCAGGCAACGTTTTTATTACCGGTGACAATATTGACGCGCTCCGGCATTTGGTCAACGCTTACGAAAACCGGATAAAGCTTATTTACATTGACCCACCATATAATACGGGTAAAGAATTTGTTTATTCTGATAAATTTGAGTTCGAGGACGAAAAACTGGTATCTGCATTGGGCTATACTGAGGCGGAAATCGTCCGGCTTAAATCCATTCAAGGAAAAAGCTCGCATAGTGCATGGCTTACGTTTATGTATCCACGCCTAAAGATTGCTCAAAAATTGCTTACTCCTGATGGAGTTATTTTTATCTCCATTGATGACAATGAACAGGCAAATCTGAAGTTACTGATGGATGACGTGTTTGGGGAAGGGAATTTTGTATCGAGTTTTATTGTTACTCGTGCAGAGGGTGGTGGATTAGCAAAGCAAGCTGTTATCGGTCATGACTATGCTTTGGTATATTGTAAAAATATTTCTCAATTTATACCTCTTGGTAAAGTAAAAGATATTAGAGGTAAAATTGTAAACATAGATGGAGACGACTATTGGATTGAAACAGATTGGCTTCGTAAAGAATTTGGTAAATATGGGACATGTTTATATGAGGAGATACTTGAATATTTTGGGAAGCAAAAAAAAGATGAAATTGATGAAGGCCTCAAACAAGGAAACTATATTTTGATAGATAAGGGTGGTGCCCATATTGTAGGACGTTATAGGAAAGTCAGTGAAGACACATCAAAGTTTTATACGATTTTAAAACATTTAAATAAAGACGGTAATGCCGATTTAGAAAACTTGGGTTTACTTGGTCTTTTTGATAATCCAAAACCCATATCATTATGCAAAGAATTGATATTGGGGGGTACTATAAGAAGTATCAATGATAATGATCTTATTCTCGACTTCTTCGCCGGCAGTGCCACCACTGCCCATGCCGTTATGCAACTCAACGCCGATGACGGCGGAAACCGTAAATATATCATGGTACAATGGGATGAACCGACCAATGAAGACTCGGAAGCACGAAAAGCAAATCCGCCATTTAACACTATAGATGAGATAAGTCGCGAACGTATCAAACGGGCAGGTACAAAAATCCTCGAAAAATATAATGAAAAAGAAACGGCAAACGCAGAAGAATTGGCACTCGAAGATGAACCAGAACAGCCCAAATGGGATAAAGACATTGGCTTCAAGCACTACCGTCTTGTTACGCTCAATGTAAAAACACTCGACAAAATAGAAATCTTTGACCCATCCGCTCCCTTACTCATTGCCGAAGATATGATAAGCCCCTTTGCAAGACCCGAAACAGAAACAAGCGGACTGGAAACGCTTTTAACCACATGGCTTATAGACGATGGGTTTACTTTTGATACCCCTGTTGAAAACTTAGGAATCGCAGGTTATTCAGCCCATCTTGTTCAAAGCAAACTGTATCTTATTGCCCCCGATTGGGGCGCCAAACAAACAAAGGACCTCTTGAATCGAATCGGCAAGAATGAACTGAATGTGCAGCATATTGTGGTATATGCCTATTCGTTTTTAATGGAATCCTTGCGTGAACTGGAAATCAATATCAAAAACACTCTCGATGCTGACCACCAGGTTTATGTAGAAAGGCGTTACTAATGGCTGATGACTCAGGTTCAAAAAACACGCAACTTGCCATTCAGCTTGTCGAATTACCGCACCAGAATGAGGCCATTGAAGCGGTATTGGCTGCAATGGGGGAAGTATCGAGTAATGACAAGATGCTTTCGCTTGCCCATAACAACTTGTCACAGACCAGTTCTCCCCAAGCCAACCCGGAACTCGGACCAATCGAAAACATTGATGTCAAAATGGAGACCGGCACGGGCAAAACCTATGTCTATACACGTTTAATGTTTGCGCTTCATCAGCGTTTCGGCCTGTTCAAGTTTATCGTCGTTGTTCCCAGTCTTGCTATCAAAGAAGGAACAAAGAATTTTATTGAAAGTAATTACGCAAAACAACATTTCCAGCGATTTTATCCGGGTAAGAGACTCAATTTGCAACTCATCAATGCCGGTGATTTTACCACCAAGAGCGGCAAGCGCAAAATGTTCCCTACCGATTTGGTACAATATGCGGAAGCAACAAAAAACGAGCAAAACAGTATCAACTGCTTATTGTTGAATATGCATTTATTGGATAGGGACAGCGCAAAAATCTATGACAACGATTTTGACCAGACCCTTTTTGGCGGCGCAACATGCCCTGCCGAGGCGATTCAGCAGACCCGACCCATTATCATTATTGACGAACCGCACCGCATTAAACCGAACGATAAGGCGTTTAAAAACATCAAAGAAAAGTTTAATCCCCAATTGATTATTCGTTTTGGGGCAACATTTCCGGAAAAGGGCGGCGTAAAAGAGTATTTCCGCAGCGCACCAGTATATGAGCTTGGGGCAGTACAATCCTTTAATAGCGGTTTGGTTAAAGCCATTGACGTAACCTATCCCGATATTCCCGGTGTTGCCAGTCCTGATAGCGCCTTAAAATATAAAATCACCGGTATAAACTCAAGCGGCATAAAATCCGTCTTTTTTCAAAAGATGCCCGGCGGATCAGGGAATAAACCAAAAGAATTGCGAGTTGGTGACAGCCTGGCCGTTATAGACCCCGCATTTGAAGGTAATATTATCCTGGACCAAGTTAAATCAAAATCAAGCGCATTTTTAAGTAACGAAATTGAATTAGGCATTGGCATGGAATTATTTGCCCAAACCTTCACTTCTTCGTATCAAGAGCTTATCCTGCAACAGGCGATAGACGCACATTTTGAAAAGGAAATCGAAAACTTTTTCCGCCCCCAATCCGGTGTTAATGCACCTAAAGTAAAAACCATTTCCCTTTTTTTTATAGATTCAATCAATTCTTACCGTGATACTGAAGGCTGGCTAAAAATCAATTTTGAAAAATTACTTACCGCTAAACTGGATGCGTTGCTTTCCCAATATAAAGGGAAGACAGGATTGCGCGAGATTGAATATTACGAGTATTTACGAGCGACACGGCGAAATATTGCCGGGAGTCATGGCGGTTATTTTGCTAAAGATTGGGGCGAAAGCGATGAAAGCGCCGTTGCCGAAGAACGGGAAGATATTTTACACAAGGAACGGACTTTAACCTTCAAAAAGGAAAACGGCGATTGGAATATCCGCCGTTTTTTCTTTTCAAAATGGACCCTGCGCGAAGGGTGGGACAATCCAAATGTATTTGTCATTGCCAAAATGCGTACCAGTGGTTCAGAAACCAGTAAGTTACAGGAAGTAGGACGGGGCTTACGCCTTCCGGTTGATGAACGCGGAAATCGCTTGTCAGAGGAAGAATTTCGTTTAACCTACCTGATTGATTATTCCGAACAGGGATTTGCCAAAAAGCTCGTAGGTGAAATCAATTCAGATATTCCGATGAAAATTGACCAAATATCCGTTACCGATAAAACCATTAAGCTCATTCTTCAATCCCAGAACGTAGATGTCAAAGCTATGGATGAAAAATCTTTTTCGGCGGCTAAAGAGAAAGTGTTGGAACATCTTGATGAACTTGACATTATCAAACGCAACAATGATTTCAAAGAAGATGGTTACGAAAAACTGCTTGAGGAATATCCCGACCTAATTGCAACCTTGAAAAAAAGTAAAGTCACAGAAACATCAAATGGACAAAAACCAGCCCGTCCAAAGATTAAACTTCGCCTGGATAATTGGGAAAAAATTAAAGGCTTTTGGGCTAAAGTGACACAGCGTTATATGCTTGAATTTGAACGCTTGGATAAAGGCGAATGGGAAAAACTGCTTGATAAAGTTTTAACCGAGGACACTGAAAAGAAAATATTTGTAAAGCCTCAGATAGGAAGCCATACGTTTGGAGTAAAACGTGGTGAAGAAACAAATGATGATATTTCGTTAGTAGAAAATGTCAAATTCCTTGATAGCACCCTTGGAACCCTTGTCTATGGGGAGTTTTTGCGTCAAATCCATCAACAAACATTCATACCACTGACATTGCTGGAACGCAAAGTTGCTGAAACGTTACAAGAGTTTTTCAAAAACGGACTGCAAGTTAATCCCCTTTTGAATACAACAACGGTCTCCAACTTTGTTGCAGCCTTCCAAAGGGTGTTTCAAAAGACCTTTGCCCAAAAATATCTATACCGCAGTTTAGATTTTTCAGCAAAAACCTCAGTATTTAATACCGGGGATGGCTCATGGTTATTGGAACTTGAAGCGGGAGTTGTCGGCACGAGTGACGCAAAAGATATAAAAGATGACATCCGTAACTTATACGAACCTCCATTTAGATATGATTCCGATCTGGAGCATGATGTATTAAAACTTATCCCCTCTGAAGAGGTTGTTGTGTTCGGAAAATTACCCCGCAGGTCGATTAAAGTACCGACCTACACCGGAGGTACAACCACCCCCGATTTTTTATATGCGATTAAACGCAAGGAAGATAAAAACATCGCCTTGCATTTAATAGTCGAAACAAAGGCCACCGATTTACGGGGCGCCGAGCAAATAGCCATAGCTGGTCAAAAGAGATTTTTTGATAATATATTAGGAATTAAATGGGATTTAGCCAACTATGCAAGCGATGTTGAAGGGATTTTGAAACTTCTCATTGATAGTAAAGGTTAATTCCATGCAGCTCAATGATGCCCAAACAAAATTTGTAAATCATATAGGTCAATTTATCCGTTTACTTGCCCCCGCAGGATCAGGAAAAACAGCAAGCCTCCTCTATCGTTGTGTTCAGGTCATTCAAGAGGACCCATCACGGCGTATCTTAATTGTTACCTTTACGAGGGTTGCGCGGGCAGTTTTACAAGAAAGAATATCAAACGCCTCTGAATTTGCCAGTCTTAGGGGCAAAGTCGATGTAAGTACTCTAAATTCTTTAGGCTATAAATTTGTTAAAAATGAGCATCCTCGGATAAAAATAATTGATAATCCCCAGCGGGCAAACACATTCTATCATTCCATGCAGCCGGTATGGAGTAAGACAAAATATGAACGTATCCAGACATTGATGAAAAGTAATTACCTGAACCGGGCGAAGGATTTATTTAACATAATTGACAACTTTAAAGAACTTGGTTTCGATGATTATTCAGGCGCCTCTCATTTTGCGAGCCAATTTAATTTTTTAATCGAAGCAAAGGTCAGATTTTTCAAAACCGTTCTAAAAAATCTATGCAAGTATGAATTTATTACTAAAATCGCATATGATAGTTGGGATACGGATAAAATCATTGAAAATTTATTGGTACGATGGTATCCATTTTTCTGTGAATTTTCCCAGGAGCTTTATAATCAGGAATATATTTCTCTAAATGATCAAAAATTCAAGGCTAATTGTCTTTTACAAGAGAAAGTAAGTCTTAACACAATCCCAAGAAAAAACAATGCCTATTCTGATGTATTTGTCGATGAATTTCAGGATGTCAGCCCTTTAGATTTAATATTTATAAAGACATTAACCCAATACAACCGGGCAAATCTTGTTATTGTAGGTGATGATGACCAAGCAATATTTGAATTCAGAGGGGCATCCCCCCATTTTATTATTGACCCAGACCACTATTTTGACGGGCAATTTTCAACATTCACATTAGGGATAAATTACCGTTCTCCAAAAAACATCGTTGATATTTCACAGAAACTCATCATCCATAATAAAAACCGGGTAAAGAAAGAAATATCAACATCATCAGTAGGTAATGCCGAAATACAGTTAATGGAAATGCGTACCCCTGCGGAATTATTTGAATATATTGTAAAGCAAGTCAAGACAGCCCTTACAGACAATAACCATAAACGCATTGCTTTGGTTGCCCGGAAACGCAGCCAACTTCTCCCTTACCAGGTACTATTTTCCAAAGATAATATTGATTATTTTACCCCGGACGACTTAAATGTATTTCTTGCCAATGCCTTTAGCGAACTGAGAATATTATTAGAACTCAAGAAGAAACTGCTTCGCCACCCCGATCGGATTAGTAATTCGGATATTGTACTTCTCTGTAATAAAGTCAAGGAATATCCGCTAAAGAAAATTCAGAAAGATGAACTTTTACATTATTTGACTAATAAATTGACTGATAAGACAGTCGACGATATTTATCTTACCTTAAAAACCTGTGATCTTTCTTTTATCTCATCAAGCAGTCGGAAAACTAAAAATCAAGCTCGTAAATACAATGAAATATATGCCGAGGCCATACGTGACTTTTTAAATGCAAAAACAGTCGCCGGTGTCATCAGAATATTTGCCACTCAATTTGAAGGCTTTGCACAACACTTTGGAAAAAGCGAAGATGATATTTTCTATACAGACCCGCCCTTTTATCATCTTATTGATTTCGCTGAAAAGTATAGTGATGATTTTGATGAATTTTTATATGACATCGAGCAAGCAATTGAGAAATCGCGAACCGTTTCCATTCGTCCGGATGATGATGCCAATAATCCTCAAGTAAACAAACCCTTACATCTTACCACCGCCCTACGGATAAAAGGCGAAGAATATGATATCGTATATGTTTTGGACGCAAATGATAAAATCTGGCCCAACATAAATGCCAAAGAAGAAGATGAACTTGAAGGAGAACGCCGTTTATTTTATGTCGCCGCAACTCGTGCACGTGAGAAACTAATATTTTCCTATACGGTGAATATACATAGCGGTTGGGTAGCACCATCGCCGTATTTGCGGGAGATGAATTTATTGAATTGATTTTTTCCTTGTCATTATTCCGGATCCATTCGGCCCGGCAAAACAGAGTATCTTTGGCTTAATCTTGGTTCAGCCATATTTTAAGTAACCCATTGGCTACCCATTGTCAATACGTTGGATCTTTACAGTTTTTAACAGATTTTCCAAATTTCTCTATCAGACTAAAGCAAAATTCGCCATATTCCCCTAATCCCGGGAGGAGGCAATTATGTCCAAAAAAATCCATCTCACTCCCGAGGATGTCCTTAGTGACATCACCAGGGGCAATGTTTTCAAGGCTGTATTTACCCGGCCCACTTATCAGATTTCGCTCATTGGAAAGGGAAGAATCTACGATGATGACGATCTGGTCCATCGGTTTATCTATTACGATCCGGAACATAACTTGTCTTTTAAGGGTCTGACGGTTATAATCGACATAGAATTGGAGAAAGCGGAAAAGGTAGCAACGGAAAAATCGGCCCATGGGATGATGGATATTGAGAAATGGGCGGTATTTTTCCTGTACCACAGGGACTTAACAAAACGGGACCTGATCAATGAAATCCTTGAATACGAGGAGGGAATATCCATGGCGACGGAAGAATTATTGACGGTAACACAGGCAGAAAGGGACTGGGTACGGCGGGAAAGCGAACTCAAATTTGAGCTGGATATGCAGAGCCGGCTGACTTATGCGAAAGAAGACGGGTATGAGCTGGCCAAGAAGGAAGCTGAAATAATAATTCAGGAAAAGGACGGAGTGATTCAGGAAAAGGATGCGGAAATCCAGGAATTGAGACGGCTGCTAGCCGCTACGGGTAGTCCTCCTCCTGCGGACCGCTAAACTGGAACGAAAACACCGCCCTGGTTTTCAGCCAGGGCGGTAACTCGTACTTCTAATCTACACCCCTTGTCTGTTCCGCCTAATCAGATCCAGCGTGGTCTGTACCGTAGCGCTCTGGTATCCCTTCAGCGGCAGGATCCGCTCGTGGATGGCGTCGATGATCCAGTTGACCTGGGGGAAGTAGAGTTCCTCCATTTCCGCCGCCGGGGTAATCCAGTTGCGGCTTCCCACCACCGCCACCGGCGCGTCCAGGTAATCAAAGGCCATGGTCTGGATGTTCGAAGCCACCGTGTGGAGATAGGAACCCCGCTCCGCAGCATCACTGGTCAACAGCAGTTTTCCTGTTTTCTTGACAGACTCGATGATTCTTTCGTAGTTCAGGGGATTGATAAAGCGGAGATCGATGATTTCCGTTTCCAGACCAAAATCCGCCTGAAGTTTTTTCGCCGCATCCACGGCCTTGTACAGGGTCGCTCCCAAAGTAACGATGGTAAGATCCTTCCCCTGCCTTCGTATGGCGGGCTCTCCTTCGGGTACTTCGTAATAGCCTTCGGGGACGCCGCCCTTTTCAAACTGCTCGCCCACATCGTAGAGGAGCTGGCTTTCAAAGAAGATCACCGGGTCGGTTCCCCGGAGCGCTAAGTTGAGCATACCCTTGGCATCGTAGGGAGTGGCGGGGAAGTAGGCCTTGAGTCCCGGTATATGGGCCACCAGACCTGCCCAGTCCTGGCTGTGCTGGGCGCCGTATTTATTGCCCACCGAAACCCGGACTACCAGGGGCATCTTGAGAAGCCCTGCGGACATGGACTGCCACTTGGAGGCCTGGTTGAAGATTTCATCCCCGGCCCGGCCCAGGAAGTCGCAGTACATCAGTTCTACTACCGCCCGGCCGCCGGAAAGGGCATAACCAACCCCGGAGCCGACGATTGCGCCTTCGGAGATGGGGCTGTTGAAGAACCGGTTGTAGGGCAGTAATTCTGTGAGCCCCCGGTATACCGCAAAAGCGCCTCCCCAGTCCCGGTTATCCTCACCCCAGGCCGCCATGGTGGGGTCCGTGGCAAAGCGGTGGGCCATGGCCTCAAAAAGACCATCCCGGTACTGGTAAACTTTGTTCTTGGAAACCGGTTTGCCCTCCGCATCAAAGCCGTACCGGGATTTACCCGCCAGGGCCTTGACCCGGGCATTATCCGCCAGGGGCTGAGAAAGGTCACTCTTTCGGTCATCCAGTTTTTCAACCTTTCCGTTGGAGAACATCACCGATTCGATAAAGGCTCCACCCAAGCGGGGGGAGACATCATTATTGGTGGCCAGCTTGACCGCATCCAGGAGCTTGGCGTTCACATGGGTACGGAGACTTTCCAGTTCAGCCTTGTCGGCGATCTTGTTTTCAATAAGATAGGCGCCGTAGGATTCGATGGCATCCGCTTCCTGCCAGAGTTTCACCTCCTCGGGGGTGCGGTAACTGGAGGCGTCCGAGGGAGAGTGGCCGGACACGCGGTAGGTCATGGTATCCAGGAGTACCGGGCCTTTTCCCGCCAGCAGTATCGCTTTTTTCCGGGTAATGGCATCCGCCACCGCCAATGGGTTGTAGCCGTCCACCCGTTCGGAATGCATGTTCTCGGGGTTCACCCCGGCGCCAACCCGGGCCATGATCCCGTAGCCCATGGTTTCTCCGGCGGTCTGGCCGCCCATGCCGTAGAAATTATCGAAGAAATTGAACAGTATTGGCGGCGCTCCGCCGGCGTCTTTTGGCCAGAGAGTATTGTACTGATCCATGGCGGCCATCATCATTGCTTCCCAGACCGGGCCGCAGCCCATGGAGGCGTCACCGATATTGGCGATAACGATGCCGGGTTTTTTGTTGATCCGCTTGTACAGCGCCGACCCGGTGGCGATATCCGCAGAACCGCCGACAATAGCGTTGTTGGGCATGGAGCCGAAGGGGGTAAAGAATGCGTGCATAGACCCCCCAAGCCCGCGGTTGAACCCGGCTTTGCGGGCAAAAATTTCCGCCAGGGTACCGTAGAGGACAAAGTTTTCTGCCAGGTCCTTCACATTTTTGTAACTAGCCTTTTCTGCGGCTGCCAGGGTCTCCCCGCCCAGGAAACTCTTCATGATTTCCTCAAGCTTTTTTTCATCCAATTGCCAAATCGCAGAATAGCATTTGGCTAAAATTTCACCGTGGCTCCGGTGGCTGCCGAAGATGTAGTCATCGGTAGTAAGATTAACGCACTGCCCCACGGAAGAAGCTTCCTGCCCCATGGAAAGGTGGGCCGGTCCCTTGTGGTTATACTCAATGCCGTTCCAGGTTCCCTGGGTCTTAAAGGTATTGAGCATGGTTTCAAATTCCCGGATGGTCACCATATCGTACCAAATCCGCTTAAGCTTATCCTTTCCGTAAAGATCGATTTCCTTTTTGACATCGCTTTTATACTGATTAACCGGAATATCCTTGAGTTTGAGAATCTCCGGTTTCCGTACCGCTTTTGGATCCACCACTTGTGATTTAGGCATTTTCTGTTCTCCTTAGTTTAGTTGTTTTATAGTCCCCACACCGCATCACGGATCAGTTCGCTAACCGTGGGATGAGGGAAGATGATCTGCTTCACGTCTTCGATCCGCAGTTCCTGTTCTATTAGAGCAGCGCCGCCCCAGATAAATTCCGAAGCGTAGGCGCCAACGGCATGGACTCCCAGTATGCAACCGGTAGCGGCATCGGCGATTACCTTTACTGCTCCCTGCCCGGTGAAAGTGTTTTCCGCAGCAAAACGGCCGGAAACCCGCATGGGCAATGACGCCTTGCGGATAGCGATTCCCTTTGCGGCTGCTTCCTGTTCGGTCATTCCTACCCCGGCGGCTTCGGTGACCCCATAAACCGCCCAGGGTACGGCGTTGTAGCGCATTCGGTTGGAAGTCCCGGGGGCGCTGCCGTCCAGGTTCGTCAGTATATCTGCCACCGCGACTTCCGCCATACGATAGGCCGAATGGGCCAGGAGGCTTTTCCCGGTTACGTCCCCGGCAGCCCAGACGCCCGGTATGTTGGTCCGCATCCGGTCATCCACGTTGACCCCCTTGGGTGTCAGGTCCAGCCCCGCAGCTTCGGCGCCCCAGGTATTGAGCACCGGCCGGCGGCCCACAGCAACGAGCACTAAATCTGCTTCCACGGCTTCAGGCGCCTTGCCCTTGGGGGTAAAGTGAACCGTGGCCCCCTCGATCTTTTCAACCTTGCAGCCCAGCTTAAAATTAACCCCCGTTAAGGCCCGGCGGAATAGGGGCGCTTGCTCCTTGTCCATAAAGGGGATGATCTCATCCATCATTTCTATGACCGTAACTTCCGATCCAAAACTGGAAAAGAGGCCGGCGAATTCTACCCCGATAACCCCGCCTCCAATGACGGCGAGCCGTTTGGGTACGGAGCTTACGCCGAGGAGCCCGGTGGAATCCACCACCCGGGGATTGTCCTTTGAACCCGGTATGGGTGGGATAGCCGGAACGGAGCCCGCGGAAACCAGGATAGTCCGTCCCTCATGCTCTTCGGTTCCGCCGCCGCTCAGGGTTACTTTTACTTTTCCCGGCGTACTTCCCCTGGGAGGGGTGAGAATTTCCCCCCGTCCGTTGGCTACATCCACGCCGAAACGTTTCATCTGCCCGGCAATTCCTTCCCGCAGTTTTGCTGAAACTTCTTCCTTCCACTTTTGGATGACCCCCCAGTCAAAGGAAACATCCGCAGCGGTAACGCCGAATTTTCCCGCCTCCTTTGCGTGGACGTAGAGCTTAGCCGAGTTGAGTAGGGTCTTGGTGGGGATGCACCCCACATTCAGGCAGGTCCCTCCAAGGTGTTGTTCTTCTATTAATAGGACCTTCTTTTTATGGTGTCCCAGCCGTTCCGCCGCGAGGTATCCCCCGGGGCCGGCGCCGATGATTATGGTATCGTACATTGTTAACCCCTTATATCGCCAGGGTGAGGTCGATGTTCGCCACCGCCTCTCCCAGGGCTTTTAGAAATTTCGCCGCCGGAGCGCCGTCCACCACCTGATGGTTGATGGTCAGGCTGAATCCTATGTGGGGCAGGAACTGAACCCCGCAGCCGCCTTCTTCAGCGGTCTCCACGGGCTTAAGCTCGATATTGCAGACCCCCAGGATGCCCACCTCCGGTGCGTTGAGCACCGGTGTGAAGTTGGAAACCCCCAGGCTGCCCAGATTGGTTACCGTAAAGGTGGACCCGGAAAGTTCATTGGGCTTGACCCCGCCGCCCTGGCAGGCCGTTGCCAGCCGTTTCGCCTCGGCGGAAATCTGCTGCAGCGACAGGAGATTGGCGTTCCGGATTACCGGCACCATGAGGCCCCGGGGCGTATCCACCGCCACCCCCAGATGTACCCGCTCAAAGGTTTTCAGGGTATCCCCAACTTTGAGGGCATTCATAAAGGGATACCGCGGCAGGGTCCGTGATACCGCGTAGAGAATCAGGTCGTTAACGGTGATCTTGGAAAGCCCCAACCCTTCGCCTGCTCCCTTCATCCGGGCCCGCAACTCCTGGAGCCGTACCGCCGGGGCGCTTCCGCTTAAGGTGAACTGGGCGCTTTCCGCCAGGGACTGGTGCATACGATCCGCGATAAGCTTGCGTATTCCCTTGATGGGTGTCTCGGTGATGGCCCCTTCGCCTAAGTTGGCAGCCGCGGCTGCAGGAACCGGCGCCGCACCAATGCTGCCCGCTCCGCCTGCCGTACCGGCCTGGGTTGCCGTCAAGTCCGCCGCAGTAACTCTGCCGCCAAGCCCTGACCCTGACGCCGGTACCGTTCCGCCTCCTGCCGTTAAAGCCGCCTTGGCCGCAGCGCTAAGGGCAGGCCTGGTTTGCAGGGCCGCCTGTATATCCCGTTCAATGATCCGCCCATCCGGACCTGTTCCGGCA
This sequence comes from Treponema primitia, assembly GCF_046533075.1. Lineage (GTDB taxonomy): Bacteria > Spirochaetota > Spirochaetia > Treponematales > Breznakiellaceae > Termitinema > Termitinema primitia_B. Next base: position 59,188 of record NZ_JAJQRB010000046.1, on the reverse strand, counting down.
ATGCCGGCAGTAGGAAGGCTTTCCTTATCCGCCAAGTGTCGTGCCCGGGGAGAAATAGCACCCCCGGATATAGCACCCCCGGATATAGCGCCCTCTCCCTGGCCCACCACATTTGGTGTGGCCGCCGAAACGGGAACAGCCGCCGCAGCGGTAGCCGTGGCGCCGGCGGGAGCGGAGGCCGCCTCCGTTGCACCGCCTACTGCGGCAGCCCAATCTTCCCCGGGCTTACCGATTACCGCAATGGGTTCCAGGACGGGAACATCGTCTCCGTCCGCCCGAACGAGTTTGAGAACCGTTCCGGTTTCCCCTGCGGGGACCTCAAAGGTGGCCTTATCGGTTTCCACCACGCAGGCCACGGAATCGGCGTCCACCGAATCCCCTTCCTTTACCTTCCATTCTACAAGGATACAGGATTCCACCGTATTGCCCTGACGGGGCATAATCAACACATGCGCCATACACGCTCCTTATATAGTTTAATTTCTCACCGGTAATTCTAAGTTTTTTATTCCCGCGCTTTCACGCCGAACCGCAATTCCCGCTTCGGCTAAATCCCGAGCCGCCCCATCCCCAAGCCCGTCATCGGTGATGATGAGGTCCAAGTCCGACAGGGGCAGTACGGTCGAGAAGCCGAGTTTTCCGTATTTACTGGAATCCGCCACCAGCACCGTAGTTTCCGTGTGGACCTTCATGGCCTTAACGATCTCCGCCCCTTCCATCAGGTGGGTGGTGATCCCCCGTTCCAGGGTAAAGCCGTCGGTTCCCACAAAGGCAAGCCGTACGTTCAGCCGGGCAATGGTTTGGAGGGCAATGGGCCCCACCAGGGATTCCGTAGGCCGCCGGAATTCGCCGCCGGTCATAGTAATCTGAAGATTGGGATTCATCCGGGCGTAAGAAAAAACCAGGGTTGAGTTGGTCACGATATGAATGTCCCGTTTCCCCATCAGATACCGGGCAATCAGGGCGGTGGTTGTCCCCGCCTCAATCATGATCACATCCCCATCCTGTATCAAGGCGGCCGCCGCCCGGGCTATGGCGTTTTTCTGTTCCGGCCGCTCCCGCTGCCGCTCCATGATATCCCGGTGTATCGCCGGCGTGGCTCCGCCTCGAGTCCTGTTGAGCCAGCCCTTGTCCTCCAACTCCTTCAGGTCCCCCCGGATAGTCACCTCGGAAAGGCCCAGATCCTGGGCCAGCGCGGCCACCGTCACGGCGCCGTTTTCCGAGAGCTTCCCAAGTATAGTTCTTTCCCTTTCGCTTAATTCGGATATCATTTGCCTTTCTCTTTCGAAATACTTACGAAACTGTTGTGATTATATATCGATATCCAGAAAAACGCAAGTGGTTATTCCTAATTTGGAATTGCTGAGACGTTTGCCTGAAATATCCGCCAAAATTTTTATATATCGATTGTGGGTCAAAATCGCACTCCCAGCCGATAATCATAGGTATGCGTCTTAAAAGTATGGTGTTTGCGGGGATTATTTTTCTTCTTGGAATAGCTCAGGCTTCCGGGCAGGATCTGTCCGTAAATATTGAGGATCTGCGGATTGAACAGCGGGTGGATGGCGGATTCCATCTATTTATACGAAAGAAACCCGGTATTAATTCGGTTCTGCTAACCGAATCTACCAAGGACCCTTCCTTTAATGAAGATAATTACGCCTACCGTGCCGCAGCATGGAACCCCATAAACGGTGACGAGCCCCGCATACTGAACGGCGTCCCCATACCCCGGGAAACCGGCATCTGGTCCATCGTCGATTCAAGCCCGGAGCCGGATTCCCAGTTTGGTCAGGCTTTCCAGCTCTATATTCCCTATCTTCTTTACTACGGTTACGCATCGACCCGTCACGGGGAGGTCTATGTGGTGGACGGAACCTACCTTAATATACGCGCCTTTGCCCTACCCTACGGTGATTACCGGGATCGCTTCCGGGACAATCCCTTTGTGGTGCGGGTTACCCAGCAGCCCCTGGCCGGTCCTCCGGAGGGGAACTATATGAAGGATACGGTAGATTCCTTTGCGGAAATTGTTGACGGCAGGGGAGAACTTGTTTATTCAAAGGGGCCGGATGACCTGGTGGAGAAGATTGGGGAAATCCTGGAAAAGGAAAAGGGCAAAAAGGTGGATCTGGTCATCTGCCTGGACACCACGGGAAGTATGCGGGACGATATCGACTCGATCCGGGAACTCCTTATTCCCCGCCTGGAGGAACTCATTGCCGAATTTGATGGATTCCGGATCGGTATGGTTCTTTACAAGGATTATAATGAATTATACCTTACCCAACTTGTTCCCTTTACCGATGACTTTGGGAAATTTCGGACCACCCTGAATGCCATCCGGGTTGGGGGCGGCCGGGATATTCCCGAGGCGGTCCACGAAGCGCTTTACGAAGGTTCAGTTAAATTCCCCTGGAACGCGGACACAAAAATGATAATCCTCATCGGTGACGCGCCCCCCCATCCACGGCAGCGGGGTAAGATCTCTAAGGACATGGTGATTAAGGCCATGGATGATCGGGGTCTAAAGCTCAATGCAATTATTCTACCCCAGTAGCTCCCGAATTTTGTCCGCCACGGCATTGCCCAGTTTGGTGTGATCCTCCCGGCTGTAGTGGAGGCCATCCCGGGGGTTCAGGGTAAACTTGAGGGGGGCGCAGTCGATAAAGGCGCAGCTCCGGGATGCCGCTGCCTGCTTGTAAAGGTAGGAGAATTCCAGGCTTTTTTCGTATGCCTGGGGACCAAAATCGTGACCGAACATACACTTGCCTATATCGGGGCTTACCGGAGCGGGGGCTATCACCAGGACCTGGGGCGCCGGATAACCATAGTATTCCTGCTGGGCGGTGAGGATAAGTTTATCAAGCCCCCGGCTTATTTTCCGGGCGCTCAGGTTAAACATCTGTTTAAGTTCATTTGCCCCAAGCTGTAGTATCACCAGATCCAGAGGCGCGTTTGCGTCCAGGGTCTCCTCCAGGCTTGCAAGGCCGAGCCGGTGGGGCTGATAGGGATCATCCCACACCAGGGTACGGGCGTTCAGGGTATTTTCGATGATGCGGTATTCGCTTCCAAGAAGTTTTTGCGCCAGCCCGGGCCAACGGACCTCATAGGGCATACGTTTAACGATACCGGTTGGCAGATCATAGGAATCGGCGTCCCATCCCCAGGAATTTGAATCTCCAAAGCAGAGTATGTGTTTCACGAGCTTCTCCTTACAATATTATTCAGAAGTACAGTTCCGCGGCGCCTGTGGATCGGATCCGGAGAACCGTAACCGAATTGGCGCCGAAAACGGCTTCCATTTTCAATTTATATGCATCCATGCGGTCCAGGGGGATATAAACCTGGATGGTTCCCGCAAAACCGCCTCCATGGACCCGGCAGGCGCCTAAACCCGCAGCTTCGGTATCAATAAAATTCCGGGTTAGGGCCAGGGCTGTGGAGACCCCCTGTTTCTCAGGATGTTTGGGGGAATAGATATTCTGCAGCAGTTCCCAGGAGGAATCCCCGGACTGGTTGACCAGATCCAGGAAATCGGCGATGGCCCGTTTTTCCAGGGCGGCAAGCATGGCATCCACCCGCCGGTTCTCGTCGAAGAAGTGTATGGCCCGCAGCAAAGCCCGGTCTCCGGCAGCCTTTCGGATTTCCGGGGCCTTGGCCAGAACTTGCTCCAAGGTGACTTCCCGCAGCACTGCTTTGCCAAGAACGGCGGCTGCGGCCTTCATTTCGGCGGGAATTGCCGTATAATCCGGGGTCAAGTCGGCATGGCTCCCGTGGGTATCCACCACACAGAGGGCGTACCCCGCAGAGGCGGGATCGAAGTTTATCTGTTTTACCCGGGGATGGGCGGGATCTTCAAAGTCGATGGCCACCGCCCCACCGGAGGCGCAGGCAGTCTGGTCCATCAGGCCGCAGGGTTTTCCAAAGTAGGTGTTTTCCGCTATCTGCCCAATCTGGGCAAGTTCAAGGGCGGATCGTTTCCCTCCCCCGTAGAGACTGTCGAAAATGCGTCCAAAGAGAACCTCCACCGCCGCGGAGGAGGAGAGCCCCGAACCGGATAGCACCGTGGATGCGGCATTGGCGCTAAAGCCTCCAATTGCCACGCCACGCCGGGTTAATTCCGCTGCGATACCCCGGACCAAGGATTCGGTACTTCCCCTTTCTTCCGGCTTGCTTTCCAGGTCTGATGAACCATCGGTCTTTGCCAGATTTACCGACACATCGGGGTAACCTGTGGAACGGAAGAAAACCTTTTTGTCCAGCCGGGGCGCCACAATAGCCACCGAATCCAGTTGTATGGAAGCGGCCAGTACCTTCCCCCGGTTGTGATCCGTATGATTGCCCCCCAGCTCGGTACGACCGGCGGCGGTAAAAACCCTAAGTTCCCCCGGTGTTTCCGGAAGTATCCCCTCAATAAGACCGGTATAACGGCGCCTTGCGGTTTCCGCCTGGCCCGGGCCATAGAGATCCTCAAAAATACCTGCGGCTTTAGTGGTTTGAATAGCTTCGAGCAACGCCTTTCCGGTCATAAAAAACCCCCATTCCCTGCAATTATACCGGAATGGGGGTAAAAATTGTAATATAGAAATTAGCTAAAGTTCCAGGAGTGTGTTCAAATCCAGTTCATCATCGTCACTTTGAACTGCGGAGGGGCTTACATTCGCGGGGACCTGCGGAGCAGGGCTTGGCTGGGGAGTACTGTCTGGTACGGTGGTTTCCGGTGTATTTTCCCGGGATGCCACATAGCGTCCCCGGAGTTCCCTGGTTCTTGGCTGGTCATCGGTTCTCTCATCCAGTTTGACATACACATAGGGGATCTCTCCTTTGAAATCTACCCTATAGGTTTCGTTACCGTATTCGGTAAATTCGCCGTATTGCCGGTCTTCTCTGAATACCAGGTAAAAACGGTTATCCGCCGAATTTTCTCTGAAAGTCAGGGTATGTTCATCCACATCATCAAAACAAATTTTCAGCGTCCGGGGCCCTCCGGGAATAGCGGGATCAGTATCGGGTATCAGTATTCCCCCCGTATCTTTTGGAATTATTATTTTTTCTTGGGCATTAATTTCCTTAATCATACCCTCGCCGCCCTGGTATATTTCGATATCAATTTGCATACCCTTCCCGTGTTCCAGGGTAATACCGGATGAAATAAAGTATTGGAGATCCCGTGTCTCATAGGCGCTTTTGCCTATCAGTTCCAAAATACCCCGGGTAACTGGCCGCGCGGGGATTTCCGGTGGCGGCGGCGCCGCCGGGCGGGCTTCCCGGGTAACGGGCGCTTCCTTCCTTACCGGAGGCAGCGGAGCCGGAGCCGGAGTAGGCTCAGGAGGCGGTGGGGTTTTGCACCCAACCAGGACTCCGGCGAGAAAAATCCCTAACGCTAAAAATATGGCTGTACTTTTATAAGTCATTTGACTCCTCACCTAAATTCCGATAATCCTATTAAGATTATCGGAAAAAATGATGAGCAATTTAGAGTAATATTGATAAGAAGGGGCACATTCCTAATCTTCGCGGTTAACCCTGAATCCGATTGGTTTTGATACCGGTGGATTTGCGATAAAACGATTCAATGCCTGAAGAATATCCTCTACCCGTTTATCATTGTTCTCAATATAGAGCAGCAACAGCTTGCGCAACTCCATAATTTGTTCGTTTGTACCGGTCTGTGAAAGCACATACTGACGCATTTGAATAAACACCCGCATTATTTTGATATTTACATCTATCGCGGTATCACTTTTCAAAACACTGGACAGCATTAAAATACCATGTTCGGTAAATGCGTATGGCGCAACCCGTCGTCCACCCCTCTTTTCGTCGATTTTTGAGGTCACAATTTGTGACCTCAAAGTTTGCCATTCATCTTCGGTCAATTGAAACATGAAATCCAACGGAAACCGCCCAATATTCCGTTTTACCGCTTGATTTAGCACCTTGGTTTCAACTTGGTACAAAGCGGCCAAATCGCTATCGATTATCACTTTACACCCACGGATCTCGTGGATCAGGGTATGTATGGGTATTACTTCGTCCATAATTTATTATCTTACCTATATTCTCCTTAGCAAAGGAAAAAACGTTATAAAAGTGACATATGTCACCCCCATTTAGCTTTGCCGGACTAGGTGGCGTTCCATCTATACATATTTATATTGAATAATCCCCGTAAAAGATGGATATTAATATATATATACATTTTGTGCCGCCTCTAAGGAGCGTTTGATGAGTGATACCCAGTCCGAAGGACCCGGAAGCGATAAGAAGAAACCCAAGAATTCGGGACCCCAGTTTCCCTTTGGAGGTCCTAAGCTGCCGGATCCAAAGCGTTTTGGCGGATGGCGGTTTTCCATCGTGTACATCCTCATCCTTGTTGTGGCGATGAGCCTTTTTAACTACGTATTCCTGAATAAGGTTAACCCCACGGTCGATTTTTCGGAGTTTAAGAACAAGATTGTCGCCGGGGAAATTAAGCGGGTGGAGCTGACCGATTCCTACTTTACCGGGTATACCACCCTCCAGCGATCAACCCCGTCTTCTACCCCTAGCCTCAGACCTTCCTACGGGGCATCCTCTGAGCCGGTCTACCGGACGGTTCCCATCAATGACCCTGAACTTGTCAAGCTCATGGATGAAAAGGGGGTCTCCTACTACGCAGTTTCCCGGGAGGGAAGCACGGTGCTCAACATCATCTTTAGCTGGGTCCTGCCCATCGCATTTTTCTTCTTTATCTGGCGTTTCCTCATGAAACGGCTGGGTAATATGGGGGGCAATGTCCTTTCCGTAGGTAATTCCCGGGCGGTGATCGTAGCCGAGGGGGATATTGCAACCCGGTTCCCCGACGTGGCCGGTGTGGACGAGGCTAAGGATGAACTGGTGGAGGTGGTGGACTTCTTAAAAAATCCAAAAAAGTACACCGACATAGGGGGTAAGATACCCAAGGGGGTGCTTTTAGTGGGGCCTCCGGGAACCGGGAAGACCCTACTTGCCCGGGCGGTAGCCGGAGAGGCGGGGGTATCCTTCTTCCGCATGAGCGGCGCTGACTTTGTGGAGATGTTTGTGGGTGTCGGGGCAGCCCGGGTGCGGGACCTCTTTAAGCAAGCCCGGGAAAAGGCGCCCTGTATCATTTTTATTGATGAATTGGACGCCATCGGCAAGAGCCGGATCAACAATATCGGCGGGGGCAATGATGAGCGGGAGCAGACCCTGAACCAGCTCCTGGTGGAGATGGACGGTTTTGACGCCACCAGCGGCCTTATCATCCTGGCGGCCACCAACCGCCCGGACGTACTGGACCCGGCGCTGCTCCGGCCCGGCCGCTTTGACCGCCAGGTCCTGGTGGACCGGCCGGACCTGAAGGGCCGGGAAGCTATCATCCGTATCCATTCCAAGGCGGTAAAGCTTGATGCCGCGGTGGATCTTGCCGCCATTGCCCGGGTTACATCCGGTTTTTCCGGGGCGGATCTTGCCAATATCGTGAACGAGGCGGCCCTGCTTGCCGTACGGGGAGGCAGAAAACTGGTGGAGCAGCAGGACTTTAACGAAGCTATCGAAAAGACCGTGGCGGGGCTCCAGAAAAAAACCCGGGTGCTGAAACCGGCGGAGCGCAAACTCACCGCGTACCACGAAGCCGGCCATGCTCTGGTTGCCGCCTTTACCCCCGGTTCCGATCCGGTGCAGAAGATTTCGATCATTCCCCGGGGTTATGCCCTGGGTTATACCCTGCAAATGCCGATTGAGGATCGCTACACCATCACCCAGTCGGATCTACTGGGACGGATCGACGTACTCCTTGGCGGCCGGGTTGCGGAAGCTATGGTTTCCGGTGAGTTTTCCACCGGCGCTTCCAACGATCTGACCAAGGCTACGGACATAGCCCGGAAGATGATAACCGATTACGGTATGTCGAACCGCTTTAAAAACGTGGCTCTTACTACCCGCGGAATGCGTATGCCCGGCGATGCGCCCCAGGAACCCACGTTCCACCGGGAGTATTCCGAGGCAACCCAACAATATATTGATGAGGAAATCGCCAAAATCGTAGAAGAACGTTATGTTGGGGTAATGGCGACTTTGGGGCGGAACCGAAATGTGCTGGATGCGGTGGCTGCCCAGCTCCTTGAAAAGGAAACCCTGGACGAGAAGGAATTCAAAGCCCTGGTGGGAGAAGCTCAATCCTCTCCGGTAGAATCCTGAAGGTAGCGGCCTTTAAGGTCTTTCACCATCGTTACATAATCATCGGTCATATTATCCAGGCGCTCTACCAGAGCCGCCGCTGCCTGATCGGGTATCGTTCCTTCGGGCATTAAAAACTGAAAAGGTTCTATTTTCAGCGCCTTTGAAAGCTTGACCAGGGTCTTCGGGGAAAGCCATTTTTTGCCGCTTTCCAGGTCATTGATAAAATTATGAGTCAACCCGGCCCTAACCGCCAGTTGTAATTGGGAAATTTTTTGTCTGGCCCGGAAGCGCTTTAAGTTTTTACCCAATGTAGCCCGAATTTCGGCTTCAAAGATATCATTCACCATCTCGAGAATCTCTGCTTTAATCGATGTTGTTGCAAATAGCCATTGGATACGTTATGTCGCTGATAGTTTGGTGACAATGCCTTTGGAGAAGAACCTAGTTAGCGGTCTTGACGGGTAAATTGTTCAGGATCAATATTTCCGGCCGGTATTCAAAATGCATGGTATCAAAAAAGAGCCATTTCCCGCCCCAGATGAAGCCGTAGTCCTCAAAGGCTTTAATCACCGCCTCCGGAGGGCTGGACCGTCTTTCGTAGGGTACGGCCCACCATGCGGGAAAATTTTGCGCAGTCCAAAGCCAGTAGGTTTGCAGCCCCCCATAGGATGTTGGGAGCAGATCAAGCGCCGTACCATAGGCGTGGAAACTTCTGCTTTGGGTATCGGCAATGCTCCGCCAGTTCCACCCCGCCAGAGAATCAAGCCGGTTCATCCACTGCCGTACCTGGGCATTGGTTTTAGCCGTATTCAGAATCCGTTCTTCCACCAGGGCTAACTCTTCCATAATTGAGTAATGGACCATCACGCTTCTGCCCAGGAAACGGATAGTTTTTACCCGGTCGTAGGACTCTTCCCTGGTAGAAGCCCGCCAGAGGGCGTCATAAAAATGCTGGGATCGCTTAGGGGGATTTGCCGCCCGTCGCTGGGCGGAATCTTTAAACCGCTCCGTCTCTTCCGGGGTCGGGTCTTTCCAGGGGGGTAATTCTGCGGGATAATTATAAAAAGGTTGGGGATCATATTCGGCATACCGGTTCCGGAGATTTTCCGGGAGCAGCCGCCCCTGGGCATAATAGAACCAGGTTTCGCCAACCTGCACCGCCCAATCTCCCGTATCCGCCGTTGAATTTTCACGGAATTCCGCCGCTCCGATGCGCCCCGGATAGGCCGCAGCCAGGGCTTTCATAACCGTCTCCCCCCGGTTCGGCAACACTGGCGGCGCAGTCTGCGCAAAACCCCTCCCGGCCAAGCAGAGTAAAGCAACTATGATGTAACACAAGGACATATCCGGATACTATCACAGGACCCGGATTTTGTGATACACTCCCTAAAAGTAATGCGACACTAGCTCACCCGGATAGAGCATCAGCCTTCTAAGCTGAGGGTAGTGGGTTCGAGTCCCGCGTGTCGCGAACGACAGTGAGCGACCCGCGGGACTCGAAGGGTGCGAGCGCCGACCGGAGGGAGGAAGAGGCGGCAGGATGCCGCCGGACGCGTTAGCGTCCAGTAAATCCATTCCTCTCGGCAAACGGCCCGAAGGGACGTATGCCGCCGGCAGCGAACACCCCGGCCTGGAAGGGTGAGGCATGGATGCCGAACCCCGGAAGGCGAGTCCCGCGTGTCCCGTAGGCATCAAATAAAAATTATTTATCTCCATAATATCTACAAATTTTTGTCATATACTAAACCTGTAAACAAAAGGCAGGTATTGGATGAAAAAAACCATTATTACGGCTGGAATCCTCATAGCGCTGGTTTTTGCTCTTCCGGGGTGCAGGGTGAAAGCCCAGGGCCTTTCCGGACAGAAAACAGACAGGTTTGAGGCAGTTAGCGGTTCCCCTAGAGCTGATGGCAGCGGCGCCGCTGTTGCCAGGATCCCCGCAGCGGCTGGATCAGGTCCGTACCGGAACCCGGCCGAGGTACAGGGCGGTGAACAGATTATTGCCACTACCTTCAGTTCCCGCCGCTATGTGCCTATCACGGTTCAGGTTGGGATTCCCGTCAAGTGGACTATTTCGATGGAACAGGGCAGCCTGAACGGCTGTAACGGAGCCATGATAATTCCTAAGTTCAATGTCCGTCAGCGTCTGAAGGTCGGGAGTACGGTGGTGGAATTTACCCCCACTGAAACCGGGAACATAGCCTACTCCTGCTGGATGGGGATGATCCGGAGCACCATCACTGTGGTGGAGAATTTGTCCGCCGAAAGCTCAGGCTCGTTCCGGCCGACCCTGTACCGGCCCGGGCAGGCGATGCTGCGGACTGCAGCCCTTGAAGCGGATGAGGATGATTTTTCCGGCTTCGGCGGGCCCGGGGGCTGCTGCGGCGCCGGCGGGTTTGCCTTTGGCGAACCGGGGTTTGAAGACCCGGAAGGGGACGATCCCTACCGGACGCCGGAAGATTTTGATGATCAGGGGGATGCCCTTACCCAAAACGGATTTGGCCGCGGCGGCTGTTGCAGCGGTGGTTCAAGAAGATTGTGAAAAAATACATTGATAAGGATGAAAGGATGAAAAGATACGTATTATTAATTGTAGGGACCTTACTGGTTTTGGCAGGCTGTAACCGGGTACAGACCGGCGGCCGGGAGTCCGACGAGGCTTTGGCGGCTTTTAACGCCATTGTTAAAGCGAATCCGGATCGAAAGGGCTATCATGATGCCCTAAAGCATTGGGGGCTCTCCCTTCCCGGGGGCGCTAAGTTTGAGTGGACCAAGGATACCGGGGCGAATAACATTGACTTTGCCATGGTGATCCCCGCAGAGCCCTTTATCCGGGCAGGGTTGGATGTGAGCCGCCTGGACGGGACCGGCTATGTGTTCCAGGCAGCCAAAGTTGAGGGCGGGGAAAACCTGCCGGATTTGTTGCTGCATCCGTACAACGTTAGTGATAAAAAGCAAAACGCCCAGGGTTCCGAGGATGCCCTCCGGCGTATCCTCAAGCAGAAGAACGGTATGGTAAAATACCATGGGGAACTTCAGCACTACCGGCTCTTCCTCTACGATGAAGGGGATACGCCCTTCGAGGTGCAGTGGACGGAAGAACTGGGTTTGAGCGATGCGGATATCACCTTTGTAATTCCCGCGGATCCCCTGACTGCGGCGGGGCTTGATATAACCCGGCTGGACGGTTGGGTTTTTCAGCCGGCGTCGATGGGCAGCGGCATGGGTATGGGAGCTAATCCCAACCAGTTGGTAGAAATATATACCCTGGTAAATTAAAGTAAATTTGGAGAAACTATGACCAGCAAAGTTTTAGTGATAGAAGGGATGACCTGCGCGGCATGCGCCAAGACGGTGGAACGGGTAACCAAAAAACTGCCCGGGGTTGCGGAGGCCAATGTGAACCTGGCCACGGAAAAGCTCAGTATCAGTTTTAATGATGGGGAGCTTACCATAAAGACCATCCAGGAGGCGGTAGAAAAGGCCGGGTACAAGGCTTTGACCCAGTCGGTAAGCAAGGCCTTCAACATCCAGGGGATGACCTGCGCCGCCTGCGCCCGGACCGTGGAGCGGGTAACAAAAAAACTTTCCGGGGTAGATGAAGCCAGCGTAAATCTGGCTACAGAAAAGCTGAACATTACCTTCGATCCGGATCTTCTGACCACGGCTATTATCAAAGCTGCGGTTACCAAAGCGGGGTACAAGGCCATTGAGGATGCCGACGAGAAGGATCTTGCGGGGAAGAAGCAGGGTGAAATTAATGCCCTGCGGAACCGGTTCATCTTTTCGGCGATTTTCGCTTTCCCCTTACTGTTCATTGCCATGGTCCCCATGATTTTGGAAGCCCTGGGGGTCAACCTGCCGGGTTTCCTCAATACCATGCGTTATCCAAAACAATTTGCCCTGATACAATTCTTGATGTGTACCCCGGTGATGATAATCGGGCGGCGCTACTATACCGTGGGTTTCCGTAACCTGGTAAAGTTCAGTCCCAACATGGATTCCCTCATCGCCATCGGTACTTCCGCAGCGTACCTCTATAGTTTCTACGGGGTGTACCAGATCTTCTTTAACGGTAATGTGGACTACGAACTTTACTTTGAGGGGGCCGCAGTAATCCTGGCGCTTATCACCTTAGGTAAATATATGGAAGCGGTTTCCAAGGGCAAGACTTCGGAGGCCATCAAGAAACTTATCGGCCTTGCGCCGAAACAGGCTGCGGTGATACGGGACGGAGTAGAAATACTGGTTCCCATTGACGAAGTGGAAGTGGGGGACATCGTGGTGGTACGCCCCGGGGAGAAGTTCCCCGTGGACGGCATTGTTACCGAGGGGCTCACCGCGGTGGACGAATCCATGCTCACCGGCGAGAGTATCCCTGTGGAGAAAAATATCGGAGATACGGTAATTGGGGCGAGTATCAACAAGAACGGTTCGGTCAAATACCGGGCAACCCGGGTTGGCAAGGACACCGCCCTGGCGCAGATCATCAAGCTGGTAGAAAATGCCCAGGGTTCCAAGGCTCCCATCGCCCGGCTTGCGGATATTATCTCCGGCTACTTTGTGCCCGTAGTAATAGTGCTGGCCCTCATAGGCGCCGGGGCCTGGTTTTTCTCCGGGGAGACCGTCGCCTTTTCTATCACCATCCTCATATCGGTGCTGGTTATCGCCTGCCCCTGCGCGCTGGGCCTGGCTACCCCTACTGCCATCATGGTGGGAACCGGTAAGGGCGCCCAGTATGGGGTGCTGATTAAGAGCGGTGTGGCCCTGGAAACGGCCCACAAGATCGGTGTGGTGGTGCTGGACAAAACCGGTACTATTACTGAAGGTAAGCCGACGGTTACCGACATCATCCTGACGGGCAATGAGCAAGGCGGTGCGGATACGGCGTCTGGTGACAAGTCCCTGCTGCAGTTAGCGGCCTCCGGCGAAAAGGGCAGCGAACATCCCCTGGGTGAAGCCATAGTCCGGGCGGCGGAGGAAAAAGGTTTAGAGCTTTTCCCGGCGGAACAGTTCCAAGCCATTCCCGGCCGCGGCATCCAAACAGTAATCCAGGGTAAGACGGTGCTTCTGGGAAATGAGAAGCTGATGGCTGAAAAAAATATCCCCCTGGGAGACGCCGCCGCCAATGCGGAGCGCCTTGCCGGTGATGGCAAGACGCCTATGTTCGTAGCGGTAGACGGCGCTCTGGGCGGCATCATCGCTGTGGCGGACACGGTTAAAGCAAGCAGCGCCGAGGCGGTGGAACGGCTCCACCGGCTTGGTGTCCAGGTGGCGATGATCACCGGGGACAACAAACGTACCGCCGCGGCTATCGCCAAACAGGTGGGTATTGATACGGTTCTGGCGGAGGTACTGCCGGAGGACAAGGCGGCGGAGGTAAAGAAGCTGCAGGCGAGTGGTAAGAAAACCGCCATGGTCGGGGATGGTATCAACGACGCTCCGGCTCTGGCTCAGGCCGACGTGGGTATGGCCATAGGTTCCGGTACCGATGTCGCCATGGAATCCGCCGACATAGTTCTCATGAAGAGCGACCTGCGGGACGTGGCCACCGCCATTGAGCTTTCCCGCAAGACCATTGTGAACATCAAGCAGAATCTTTTCTGGGCCTTTGCGTACAATACCCTGGGTATACCCATCGCCATGGGCGTCCTCTACCTGTTCGGCGGCCCTCTGCTCAATCCGGTGATCGCCGCCCTGGCCATGAGCTTTTCCTCGGTCTCGGTACTGAGTAACGCCCTGCGTTTAAGGGGCTTTAAGCCATCAAAGTTATAGGATATTATTAACAGCATACTAATAGGAGATAGGAGCGATCATGAAAACGAACTTAAAAATTGACGGGATGTCCTGTGAACATTGTGTAAAACACGTTAAGGACGCATTGGAAGAAGTGGCCGGGGTCAGCTCCGCGGCGGTAAGCCTTAAAGAGAATTCCGCCGTGGTGGATCACGGGGATGCGGTAACCCTGGATGCCCTAAAGGCTGCGGTTGTAGAAGCGGGTTATGAGGTAGTGTGAACGCCGTCCTGGTTGTAGACGACGAACCGAAGATCCTCGATATTGTAAAGTCCTATCTGGAAAAAAGTGGGTACCGGGCGCTGACCGCAAAAAACGGGAAGGAAGCCCTGGCGGCGCTGCAGAGTAATGCTGTGGATCTCATGCTCCTGGACCTGATGCTGCCGGACCTTTCCGGCGAGGAACTGTGCCGCAGGGTACGCTCTGAATCGGATATGCCCATCATCATGATGACCGCCAGGGTTGATGAGGAGAGCATCATCAACGGGCTCCGTATCGGCGCCGATGATTATGTGACCAAGCCCTTCAGCCCCCGGCAGCTCATGGCCCGGGTTGCAGCAGCGCTGCGCCGCTCCGGCGGCGGACCAGTGGAAGGGCGGGTCCTGACCTGCGATGTCCTGTCGGCGGATACGGAGAACCGCCGGGTGAGTAAGAACGGAGTTGCCCTGACCCTGACCCCGAACGAGTACAAAATACTAACGCTGCTTATGTCCAGGCCCCATAAAATTTTTACCCGGGATGAGATTATCGATAATATCAAAAACGACGAGTACGATGGTTTTGACCGTACCATCGATTCCCATATAAAAAACCTACGGCAAAAAATAGAGGACGATACCCGGAACCCCCGGTATATCCTCACGGTTTACGGCATGGGGTACAGATTCGGAGGGGAGGTGTCTCTTTGATCAGTCTGAGGAACCGCCTGGCCCTGAGCTACGCCTTGTTTATCTGCGTCTCCGTTCTTGTTATGGGTTTTATCATCAACCGGTTTGCGGAGAAATTGTTTTCCGCCTTTGTTACGGAGAATATCAACACCGAAAGCAGGGAAATTGCCGATACCATTGCTGAACAGTGGGATCCCAACACCGGTAGTTTTGATGTGATCAGCGTAGAAGCCATGGGTATGTACTTTGTTCACCAGGGCTATATCGTATCAGTGGTAGACATTAAGGGTGAAATAGTCTGGGACGCCCGTGCCTGCGACATGCAGCAGTGCGCCATGGTGATCAACGAAATTATCGACCGGATGGAAAATGAATTCGGGGTAGGGGGATCGTTTCAGACAAATCAGTATCACCTTGCGTATCAGGATGTTCCTATTGGATTTCTTAATATTGATACCTACGGTCCCTTTTTTTATAGTAAAACTGAGTCCGCATTCCTATCGGGTCTCAATAATTTCCTGTTGGTATCCGGTGGCATCTTCATCATCCTGAGCATCCTGCTTTCCGTCTTTCTGGCTGCGGAGATTTCCAGGCCCGTCCTCAGGGCTTCCGAGGCAGCCCGGCGGATCGCCTGCGGAGAGCTTTCGGCGCGGGTTTCCGATCGTTACGGAACCCGGGAACTCCGCGAACTTTCACGGTCGGTGAATGATCTTGCGGCGGCCCTGGAGAACGGAGAACGCTGGCAGAAACAACTGACCGCGGATATTGCCCATGAACTGCGTACCCCCCTAACCTGTCTTCAGGGAAATATGGAGGCCATGATCGACGGCGTATGGGAACCCACGGCGGAGCGGCTTTCCAGTGCTTACGAAGAAATTTCCCGGCTTAACAAGCTGGTGGAGGATCTGAACCGCCTTTCAATCCTGGAACAGAAAAATCTCATCCTGCATAAAACTGAATGTGATTTGACAAAACTTGCCGGCGCCGCTGTGGAACGGTTCCGTCCGGCAGCACTGGAAAAGGGCATCGAGATTAAGCTTCTTAGCCCCGCGGTAATAACGGTTAACGCTGATTATGACCGGCTGACCCAGGTATTTACCAATCTTATTTCAAATGCCCTTAAATATACCGACCTGGGCAGTATTACCGTTACTCTATCAGAAACGCAGCAATACTGCGAAGTAAGTGTAGCGGATACCGGAATCGGCATGGAGGCGGATGAGCTGCCCCACATATTTGAACGGTTCTATCGGTCCGACAAGTCCCGGAACAGGAATACCGGCGGGGCCGGGATAGGGCTCTCCATTGTTCAGACCATAGTAAACGCCCATGGGGGGCAGATACAAGCGGAAAGCAGGACCGGAAAGGGGAGTGTATTTATGGTACGCCTACCCAGGGAAGTTTTGTAGGCCTGTTCAAAAAAGGCCTTTAGATTTTGGGAATGAAGGTATATTAGAATTTGTATCCGATAGAACTACCAAGTATCCATCCCTTTGGAAATGCATTTATGTCATTATTTTCACCGGCATAATAACCATTACTTAATCCCGGAATTTCCAGGTTGGTTATATAAGACACTTCCGGAGAAATTATAAATTGCCATGGAATTACCGGGACAATATAACCAATATTTGCCATTGGTTCAAGAAATATTTTATCATTATGGGATGTTATACTTTTATCGCCGTTCCGGTAGGATGTTGAATAGGTAAACCTTCCACATCCTAGACCAATGCCAAAACTACCAAAAAATGATTCGTTGATAAAATATTTATACTGCACATAAGGAACGCCTAAAGCGCCTCCCCAACTTGTATACCCATTATCATTTCTATTATCATTTAAGCTTCCGGTTGTATATAAACCAATAATTATATTTTCTGTTAACCCTATTTCTATTTTCATTCCATGGAATCGGGTATTATTAGACAATTTAGGCAGATTTGGATCTTGAATAGCTGAAAACTTATCAAAATTTCCAAAATGTATTTTCATAAAATAACTTATAGAAACATATCGTTTATTATTATCCTCTGCGTTTAATCCAATACCAAGAACAATAAGTCCTGCCAGTAATATAATTTTATTACGCATAATAGTCCTCGGATCTTAGGATATAAGGGCATCGTCAAATTTGTCAATAGCGGCTCCACTATCGGGTAGGTCTGTGCTCTTCAATTTGCCTGTTTTTTATGATACCCTTCTGGTATGTTTAAATTTCTCCATACTGCGGATTTGCACCTAGGCAAGATTTTTTATGAACACTCCCTTTTAGAGGACCAGGCGGTGATGCTGGATCAGTTGGGGGAGGTCCTTTCGGATACATCCTATAGCGCCCTTCTCATAGCCGGGGATATCTACGATCGATCCATCCCCTCCCCGGAGGCGGTGGCCCTTTTCGGAGGCTTCCTGGGAAAGCTCCGCGCCGCCCGGCCGGATCTGGCTATCCTTATCCTGCCGGGAAACCACGATTCCGCCCCTCGCTTGGGTTTTGGCCGGGAACTGTTCGCCAAGCTGGGTATCCATATTGCCGGCGGGCCGGAGCAGGGTTTCGAGCCGGTGCTGGTGACACGGCAGGGCGAAGGCTGCGCATTTTTTCTGCTCCCCTTCCTGTACCCCGGCTGTCTTGGCGAGCCTGAAATCGAAAGCTCATCCCCGGGGGATCCGGTCCGTTCCCAAGGCAGGCTCGCGGAAATTGCGGCGGCCCGGCTGGAAACCGCCCGTATCAAAGCGGTGGAGGCTGGGGCTTCTCTAACCGTCCTGGGGGCGCATCTCTTTACCCTGGGGGGCCGGGAGTCCGAGTCTGAACGGATTTTTCTCGGTACGGCGGAGCAGGTGGACGCGAACCTTTTTGCGGGCTTTGATTATACCGCCCTGGGGCACCTCCACCGTTTCCAAAAAGTTAGTTCTAATACCTGGTATTCCGGAAGTCCCCTGGCGTATTCCTTTGACGAGGCGTTGGACACAGCAGGTCCGGATCAGGAAAAAGTATTCCTGTCGGTTGAACTGGAAACTGGCGCCGGGCCTATCGTTACGCCCATCCCCGTGAAGCCCTTGCGGAGGCTCCGCCGTCTCCGGGGTTCCTTCAATTTTTTCTACCGGGATTCCATCAACGACCCGGTGGTGAAGGAAGCCGAGAATGATTACTTGGAAATCACCCTTACCGATACAGCCCTGATCGATAATCCCCTTCCGCTGCTCAGACCCCGGTTTCCCCAGCTTCTTTCGGTTAAGCAGGGGGAGGCCTTTGCGCGGCTTTTTGCCGGCAGCGATGATGCGGTTCCGGCGCTTACCGGCAAGAAGCGGAGCCCCGAGGAGGACTTTGCAGATTTTCTTACCGGCCTTTACGGGGAGGCGGACACGGAGAAGCTGGGACTGTTCGGAGAATTGCTTACGGAACTGGATCAGGGGGCTGAACAATGAGACCCCTCATATTAAGCATGGAAAATTTCGGACCCTTTGTGGGAAAGACGCTTATTGATTTTACCGTTCTGGATGAAATTTTTTTGATTACCGGACAGACCGGTTCCGGAAAGACCACCATCTTTGATGCGATTTGTTTCGCCCTCTATGGGACTGTCCCCGGCAGCCGGCAGGGGCACATCGATCGGCTGCGCAGCGATTATGCCGAAGAGACCCAGGAATGTCTGGTGTCCCTGGAATTTTCCATCGGGGAAAAACGCTACCGGGTTGACCGGAGCCCGAAACAGGAAAAGCTCAAGAAACGGGGGATCGGCGTTACCACGGTGGAGGAGACGGCAACCCTCTGGGAGATACTCCCCGGCGATGGGGTCATGAACCAAAGCCTGAGTTCCCGAAAGTCCGAGGCGGATCAGCGGATTCGGGATCTTATCGGCCTTTCGGCCCAGGAATTTTTCAAGATCGTCCTCCTCCCTCAGGGCGAATTTGCGGAGTTTCTCCGGCAGAATACTACCCAACGGCGGGAAGTGTTGAGCAAACTGTTCCCGGTGGATTTTGCGGTACGGGTACGAATCTTGGCTCAGGATAAGGCTAAGGAAGCGGCTGCCCTGGCGCGGGAGGCGGAGCATACCCTGGGAGAAATTGTTCGGCGGGTTTCCTTCGATACCTACCCGGAACTGCATAAACAGGCGGAGGAGGCATTAAAAAAAGCCAGAGAAGAGTCTCAGAAATTAGAGCAGGAAAGTGTCCGGCTTGGCAATTTACTTACCCTGGAAGAAAACCGGGAGACCCTTGAACTGCGGCTTGAACAGGTCGGGAAGGCGAGGGCGATCCTGGAAGCGGAGACATTATCAATAGAAGAAAAGGAATCCCGGCTTGCCCTGTCCCGGAAAGCCCAGCCTTTAGCGCATCACCTCGTCCTTGAAACGGAAAAGCGGGAGACCCTCTCTGCGGTCCTCACGGAGTTGGAGAAGGTCCGCGGGGAATTGACCCTGGCGGAACGGAAGCACCGGGATGCGGAATCCGCGGCAGCGGAGCTTCCGGCTCTGGAAAAGGAACTGGCCGGAAACAGGGAAAAACGTCCCGCCCTTTTGGAGATGACCGGAGAAGAGAAATCCCTGGCCCATAACCGGGAAGAGATGGAAAAGATCGATGCCGCCCTGAAGGAAGGCCGCCGGAAAATTGCCGCCCTGAAAGGGGGCCTGGAGGAAAAGGATCGGGTCATTGCGGAACGGAAGGCCCTGGCGGATCAAGGGACGGCCATCAATGACAGCTTTGACCGGGAGCGGGAACTCAAGGACCGGCTGATGCGTCTGCGGCAGGCGTCCGTTGAGGCGGAAGAACTGGGGAAGGAAGCCGCCGCGGCAGCAGCCCGAAACAAGGGCCTGGAAGCCCGGAAGGCGGAACTGGCGCAGCGGGTTCCGGTACTGCGGGAGGAACTGGCGGAAAAGGAAGCTGCGAAGGAGACAGGGGAGCAGGCGGATATGGCCGCCCATCTTGCTGCGGAACTGAAACCCGGCGCTCCCTGTCCGGTCTGTGGTTCCACAGGGCATCCCAATCCCGCCGCCGCCCGGGCGCCTGTCTTTGGTATCCGCGAGCGGATAGAATCCCTGCGGGGTTCCCTCAAGGATGCGGAGCGGGATCTTACCGCCCGGTCCACGGAACTGGAATCCGGAAACCAGGAGCTTGCCCAAATCCAGCGGAAACTGGACAGGATGAGGGAGAGCATGGGTCCCTTAGCTGAAGGGTTTGACGTCGCCGATCCTGTTCTACGGGAGATCTACGCCGCAATCCATAGCCCCGATAGGCCCCTGCCCCTGGCTGCGGAACTGAGCCGGCTTGTGGAGGCAAAGTCCCGGGGTCTTACCACCCTGGCGGCCCGGCAAAAAGAAGCCCGGTTGGCGGGGGACAGCGCGGCCGCCCTATACCGGGAACGGGAGGGACTTTTAACCCAGCAGATGAATATTGAGAAGGAAGCCTCCGGACTTGTGGAAAAATACCGGATTCTGGAAAAAACTACCGCCGAAATGGCGGAGAAACACCGTGGATTACTCCGGGAGTGGAACTTGTCCGGTGCTGCGGAAGCTCTGACCGTCCTGGACCGTGCCAATGAGAGCCTGGAGAAGCGTATCCGGGAAATCCGGGAGACCAGGGAAGCCGCAGGCCGGGAACTGGCCGCCGCCAAGGCCCGGGAGGAGGGGATCACGGCGAACCGGACCGAGGCGGAACGGCAGCGCCGGGAGGCCGCCGATGCATTGAAGGAAGCCCTGGCCGCTTCAGCTTTTCCGGATGCCGAAGCCCTGGGGGCCGCCATCCTGGACCGGGACACGGAGACCGTCATGGCGGCGTCGGTTGAGCGGTGGAAAACAGAACGGTCCCGCCTAAAGACCCAGGGGGAAGAGCTGGACCGGAGCCTGGAGGAAAACCGCGCTGCCCGGGCGCCCTTGGGTACGGCCCCGGGGGAACCGGCGGAACTCCGCGCCGTCCTGGAAGCCCTGGCCGCAGACCGTACCGCCGCCGAAGCCCGGCGGGATAGGGCCGCCGCAGATCTCGCCTCCCTGGAACGGGACGAAGCCCGGCTCCGGGAAGCCAAGGACCGGCACGAGGCGCTTAGTCAACGGGCCGCCCAGCTCCAGGCCCTTTCGGATGATCTGTCCGGAAAGAACCCCAAAAAGAAAGCCTTTGACGCATGGCTCCTGGGGCTCTACCTTAAAGAGGTAGCCGCCCTTGCCACTAAACGGCTGGAGCGGATGAGCGAGTTCCGGTATTCCCTGATCCTGAACAGCGAAGGCGAATCCGGCAGGGGTCTCGCCGGGCTGGATCTGGCGGTTTTCGACTCCCTCACCGGGAAGACCCGGCCCTGCGCAACCCTTTCCGGAGGTGAAAGTTTCATGGCATCCATCAGCCTGGCCCTGGGTCTGGCCGACTCCATACAGACCCGCTCCGGCGGCGTCCGGCTGGACGCAGTCTTCATCGACGAGGGTTTCGGCAGCCTGGACGATGCAAGTCTGGACAAAGCCCTGATCATCCTGGATGAACTTCGGGAACATCGTATGGTGGGCCTCATCTCCCACGTAGGAGAAATGCGTTCCCGCATCCCCAGCCGCATTGACCTCATCAAAACCGGATCGGGGTCACGGATAGAGCGCATTATGTGGAAGCCTTGAGGCTAAACTTGACAGAATTCAGGTTATACCGATATATTTATAAAGAGGGATTAAAAATGGACGATAAGAATTTTGTTGCTATTGGGAGAATTATATTTGAAACTCCCGGATTCGATTGGAATATTCCTCATACCCATTTCATTGTTAATAAAACCGCCTTCGGGAACTATGAGTCAACCAATCTTGAGTTTATCCTTGACTCTGTGGGGAGTACCGTCGAGGAATCAGCCCAAAACCTTTCACGTCTTACTGCTAGTTATGTTATGGACATTATAATTAATCGTAAAGGTCATGACGATCTTATCGAAGTTGTAAAAGAGTCGCACATGGAAGATTACTGGGCTGAATATCGCGCTATTGAAATTAAACTTTCCAGAACAAGTTGTTTACCAAGGATGTTTTGGCAAGAAAAAACTGGAAACTGCCTCAAATTTCAAACCCAAGCTATGATGTGATGTTTGAGTTTATTGATAAACCAAGAACCGCAGGTTTCACCATCTTCATCAGAGATGGTCAGCATTGTATTGGAACATTGGCTTTGATAAATCAGTCAAGACGTTTCAGAATACCTGTTGATGATATTATTCTTCATTGTGCTATTCCCTAATGAGCGTCCCCTTGACAGGCCCCGTTCTTTTTGGGTAAACTAAAATTCCTAGATGCGGACGTCATATAACGGTATTATCCAAGCTTCCCAAGCTTGTGACGCGGGTTCGACTCCCGTCGTCCGCTGAAAGCGGAAACCTTTTACGCTGTTCCTCAAGGATATCCAGGCCAGCCCGGTCTACCGGTATCCCTGTTTTCTTTTATTGAAAAAAGGGAAAAAATGGTCAAGATGGATAATTACTTCTTGCCAATACGACAAAAGTGGAAGATACTAGATAAATAAATAGGTGCACTTGTGAATAATTGCGCTATAGTTCCCTGTTTGGGGATATTAAATTAAGGGGTAAGCAATGAACCTTTCGTTTTCTTATAAAGAATACGAGGAATACCTCAAAAAGAAAGACGAGATTAGCAATTCCCGCATTAGACCTGATGGTATGGATTTTTTTGACTGGCTATCATCCGAAAAGGGTGATATGTCTAAAACTCCGGAGGGGCAGCAGCTTATTGCTGCGTTACAATCTATAGATGACTAAAGCAAGCAGGCCGGAAGATTTCCCAATTTTTGGCTCCCTTGGGAGGGACGCCATTGAACGTATGCAAAAAACAATGGAACGTCTTTTGGGGAATCTGGCTACCGTATTACAATTTGATACTACTAAGATCATCATGTCCAAACCTGCTATCTTTGAAATGATTGAAAGGGTGGAAAAACGCCGGGTATATTTCCATGTTTTCTATGACGGGGATAAGATGGGTGAACTTAACGAAGGATCGCTCCTCTGTTATTGGATTTTAAAACTGCATCCTTTTTCCTGTCCTGGGACAGAATCCGATATTCTCAATGCAAAAATTGCCCTGTGCCTTTTTACAAATACTATATATTGCTACCTTCAAGATACTCATAAAAAGAAGGCAGAAATATCTGGTAAATTTGTGAAGGATATTTACTACTCATTCAGATATAGAGAATTGACCAAAGAGTCGATTATGATGTTGGCAGCAAGTCTTTGTATGGCATAGCCTACCGTGGGAAAAGTGACACTTTGCTTGTGACGCGGGTTCGACTCCCGTCGTCCGCTGAAAAGCCGCTACTCAATTGAAAATACAATATACGCCCCTGTTGGAATTTTAGTTTCAGCTTCTACCGACTCCACCCGTGCCCTAGGCGGCCCTTGGTGAAGCCACCGGAGAAACAGATCCAGGTTTTCCTGCGGACCCTCAGCCCAGACATCTACCTCCCCGTCACGGGTGTTTCGTACCCAGCCGGTCAGACGGAGGCGGCTTGCTTCGTTATAAGCGGAATACCGGAACCCCACACCCTGGACTCGGCCCCGAACCTGGGCAAAAAAAGCGGATGGGGGATTTTGATCCGGCGTCGAGAAGCGGCTCACTTAATCCGTTTGTATTCCTTAATCTCTTTCCGCAGCTGCTCCGCCAGTTCCGTCCGGGGCACACGCACCTGTTCCATGGAATCCCGGAAGCGCAGGGTTACTGTGCCGTTATCCTTGGATTCGTAGTCAATGGTGACGCAGAAGGGGGTCCCCGCCTCATCCTGCCGGCGGTAACGCCGCCCTATAGCCCCGGCCTGATCGTAGTCGGTGGCGAAGTCTTCCCGCAGTTCAGCCCGGATATCCTGGGCCAGTTCCGCCAGGCCGTCTTTTTTCATCAGCGGGAGTATCGCTACGGTAATGGGCGCCACCGTGGGGTGGAAACGCAGCACCGTCCGCCAGTCGTCATCGTTGCCCTTATCCGCTACCTTTTCTTCGTCATAGGCATCGCAGAGGATCATCAGCAAAGTCCGGGTAAGGCCCGCCGAGGTTTCGATAATGAAAGGAATATATCGCTCATTACCATTCTCCTGATCGATGTACTGCAGGTCCTTGCCGGAAAATTCCGTGTGCCGCGTTAGGTCATAGTTGGACCGGTTGTGGACACCCTCAAGCTCCTTCCAGCCCATGGGGAAGAGGTACTCAATATCGTAGGCGTCCTTGGCGTAGTGGGCCAGCTCATCCGGCCCGTGCTGGTGCCAGCGCAGGTGGTCCATCTTAACCCCCAGCTTCTCGTAGTAGGCCCAACGCTGCTTTTTCCATTCGTTGAAGGTATCCACATCCGTGCCGGGTTTTACGAAGTACTGCATCTCCATCTGCTCGAATTCGCAGGTGCGGAAAATGAAGTTCTTGGTGACAATCTCGTTCCGGAAGGCCTTGCCAATCTGGGCAATCCCAAAGGGTATCTTCATCCGGTTGGACTGGATGATATTTTTGTAGTTAACGTAAATCCCCTGGGCAGTTTCGGGCCGCAGGTAGATAAGGTTGTTGTCCACCTCTCCGGCCGCCGATTCCACCGGGCCGATATGAGTCTTGAACATGAGGTTGAACTTCCTGGTATCGGTCAGCTCCCCGCCGCAGTCGGGGCACTTCTTTTCCGCCAGGTTTTTCGGATCAATCTGGTCCGCCCGGAACCGGGTCTTGCACTTCTTACAGTCCACCAGGGGATCGGTAAAGTTTTCCACATGCCCCGAGGCCTCCCAAGTCCGGGGGTGCATTAGGATAGCCGCATCCAGGCCCACGATATTGTCGTGCAGCTGGGTCATTTCCCTCCACCAGTTCCGGGAAATACGATTTTTCAGCTCTATCCCCAAAGGCCCGTAATCCCAGGCGCCGTTCTGACCCCCGTAAATCTCCGATGACTGAAACACAAAACCCCGTCTCTTGGCGAGGGACGTGATTTTCTCCATAGTGGCAGGACCTTTATACTCGATTTCCTCTGACATGGATAACTCCAAAAAATTTGATGGTCCGGCGGCTGGCGCCAATGGTTAGGGGCTGCCCCGGACATGGGTTTATTATATAGAAGGGAGTAAGGGCGGGTCAATTAAGCGGGGAAAAGAAGGAAGAACCGCGAAGGCGCCTTTTATGGCTTTTTTGTGGTGGGTTCGGCTTTAGTTTTTCCATAACCACCCGGCTTATAGACTTCTCTTTTATAGCCAAGCCGATCCAATTCACAGGCGAGCAGGTAGTTCACCGAATCGGAAAAGCCCTTTTCACCATGTTTCTTCCCCCCATTCCATCATCGTTCACTGTATCCACATTCCCGCTCTTTTATTGTTACCCTTATTTTCTCTTCGTCGGATTTATTTCAGAAACAGTGGTATAGACTCCAAATAATTCAGTGCAATATAAAGAATTATAGAAACATTGACAGTATAAAAGTAATGACATATAATAGTATTATGAATAATGAGATTCCTTATTTAAAGGACATCGTATCTATAATTTGTTCACTTGTTTCTCCTGATGGGATAATACTCTTTGGCTCTTATGCGCGTGGAGATAATAAGAAAAATAGCGATATTGATTTGTTAATTTTAAAAAAAGGATTAAAAAACGAGCGGGAAATGACTAATAAATTATACAGAGCATTTTTTGATCGAGGAATAAACAAACCGATAGATTTATTGGCCATAGACAATGACAAATATAACATGTTGAGTAAAGAAATTGGATTAATTTATAAAACAATAAAGAATGAAGGAAAAATAATATATGGAGAGATATGAAGCATGGCTGGATAGAGCAAGAAGTAGTTTTGAGTTATCAAAGATAACAGCCAATGAATTAATATATTATGAGGATCTGTGTTTTCAAGCACAGCAGGCCGCCGAAAAAGCATTAAAATGTTTATTAATATATTTTGGTGAGGAACCTGAATTTACACATAATCTCGGTATATTATTAGAATCGTTAACAAAATATACTGAAATACCGGATAACATAAAAGAATTAATAAAATTGAATAATTTTGCTGTTCAAACAAGGTATCCTGGAGAATATGAAGAAATAACAAAAGCAGAATATGCAGAATGCATAAAAATAGCAAACGATTGTATTAATTGGATTGAAGAAATAATAAAACTGAAAGCTGAAATGAGAAAAAATAATACTTAACCCTACATATCCTCCAGCGTCAGACATCGCCCCTCAACTTCGTACCCCGGCAGCGCCTTCTCCTTAAGCCGCTCTATCTTTGCCGCCAGCAGGGTAGGCTTGTATTTCCCCCGCTGCCGTTTTACCTCTACCGCCAGAGCGCGGTTTTTTTCCAGCCCCAGGGCGACAATGTCTATTTCGTTCTGATCATCCCCCGTGGACCCCTTTCGAGCTCCTTCCCACCAGGAACCGATATCCCGATAATTCTGGCTTTCCGCAAGCTGCTGCCTAAAGTACCGTTCCAGGATCCTTCCGGAATAGGTGGTATAGTCGGCTTTAATGATGGAGCGCAGCCCGGTGAAGTTCTTAATTTCAATCATGGAACGATACCGGTCAAAATAGTTGAACCAGAATTGCAGAAAGTTATCGGCAATCTCATACCGCACTGTCTGGGTTCCTTCTTTTGCCAGAATCGGCCGCCGGCGGATAAGGATATTGTAGTCCTCAATCAGCCGTTTTATGTGGCCGCCAATACTCTTGTCGCCCAGAGTGGACGCTATGGCCGGCTGGGTATTGAGCCCCCCCGCCACGGCATCCAGGATAGAGAAGTAGACCCCGTAATTTTTACCGAATTCCTCAATGAGCAGGTACTTTCCTTCTTCAATAAAGGGAGAATTATCCCGAACCATAAAATCGATCATCCCGGGAATACTCAGTCCGGGCTCCTGATTAAGGTTATCGCAAAACATTTCAATGTACTTAGGGATGCCGCCGGTAAAAGCATAGAGCGCCAAAAGCTCATCGTTGCTGTACTTTGGCCGGTAATCCGTCATTATTTTTTTGAGGGTTGTCAGATCAAAGGGCGAAAGTTTAATAATGTTATCCGCCCTGCCGAAAAGGGGTTCCTTAGAATCCTGAAATATCCGCTGCATGAATGAATATACCGAACCGCAGAGAATAAGATGCATACGGCTGCGGTCCTTGTATTGATCCCAAAGATGCTGCATATCGTGATAGACCGAGGGGTTGATGTTCAGAAATTCCTGGAACTCGTCAATCACCAGGGTAAAGGGCCGGCGGGTGGCGAGGTCCATAAGGTATTGAAACAGGACCTGAAAGCGGTTAATCCCTTCGGGTATAAAGACATTGAGGGCCGTGGAAATAGTAGCCGCAAATTCCCCGCAAATAGCGGCTTCATCCTTGCGTCCCACAAAAAGATAGGCCGTGGGTGTTTTTGCGGTTGCCATGGTGATAAGGCTTGTTTTGCCGATACGCCGTCGTCCGGTTATAACGGTCATCCGGGAATGATCCGTAAACGCCAGTTCCCCAATACGGTTCAGTTCTTCAATTTCCTTGGTTCTGCCATAGAATTTCATAATCCCGATACCTTCGTTTTAGTTACCGCCGTAACTGTTACCATGGTAACTAAAATATAATGGGTACAGATTATCCTGTCAAGTTATTCCAATGACCGATGATTCTATCCTGGTAATATTCGTGGAAAATAAAGATATTTTAGTATTTTTTTAAAAGTGGAACCGCCGCAGACCCCGTAGGCCCTGCGGCGGCGGATTGTCCTACCAGCGATTGCTTTCCCGGCGGGGTTTGTCCATTGCTTCGTTTACTTTGATAGCCCGGCCGTCAAGGTCCGTGCTGTTGGTTCCACTGATGGCTGCCTGAGCTTCCGCGTCGGTGCTCATTTCCACAAAGCCGAAACCCTTGGAATTGCCCGTATCCCGATCGGTGATGATTTTGACCGATTCCACTGTACCGAAGGCGGAGAAGAGGCTCCTGAGATTATCTTCGTGGGTATTGTAGGAAAGATTGCCTACATATAATTTTTTAGCCATTTGGCTTCCTTTGCCCGGCCTTTACCGGGTCTTTTGTAGTCCGCTCATCCAGGATAAGCGTTAGCCTGTACAAAACGGTTATCCGTAATGGACAGGATCAAGCTGGGAAGGGACATTCAGGATTTTCCTTTCATGATTGTTAAAGTAGGTAATCCGGATATTTTATAATCGAACTGAAGACCAGTAACTAAAAATAGCAGACTTTCCAAAAGTACTTAGAAAAGATAATAGTAATGTCTGGGAGTTTCCAACTCTTGGAAGAAGTATATGACGGAAAAGAAAGAAATGTCAAGGGGTAAATGAAAGATAATCCATTATTTCCATCACTACCCCCGTTTCCCGCATAAACCCCCTTCAATTTCGACAAAATAGCGCATCCCGGGGACATATTGAAGAGTCCGTTTTCTTCCTTGACATTGGTTCCAAATTCCGATATCCTTAAGCTCTGTTGTCATATACTATAGTGATTGGTTAACTTTGGGAGCGGTGGGTGAGTGGCCGAAACCAACGGTTTGCTAAACCGTCGTACCCTAACCGGGTACCGGGGGTTCGAATCCCCCCTGCTCCGTAAGCTGTAGAATAAAGTATTCTTCCGTTGGCAAAATGTACTAAAAGGAGTGGGGATTCGAACCGGAGTCCCCGCCGACCGGAGGGAGGAAAAGGCGGCATGGATGCCGCCGTCAGGGGACGTAGGCGGTCGGAGGGAGCGGACAGGAAGTCCGCGACCGGAGACCGAATCCCCCCTGCTCCGTAAGCTGTAGAATCTGCCGGAAAGAGCTTCAGATCGCGGATCTGGAGCTCTTTTTATTAGCAAAGCAGGGCCGGATTGCCATGAATCTATAGAACTTGCACGATATTGTATTTTCTTTTTTTTCGTGGTATTATATCCATCAGACAGCGGTTTAAGGTGCCGCAGATCCGGCAAGCCTGTTTCGGCGGCGGCTGGGTTTTTTCTGCTATAAGGGTAAAAACTGCCGATCCCGGCGGAGGCTTTGGTATACCCAAAAAACCTCGCTGGAAGTACAGGTTTCCGGCTTTCTGATGGAGTATAATTAGTTATGATGAATACGGTTGTTAGCCGCTTTAAAATATTTACTAAATACCAGCATTTGTTTTTCCAGCTTGTGGCGAGGAATATAAAACTGCGCTACCGCCGGAGTATACTGGGCTATCTTTGGAGTATACTCAACCCCCTTGGAACTATGATTATTATGACCATAGTATTTTCTGCTATGTTCGCCCGGGGGGTTGCTAATTTTCCGGTATATTTGCTTAGCGGACAGCTGTTGTTTTCCTTTATGATGGGGGCGACTGCCTGGGCATTGCCTTCAATAATAGGAAACGCAGCGCTGTTTAAAAAAATCTATATACCCAAGTATATATTTACCCTATCAGCCGTAACTAGTGAATTTTTTACTATGCTTTTTTCTTTGGGGGCGCTGCTGGTTGTTTTGGCTGTTACTAGGACCCAGCTTACCGTCCGTTTTTTGTTGATCGTTCTGCCAATAATAGAGCTTTATATTTTCTGCCTGGGCTTGGGAATGCTTCTTGCCCCAGTGACGGTTTTTTTCCGGGATACGCAGCATTTATGGAATGTTTTTTGTACCGCATGGATGTACATGACCCCTATTTTCTATCCCGTTGAGATGCTTCCGGAGTGGCTTCGTTCTATTATAACCCGGTTTAACCCCATGTATTTCTATATAGCGGCCTTTCGTGAATTTACGTTGAACAGCGGAGGGGACTGGGTAAGTAATATTTGCCGCGGGGCGGTGGCTGCGGTAATAATGCTATTTGTGGGTATTTTTGTTTTTTCCCGTACTAAGAATAAATTCATACTGTATATGTAGGAGGTCGGTTTTTGGACAATACTATTATCAGGGTTGAAGACGCATCGGTACGTTTTAACATGGCCTCTGAGAAAATAGACAGTATAAAAGAATACTTTATTAAGCTGGCTAAACGTCAGCTTATGTTTCAGGAATTCTTAGCTCTGCAGCATATCACATTTGAGGTAAAAAAAGGAGAATCCTGGGGCATAGTTGGCAGTAACGGGGCGGGAAAATCCACCCTCTTAAAACTTATTTGTGGAGTACTGACTCCGGACAAGGGGTCCGTTATGGTGAACGGGTCAATTGCGCCGATGATAGAGTTGGGAGCAGGGTTTGATCCCGATTTGACCGCAGAAGAAAATATCTATCTGGAGGGAGCGCTCTTGGGATATGACAAGAAATTCATGAAGAATCATTATAATAGAATTGTTGCATTCGCAGAACTTGCGGATTTTATGAAGATGCCCATTAAGAATTATTCTTCTGGAATGCAGGCCCGGATGGCCTTTGCCATAGCAACTCTGGTAATGCCTGATATTCTGATTGTGGATGAGGTTCTTTCCGTGGGTGATGCGGCGTTCCAGAGGAAATGCGAAGCCCGGATACATGAGATGCTTGAAGGGAAAACGACTTTGCTTTTTGTTTCTCACAGCAATGATGTTGTTAAAAGACTCTGTGAAAAAGCAGTATGGCTGCGGAAGGGAGAAATTGCAATGATTGGATCTGCGGAAGAGGTCTGTGATGCATATGCGCAGTATTATCAATGAGGGAGTTTTAAATTGAAAGGTATTATCCTCGCCGGTGGGGCAGGAACCCGTCTTTACCCCATAACAAAGGCCGTATCGAAACAAATTCTGCCCCTTTATGATAAGCCTATGATCTACTACCCGCTTTCGGTTTTGATGCTGGCGGGAATCAGGGATGTGCTTATCATCTCTACACCCAGAGATTTGCCCATGTTTAAGGAATTGTTTGGTTCCGGAAACTGGCTGGGCATGAATTTTGATTATATTGTGCAGGAAAGCCCCCGGGGTCTTGCGGACGCATTTATATTGGGAGCGCGGTTTATTGGGCGGGATACCTGTGCATTGGTGCTTGGAGATAATGTGTTTTATGGCCGGGGTTTTAGTAATACTCTTAAAAGTACTGCTGCTAAGATCGATAAAGGCGGAGGAGGGGCAATATTCGGCTATTATGTTAAGGACCCCGCCGCTTACGGTGTTGTGGAATTTGATGAAAAAGGCAAAGCGCTTTCCATAGAAGAAAAACCCGCCTGTCCAAAGTCCCACTATGCTGTTCCCGGGCTTTATTTTTATGATAATACCGTAGTTGATATCGCCGGGAATATAAAACCTTCTGCCAGGGGGGAGATTGAAATTACTGCGGTGAATAATACCTATCTTGAACAGGGCCGGCTAGCTGTGGAAGTTCTCGGGCGGGGTATGGCTTGGCTTGATACGGGAACCTACGACGGACTTTTGGAGGCGTCTAACTATATTGAAACCATACAAAAACGGCAGGGGATGTATGTTTCCTGTATTGAAGAAATAGCTTATTCCAATGGATGGATAAACAGGGATGCGCTTCTGGAATTAGCCGCTCCATATAAAACCGAATACGGTGAATACTTGCGGTATATCGCGGAGGAGAATTAAATTGCCCTTTACGTTTACATCCTGTCCCATAGAAGGATTATACGAAATACAACCCAGGGTTTTTGGAGATAGCCGGGGGCATTTTTTTGAATGTTGGTCGGAGCGGGATTTTGCAGATGCCGGGTTGCCCTTTCATTTTGTTCAGGACAATCAGTCCCAATCGGCAAAGGGGGTGTTGCGGGGTCTTCATTTTCAGAAAACCCACC
This sequence comes from Treponema primitia, assembly GCF_046533075.1. Lineage (GTDB taxonomy): Bacteria > Spirochaetota > Spirochaetia > Treponematales > Breznakiellaceae > Termitinema > Termitinema primitia_B. The sequence continues at coordinate 27,658 of NZ_JAJQRB010000046.1, read as the reverse complement.
CCCAGGGGAAGCTGGTAAGGGCTATTGCGGGTGAAGTATTCGATGTGGCCGTGGATTTACGTCCCGGTTCGCCTACCTTGGGAAAATGGCACGGGGTTACCCTGAGCGGTGAAAAACAAAACTTATTTTATATACCTCCGGGATTTGCCCATGGCTTTCTGGTATTAAGTGAGTTAGCTGTATTCGCCTATAAATGTACCAACTTCTATCATCCCGAAGATGAAGGGGGTATTATATGGAACGATCCTTCCATTGGTATTATCTGGCCGGAGATTGCTGCGGAATATATTTTATCAGAGAAAGACAGGAAACTTCCTAGTTTTTGTATTGGAAATAACCAATGATATGGATTATTGGAAATAGGGGCATGTTGGGAAGGGAGCTTTCGGTGACCCTTGAAAGACATGGGCTTGAATATATTGGTACAGGCAGAGAAGTAGATATAACTAATCCGGATGCTCTGTCTGCATTCGTAGAGAATCAAAAAGCCCCCTTTAAATGGATTGTTAACTGTTCTGCCTATACCGCAGTAGATAAGGCGGAGGATGATGCAGTTATTTGTCGCAAATTAAACATTGATGGTTCTGGTAATATTGCTAAGGTAGCAAAAAAAATCGGTGCAAATCTGATCTATATCTCTACCGACTATGTCTTTGATGGGAAAGGGATAATCGGTTCTTTTGGGGTTCGCCCCTATAAGGAAGAGGATCATACAAGCCCTAACGGTGTTTATGCACAATCAAAGCGGGATGGGGAAAACAGGGTTCTACAGGAAAATGACAGATCCTATATAATCAGAACCGCATGGCTTTACGGTAAATATAGAAAAAATTTTGTGTATACTATGCTGAGTTTGATGAAAGAAAAGGATATGATTTCTGTGGTTAATGATCAGCGGGGGAGCCCTACCTGGACTTATGATCTGGCGGAAACGATTACTGCGTTTATAAAAAAAGCTGGTACCGTTTCTTTCGGGTTATATCATTATACCAATGAAGGTAATATAACTTGGTTTGATTTTGCACAAGAAATATATGCTAAGGGAAAAAGACTGGGAATACTAACAAAAAACTGTATGGTAAGTCCCTGCACCAGTGTAGAGTTTCCGACAAGGGCAAAACGCCCCGCTTATTCGGTTCTTGATAAGACGAAGGTTAAAAAGACATTAGGAATTGACATTCCTGATTGGAATATCAGCTTAGGAGAATTTCTTAAAATATGCGAAGTTTAAAGAATATCCTTATTACCGGCGGCGCAGGATTTATCGGTTGTAACTTTATCAGGACTTTGTTGGAAAAAACACCTGAATTTAAAGGCAAAATTATTAACCTTGATGTTCTGACCTATGCAGGAAATCCCGCAAGCCTAAAGGATGTTGAAGATCGTTTTGGCGGGAAGCGTTATTTTTTTGAGCGGGGCAATATTTGCACTAGGGATATAACTGAACAGGTTTTTAAAAAATACAATATTGACACAGTGGTCCATTTTGCCGCAGAAAGCCATGTAGATCGTTCTATCTTAGGGCCGGAGGCGTTTGTAAAAACTAATGTAACGGGAACCTTTACTCTGCTTGAAACAGCACGAAATTGCTGGAGTAAAGACGGAGCAATGCGGCAGGATGTTCTCTTTCACCACATAAGCACCGACGAAGTATATGGCTCCCTTGGGGGGACTGGGTATTTTACAGAAACTACTCCCTACGACCCCCGTTCTCCCTATTCGGCTAGCAAGGCCTCAAGCGATCATCTGGTTATGGCTTATAACCATACCTACGGACTACCGGTAACCCTTTCAAACTGTTCCAATAACTATGGCCCCTATCAATTTCCGGAAAAACTCATACCCCTTATGATTCTTAATATGATTGAGGGTAAACCCCTTCCTGTTTATGGGGACGGAAGAAATATACGGGACTGGGTTTATGCGGAGGATCATAATAGGGCTGTTTGGACCATATTGAATACGGGTAAAACCGGGGAAAAGTACAACATAGGCGGGGAAAACGAGTGGGAGAATATTCAACTGCTTAATACCTTAATTGATATTGTATCGAAAAAAGCTGGGTTGGATCAGGCAAAGGTTCGGGAGACAATTACCTATGTAAAAGACCGGCCCGGCCATGATCGTCGTTACGCCATAAACTGTTCTAAGCTCAAGAAGGAACTGGGCTGGAAGCAAGAGGTGAGTTTTGATGATGGTCTTGATAAAACGGTGAGCTGGTATCTAGCAAATAAAGAATGGATAGAAGGAATACGGAGCGGGGAATATAAAAATTGGATAGAAAAAAACTATGGTGAGCGAAGAATATGAAACGGCTTCTTCTTTTTGTTCATTTTAATAAATATGATGGTCTGTCCGATTATATTTTGTATCTGTTGGAACATATAAAACATATCTATAGTCGTATTGTGTTTATTTCAAACAGTGTTATTTCAGAAGATCAAAAGATCAAAGTGGCGAAGTTATGTAATGCCATAATCTTAAGGGAAAATAAAGGTTATGACTTTGCAGCTTGGAAAGAAGGACTGCTTAAAGAAACTTGGGATGTTTTAACTCAATATGACAATGTAACCCTGATGAATGATACCTGTTTTGGGCCCCTTTTTGATATTGAACCAATTTATAATAGATTTGAAGATCAATCCCTTGATTTTTGGGGAATGACAAATTGTCCTTATGCAAATAATGGTATGCCGGGGACTAATGATGCAATACCTGAACACGTACAAAGTTATTTTATTTGTTTTAAAAATAAAGTTTTACAATCAAAGGTATTCCGGACATTCTGGGAAAACGTTCAAATTGAAACGAAGGTGGAAAATGTAATACAAAAATATGAAACTCGGTTAACTGGAATTCTGGGGAAAACCGGTTTTATTTATACAACTCTGTATGACACAAATATACGAACCGGAATTACACATCACCCTGATCTTGCAACTTGGTATCCTGATTTATGTATCAACAACAAAGTTCCCTTTGTTAAAGTAAAATCATTTATTCGATTTCCTCATCCCAAATATATACTAAAACTTATACAGGAGAAATCAGAGTATCCTGTTTCGCTTATACAGGATGCAATTTCAGATAGCTATGATCCATTTACAGCGCTCCTTGTATGTGATAAACTGATACCTGCTCGAGTTAATCGGGAATTACCGGAAACCAGCTTAAAAATAGCGGTACATTTGCATGTTTTTTATCTGGATCTTTTTGAGCAATATTTTATTTATTTCGATTCCTTTTTATTCAATTTTGATTTATTTATAACAACAGATACACTGGAAAAATCAAAAGAAATAAGTGATTGTTTGGAAAGTCATGTCACCGCGAAGAAAATAAAAGAAATAATTATAACCGAAAATCGTGGAAGGGATATTATTCCCTGGCTTTCCATTGGGGACAGGCTTGCAGACTATGATATTGTAGGACATTTTCACACAAAGCGATCCCCGGTTGCGGAAGAATGGTCGGGTATCACATGGCAGCAGGAAATAAACGATTTATTACTTAGGCCTATTAATGAGATTGTAAATATTTTTAATACCAACAGTAAAATAGGAATTATTATTCCCGAGTTACCTTTTATTTTTCATATCCCAATTCCTTTACGCTTTTCTTATGAAAAAAATATGCAAGTAACCATGCAAGGGCTTTGGAGAAAAATGGAGTGTAGGAAAGACATAAACTTCGAAGTCCTTATGACGCCAATAATGTCCTGTGGAACTATGTTTTGGTATAGACCGGAAGCATTGCGGCGCTTATTTCAATTAAAAATATCCATGGAAGAAGTCCCTCCGGAACCATTAACAATTGATGGAACGCTGCTTCATTGTATCGAGCGTATAGTAGTCTATCTTGCCTGGAATGAAGGGTTTGATTATAGGATTATGGTACCTGAATCGCAAAAAATAAGCGGTTTTGTGGATAATCTTATGCTTAATCAACAATTTGTAATAAATGAACAACTAAGAAATGAAAAAATAATGATCCTACGATCAAGATCTTATAGGCTCTCAAGGGTTTTATTAGTTCCTTTAAGGGTTTTCAGGAAGATAATTAATTTTATCTTGAAGTGATCAATTGATTTTATTATAAGAGGTTTATATGAAGAAAATATGTATAATTGGTGGATGTGGTCACGTGGGCATACCATTGGGGTTAGCCCTTGCCAGCCGAAAATTTAATGTTACATTAGTTGATATCAATGAAGATGCAGTTAAAAAAATTAATAATTGCGTTCTACCATTTAAGGAAGAGGGAGCTGAAAATATTCTTAAAGCTCATATTTCAAAAAACCTTGTTGCCGTAACTGATAAAGCAAAAATAAAAGAACAGGATGTTGTTATTTTTGTTACCGGTACACCTGTTGATGAACATCATAATCCTAAAGTACAGGATGTATTAAAAGTTATATCCTCATATCTCCCCTTGATGAATAAAAATCAATTGGTTATATTACGGAGCACTATTTTCCCTGGAACAACAGAATTAATTACACGGTTACTAAAGGAACATTTTGGTCTGGCAAATTTGGCGTTTTGTCCGGAGCGTATACTGCAGGGAAAGGGGGTTGAGGAAATATTTAATTTACCACAGATTATTGCGGCCGTATCAGAGGAAGCGTATCGGGAAGCGGAGGGTATTTTTTCTTTGATAAGTCCTAAAATTATACGTTTAGAAAGTAAAGAAGCGGAATTAGTTAAACTAATAACCAATACCTGGCGGTATCTTGAATTTGCGGCGGCAAATGCCTTTTATATGATGGTTGAAAATGACGGGGTTGATTTCTATAAAGTTTATAATGCGTTAAAAGAAGACTACCCCCGGGCCGCCAATTTCCCCAAGGCCGGACTTGCGGCAGGTCCGTGTCTTTTCAAGGATACTATGCAGCTTTCCGCATATTATCAAAATAATTTCTTTCTTGGACAATCGGCTATGCTGATAAATGAAGGATTACCTAATTTTCTTGTAATGCAATTGGAAAAGAAAATAGGCTCCCTGGTAAATAAAAATATTGCATTATTGGGGATGACATTTAAGGCGAATAATGATGATATTAGGGAAAGTTTATCCTTCAAGATTAAAAAACTATTGGAATTCAAAATGGCTAAAGTGCTTATACACGATCCATATGTAGATAATATTAGTCCTCTTGATGAAATTCTTGAAAAAGCGGAAGGTATTATTCTGGGTACACCTCATAATGAGTATAAACAAATTTATCCCAAGGTCCCTTTTGTGGATTGTTGGGGATTATGGTATAAGGATTAAAACATGAAAATTTTGGTAACAGGCTCATCCGGTTTCATTTGTGGTTATCTTGTGGAAGAATTGCTTCAGCATGGACATACTGTTGTTGGAATAGATAATTACTCAAAGTATGGAGCTGTTAAGAAATCCTACGACAATCATCCAAATTATCAGTTTCATCAAGGGGATACGAAGGATGCTTCTCTCCTAAAAAAACTGGCGGCAGATTGTGATCAGATATTAGCGGCAGCCGCGATGATTGGCGGTATATCTTACTTTCATGCGCAAGCGTATGATCTTTTAGCGGAAAATGAGCGGATAATGGCAGCAACATTCGATGCCGCCATTTGGGCATATAAAAATAAGAAGCTTCAAAAAATTAATGTATTAAGCTCCAGTATGGTATATGAAAATGCAGTTTCGTTTCCCAGCAAAGAAAATGATGTACGAAAATGTCCTCCCCCCTTAAGTACCTACGGCTTTCAAAAACTGGCATGTGAATATTATTGTCAGGGGGCCAACGAACAATACGGACTTCCGTATACGATAATTCGGCCCTTTAATTGTGTTGGTACCGGCGAAAAAAGAGCATTATGCGATAAAGAGATATACTCAGGAAATATACAGCTTGCCATGAGTCACGTAGTGCCCGACTTGGTACAAAAGATTGTAAAAGGACAGGATCCTCTTCATATTTTGGGAGCGGGAAATCAGATTCGGCATTATACGTATGCGGGAGATCTGGCCAGAGGCATTAGATTGTGTATCGAACACCCTAAGGCGGTAAATGAGGATTTTAATCTATCAACACCGGAATCAACAACGGTGTTGGAGTTAGCGGAAACAATTTGGAAAAAGCTTAACCCCCAAAAGCCCTTTACATATATTTCTGATACGCCTTATAAGTATGATGTTCAAAAACGGGTTCCTTCGGTACAGAAAGCACAGGATTTCCTTGGGTTTACTGCAGAAACCAAACTTGATAAAATATTGGATGAAGTAATCCCATGGATTGTAGAGCAAGTTAAAATAGGCGGGATTTAAATATGTTGCCTTCTCCCCCCTCCCCCGAAGATGCCAATCTTCAAGTATTATATGACAATAGGTTTAAGGCAAATGCGAAAAGCAAACAAAAGATTTGGGATGTTCTTTGCAAACATTTTTTCCAACGGTTCATCCCAGAAGAAAGCTGTGTGTTGGATATTGCTGCTGGAAACTGCGAATTTATTAACTATATTAAAGCACATGAAAAGATAGCGTTTGATCGTAATTCTGATATATATCGCTATGCAGATCAGGATGTCCGGGCTATAAACGACAACTTTTTTAATATGGGGAAATATATAAAAAAAAATATTGATATTATATTCGCTTCCAATTTACTTGAACATCTTGATTCTAAGGAACAGGTATTGGCTGCAATTAAATTGTGTTATGATTATTTAGTTTATGGGGGAAAATTACTGATTTTGCAGCCCAACATTAAATACGTTAAAGGGGCGTATTGGGATTTTATCGATCATAAAATCCCATTAACTGAGAAATCACTTATCGAAGCAGGACAGCTTTGCGGATTTAGTGTGTCATATGTTATAGCGCGCTTTTTACCATATACCACGAAATCAAGGATGCCGCAGCATCCGTTGCTGGTTTTTTTATATTTGAAAATACCCTTTATAAGGCTTCTACTTGGTCAGCAATCTTTTGTTGTATTGGAAAAACAACAATGAGACCCTTGACAATTATTATTCCTGTTTACAATGAAGCGGAAAACATTAAAATAGTAATTGAACATATTGAACTGGAAGTTCATATACCGCATATAGTTAATATTATTTATGATGCCGATGAAGATACTACAGTTCCCGTGGTACAGGAGATAAGAAAAACCTATGAAAATGTTAATTTAGTAAAAAATAAATATGGGAACGGCGTTTTGAATGCCATTAAAACAGGGCTTGAAGAGGTTACAAGTACATATGCCATTGTTACAATGGCCGATTTATCCGATCCTCCTGATGTAATTAATAAGATGTATAATATGGCGGAACAGTATAATGCTGATATCGTATGTGGGTCTCGGTATATGAAAGGTGGAAAGCAATGCGGAGGACCGGCTATTAAAGGACTATTGTCCCGGCTTGCAGGTTTAACGCTGCATTATTTTGCAAAATTGCCGACCCATGATGCGACAAACAGTTTTAAATTATACCGTACTTCTTTTTTAAAGGATCAAGTATTCGAAAGTACCGGCGGCTTTGAAATAGGTATAGAACTCGTCTCAAAAGCCTATGTACAGGGAAGAATGATCTGTGAAACACCAACTATATGGACAGATCGCGTTGCAGGAAAATCCAATTTTAAATTGATGGCATGGTTAAAAAATTATTTAAAATGGTACTTCTATGCCTTTAAGCGGCAATAGTGAAAATGAGAAAAATATGGTAAATAATATTCACAATGTATCAGAAATGCCGACAATTCCCAAAAATACAAAAAGAATTCTTTTATTATTCAGTATTATTGGGATAGTAGGCTGCCTTTTAATACTTATCCCTCAGGTGAGAAATGCGATTATTCTATTTGGCGAACGATTTATTGTGCATCGAAAACTAAATAATTCAGTTTGGAACGGAATATTAATTCAAGTGTCAAGCTCAATTTTACTCCTTTTTTTCTTTGGTTTTATTTTTTCAAAAAGCCATCAAAATTTTTTATTATTATTACCTATAATATTTGGTTATTTGGTTGTTGCTATTTATGGTGTCAATATCTTGTACTGGGATGAATGGAACCTGCCGGTATTTATAAATGGCATTCTTGAACATGGCATCCGTTTTAAAGACTTTGTTTCCCAACATAATGAACATAGATTGGTTTTTCCGAAAATAGTATTCCTTATAATTGGGTTAATATTCCATATTAATAGCAAAGTGTATATGTATGTTTCATGGATTCTTAATTCTTTTATATATCTAAGCTTAATAAGTTATTTAAAGCATATAACGAAAAATCAGAATAGTAAAATGAATATATTTATAGCTTTATTATTAGGATTTATTGTGTTTGATACTATACAGATTGAAAATTTGCTTTGGGGATTTCAGATTGGATTCATAATGGTAAATTGTTTTGCTGTTTTAAGTTTTTATTTATTTCATATATGGACTTTTTCCAATAAAAATAAGTATTTAATATTTTCACTTATCGCTGCAGTTGTTTCCGCTTTTTCTGCATTGCATGGATTATTCGTATTACCCGTAATATTGTGTATTATGGGTATAGATTCTTTTTCAAAAAAAGAGTTTGTCGCAAAAAATTATATATACATTTTAATTCCTTTAATTTTTGTTTATACATTTTATTTTTATAACTATCATAAAGTTCCTTATCATCCTGACTATTTTGGCGCACCTTTGTATAAATTACCGCTATATTTTTTTTGCGTATTGGGTTCCCCTCTTATCCCGCGCTATTACAATCAGTTTGATCTTGTTTTCCGCACAGTATTTATGGGTTTTATTATATTTTCAACCAATATTATTATTACAATATATTTAATCAGAAAGAAAAAAGTCAATATGAATATATTTCCTCTTTGTTTAATATATTTTAGTTTTGTCTTTTGTGCTTCATTAACGATGGGAAGGGTTGGATTTGGCATAGGACAAGCTTTGTCTTTGAGATATACGTCATGCGTATTGTTGGGCATAGCCGGTTTAGTATTAATTATATTTAACGAATTTATTATTAATAATAGAAAACAATTTGTAGCGTATGGTTTATTTGCACTGTTTTTTTTGATAATGGCTCAAAACACTGATTTTTCTTCTCTTAGGAACTACTCTGAATTAAGAAAGATGCAGCAAAATATACTCCTTGATTATAGGAACCAACCATTGGAAAATTTAAAAAATATTCGTTCGTGGAATGATTATGAATCCGCAAAAGAAAGAATAGAACTCATTGAAAGCCACAAATGGTCTGTTTTTTTCGAAAAATAAAATGGGGTATTGTTGAATATTTTAACGCGGTATAATGAAGACAACAGCTTATGAAACGAATATTGTTATTTGTCCATTATAATAAATATAATAACCCTGCAGATTATGTTATATATCTTTTAGAACATATAAAACATATATATAGCCGTATTGTTTTTATTTCAAATAGTCCAATTTCAGAAGCATACGAAGAAAACCTTAGGATCATCTGTAATACTATTATAGTACGCGAGAATAAGGGATTTGATTTTGGGGCTTGGAAAGACGGGATATGTCAGGAGACTTGGGGTGTATTAGAACAGTACGACAATCTTACCCTGATGAACGATACCTGTTTTGGGCCATTGTTTGATATGGAACCAATATATCAAACAATGGAAAACCGGGATCCTGATTTTTGGGGCCTTACTGTTTTTCCGGCTTCGAGTCATGGGATGCCGGGTACGCACGGACCTATACCCGAACATATTCAAAGTTATTTTATTTGTTTAAGTAATAGAGTGGTTAAATCGGAAATATTTAGAAAATTTTGGCAGAATGTACAATATGAAATAAATGTTGAGAAAGTAATCAGAAAATATGAAACCCAGTTAACCTTAATTCTTCAAAGAGCAGGGTTTAATTATACTGTTCTTTACAATACTTTAAAGCAATCAGGTATTATGTATCATTCTGATTTATCTACATGGTACCCGGATCTGTGTTTAGCTAATGATGTCCCATTCATTAAAGTAAAATCATTTATTAAATTTCCCAATCCTAAATATATTAAAGAACTTGTGAATGAGAAAACGGATTATCCGGTTTCACTTATTGATGATCATGTTTTTAAAATATATAATCCAAATGTTTCGCTTAGTATTAATAATAAATTAATTGCAGCACGGTTGAGCGGTGATAGTGTAAATGTGCCGCAAAAGATAGCGATACATTTACATGTTTATTTTATAGATGTTTTTAAGCAATATATAACTCTTTTAGATGGGCTTAAAATTCGATTTTCTTTATTTATAACTACCGATACATTGGAGAAAAAGGAAAAAATAAAAAGCTATCTTATCGGACATATTTCCGGTAGGAGTCTAATAGAAATAATTAATATTGAAAACAGGGGACGTGATATTATCCCCTGGTTATCAATTGAAGAAAAACTGAGGGAATTTGATATTGTAGGGCATTTTCATACAAAGAAATCTTCTACTTCAGAAGCCTGGACGGGTTTAAGCTGGCAAAAAGAGATATTTAATTTATTGATAAAGCCAACAGATGAAATAATTAAAACATTTAATGTCAATGACAAGATTGGTATTATTATTCCGGAGATCCCTTTTTATTTTCATATATTTAGCCCCCTACATTTTTCTCGGGAAAGAAGGATGCAGAAAATAATGGAGCAGCTATGGATAAAGATGGGCTGCAGGAAAGAGCTGGATTTTAAAGCACTTTTGACCGCGATAATGCCCTGTGGTACAATGTTTTGGTATAGACCTAACGCCTTAAAGCCGTTGTTTGAACTGCAATTAAAAGCCCAGGATGTTCCCGCTGAACCGATAATGGATGGAACTATACTTCACTGTTTAGAGCGTATGCTTGTTTATATAGCCTGGAATGAAGGATTTGATTACCGGATAATGGCGTCCGAGTCCAGGGATATTAGTTACTTTGAAGATAATATTTTGCTTAATGGTTTAATGAATAGCAGGGTTTACCGCTTGTTTAACCTATTCTCACCCCTTAAGAGTGTAGTATTTTCATTAAGACAGCATGGTATATGTATTACATTAAATAGAATACTGCTGCGTCTTAAGAATATCTTTTAATCAAAATAGTTATATGTGAAGGGATTTAGCGTATTTGCTGAAAATTCAATAAAACTTCAAAAGGAAAACATTTGTGCTTCGCCCTTATTTAGAGACTATTGATAAAAATAAACGTATACTCGAAATTGGCCCATTAACGACACCAATGATAGCTAAAAATGGAATCAATAATGTGTTTTATGCGGATATTCGTTCAAAAGATGAATTAAAAGAATTCTATAAAAACGAAACGGTTGTAGACAAGGAGAAAATAGTCGATATTGATTTTATTATAAAAGAAGAATCTTATTCCAAAAGTTTATTGGATGTTGAAAAATTTGATTATGTAGTTATGAGCCATGTTATAGAACATATACCGCAATTGATTTTATTTTTTCAAGATATCGTTAAGATATTAAATCCGGATGGAAAATTGTGCTTAACAATACCGGATAAAAGATATTGTTTCGATCATTATCGTAATCCAACGTCATTTTCGGAATGTTATGATATTTATAAGAATCATATTTCCAATAATCCAATTGCAGTGCTTGATCATGTCTGTAGTTCGACAAAAAATGATGATGTATTTTGGTGGAATAACCCTGATAATTTCGAGGAACTTAGGCTTCGTGGAACCGAGTACGTTAATGATGCTATTCATCTATATGAAAAAGCGCGGGCGGGCGAATATATGGACGTTCATTACAATGTTTTCACCCCGGAATCATTTTTGCTATTATTATATTATATGACTAGCTTTTCATTATTTCCATTTCAAGTATCGGATTTTTGGGGTACTGAAATAAATACATTAGAATTTAATGTTGTATTACAGGCTAGTCATAATGTAATTTTATCGGGCACTCAAATTTCCACTATGCAGGATAATATTATCAATATTTTAAGGAAGAATACGAATTATTTATCAGGTTCTATGATAGCTCAATTTGCACTAGAGAAAAAAATGTTACAAAATACGATAGACTCACTATTGTCTTCAAGATCGTTCAGAATTACAAAACCCTTAAGAGATATATTTAAGCTATTACAATCTATTAAGGCTAAATTCATTAAGGAATGAATGTATCAATTATTGGTACGGCCGGTGTTCCATCAAAATATGGTGGTTTTGAAACGCTCGCTGAAAATCTTGCAAAATTTCAATCAAGCAGTAATAAATATACGATCTTTTGCTCTTCAAAAATATATACCATAAAAAAAGAGGAGTATTTAAACGCTAAATTAAAATATATCAATTTAAAGCCAAATGGGATATCAAGCATAATATATGATATTATTGCAATGTTGCAATCCCTAAATACTAATATAATGCTTGTTCTTGGGATTTCAGGTGCTATTTTTTTTCCGATAATTAAATTATTATATCATGGCATAATAATCACCAACATAGATGGAATAGAGTGGAAACGAAGCAAATGGAATGTACTTGTTCAATTTTATTTACATTTATCTGAAGAGATGGCTATTAAATATTCAGATATAATAATTGGGGATAATAAAGGGATTATAGATTATGTTAAAGAAACTTATAATAAGGTTGCTATACTAATAGAATACGGAGCTGACCACATACAAAAAATTGGATGCGATAATGAATTATTCAATAAGAAATATCCATTTAATAAAAAAAAATATGCAATTGGTATATATAGAATTGAACCTGAAAATAATATACACTTGATTTTAGAGGCCTTTGCAAGGCAAAAAAGCATAGAGCTCGTTATAGTAGGGAATTGGAAAAATAGTAAATACGGATTAAGCCTTATAGAGAGATACTCTAAATTTAGTCATATCTATTTGTTGGACCAAATATACGATTATAAAGACATCGGTTTCTTGCGAACGAGAGCTTTTCTAAATGTCCATGGACATTCTCGAGGGGGGACAAATCCTTCTCTTGTTGAGGCTATGTATTTTGGACTTCCCATATTAGCCTTTGATTGTATCTATAATAGGTATACTACAGAAAATCAATGTATATATTGGTCGAGCGCGGAAGAATTATATAATTATTTATTACAGCTTAATGAAAAAAAATTAAATGATATTGGGGAAAAAATGGAACTTATTGCTGATAATAGATATAGGTGGAGTATTATTGCATCAAAATATGAAGAATTGTATCAGACCTATGATAACCATTAAGAATCTCTGGAAAACCTACCCCATGGGCAAAGTACAAGTTGATGCCCTCAGGGGAATAAACCTGGAACTTTCCGGTGGTGACTTTATTGCTATTGCGGGGCCATCCGGATCCGGTAAAACTACCATGATGAACATTGTCGGCCTCATTGACCAGCCTACCCGTGGTAGTGTCCTCATTGAAAACCGGGAAACCGGAGGACTGGGCCGCCGGGAACTGGCTCGAATGCGCCGGGACTTGATAGGCTTTGTGTTCCAGTCCTTTAATCTTTTGCCGGTTTTAAGTGTTTTGGAAAATGTGGAACTACCCCTGATAATAGCGAAAAAGGGAGGTGGTAAAGCGGCGCGGCGGCAGCGGGCGGAATATCTTTTGGAAGAGGTTGGTCTTGCGGACCGGCGGAACCACAAGCCGGCGGAACTTTCCGGTGGGCAGCAGCAGCGGGTAGCTGTTGCACGAGCCCTGGTTGCAAAGCCTAAGATAGTAATTGCCGATGAACCTACCGCAAATCTCGATACCGCCAATGGGGAACGGATTTTATCACTGATGAAAAAAATTAACCGGGATGAGGGTACCACTTTTATATTCTCCACCCACGATCCTGATATTTGGGAAATGGCGGATCATATTATATTTCTCCGGGACGGCCTTGTGGAGTCGGAGCGGCGGAAATGATTTGTCTTATAATACTAAAAAACATTATCAGAAATAAAAAAAGCAGCCTAATCATTCTACTGCTTGTGGCATCTATTACCTTTGTTTTTTTTACCGGTAACAGTCTTATTGGCAGAACCGACAGGGAGTTGCGGAATGCCTATACTGAAAATTTTACCGGTGATGTGCTTATTCAGAAAACAGACCAGGTGAGTATGGGACTCTTTGGCGCAAATACTCCCATTATAGACAGCTATTTTACCATCCCGGTTATTCCCGCTTATAATGCGGTGATGGATATTGCGACCGCAGAACCGGGAGTTGTTGGGATCGCCGGCCAGGTAGTGTGTTCCGCATATATGGAAATTCTGGACATTCAGGAGCCGGTTCTGGTTTTTGGCATAGACGCCGCCGCTTATTTCTCACTTTTCCCGGGCATTGTCCTAGAGGAAGGCCGCCTGCTTGAGGAAGGTGAATACGGCGTCATGATTACTGCGGATCGGGCGGAACGCCTGGAAAAACGTACCGGCAACCGGCTTGAAATCGGTATGCCCATTCTTATGACTTCCGGCGGAGAGACGGGGTTTAAGATCCGGGAGCTCCCTCTAACCGGTATTTACCGTTACCGTAATCCCGGACAGTCAATGAACGAGGTGGTGCTGATGGATCCCCAGACGGTCCGGGTACTTTCTTCAATACAGGTAGCTACTTCCGATGCAGAAGCGGGGGAAGATGCCTTGGCGCTGCTTGATCTTGATCCCGGTGATCTTTTTGGTGATGACCTTTTTGCCGGTTCCCTTGAAAGCTCCGATGAAGGGGTTTTTTCTGTGGACTACCTGGAGAATTATTTAAAAGAGGACATCGTTACGGATACTGTTGCTGCTGTCGGGGGTGACTGGAATTTTATAATCCTCAGGCTTGAAAAAGGGATTTCCCCTATGCATTTTATCACGTCCTTTAATAAAAAGCTCACCCCCTACGGGGTTACGGCGGTGGGCTGGCGGACCGCTGCGGGAATGTCCGCCATGACCTTGCTCTTGCTTAGTGCGCTGTTTAACAGCGGAGTAATACTGGTGGGTATCGCAGGGGTAATGGTGGTAATTAACCTCCTCCTTATTTCAGTTTTCCGCCGTACCCGGGAAATAGGCGCCCTCCGGGCCATCGGCGCTTCCGATGGATATATCCGCTTTTTAATACTGGGGGAAAACTGCATTTTGGCCTGTTTGGGTGGACTTGCCGGAGTACTTGGGGGCCTTTTCGTTTTTTCCCTGATAAATAAAGCTGGCATTGTTATTCCTAATAGTCTTATCGCTTCTCTCATGGGCGGCCGGGCGTTGATCGTGGAATTTGTCCCCTCCGTAGCTGCAGTGTCCCTTGCTGTTGCGGTTATTCTGGGCATGGCGGCATCCCTCTACCCTGTGGAAACCGCAGTCCGCATAGAACCCATAGCTGCCATTCGTCAGGGCTGAGCATGAAGTTTTTCCTTCTCCTCCAAATGGCCTTGCGCTACCTATTCCGATACCGTCGCCGATACTTCTTCCTCTTCCTTGCCCTTGCTTTCTGTTTTTCTATTATCACTCTTATTACCTCTGTCAAGGATGGAATGTCCGAGAATGTGTATCTTTCCGCCCAATCCCATTATGCCGGTGATATCACCGCCGTGGGTTACGATCGTGATTTCCGGCGGGAATTGCATATGAACCAGGAGGAAATAGCCGCCGTGACAGAGAGCGCCGAATTATCGGGTCTTAATCCTGAACGTGTGGTAAAACGGACCAACCTTATTGATAAGGGGATACTTTATTACAATGGAGCGGCGGTATTACATAAGTACCTTATCGGCGTCGACTGGGAGATTGAAGCGGACTACTTTAGCCGCCTTAACTATATGGAGCCTCCCCGGGGACCTATAGAAGGGGATGATAGTATTCTGCTCTCTTCTCCGGTGGCCCAAAAATTCCAGGCCCGGATAGGAGATAGCCTGATTCTGGAAGGGGAAACCAAAACAGGCCAAAAAAATACCGCCGTGTTTATTGTGGCGGGTATTATTGAAGATACAACTATTTTTGGGTATTATAAAGCCTATATATCCCGCCGGGCTTTGAATGACCTTATCGGCTTTGAGGAAGAGGATTGTTCTACCATAGGTTTCTTTCTGGATAACCGTGTAGCAGTGGAGAAAAAGAGAATCGCTCTTACGGAAGAACTGGAAAGACATATCAACACCGCCCCCATAGTTCATGACCGGGATGAATTGAGCCGGGAACTGGATGGAACCTGGGAAGGGGTTAAGGTTTTTGTTCTTACCATTCCGGTGTACCTTTCTGAGGTTGCAGAACTTCTTGATGCCATAAACATCCTAAGTTATTTTCTTTACGGGATGATGCTTCTTATTATTCTGGTGAGCGCATCGGTTACCTACCGTCTCATCCTTCATGAGCGTACCCGGGAGATTGGGACCCTTCGGGCTATTGGTTTTTATGAAGGAGATGTTGGGTATATTTTATTGATGGAGACAGTATTTTTGGGAATCATTTCAATTATTGCGGGTTTTATTTTTGTACGCTTTTTTGTTTGGGGGGTTTCATTTATATCTTTCACCTGGATTCACAGTTTTGAGATATTTATGAAGGATGGCAGACTTACCGCCCTGTTCCTCCCAAAGACCATGCTGGTTAACCTTGGCGCCGTATTCTGTATGCTCATTATAGCGTCAATTTTGCCGGTATTCCGTTCATCCCGGGCGCCTCTGCCGGTTTTGCTATCCGGGGAGGCAATATGAAAAAATCTATTTTAAGCATTTTCCTGGTATACCTCTGTTCTTACGGCCTTTGGGCTCTTACGGATCAAGAACTCCTGCGTCAGGCGGACAGTTTGGTTAGTTATTATAATATGGATTTTTCTGCGGAATATACCATAGTCCAAGACCGGCCTGGGCAAAGCCGGTCTACCACCGTGGCTGGGATATTCCGCAGGGATTCCCGGGAAACCTATGTTATCGTGATCCTCCAGCCCGCCATAAGCCGGGGGCAGGGCTACCTTAAACAGGATAAGACCCTCTGGTTTTACGATCCCGAAAGCCGCCGGTTCAATAGTACCAATAGTACCGAACGTTTCCAGAACACCAATGCCAGGAATTCTGACTTTACCCGGTCTACCCTAGCGGAGGATTACCGGATTACCGGAGGGGAGGACGCAGCCCTTGGCCGTTTCAGATGCAGGGTTTTAAACCTGGAAGCGCTGACCAATGAAGTTACCTATCCAAAGATGAAAATCTGGATCAGCGAAGACGGTCTGGTACGAAAGACCGAAGATTACAGCCTTTCCGGACAGCTCCTGCGCAGCTCCGCCATTCCGGATTATTACCAAATTGGAAACCGCTTTGTACCCAAAAGGATGCTTTTTGTTGAAGAATTAAAGGGCGCTGTGATTGATGGTAAATTTGTAAACGAAAAAACCCAGTTCACTATTAACAAACCCTCCTTTGAGGCGGTAGCCGACTCGGTATTTTCCAAGACCTTTTTGGAGACGGTTAACCGGTGAACCCTCTCCGCGTATTTCTGTTATTAGTTTTCTTATTGCTGGTCGCTGTATCCCTTTTTGCCGAAACAACGGATCTATTAGACGCCGACCTGGATTCCCTTTTTGACGACCCTCCGGAAGAGCAGACGTTGGAGGAATCTTCCGGCAACAGTATCCTTTCGAGCAGCATACGGCAAAGGGGTTTTTCCCTGGATGCCGCCTATTCTTTCTACGGCGGCATTGCCCCCGGCTGGACCGAAGCGCCCTGGTACTGGGATACGGAGGATGAAGAGTATTCTCATATCATCGGCACGAATATGGTCGCCGGACTGGGGCTTGACTTCCGGATTTCCGAAACCTTGCGGGTTTATAATAGGTTTTCTTTTTCTTTTCCCGATTTCGGTATTTCTGTAGAGGAATTTTATTTTGATTATAATATTAATAATGTAGTTTTTATGCGCGCCGGGAAATACGACCTTACCTGGGGCATTTCTCCTAATTATCCCTTTACTAATCTGTTATCCCGGGTTCCCGCTAATAAGGGGGGGGACCCCTATATCGCCAAAGTTGATATACCCATCGGTATTGGAGGGATACAGCTGTTGGCCCTGACCCGTAAAGGGTTTTGGGCAGATCCTAGTCTTCCGGCCTTTCGGGAAATCGGATACGGAGGTAAATACAACATTGCTTTACCCCGGGCGGATATAGACGCGGGCCTTTTCTTCCTTAAGGCCATGCCCCTGCGGGGTTTTATTTCGGTTAAAAGCACCATAGCAAATACTGAACTCTATGCCGAAGCCATGGCTTCCGTCGAACATGAAACCTGGGAGGACTTTAAAATTTCCGGCAATCTTGGGTTTTACCAGGACATTTTCGGGGAAATGCTTCGGATAAACGGAGAATTATTTTATAACAGTGAGTACGGCGCCGGCTGGTTTCGTCTGGGAACGGATCTGCGGGATGAATATATTTCCCCATTTATCAATGGTCTTAATATTGCCATGAATGTGGTGTATAAACCCGGCGGTCTGTGGGGGTTCCGCTTTTTTACCCAGTGGCTTTACGGCGTTAACGAAGCCGCGGCCCAACTGGTTCCGGGCTTGACCATTGATCCCTTACCCCATGTAAATATCTCCCTGGCGGTTCCCATGGCTTTGGGCAGCAGGATTGATGAAAATTCCACTCTTGCCTATTACAGAAATAACGCAGATAGAAACAACCGCCCCTTTGCGGTGGTATTCCTGGTTACCATCAGTGGTGATTATAAGTACGGGCATTATGAGTAAACAGATTAATTCACCTAAAAATAGATGGAAAGGCATAGTTTTGATGCTTTTCTGTTCAATTTGTCTCTGTACTGGTCAGCTTATTTGGAAACTCATGCCGAATTTTAGTTTGATTCATATTATTGGCGGTTTTTTTATTTTTGGAATCGGCGCCCTTGCAATGATTTTTGCATACCGGTACGGTGATCTTTCTGTTTTGCAGCCGATAAACAGCACTAGTTATGTTTTTTCATTGATATTGGGCTCTTTAATCTTTCAAGAGCAGATTACTTCGTTAAAAATTACCGGTGTTGCCATGATAATGATAGGTGTAATACTTCTTGGAATAAGCGGTAATACATGAACTACATTCTTATTCTCTTAATGACCATCGTAGCCGCTGCCGCAAGTTTTCTTTTAAAAAAGTCCACTTCCGGCGGTTCTTTGCTTTCTATATTGAAAAGCAAATACCTTTACATCGGCGGTTTTTTATATTTTATAAGCGCGCTTGTTAATATTTGGATTTTACAGAGAATGCCCTATTCCGTTGTTATCCCCATAGGTGGTATTTGTTATATATGGACCATGTTTATATCCAATAGGTTTCTGAATGAAAAAATCAATAAAGGTAAAATATTTGGAGTAAGTTTTATACTAATGGGGGTTTTTTTTCTTACACGGCAATAAATTAATTGACAAAATGTATGAGAAGTATTAAAATACCCATTGTTCGTTTGATAAAAACGATTAAAAGAGGGTGTTATGAAAGTAGTTATATTAGCCGGAGGGCTTGGCACACGAATTTCTGAAGAGACCGATTTGAAGCCCAAGCCGATGGTAGAAATTCATGGTCGGCCGATTCTCTGGCATATCATGAAGCTGTATTCTTACTGGGGGTTTAATGAATTCGTGGTGCTGACCGGGTATAAATCGCACATCATCAAAGATTATTTCATAAATTACTATACCCGTTACTCTGATATTACCGTTGATATGGGAAACAATACTGTGGAAGTACACAAGCACCGGAACGAACCGTGGAAAGTAACGATGCTGTATACCGGGAAAAACACCATGACCGGTGGAAGGATTCTGGAAGCCCGCGATTTTATCGGAGAAGAGCGGTTTATGCTGACTTACGGAGACGGAGTAGGCGATGTTAACATACCGGATCTTGTTAAAAGTCATGAAGCGGCGGGTAAGTACGTTACCTTAACTGCGGTGTTGCCCGTCGGCCGTTTTGGCGCGTTGGTAATTAATGGCGACGGAGGAATTTCTGCGTTCAATGAAAAACCGGGTGGCGATGGCGCCTGGATTAATGGAGGATTCTTCGTGATGGAACCGCAGATATTTAACTACCTTACTGACGGGGATGCAACGGTGCTTGAGCGTCAGCCTCTTGAGAAACTGGCGGAGAATGGGCAGCTCAATGCGTATAAGCACGGGGGGTTTTGGAAGGCTATGGACACCCTTAAAGACAAAAATGAGTTGTCTAATCTGTGGTCATCAGGGAAGGCTCCATGGAAGCTGTGGCAATAATGAAGCGTAGAAAGGAGTGAAAATGATTTTACGTGCAAAGACAGACGCATTGATTAAAACGCGCGAATTATCGGTAAAGCGTCGTGAAAACACCGTAAAAAACACGGGAGAAATGAAAGCCGGAAAGATAGTGCTGGAATCAAGGCCGCAGCGGCTTGTGTTTGAAATGACAAACGCATGCAATCTTAACTGTGTTATGTGCGGAAGAAACGCGAAGGAATTCACAGCGGCACATTTTGATATAGGGTGGCTAGAAAAATTTGATGATGTTGTTGCGGATATTGAGGAAGTTACATTGATGGGCTGGGGAGAGCCAACGATGCATCCGCAGTTTACAGAGTTTCTTGCGTGGGCAAATAAGCGTGGCTTGCGGAAATATTTCTGTACTAACGGTATGAGGCTGGGCAAACTGTTGCCTACGATTTTTGATGAACAGGTTGACGTTATCGCCATTAGCATTGATGCAGCAACTGGGGAACGGAACAATGCGATACGGCGCGGGGCGAAGTTTGATACTATTATTGAGAATATTAAAGCGATTGTGACAGAGAAAAAACGGATCGGTACGCCCTGGCCGTATATGAACTTTGTTACAACGCTTATGAAGGGTAACCTGCATGAGTTGCCTGCGATTGTTAAACTAGCGGTGGATATAGGGCTTGATGAAGCGAAGGGCGTGTTTTTGACGGTTTTTGATGGCGCCCTGGCCGGGGAATCTTTGTTTGATGAAATGGGCGAGGTGAAGAATGTTTTTGACGAGGCGTACCGGGTTGCAAAGGACTGTGGAATAGCGGTAAAACTACCGCATCTGCGTGGGGAGGACCCCGCCGGTGATGCTCCCCATAAGCCATGTTATACCGCATGGCGGGATTTTTTTCTCGGGTCCGATGGATATGTACGCCCCTGTATGTCTACGCCTATCAAGCTTTTTCATATAGATAAATACACAGATTTTGACGCAATGTGGAACGGAGAAGAGTTTGTGCGGTTCAGGGAAGCTGTTAATCAGGAAAAAGCCATGCCGGATTCGTGCGGGAATTGTTACCAATCTTCCTTCGCCAATTGGAACAAGCGAAGTTCTTTTTTTCAGATAGGAAAGGAATTTTCACCTGAGTGGGAAAAGCGTTTAGATCCCCGGGGTAATGGGCGCAGAAAAGATGTGGTATGACAAATCTTTCATTGTGAAGGGAAGTATTAAGTTGGGAGCTGCGATGGAACATCAAGACAGTGGTGGAGAGAGGTGTAAGGTTCACAAAGTCTGAGACAGACGTGGAAAGGCCGGTGTGTATGGAGCGGCTGATATTTAAATATTTTTATGTTAGCGGGAGAAAATTAGAAGATGAAAATTGAAAATACTAAAATTGAAGGCGTTAAAACAATTTTATCCGACCCTTTCCGTGATGAGCGAGGTTTTTTTAATCGGATTTTCTGTCAAGAGGAACTATCGACGATACGTCCCAATTTGGTGATTGTACAAATTAATCATTCAATGACAAAAAATAAGGGGACGATACGCGGGATGCACTTTCAGTATCCACCGCATAGTGAGATGAAGATTGTACGTTGCGTAAAGGGGAGTATTTTTGACGTAGCGATAGATTTACGTAAGGGGTCGCCTACTTTTCTACAATGGCACGGGGAGGTGTTGTCTGTGGAAAACATGAAGGCACTGGTGGTTCCCGAGGGGTGCGCACACGGGGTGCAAACATTGGAGGATAATGTGGAGATGGTGTACATGTCAACAGCGGCTTATTGCAAAGAAGCTGAAGGGGCGGTGCGTTACGATGATCCAAAGGTGGGTGTACGTTGGCCGCTAGAAGTGAGTGTAGTTTCACAGAAAGACGCAGGACATGCGTTGCTGGATGACCCCCCCCCCCCCCCCCCATATATATGTCGGAGGCTAAAAAACAGCAATGCTAGAATAGCACCATATATCATATTGCGGAGGTTAGCGGTATGATTAAGAGAAAGAGTGCGAAAGAAGCATTAGATGCAATACTTATGAGTATAAAGGCGTACTATAAAAACTATATGCAGAAACCGCTATATCAAAACGGAGAACGCATTGCGTACGCCGGGCGGGTGTATGATGAACAAGAGATGGTAAATCTTGTGGATAGCGCCTTGGAGTTTTGGCTCACTTCCGGACGCTATACGGAACAGTTCGAGAAAAAACTTGCCCAATATATCGGCGTTTCATTTTGTTCATTGGTAAATTCCGGTTCATCTGCAAATTTATTAGCGTTTATGGCATTAACATCCCCTCTTTTGGAGAAACGTGCCATAAGACGGGGAGATGAGGTAATTACTGTTGCCGCAGGGTTTCCAACGACGGTTACGCCAATAATGCAATACGGTGCGGTACCGGTGTTTGTAGACGTAACGCTTCCTCAATACAACATTGATGTAACGCTACTCGAAAAAGCGTTGTCGTCGAAAACAAAGGCGGTAATGCTTGCCCATACGTTGGGGAATCCGTTTGACCTTAATGCGGTAAAATCTTTCTGCGACACACATCATCTTTGGCTTGTCGAGGATAATTGTGATGCACTTGGGACGGTCTATGCCATTAATGGTGTTGAAAAATTAACCGGGAGTGTAGGAGATATTGGGACATCGAGTTTTTATCCGCCTCATCATATAACAATGGGAGAAGGAGGTGCAGTATATACGAATAATCCGCTATTGCATAAAATCGTCCGTTCTATGCGGGATTGGGGGCGGGATTGTATATGTCCGTCAGGTGTGGATAATCTGTGCGGGCATCGGTATGACAATCAATACAGTGAATTGCCGCATGGATATGACCACAAATATGTTTATAGTCATTTCGGGTATAACTTGAAAGCAACGGATATGCAGGCGGCAATCGGCTGTGCTCAAATGGAAAAACTATCATCATTTACAGAGCGCAGGCGGCAGAATTGGCAACGGTTATATGACGGACTAAAGGATTTGCGGGATGCGTTGATTTTGCCGGAAAGCGCTCCAGATGCAAACCCAAGCTGGTTCGGATTTTTAATTACCTGTAAAAATGGGGTTAGCCGAAATGATTTGGTGCAATACCTGGAAAAAAATAATATCCAGACACGGATGCTTTTTGCGGGGAATTTGTTGCGGCATCCGTGTTTTGATGAAGCGCGGGAGTCAGGTAGCGGCTATCGGGTTGTGGGAACGCTGGAGACAACTGACCGTATAATGCGCGATACCTTCTGGATTGGGGTGTATCCGGGGATGAATGATGAAATGATTGACCAGATGATTTCTATAATTCATCGCTATTTCAGAGAGGAAATAAAATGAATTTTGTTTCCACGTCAATTGAAGGGCAATTCCAGGGTATTTCTCCGGTTGTCGCTGACGAACGGGGTAGCTTTCAAAAATTTTTTAACTTTAATATATTTAAAGAACATGGGTTACAAGGTGATTTTAAGGAGTTGTATTATTCAGTTTCCCATAAAGATGTAATACGGGGTATGCATTTTCAGATTCCGCCGTATGAACATGCCAAGCTGGTATATGTGAGCTGCGGCAGTATCCTGGATGTTACAGTTGACCTTCGGCAAAACAGCCCTTCATTTAAACACGTATTTTCGACAACGCTTTGTGCTGCATCAGGGGATTTTTTGTATATACCTGCAGGTGTTGCGCATGGTTTTTACGCTTTGACGGAAGAGAGTATTGTGCATTATGCCCAGACATCTTGTTACAACAAAGAATGTGATAAAGGTGTTTTGTATAGCTCTATTGGCTTTGACTGGCATATTGAACATCCAATAGTTTCGGAACGGGATAATAAGTTTCCGACCATGCAGAATTTCTTGGGAGAAAAGTCCTATGCTAATAAATGAAGCAGTCGCGTTTCTTGACAAGAGTATTCCCGATAAGACCGTGGGATTGCCAGATGAGATATTTTATTTTATCAGCAGGGTAACGCCCTTAGTAAATGTTGATTTATTAGTTAAGGATAAACAAGGGCGAACACTTTTGGCCTGGAGAAATGATGAGCAGTATGGAAATGCTTGGCATATACCAGGTGGGATAATCCGTTTTAAGGAAACAGTATCACAGCGTATACATAAAACAGGGATAAAAGAATTGGGGACAGAAGTTTCGTTCCTGCCTGAACCTATCGGTATTCGGCAGGGGTTTGCATTAAATATGGATAATCGTGCCCATTTTATTTCGTTTTTATATAGATGTTTTGTACCGGTAGATTATGTTCCTAATAATGCGGGGAAAGACCGATACGATACCGGATATTTAGAGTGGCATGAGTGTGCGCCAAAAAATTTGCAAATTCTTCAAAATGATTATCGGCAATTTATTAATGATAATATGGATCAGAAAGAATATCCTTGCATAAAAGGAAAAAAAATTACATTTATTGATTTTGATAACAAATATAGAGGAGAAATAATTGAAAGCGCAAATTAAACCAAGAATAGACCTTGAAAACAGGACGAAACTGGAAACAGTTATCCCTTTGCGGACTCCGTTTATTATCAATATTGATCCATCTGATATTTGCAATTTTCAGTGTAAATTTTGTCCCACTGGTGATAGGGAACTGATGAAAAACACCGCAAAGCGTGGGCGGGGTGTAATGGATTTTGAATTTTATAAAAAACTTATAGATGATATTGGTGAATTTGAAGATAAGGTGAAAGTTATCCGTTTGTATAAAGATGGCGAACCTTTGCTTAATCCGCATTTTGCGAATATGGTAAAATATGCGAAAGAATCAGGCTGTTGCGATAGAGTTGATACCACCACAAATGCATCTTTATTAACGCCGGAATTAAGTAAAAATATAATTGATGCAGGACTTGATAGAATCAATATTTCTGTAGAAGGTGTAAACGAAGCGCAATATGCGGATTTTTCGCAGTATAAAATAGATTTTAAAAAATTTGTGGATAATATTAGGTATTTTTATGAACACCGTAAACAGTGTGAGATGATTGTGAAAATAAATGGTGATATTTTGACTGAATCGGAGAAGCAGCAATTTTATGATATTTTTGGTGATATAGCCGATGGCGTTTTTATTGAAAGTATAATGGATTGTTGGCCGGCCTTTGAGCAGAAAAAAGTCGAAATTAATAAAACAAGGGGAGTATATGGGCAAGCAATTAATGAGGTGCAAGTATGCCCATACGTATTTTATTGTTTGAATATCAATTCTGACGGGACGTACAGTCTGTGTTTTTTGGATTGGGCGCGTAAAATGCTTCTGGGAAATGCGGGGACGAGGACACCAAAACAAATTTGGAATAGTAGTGAATTACGGGAATATCAAAGTATGTTTTTGCGGAAAGAACGAAAATCTCATCTAATTTGCACCGATTGCGGACAGATGAGACAAGGGCAACCTGATAATTTGGATGCATTTGCAGATGAATTGAAAAAACTTTACAATGGAGAGAATAGAATATGAAAATATTATTTATCGGTGGAAATGGTAACATTAGTTGGTATTGTGTACAAAAAGCTCTTGAGGCCGGTCATGATGTGTGGGAATTGAACAGAGGAGTAACTTCAAAAACACGTCGTGAAATTCAAGCAAAGGTACACAAACTAACCGGGGATATAAGAAATCATGAGGAAATTAGAAAAGTATTAGGCGATATGAAGTTTGACGTTGTAGCCGATTTTATTTGTTATAACAAGAAGTTTGCAGAATTTGATATAGATTTATTTAGAGATAAAACTAAGCATTTTATTTTTATTAGCTCAGTAGTTGTATATCAACGAAAAACAAAATATCTTCCGTATAGCGAGAATACTCCTCAATGGGATGAAACTGATTATAATTATGCGCTTGATAAGATATATGCAGAACGTGTATTTATGGATGCATATAACCAGTTTGATTTTCCAGTAACTATTGTGCGACCCGCGCATACCTATGATACTATAATTCCAATTTCTCTCGGACATAATTGTTTTACAGCTCCACAACGATGTTTGGATGGAAAACCAGTTTTAATCGCAGGGGATGGAACGAATCTGTGGACTTTAACTCATTCAAAAGATTTTGCAAGAGCATTTGTCGGATTAATGGGATGTTCAAGCGCAATTGGTGAAGATTTTCATATTACCGGAGATGAATGGTTAACGTGGCTTGATATCATGAAAATACTGCTTGATACACTCGGTGTAAAAACCCCAAAGTATGTTCATATTCCGGCAGATGAAATTCTTAAAATGAACATTCCTGTGTCGACTCACATGGCTATATCTTTTTTTGGAAAGGCTTTTGCTGGACAGCGCATGTGGTGTGATATTTATAATAATTCAAAGATAAAGAAATTTGTTCCTGGATGGAAATCGGAAATTTCTTTTAAAGAAGGGATAAAAGAGACGATTGATTGGATGTTTGAAAAAAATATTAGACGACGTATCAATCCAGATTTGAATAATTTGTTGGAAGAATTGACTTTAAAGTATAATAAATCATAGAAGACTATTTGTGATTTTTAGTGAATGGGATCAATTGAAAACAGATCTGCTTATATATATTGTTCTGATGTGATGTCTTAAGCACATGAGGAATGGACTTTTACTTTCGGATTTAACAGGGGGTTATGTATTATGAATGAATATGCGCGGTTAAGATCGGTATTTGAGTCTTTACAAGATGAAGAATCAAAAGAGATATTTTTACATCGATTGTTGTATTGTTTTGATAACGATAAAAAACATACCAATGATATTATTAAAATCGCCAATTATTATGAAAAGATGCGGTATAAAGACAGACCGACTTTTCTTGATTTTTTGAATACCCATAATAGGGGGGAAAAAGTTATAGTTTACGGTGCAGGCTGGATGATGGGGCGTGATGTGTTAAATGTTTTGACAATGCATGACATACAAATTGAATGTTTTTGCGATAGTTCACAGGAAAAGCAAAAAACACTGTTTTACGGCTACAATGTAATTTCTCCTGAAACGCTTAAAGAAAAGTATAAAGATTCAACTATTGTTATAAGCACAATTGAGTATCTATCTGAAATAACTGTTTCCTTGGTACAAAATGGATTTAGCGTAGAACAGCTCATTACGATAACAGGTACGGAGGATGAGTATTTTGGAATGCCCTTTTTGCGCCCTATTAGCAATGAAGTCTATGTAGATGCAGGTGTTTTCGATGGGAAAACGATTGTTAAATTTCTCGAATTTGCATCTGGCAAATATAAAAAAGTGTATGGTTTTGAACCTGATCCATCCAATTGTAAAAAAATTGCGCATACACTGAAAGAAAAAGAAATGCATAGTATTGAAATAATAGCAAAAGGAACATGGAGCAGTGAAGCGGAACTTATTTTTACTCCCGCAGGAACTGGAGGAAAAATAGAAACTATTATTGGGGGGGGGGGGGGGGGGGGAAGAGGAGGGGGGGCTGGAAAAAAAAAATTTATATCCCATTTACCCCCAAAAGCAAGAAAAAAA
>NZ_JAJQRB010000045.1:0-184296 GCF_046533075.1 Treponema primitia | reverse complement strand
CGTATGGAGGGACCCTCTGGGAGGCCCCATACGTTTCCTTCCTGACAGGCCCCCCCGACCAGTTGTGTGCTTTCGAAAACCCAGTCAAAGGGCGCATGGCTTTACCGGGGGAGTTCGCCTAGTACTGAATTTTATCCATTTTTTCGTCAAGACTCAAGCAAAAAAGCACCCCGCCCCCGTATATCCTGCGGAGGCGTTTATGCAAAGCAATTTCCTTTCACCCTTAAATGATTATGTGGTCAAAAGTATTTTCGGCGATCAGAGAAATATCGAAAACACCGAAGGACTTCTCAAACCCATCCTGGGTATCCCCCCGGAAGAGTTCGGCACGCTCACCATCGTGGACCCTTTCCTCAAACGCCTTTGGAGGAAGGACAAACTCGGTATCCTGGACATCAGGCTCACCACCGCCTCAGGCAGAGTCGTGAACATAGAGGTACAGGTGGAGCGGTACAAATTCTTCATCCAGCGTATCATCTACTACCTGGCCAAAATGCTGATTGAACAGATGAAATCCGGCTTTAACTACGGCAGGATCAACCAGACCATCTGCGTGGTTATCGTCAACCACATTCTTTGCCCAGAAGAGGAGCATTATTTTAACAGCTATGACCTGCGGAACCCCATAACCGGGCGCTTGTTTACAGATTTGCTCAAGGTGCTTATACTTGAGTTACCCAAGGTTCCTGAAACCGACGATAGCCGGGCCGTTTGGCCGTGGTTACAATTCTTCAAGTGCAAAAGCAAGGAGGATTTCGATATGCTGGCAAAAGCCCACCCCGAAGTAAAACCTGCGGTAAATGAATATGCAAAGATCAGTTGGAGCGACAGACGCCGGATGATAGCGGACTACAAGGAGAAAGCGCGCCGGGATAAGTACGCCATGATGGAATTCGCCAAGGATGAGGGCCGGGACGAAGGCATCGCATTAGGTGAGGCCAAGGGTCTTGCATTAGGTGAAGCTAAAGGCGAGGCGAAGGGCCTGGAACGGTTGCGGAATACTGCCCGTAACTTGAAAATCCGGGGTATACCGGTAAACCAGATCGCCGAAGATACCGGTCTCCCCCCGGAAGAAATTGAGCGATTGTAGCGCCCCAATCAAATGCAACCACGGACCCCGCCACCGAGGGTGTCAGTCACCGTTGAAGATGCATACCGTTTGGCATTTAGTTAGAAGCTTCATTTAGCGCATCGGCCCGGTGAAGCCATGCGCCTACGAGGCATGAAAGCACACCTTCAATTAGTACGGAGTGGGGTGTCAGGAAAGAAACGTATGGAGGGACCCTCTGGGAGGCCCCATACGTTTCTTTCCTGACAGGCCCCCCCGACCAGTTGTGTGCTTTCGGAGACCCAGCCAGCGCATGGCTTCACCGGGGGAGTTCACCTAATTGACCGCAGGCGCCGGCGATGGAGCGGCCTTTGCGGAAACGGCGGGTTACGGTAATGCCGCGCCGGGTAAGTTCCCGGGTAAATTGGGTGATTTCTGCGCCCGACGGTTGCCGTAGAGCATGGCCATGGAAGGTCATACCTTCTACGGGATTCCAGGGGATAAGGTTCACCGCCGCGTCCAGGCCCCGGGCAAAGTTGACCAGGGCGTCGATGTCTTCGTTCCGGGTGTTTATGCCGCCCAGGAGCACCGCCTCCAGGGTTATCCGGCGGTCCCGCTTCTTCTGGTAATACCGAAGGGCTTCCTTTAACTCCGGCAGCGGGTTGGACCGGCCTATGGGCATGAGCTGTTCCCGCAGGGCCGGGTCCGCAGTGGTAAGGGACACCGCAAGACGTATATCCGGCCCCGCATCGGCCAAGTGCCGGATACCTTCCACAATGCCGCTGGTGGAAAGGGTTATCCGCCGCTTTGAAAGGCCTATTCCGTCTTTATGGGTGATGATGTCCAGGGCTTTACGGAGTTCCTCCAAATTAAGGAGGGGCTCCCCCATGCCCATGATGACGATGTTTGCGATAGCGGGACTTATTGAACGGATATGGAGGAACTGTTCCACTATTTCGGAGGCCTCAAGGTTGCGGAGGAAGCCCAGGGAACCGGTTTTACAGAATACACAACCCACGGGACAGCCCGCCTGGGTGGAGATACAGGCGGTTTGCCGGCCTTCACCATCGGCGAGGAGCACCGCTTCAACCATCGCCCCATCGGCCAGGCGTATCTTGAGCTTTACCGTTCCGTCCGGATCATCCAGACGATCAGCGATACTGCTGCCGTAGAGGCTATGCCGGGCAGCAAGCTTTTCCCGCAGATCCCGGGAAAGATCGGTCATATCATTGAAGGAAAGGGCGCCCCGGGCTATCCATTTAAAGATCTGGGCGGCACGAAAAGAAGGCAGCCCTGCCAGTGTGGTTTCCAATAGCTCTGCCAGCTGATCCGGAGACAGTCCCGAGAGAACCGCCATCAGGAACAGAGCTTATCCATAAATTCCGTAACGTTTGTATTTCGTATACCGAGTTTTTGGAATTCCCCTAGAAATTCTATCGCCTTACTTTTATCGCCCTTTTTGAGCCAGCAGTCGGCGATTTCTATGTAGAAACGGTAGTTTTTCGGATCCTGCTGTATGAGCCGCCGCAGGGATTCGATGGCCTCATCGTGCTTGCCCTGGGTTTTTGCCACCATCGCAAGTCCCAATACCGCGTAGGTATCGAATTCGATGTTTAGCGCCTGGTGGTAATACTCCATGGACCGGTCATAATCGTTGAGGTTCCGGTAGGCATCCCCCGCCCGGGTCAGGATCACCTTATTCCGGGGATCCTGCTCCAGGATACGGTTCCAATAATCCAGGGACCGGTACTGCTGATTCAAGCCCCGGTAACAATCCGCCAGTCCGAAAAGGGCATAGAAATTGCAGGAATCCCGATCCAGGGCCTTCTCAAAGTAGGGGATACCGCTCTCGAAGGTCTTGAGCTTCCGGTGGCAGTTCCCGATGGAGGTTAACACCCGGATATCTACCCCCTCTTTGTTGTGTTCCAGCATCTTTTCCCAATAAAACAGGGCGTCCCGGTATTCCTTAAAATCGTAGTGCAGATGTCCCAGGCCGATGATAGCGTAGGGATTCTGATCCTCCATATCTAAGACACGGAGATATACCGCCTTGGAATGTTTGAAATCCCGGACCTTCCGGTAAGCGTCGGCAACCCGGGTCAGGACGGTAATGTTTTTATCGTCATGGAGGAGGTACTGCTCCCAGATCTCTATAGCCTTATGGTACTGGTTCAGGGCCTTGTAGCAGTCCGCAAGCCCGAAAAGGGCGTAGTTATTCCCCGGATGATGTGCAAGGCAGCGCCGGTAGTACTCCACCGCGTCCCGGAAGGAATTCCGCTTCCGGGCTGCATCCCCCATACCAACCAGGGCATAGTTGTTACTTTCGTCCATTATAAGGATTTTCTCAAAACAGGCCATAGCTTCAGTTATTTTAGCTTCCTTTAAAAACTGATATCCCTTTTTTGACAGATCCGATATTTCTGAAACTTCCTGGTTCTCTTCCCCAAGTACACTTTCCGGGACTTGTTTAACATCTTCACTCATCAGAATGATCCTTTTCTTCATGCATTAATTTCTGAATTAGGGCGGATAAGCGCATGATAATCGGTTCCGCCTTGTTTTTATCCGGGGCTATCCAATACATACGCAGGGCATCCAAGTCTCTTCCCTGGGATTTGTAATAGTCTCCGACCCTTGACAGACCATCAGAATACCCTGTGGTAAGGAATATCCTTTTGGCTCCTTCAACGTCCCCGGAGTTATAAAGTACATTGCCTTTACGATTCAGCGCAGCCTTCTGGCTTCCGTCAATAGCAGGTCTTGCAATGGTTTTTATAAAGCCATTTTGATCTTCAAAACGGTCAAACACTTTTTTATAATCCATCGTTTCCCTAATAAAATATACTAATCAAAGTAATAGTATTTACCACTTTAGCAAAAATTACAACTAAAATTTTTTTAAAAAATCAACCACCGACCGTCCGTAAGTCCTGGACTCTTCGAATGTAAGCCCCAGAGGGGGCTGATCAAAGAAATCCTGCCGCGGCCGGTGGATGAGGAGCCGGGATCCCGGTCCCATCAACGGGGAGGCGGCGATAGCGCCCACCAGTTCCCATTTGAACTTATAGGGGAAGGGGGGATCGCAAAAGATAATATCGAATCGTTTTTGGGCCCGCCGGACATAAAGTTCCGCCGCCATAAACCGGCACTGTATCCTTACGGGGGATATGGATACATTGTTAATCAGCGTTTTCCGTTTTACCGTATCCATTTCTACCGCTTCCACCGGGTCAGCCCCGCGGGAAGCTGCCTCCAGGGCAATGATTCCGGACCCGGAAAAAATGTCAAGAAAGGATAGGCCTGAAAGATCCCCCAGGGCGCCGAAAACCGACTCCCGCATACGATCCATAGCAGGGCGGATAACTCCGCCGGGGACCTCTACCTGCCGCCCCTTCAGGACGCCGCCGGTAACCCGCACTAAAAGTCTCTGAGCAGTTCGTTGAGTTCATCGGAGCTGACCACCGGCTCCGATGAGGGCGTTTCTTCGGTACTGATGTACTGTTCAATGGTTTTTTGCCGTTCCAGGGCATGTTCCCGCATCAGGGCAATTTTATCCTTAAGTACCGGGTAGGGGCTAAGGGATACGGTACCCGGTCCGTTTGCCAGGTCCCAGAGGGTCCCAAGAAACTGCTGCTCCGTTTCGTAGAGATTATAAAACTGCCCATTCCGTCCTATAAGGTGGGTATTTTCTACGAGATCCCGCAATAACACCCCCAAGGCGGCGTCGATAAAATCCACATCCGTCAGGGTCTTATCCAAAAAAATATCCGGGTCCGCATCCAGGATGAGTAAATCCCGAATCATCCGTATTCTGGTATTCAGGATAAATATATTATCTTCAAAATTGATTTGTTTACTCATAACGGTATGTATAATATCGGCATTTATTTTCCCCACTTGACCTTCAGAACCGGTTTTGGTATTATGAGTAACCTCTTTGCCCGTCCCTGGGACGGGCCAAATTGAAGTCCATAAGGAGGGCCTATGCGCCAGTATGAACTGACGGTCATTCTTCCCCTGGAAGAAGACCTGAGTAAGGCAGGCCGGGAGCAGTTGCTCACCGATCTGAATACCAACGGAGCGGAGATCGAGAAAACCGATGAAATCGGGGACCGGGATCTCGCCTACGAAGTAAAAAAGCGAAGACGGGGCCGTTACGTCCTGTTTACCCTCAAGCTGGATCCGGCAAAGGTTGCGGTTCTGGACCGGAGCTTTAAACTCAACGCCAATCTCCTCAAATACCTCTTTGTAAATATAGAGGAGTAGTAACCATGGCAGATATTAACCATGTTGTCTTGGTTGGCAGGTTAACCCGTGATGCGGAGTTAAAATATACCGCCAATGGCCAAGCGGTCTGTAAGTTTTCCGTCGCGGTAAACCGCCGTAGGAAAAACGGAGACCAATGGATAGACGAGGCGAATTTTTTTGATGTCGTCCTCTGGGGAAGGCAGGGTGAATCCCTTAATCAATACCTGGTTAAGGGAAAAATGGTGGGTCTTGACGGTGAACTCCGCCAGGATCGCTGGGAGCAGGATGGTCAGAACCGTTCCAAGGTGGAGATTGTAGCCGCTAATCTACAGCTTCTCGGGGGCGGTCCCGGCGGCGGTGCTTCCGGCGGCGCTCAAGGCCGGTCCGAAACATACGGGGATAAGGCCCCCAAGGAAAGCCCACCCTCCGGCGGTGACGATGGCTTTGCCGATGATATTCCTTTTTAATCAATTTATAGGAGTCGAATTATGTCTGATGAACAGCAATATATTGAGAATGAACGCCCTTCGGGGGGAAATTACGGCGGAAACCGGGATCGGGGGATGGATATCCCCATGGATGGCCGGGATGGTGACGACCGAGGCGGCAGGGGAAAGGGCAAGGTTTTTTTTAAGAAAAAGGTCTGCAAATTCTGTACCCAGAAGCTCAAGATAGATTATAAGGATGCGGATGTACTGCGCCGGTTTATCACCGAACGGGGGAAGATACTGCCCCGCCGTATTACCGGTACCTGCGCCAAGCATCAGAGAGCCCTTGCCCTGTCGATTAAACGGGCACGGATTATCGCCCTGCTTCCTTTTGTAGCGGACTAGTCAGGAAAACGGTTTAAACGCCATGGGAACCTTAGCTTTGGTACCCGCTCTGATCGGGGCAGCGGTTTCCGTTGGCTTAGTTAAGAGCAGCCTCTTGGGGTTTTTGTTTTTATTGCCCCTTGGTGTTGTTGCCTATTATTTTAATGCAAAGACCGCATGGTTTGCCGCGTTGCTTGCCGTGCTGGGAAATTTTGCTTTTTCGCTGCCGGCCATTGGGGCGGATGTTTTTTGTTTGGCGGCGCTTATCGCGATTTTTACCTGGATTACATCGCCGCCGGAACGGGCGCCTGCTTTTTTCAGGATGCCCGTTGTATATCGGATCATGGCCGGTTCGGTTCTGGCAACCCTTGTTTTCGCCCTGGTGATATATTCCATGCGGGATGACCAGGAGCTGTTTTCTGTTTTTCGCCAACAGGCTGAAGCCTTAGCGTCCCTGTACGCAGCTTCTTCCGGCGCGGATGTGGTGCAGCGTTCCTTAACGGAACAGTATATGACCGCGGATACCATACTGAAAACCCTGGGTGATCTTGCCATCCGGGGTGGGATCTTGATGTCATGGGCTCTGCTTTTTTTCATCAGCTGTCAGATAAGTCTGGTTATTACTTGGCTGGTCCGGCGCATTGTGCAACGCAGTTCACCGCGCATTTTGCAACGAATGTGGCCGAATGGTTTGCTTGTAAATTTTCATCTGCGGGCGGAATGTATTTGGGCGCTTTCGTTTTCCCTCCTGGCCGTATTGGCCGGCGTGAGTTTAAAGCTTGCGCCCCTTGAGATTGTGGGTTGGAATATACTGGTTATATGTATTATACTGTATTTGACTCAGGGCGGCGGAATAGCCCTTTTTTTTCTTACCCGGGTGTTTATACCGCCGGGTATGCGGTTCTTTTTGAACCTGTTTATTTTGGTTTTAATTTTGAGTCCGGGAATTAACGTGGTCTTCTTGGTGGGTTTAGTCCTCCTGGGGATCGCTGAAAATTGGGTGCCCTTTCGGGCGCCGAAAACAAACGGATCTCCCCCAACTCCGGGGGTGTGATAGTGTCCGTTTTATTCTAATTTATTAATGCAAAAAACCAAAGGTTTTTTGCCACAGAAAAAATCTTTGATTTTTTCTGAAAGGAGCTTGTGTTATGAAGGTAATTTTAAACAAGGATTTATTACCCCTGGGAGAAGAAGGGGACGTGAAGGATGTAGCCAAGGGCTATGCCAGGAACTATCTCTTTCCCCGGGGTATTGCCCTGCCTTATACGGATAGTACGGTTGCGTTATTCGAATCCCGGCGTGGGGAAATTGAGGCGCGGAAAGAAGAGAAACGCAAGGATGCCCTGGGTCTTAAGGAAAAACTGGAAGCCCTGGAACTGGTTATTGTCATGCCTGCGGGGGCCAACGGAAAGCTCTACGGAGCCGTTACCAGCCAGACCGTGGCGGATGAACTGACCAAACAGGGTTTCCGGATTGAGCGGAAGCGGATTGAACTTCCCGGGAATAGCTTTAAAAGCGTGGGCAAATACAAGGTAGCGGTTAAGTTATACGAAAGCGCCGCCGCAGAGATAACCATAACGGTGGAGGGGCAGCCGATAAAGGTTGAAACTCCCTCGGCGCCGGTACGGAAGGATCGCCGGCACAGCAGAGATGCGGAATCTACCCAGAAGAGCGGAATTACCGGCGAAGCTTCCCACGATGAGGGGAAAACGGCTGAAAACTCCGCTTCGGCCGCAGCCGCCCAGGATGCGTCCCAGGAAGCTGCACCCTCCCAGGAAGCGGCCGCTCCAGAAGTTTAATAAGCCATGGCTCCCCAGACGCAGAAGGAACCGGGTAACGGTCTAATGGGCAATGGCCCAAAGGTTCCTCCCCATAATGATGAGGCGGAACAGGCTTCTCTGGGAGCCATGCTGCTTGATGAAGATGCTATTACCACCGTTATCCAATATATTAGACCCGATGATTTTTATTCCAACGCCAATCGCCGGGTCTATTCGGCAATCCTCGGTCTGTTTAATCAGGGACGGAAGGCGGATATCATCACCGTTACGGAGGAGCTTCGTAAGGTGGGAGATCTGGATCTGTCCGGCGGGCCTTCCTATGTGGCTTCCCTTACCAATGTGGTCCCCTCCAGCGCTAACGTCGATTATTATGCCAAGATAGTACAGGATTGCTCCCTGCGCCGGTCCCTGATCCGGGTTGCGGGGGAAGTAAGCGTTAAATCCTATGATGAATCCCAGGAATCCCGGGTAATACTGGAAGAAACCCAGCAGCGGATCTTTGATCTTACCGAAGACCGGAAGACCCTGAGTTTTAAGAGCGCCAAGGAAATTATCCCCGAGGCGATTAAAACCATAGAAAAGCTCTACAACGCGAAGGACGCCTATACGGGGGTTCCCACGGGGTTTGAGGAGCTTGATTCCATGACCTCGGGGTTCCAGCCTGCGGAACTCATCATCATAGGCGCCCGGCCTTCGGTTGGGAAAACCGCTCTGGCCCTGACCATGGCGGCCAATATGTCGATAAACAATAAGGGCCGGAAAATACCCACCGCCTTCTTCACCCTTGAAATGTCCGACATGGCCCTGATGCAGCGGCTCATCTCCAGCGAAGCGAATATTGAGTCTAACAAGATCCGTTCAGGACTTCTAAAGCCCAGCGATTTTCACAGCCTCATGACCGCAGCGGGAACCATATACGAGGCGCCCCTCTATATTGTGGATATGCCAAACATGAAGCTCCTGGATCTGCGGGCCCAGGCCAGGCGGCTCCGGGTACAGCAGAAGGTTGAGATAATCTTCATCGATTACCTTACCCTGATCGGTTCCGATAATTACCAGCTGCAGCGGCACGAGCAGATTGCCGAGATTTCCCGTTCCTTAAAAAGTCTGGCCCGGGAGCTTAATATCCCTATCGTGGCCCTCTCCCAGGTACGCCGGGATGCGGAGGGAAAACGGCCCAACCTTTCGGATATCCGGGAGTCCGGGTCCATTGAGCAGGATGCGGATGTGGTAATGTTTCTCCACCGGGAACGGGAATCGGATAAAAAAAGTAACGAACGGGAAAATTCGGATATCGCCCATACGGAATTGATTATCGCAAAACAGCGGAATGGTCCGGTGGGAACCGTAGAAATTGTGTTCCTGCCGCGCTTTACAAAATTTGCGCCCATGACCAGGGAACACCAGTAGCACAGGAGGGCATATGGCCTTTATTGATAGTTATAATTTAGAGCATCTTGCAAACGAAGCCGAACATTTGGTTCATGAAGAATTGGGACGGCAGCTTGAATCCTATCAGGGGGAAATCTGCCTCTGTAACGATTGTGTGGTGGATATGGCCGCCATGGCCTTAAACACCGTGAAGCCCCTGTACCGGTATTCCCTGCTGGGTACCCTCTGGGCTTCCAGCGCCATGACCGATGAAGCCTACGCAGCAAGTATACAGGAAGCGGTATCCAATGCCATAGAAAAGGTGCGGGAGAATCCCTCCCACGACTAATGGTTCCGGGAACCTTTCCTTATCTTTGGAGGGGTCCCCGCTGGATATGCCGGTCCGCTGTTTCCAGGATCCATTCTGTTTCCAGAAGCCGCAGCCGGGCAAGAAGGGACCCTGTGGCGGGGTTGTGCCAGCTGATAGAACCATCCCTGCCAAGGACAATAAAGTATCGTTCGCTTCCGATCAGGTTAATAGGCAGGCTTGGACCCCGTTCAAAGGGAATAAATCCCCGATTACTGTGGAGGGTGGGGCCGTTTCCTCCGATGGTTGACGCGACAGATTGACCGCTTTGGGCTATGATAAAGCTGGTGTCTTCACCCTTGTACTCGACCAGCCGGGTCGAATCGGCGGGATGTTCCGTATTCAAAAGAAGCAGGGCGGTGGTGGCGCTGTTCGAGGAGCCCTCCACAACGCCTCCGTAAACAGCTCCGTCGGCGGACCGGTACAATTTGGCGCCCACCGTGGAGGGATAGATAAAGGGGACCGTTTCTTCGGTAACCGTATTCACCACCAGGAAGGGAGATGTCTGGCTTAGGTCGGAATGGCCTATGATGATATTTTCGCTGTCAAGGAAGGATATATCCAGGGGGTCCGTGGCGGCGTAGGTAAACTTACTGCTGCCCGTGTCGGTGGACAATACGGTGATGCTCCCCGCAGAATCCACGAAAAGGGCTTGGTTCCCCAGCAGGGAAACCGAACGGAGGGAGTGCCGGAGGGCCAGCCTTCCCAGAATGATATCCGTGCGCTCCCGGGTACCGGCGCCGGTTACAAGAATCGGATAGGTACGGGTATTATCGGTTTGCCAGAATAGAAACCTGCCGGGAGCTCCGAAGCCCATTGCAGAATCTCCGCTTATTTGGGTATTCCCACGGGCATCTTCAAGGGTGATAGTATCACGGTCCATGAGGGACTGATAATCCACCGGTATGATGCTTAAATGCTTATCCTCTGTCATAAACGCCAGACTGTCCCCTGAAATAGCTACGGAACTTACCTGGGTAAGCTTTACCCTGCCCATAGCCCGGGGCTC
This sequence comes from Treponema primitia, assembly GCF_046533075.1. Taxonomy (GTDB): domain Bacteria; phylum Spirochaetota; class Spirochaetia; order Treponematales; family Breznakiellaceae; genus Termitinema; species Termitinema primitia_B. Next base: position 173,660 of record NZ_JAJQRB010000045.1, on the reverse strand, counting down.
CCGGTCGTTTACCTCAAACATCCAAACTCCGCCATCAACGGTACCCAGGGCAACAGCGCCGGCAGCAATGGTAACTCCGCTGGAAATTAGGGGCATTCTGGAAAAGGTGGTTCTATTTTTACCTTCCAAGGTTCCCTGGGTGGTAATAGTATAGTGGGTAAGGGTGATGGACCCGTTGGTACTGTTATCCAGGGTGCCCAGGTACATAAATTCCAGAAGGTCCGATGACGATACGGGAAACAGTTTCCCCTTGGCGACATGCCGATCCCGGGCAATTTCTCTGCCCGTTACGGCATCCAACACAATCAGACCGTTGGAATCTATCCCGCTAAGATAACGGTTATTCCCAAATATGATGGGGCTTGTCAGATTGGCGGGCGCCACCGAATCCTGGATAGACCTTCCGGTGTTTAATTCCCAATAGGTAATTTGACCCGAGGAGGCATAGGTCATCATGGTCCGCTCGGATCTGCCGGTGGCGGAAAAAGCGATGGTCCCGGTCTGATCCGGGGGAGAATCCAGTACTTCCCCGGTTTCGGGGTGGATAAATACCACACCGCTTCTGGCGCTTCGGGCTACCATAAGGAAGTTGCCCCCGGCGGAGTAATTGATGAAGGTCACGGGGTCCCTAAACCGCAGGGTAAATAAATTTCGTTTAAGCCCATAGTCCCAGGTGGAAATCCTATACACACCAACGCCATCGCTTTCCAACAGGGCAACCTGGGATTTCCCCGGCCTTTGGATCATGGACCGTACCGCATAGGGGCTTACCTGAAAACGATCCACCGCAGAGTTGGTCCTGACATTCCATATCCCCAGAAAGCCGTCCATACCGGCGCTGAGGATATAGTTTCTCACCGGATCAAAAGCCACGACCGATACAACGCCGGAATGACCCGCCGCCAAGGTAGCGGGATCGACATTTCTGCCGGAAGACTGGGAATATGCAAACTGTGCTATAAACAGGGTTGTAAGGATAAACAAACCCGCCTGGTAATACCCTCTCTTTTTACTTTTCACCCAAGACTCCTTTTTATTCACCGGTCTTTTTTCATTATCGGCGAATTCTAAAGCGAATTTACCGACGAGTCAAAAATAAAATATCTCCAAAAACAGCGAAAATCATTAAACCAAAAATCAATACCACCCCTACGGTCTGGAATACGCTGATATATTTGGGATTCAGGGGTTTCCGCTTTATTATTTCAATAATAAAGAGAACAATCAATCCTCCATCAAGTACCGGAAGGGGGAGGAGATTCATAATACCGAGGGCTATGGAGATCAGGGCCAGGAAATTTGCCATGGAACTGATGCCCGCGCCAAAGCTTTGGCCGAAACCTTCGGCGGCTACATCCCCCAGCATATAGGTAATCCGTACCGGTCCGGAAACCGCCTGAGTTAAATCAATGCCCCGGAAGAGGAGGGTAAGGCTCTTAACAGAAAGGACGAAGGTTTTCCAGCTTTCCTTCCCGCCCTTTATCAGGGCGCTCACGGGAGACAGCCGGGGGCTATGGAACTGAAGATGTTCATAGGATACCCCGATATCTGCGGTCCCCGTATCGGTATAGCTGAGGATCAGGTCGGCCTGCATTGGGCGGCCCTCCCGCTCAAAATCCACCGACAGTACCGGGGGTTGGCTCCGGAGTATCCTGAAAAGCGCCACGGTATAGGAAAAATCCTCCCCGTTTATCCGGGTAATCCGGTCCCCGGGCCGCAGTCCGGCTATATCGGCGGGGCTTCCCCCGGTAACGGCGCTGATAACCGGTTCGGACCAAAAATACACCCCGATTTTTCCTGCACCGGAGCTTTTGTCCAGGTCCGGCCGAACCATGAGGTCAAGAACCTTTCCGTCCCGCTGAACCTGAACGGGCAGGTTTTTTTCCGGGTTGGTGGCGATGAGTTCCTGAATATCGTGATAATTTGTTACGGGATTGCCGTTTATATCGATAATTTTATCCCCGGTTTTTAAGCCCCCCTGATCGGCGGGGTACGTTTCCCCGGGGCTTATGTCCGAAACCAGGACAATACGGTTATCCAGGGTGCTTACTTCGAATCCGATACCCCAAATAATAGAGAGGACCAGGATCGTAAAGAGAAAATTAAAGCCCGGGCCCGCAAAGGCAACGACGATGCGCCGCAGCGGGCTGACCCCATAAAAGGTACCCTTAGCCTGGGGTATGGCATTGGAACGGTTTTCGTAGGCTTCCTGGAATTCGTTTTCCCCGCGCATTTTGCAATAACCGCCTATGGGGAATATGCCCAGCCGGTACTCTACATTACCGACCTTCTTTTTTAGGATAGGTTTGCCCCAGCCTATGGAAAAGGCCTCCACATCGATACCTACCAGCCGGGCGGCGAGGAAATGGCCCAGTTCGTGGACAAAAACCACCACCCCTAAACCGATTAACCCCAATAGTATTTTTATCAATAACACTTCTGATTCTCCACCTATAAACCATACCCGACAATCCAGGGTATAGCAAGGGACATGGGGTTCGGATTTTTCTTATTCACAGAAACTCAAGATTTGAAGCGCCGTTGTTTCATCGGTAAACAGGTCCGTAACCAGACTTCCCCTTAGGGCGGCCAGAATGGCCTTGAATTTTTGGCGTCCGCAGGCAATGCCGATACGGCGGGGAATTTGCAAAAAGGTTTCGGTTTCAATCCCCACAACCCGCCGGTTAATCGGAATATCCATAAACTTACCCTTGGAATCATAATGGTAGCCGCAGAGATGCCCGCAGGACCCGGCGTCATATATTTTCAGGGCTTCCGCGGGGGACAGGAAACCTGCCCGTACCAGGGCGCTGTCTTCAGGCTGGTCGGAACTCAAACCCACCAGGGCTAAATCCAGGGCTTTGGTCTTATCAATGGTTTCGCATATTCCCGGTTCTGAAAGGAGGAGCCGCTTTAGTTCCATGCTTTTTACCAGGAGGGGCGAAAGAAACAAAAAACACCGGCCGTTTATTTTTTCCGCAAGAATCCGTGCCAGTTCCGACCCGTCATAGGAAAGCGCCGATGCCCCGAGGCCCCCCATGAGCTGTATCACCTCGGAGTCTATGATATCCGACTTGGGAAGCTGGCGGATCATGTGATAGAGAGCGGTTCCCCAGGAAATACCAATGCGTATCCGGTCTGTAAGCAGGGATGAAATAAAACCAGCCGCTTGTAAACAGGTTTGGTATAAGGTTAAGGGATAATCCGTTTCATTTGGAACAACACAAACGGTTTTTAATCCGTATAGGCTCTTTAACTGCTCCCCCGCGGGGGAAGAAAAGGGGGATGTATCGTTAATGCGTATTTCTACGATACCCTTTTCCCGGCATTCCTTAAGAATGTTTGCTATGGTTGGACGGGAGATCTTATACAGATTGGCAATCTCCGATTGGGACATTGAATCGATATAGTAATTTCTGGCTACACTAACTAAAAAGTCAAATGACTTATTCATCCTGTTTTCTTTTTGGGAGGAATATGAATACACCTTCCAAGGCTGTCTGCGGCCGCTTCCATGAGGGCTTCCGACACGGTCGGATGTCCGTGAATAATATCCGCCAGCTCGTGGACGGTAATTTCCATGGCCATCATAGCTGCAGCTTCGTTGATGATCTCCGCCGCTCCGGGCCCGACAATATGTACCCCCAGAATTTTACCGTACTTTTTATCCGCTAAAATCTTGACAAAACCCTCGGCGCTGTCGGCGCTCAGCGCCTTTCCGTTGGCCGCCAGGGGGAATTTTCCAATCGCCACGGGGCCTGCCTTCTCGGCTTCTTCCTGGGTAAGCCCCACCGCGGCGGCTTCGGGGAAACTGTATACCACCGAGGGAACAAAACGCAGGTCCGCTTTCTGCTTACCCTTGTCCGTTCCCCGGACTGCGTTAAACGCCGCAAGTTCCGCCATTTTGAAGGCGGCATGGGCCAGCATCTTTTTCCCGTTAATATCACCGGGGGCAAAAATTCCCGGAACCGAAGTTTCCATATAATCGTCGCTTAGTATTTTACCCTTTTCTGTTTTAACGTGTACATCCCCAATAGAAGAAAGATCCCCCGTCCTGCCTATGGAGACCAGGACTTTATCGGCGCTTAAAACGGCGCCATCCCCCAAAACCAGGTTCAGATCCGTCCCTTTTTTTTCAATTTTAGAAAGGCCGATCCCGGTGATGATCTCGACGCCCCGGGATTTTAATATACGGTGGATCAATGCCGCAACTTCCGCGTCCATAAAGGGCAAGATCCGGGGCATGGCTTCCACAATACTGATCTTACTGCCAAAGGCCTGGAAGATCATGGCCATCTCCACCCCGATAACTCCGCCGCCTATGATGGCCAGCCGGGGAGGCAGCTCCTGGATATCAAGAATTTCCGTGCTGGATAATACCCCGGCCAGTTCAAGTCCGGGAATAGGAAGCCGCGCTACCTGGGATCCTCCGGCGAGTATCACCTTTTTGGCCGCCAGCTCCGGCTGTCCGGCGACGGCTATACGGTTAGGCGTAAGAAGCCTGGCCTCGCCCCGGATAAGCTCCACTCCGTTGGCTGCCAGGAGGGAAGCGACCCCGGAGGTAAGTTTTTTTACTACCCTGTTTTTTTCTTTTATTACCGTGGGCATATCCACCGAAAGCGCGGGATTTGCAATTTTGATACCCCGTTTAGCCGCTCCGGCAATTTCGTGGATCAGTTCGGCAGTTTTTAGCAGGGTCTTGGTGGGAATACAACCCCGGTTTAAACAGGTCCCGCCTACTTCGTCTTTTTCAATTAAGGCAACCCGTGCTCCTAATTGGGCCGCCTTAATAGCCGCCACATATCCTGCGGGGCCGCCCCCAATAACAAGCACATCATATTCTTTTTCGCTCATTTTTTTCTCCGGCCTACACCAGTATTACTACCGGCGATTCAAGAAGTTCCCTCAGGGTTTTGATAAAAACAGCCGCCCCTGCGCCGTCTACGATCCGGTGATCAAAGGTGAGGGACAGGCCCATGAGTTTACGGCTTTGCACCTTTTCTCCCTCAAGCTTCAGTTCATCCTCCACGGAACAGACTCCCAGGATAGCCGCTTCCGGGGGATTGATAATCGGTGTAAAGGCGGTGATGCCGTACATGCCCACGTTGGATACGGTAAAGGTTCCGCCGCTCATTTCATCGGGGGTCAGCTGACCCTCCCGCGCCCGGCGGGCCAGATCCGCCGCCTGTGCGGAGATCCGCCGGAGGCTTAATGCCTGGGCATTGTGGATCACCGGAACCAGAAGCCCCCGTTCGGTAGCCACCGCCACGCCCAGATTTATACTGCCCTTGTAAATAAGCTCATTCCCATCCAGAACGGAATTCAGGCGGGGATTTGCTTCCAGGGCTTTTACAACAGCGGCCAGTATAAAGTCGTTCACCGTGATCTTGATTTCCAGTTTTTCGTTGAGTTCCTTTCTCATGGCCAGCATCTTCGTAACATCCGCCCGGGTATTCTGGGTAACATCCGGAATGGTCAGGCGGCTTTCCAGCATACGTTTGCCGGTGATCCTCTGGATATTGGTCAGGGGGACCCGTGTGTCCGGCCGGGACGCCGAGCCATGGTCCGGCGCCCGCACAATCGCTGCGCCACCCAGATCGGCGCTGAATATTTTCCCGCCGTGACCGGACCCTTGGATACCGCTTAAGGGGATACCCTGGTCCTCCGCCATACGCCGGGCCAGGGGAGTCGCCTTAGCCGAAGACGCGGCGGCCCCTTCCACATCGCCCCGGCGTATCTCGCCGGACTTACCGCTGGGGGATACGGCGCCGAGGGCAATGCCCTTGTCTTCAGCCAGCTTCCGGGCGGCGGGGGTGGCCTTAAACTTCCCATCCGCCGAAAGCTCCGCCGCTGCCCCTTGGGGAATTGGCCCCGGAGCGGCGGTGGGAAGTTCCGCCTTGGCGCCGGGTTTTGGCTCCCCGGCGGAGCTTTCCGGAACCGCCTCTCCGTGCTGCCCCACCCAGGCGATAACCTTCGTTACCGGAATAGTTTCTCCGGCCTGGCCTAATATGGCCAGGATCTCGCCGTCGTAATCCGATTCCAGTTCCATGGTGGACTTATCAGTTTCGATAAGCGCTACAATATCGCCCCGTGCGATCTTGTCTCCTACCTTAATCTTCCACTCAAGAATAACCCCTTCTTCCATAGCCATGCCCGTCTTGGGCATGATGATTGAATTGGCCATGCACTTCTCCTTCCCTATAAAAGCGATTCAATAGCGGCGGTAATTTTTTCTTCCGTGGGAACCACCTGAGCTTCAAGCTTGGGGTTGTAGGGAATGGGTACATCAAGCCCGCCGAGCCGCCTGATGGGCGCATCGAGGTAGAAAAAGGCTTCGCTGTCCGCGATGACCGCGGCGATTTCACCGCCGAAGCCGCCGGTCTGACAGGCTTCGTGCACAATAAGTACCTTGCCGGTCTTTTTTGCCGAGCTAATCAGTGTTTCTTTATCCAGGGGAACCAGACTCCTGACATCGACCACCTCCACATCCGTACCCTTCGCCGCCAGTTCTTCCGCAATCTTCAGGCACCGGGGAACCATACGTCCGTAGGTGATAAGGGTCAGATCCTTGCCTTCCCGCTTAAGATCCGCCTTACCCAGGGGGATGGTATATTCCTCGCTGGGTTCGGGGACCGGCCCCTTAACCCGATAAAGGAGCTTTTGTTCCAGGAAGACCACCGGATTGGGGTCGTAAATAGCGGATTTTAGAAGCCCCTTTGCATCGTAGGGGGTAGAGGGGATTACCACCTTGAGTCCCGGAACATTGCAAATCCAGGATTCCAGGCTCTGGCTGTGCTGCTCCGCCGCCCCGGTTCCGGAACCGCCGGGCGCCCGCAGTACCATGGGTACCGATCCCTGGCCGCCGAACTGGAAACGGTTCTTAGCGCCCTGGTTTACCAATTGTTCCAAGGCCAGGGTAATAAAATCGCTGAACATAATCTCCACAATGGGGATAAGCCCGGTCATGGCGGCGCCCACGGCGCAGCCGGTGAATCCTAATTCGGAGATAGGGGTATCCTTGACCCGTTCGTCACCGAATTCTTCAAACATACCCCGGGAGACGCCGAAAGCCCCTCCATAGACACCCACATCTTCACCCATAAGGATAATCCGGTTATCCTTCCGCATTTCTTCGCTCATGGCCTCTTTAATAGCCTCGGCATAGGTTATTTCGCGCATATCCTGGTTCTCCTTACTGATCCCGGCTACAGGACAAACCCGTTTTTGGGTTTTTGGGTTCTAATATCGCCCTCGGCGTAGACATCATCAAAAATATTTTCGATCTTGGGCTCCGGGCTGGCATTTGCAAAGGCTACCGCCGCAGCCACATCGTCCTGGGCTTTTTTGTCAAGGGCGCTAATTTCCGCCTCGGTAAAGATCTTTTCTTTGATCAAATGCTCCCGGAAACGCTTAATGGGGCATTTGAGTTTCCACTCATTAACCTCTTCCTTGGTACGGTATACCTGGGAATCGCTCTTGGAGTGACCCATCCACCGGTAGGTGTTTAAGACCATAAACATGGGGCCGTTTTTAAGGATATATTCCCGGGCCTTCAGGGTTTCCTCATGGATCGCCAAAATGTCGTTACCGTCCACGTTGATGCCCTTCATCCCGTAGGACGCGGCCCGGGAAGCTATATCGGTGATATTCATCGACTTACTGATATGGGTGGACATACCGTAATAATTATTGGTACACACAAAAAGTACGGGCAATTTCCAGACCGAAGCGAGGTTTAAGGATTCGTGGAAAGCCCCCTCGTTGGTAGCCCCGTCGCCGAAAAAACAGACCGTGATATTGGGCTTCTTAAAGTACTTCTGGGACAGCGCCGCGCCGGTGGCAACCGGGATACCCCCGCCCACAACGCCGTTAGCCCCCAGGCTTCCCACGGAAAAATCGGCTATGTGCATACAACCGCCTTTTCCCTTACAGTACCCGGTTTCCTTTCCTAAAAATTCCGCCATCATCCGGTTAAGATCCATACCCCTGCCTATGGCCTGGTTATGCCCCCGGTGGGTCTGGGTTATCATATCTTCTTTTTCAAGGGCGGAACAAACGCCCACCCCGGTTGCCTCTTCTCCGATACAGAAGTGGGCGGTACCATGAACCTTGCCCTCCACAAATAACCGGGCGGCAGTTTCTTCAAAATTCCGGGTTTGGACCATTTTTAGGTACAAATCACCGTACAAGTCCTTGGATAACTTCATCCGAAAGTCCTCCTAATAAGTCGGTATCAATCAGAGCATATCGCTAAATTGGTTTCTTGTCAAATGTAAAATAATAAAAAAATACCTTTACATTTGATCGACAACCGGAGAGCGTTTGTTCTCAAAACCGTTGTAAAAAATTATAGAAATTATTTGACAAATGCTAAAAAATAGTTAATACTGAGTGGGAAATTGTGAATATGAAGGAGTATATTCTTAAATATGAAAATTGATGATATTTTACGGCAGGATTGTATTATTGAAAATCTTGTTGCGGACACTAAAGAAGAGGCCCTTACGAAAATGGGTGAAGTTTTGCTGGCGAAGGGATACGTTAAGGAAAGTTTTATACCCGCTATTCTTGAACGGGAAAGGAATTATCCCTCAGGGCTCCCCATGGAGGGTCATAAGATAGCCATCCCCCATACGGATTCCGAACATGTAAATCAATCGACCATATTTTTTGCCCGTTTAGCGAAACCCCTGGAATTTTCTTCCATGGGCGATCCGAACGAGAAGATCCAGGTTCAGCTTATCTCTATGTTTGTCTTAAAGGAAAAGAAAAAGATAGGGTATATCCTGGAGGTACTCATCAATACCTATCAGGATAATGCAACCCTGGAAGCGATACTTCAGGCAAAGTCGGTACAGGATATCTATGCCATCCTTCGAAAGGCGGTTGGCGCTAACATGACGGAGACAGAAGAGGAATGAAGGTTCTTACCGGCTTAACCGCTTCTCCTGGCATTGCTTCCGGTAAGGTCTACCTTTTTACTGCCCCGGCCCTTGCGTACGATCCCACTCAAAGGGGGTCCCCGGCGGAGGAAGAAAAGCGGTTGGAAGAAGCCTATGCGGCCGCCTTTGGGGAACTTGAAAACATCAAGAATACCCTCTCCAAAAGTTTGGGCGAAGAATTTGGTCACATTTTTCGGGCCCAGATGACCATGCTGGAGGATGATGATTTTAAACAGGAGATCGCCGATAGGCTGAAAGAAAATACCCTCTGCGCCGAAGCGGCGGTGGAGGCGGCCTACAGTACCTACGGCGAACTTTTTGCCGAAATGGCGGAAGACTCCTACAATATTCAGCGTTTGGCGGATTTAAACGACATCTGTAAAAGAATTTTGCGTAACCTTTTAGGAGTTGAAGAGGTCAGTCTCTCATCCCTTCCTCCGGGCAGCATCGTAGTGGCGGAGGAACTGTTCCCATCGGATACCGCAATGATGGATCGCGAGAATATCCGGGGCTTCGTTACCGAAAAGGGCGGCCTTACCTCCCATGTAGCTATTTTGGCCAAAAGCCTTTCCCTCCCTGCGGTGGTAGGAACTCCGGGGATTTTGAACGAGCTTACGAAAGACGATACCCTCGCCTTGGATGTCCGGGATTTTGAACAAGCCCTGGTTTATATAAATCCCGACAGCAAAAAACGGGAAGAATTTGCCGCCCTGGAAAGGGCCTATTATAAGCGCCGGGAAGAGCTCATGGTGATGAAGGACCTCGAACCGGTAACCCTGGACGGGAAAAAAATCACCCTTTCCGCAAACATCGGTTCTGTTGAAGACCTGATAAACGCCCAAAGTTACGGCGCCAAGGGGGTCGGCCTTTTCCGAACGGAGTTTCTCTTTTTAAGATCCGCCACGCTTCCCAACGAGGAAGAGCAGTACAAGGTCTATGCCGAGGCGGTAAAAAAGCTGAACGGCGGGATGCTCATTATCCGTACCCTGGATATAGGGGGTGATAAGGAGGTCAAAGCCCTGGTTTTGCCTAAGGAGGAAAATCCTTTTTTAGGGCTCCGGGGTATCCGGCTCTGTCTTAAGCATGAGGATCTCTTTCTCACCCAGCTCCGGGCGCTTCTTCGGGCGGCGGTTCATGGTGATATTCGGATCATGTTCCCCATGGTCTCTGCGGTGGCGGAATTACGGCAAGCCAAGGCGCTTATAGACCGGGCTGCGGCGGATCTTAAAAGCCGGGGTATCCCGCATAGACCGGACCCGCCCTTGGGGGTTATGGTGGAAACTCCCGCAGCGGTGTTTTTAGCCGACGAGTTAACCCGGGAGGGTAGTTTTGTCAGCATGGGTACCAACGATCTTACCCAGTATCTTCTTTCGGTGGACCGGGGGAATGAGGAGATCAGCGCCTACTACCGGACCTTTAGCCCAGCCATACTGAGGGCCATAGGTATGACCGCACGGGCAGCCCGGAAAAACGGAAAATGGGCGGGGGTCTGCGGCGAGCTGGCCAGTAATCCCCTGGCTATTCCGGTGCTTATCGGCCTTGGGGTTGATGAGCTGAGTGTTACCGCCCAGTTCCTTCCCCAGATCATCGCCCAAATCCGCAGCCTTAATTACAGCCATTGCAGGGAATTAGCCGAAAAGGCCGCTGCCATGGCGACCCAGGAAGAGGTAAAAGTGTTTCTCAAGAAGGAAACCTATACCTGAGGAATTTCCGGGCTTCCCGCTTCGTTCTTCATTATATTCCAGGGTAATATCGGTCTTTTATCTACCCCGGGCTTTGTGGAATCCCAAGCCCGCGCTTTTATGGAATCCGGATGGGTTTGGTATTCCAGCTTTAAAAGAAAGAGATACAATTCATCGGAATCATTGAATTCCTGCGTATGTATCCAAAACCGGCCCTTAAAAAAACCGGAATTATTAACCCGTAGAAATATTTTTCCGGATCCACGGAAGTCCTTTGCACGGAAGGATGTAATTTCACTAAATCGATATTTGGTACGGTGTCTAAAGGACTCAAAAGAAATACCATCCTCTTCCAGAATAACCTTACCCGGATTTGAACCGGAAATAAAAGTATTCCACACCGTATAAGCCGCCACACAGGCAATGAGGAGAAATATCTCCCAACGATTATTAGTTATAATCATGTAAAGGGATGCCATAAAAACAAGAATACAAAATAAAGCAGTAAAAGTAATTCTAATAAAATATGTTTTGGGGTTATAGATATATTCTTTTTTCATGGTTTTAAACACTTCTCCCAAGCCCGTAGAAAATCATCCATCCCTATACATAGGGATGGATGTGTATACTAGGAGTGAAGAGCCCTGGCTTCCTTAACAATCCGAACGCGATTAATAATAGCGAGACCAACCGCAATGATAGCCACAATACCGATACCAATATATCCAATACCATGGAGGCGTACAATAGCCCAGGTCAAGGGATTTGCACCATCACAAATACTGGAAATCTGATCCGCCCCGGTGGGAATCTGGAAACTGGCATTGATAGCCGCTTGGGTGATCATGGGCGCCAAATCGGTGGCTATCCAAAGACCGATAACCAGGGTTATAAGCCCAATAATAAGAGCCCGGAATCCGTTGTTCTTTACAATTGGAATGATCAGCACAAACATCCAGGGGATAACTGCGAGATCGGCAAAGGGAAGTACCCTGTTTCCCGGGAGGATTACCGCCAGGAATACCGTCAGGGGTACCAGTACCAGGGAGACCGCCAGGGTAGTAGGATGTCCGATGCCAATTGCGGAATCCAGACCGATGTATATCTTGCCGCGGTTCCGGAAATTTTTGGAAATAAAATCAGAAGCCGCATCGGAAATAGGGATAAGCCCTTCCATCAGCATGGCCGCCATCTTGGGGATCAGCACCAATACTGCGCCCAGGGTAACACCCAGGCCAAGAACACCGGCTGCATCTTTTCCCGCAACTATACCGATGATAAGGCCAATAACCGTACCTACCAGCATGGGTTCACCGAATACGCCGAACCGCTTCTGAAGCGTGGACATATCGATTTCGACTTTGTTCAGTCCGGGGATAATATCAATAAGCTTATTGAGTATAATCGCTCCGGGAACAAAGGCGGTGGTAAACCCGTGGGGCAGGGATATACCCGGAAGATCGTTGTATTTTTCCAAACCCGGCGCCGTATAGTCGCCCAGGACAAGGACGATAATTTCATTGAGGACAGCGGCAAGAATCCCAATACCCTGATTCCCGGTAAGAATAGCAACCAAGGCGCCGGTAAAGGCAAAATGCCAATAATCCCAGATATCAATATCAATAGTCTGGGTTGTATTGGTGAGCAGCATGATGATATTCACAAACAAACATACGGGGATAATTATTGCACCGACCCTGGACGCAAAGGCAATCGCCGCGGCGGCAGGCCAGCCGACGTCAAGCACCGAAAGAGAAAGCCCGAATCTCTGGGACATTTCTTGAACCGCAGGGCCAAGATTACTCCCCATCATTCCGATAACAAGGTTAAGACCTATAAAACCCACACCGACGGTCAATCCCGCTCTTAAGGATTTTCCAACGCCTGTTTTTAGAAGAAAGCCCATGATGAAAATGATAATGGGCATTACTACTGAAGCACCCAGTCCTGAAATAAACCCGAAGAAGTTTACAATACCTCCCCATAAAACATCCATAAAATACCTCCTCAAAAAATAAACCCTTCCCAATGGAAAGGTTATGGTACTCTATACGCTATTTTTCCAATTCCTTGACGATCTGTTCAATAACCGCTGCAACATTAATACCGGTTAAAAAGGGAATACCGTTTATTACAGGACATTGCGCTTCTTTGGGAACCTGGGTAGTGGCGACGCAAAAATCAAAGAGCGATGATTTACCTACAACCTCACCGATCTTGCATTGGGTAATTTTGTACTTACCCTCCCAACCCCTTTCGTTCAGGGCTTTGGTAAGTTTTACGTTTACCGCCGTTGAAGTGACAATCCCGGTACCGCACGCTAATAATATGCTTTTCATCCATTGGCTCCTTTTGATAATTATCAGTCTAGTGTAAATGAGGTTTTGGCATTTGTCAAATAAACGATTACAAAGATAAAAAAAGATAAACCATACCGGTGTACCTGCTTAACCGTACCCCGTCATTTGACAAAAAAGAAGAAACCCCCTATAATATCCCTAGTATTTCTCGGGTAGTTCTGGAATATTACGGTACGTGGAGGATACTATGAAAGAATTAACGTTTACCATCACCAACGAAACAGGGCTTCATTCCCGGCCGGCGGATGTGTTTGTCAGAACCGCCAAGCTCTATCAATCGGATATTCAGATAAAAAAGGGCGCGAAAACCGCCGGTGCAAAGGCTATCCTCAAGGTAATTTTATTAAATGTCTGTGAAAATGATGAAATCATCATCACCGCCGACGGTCCGGATGAGGACGCCGCCTTGGAGGATCTCAAGACCCTGATTGAATCGGACTTTACAAAATTGAACCCCAAGATTGAAATCTGACCACAGGTTAGTGAATTCCTCCTATGGTATGGCTTAAGAAATTGTCCTTGTCAGATCCTTCGGCATGGACGATTTGCCCTGTCCATAATATTTAAAGATTTCCACCGCTTGACGGGTTTGTTCCGGACTCAGGCACGCTACCTTATCACTCATACTATGGGCATAAACGTAGGTTTTTGCCGCCTCTTCGAGATAAATACAGGAGTACAAGGCCTCTTTCAAGGTGGCTCCAATGGCCATGACCCCATGACTTTTTAAAATTACCGCCAGGGAATCGCCCGCATTTTCTACGGTTTGTATCCCCATATCAATGCTGGCGGCGGATGAAAAAGGACATACCTTAACCGGTCCTTTAGTAGCATTAGGTAAGGTAGTAACAATGCAAGGTAACTCGTCGGTAACCAATCCTACCGCCGTTGCAAAAGGCTGGTGGGTATGGATAATAGCATTGATATGGGACATTTTTTTAAAAATATATAAAAGAGCCTCCGTATCTACCGATGCTGCCCGTTCACCCTCAATAATCTTTCCGTCAATTGTCATAACCAGTACATCGGAGCTCACCATGTCTTCGTAAACCATCCCCGAAGGGGTTACCAAAATTTCCCCCGAAGACATCCGCATACTCACATTTCCGCCTGAAAGAGCAATAAGCCCATATCGATCTAACTTCGTACCGGCCAGTCTAACCTCTTCCCGCTCTTTTTCAAACATCAGTATTAATCCCCCGTAATAAAAAGACGCTATGATGCGCAAGCGCACTTTTCGGTAATAAAAGTTTGGGCCGATTGCCGTGCCTTGGCATCCGCTTCAAGAATTGAAGGAAGATCCAGACACGGACATGGCCAGGCCATGCTTAACACATTTTCAACGATACGGGGTATGTCAAGGAATGCGGCGCCCTTTGCTAAAAAGGCGGCTACCGCTATCTCATTGGCAGCGTTATACACCGCCGGAGTTATCCCGCCGCTTCGTACCGCTTCATAAGCCAGGGGGAGCATGGGGAACCGTTTATTGTCCGGTTTTTCAAACTCCAGGGTAAGGTCATCAAACCCAAGCCGTCCAAATGCACAGGGGACACATTCGGGGAAATTCAAAGCTTCGTGAATGGGAAGCCGTATATCGGGTTTAGATAACTGGGCATATACTGCCCCGTCCGTAAGGCGTATCATCGAATGGATAATACTTTGGGGATGCACCACCACCCGGATTTGATCCACCGGTATATTAAACAGCCCCACCGCTTCAATTACCTCAAGGCCCTTATTCGCCAAGGTTGCTGAGTCAATGGTTATTTTAGGTCCCATCTCCCAAGTGGGATGAACAAGGGCTTCCTCGGGACTAATGTTCATCAGCGCTTCGGCCGAATGTTTTCTGAAGGGGCCCCCGGAGGCGGTTAAGAGAATTTCTTCAACCCGATCTATTCCGTGGGCATTAATCAGGTTGAAGATTGCGGAGTGTTCCGAATCTATGGGGATTACCCGCCCGCCGCCTTTGGCCGCCGCATCGAAAACTAAGGGCGCTGCCATTACGATGGTTTCCTTATTTGCCAGCGCCAGATCCGCTCCGGATTCCAGGCTCACCAGGGAAGGGACAAGCCCGGCCGCCCCGGTAATACCGTTCACCACGATATCCGCTCCGGAATTCCGAATAGCCTTGAGCAGATCCTGGTGACCGTACTTCAGACCATGTTCGATACCCTGATTTTGTCCGGACAATATTAATAAGGCGTCAGGAAATTCCCTGCCAAGTGTAAGGAGTTCATCACTGCTGGTATGGCTTGAAAAAAGGATAGGTTCAAATCTATCCCTTTCCGTACGAATGACCTCCAAAGTACTTCTACCAATTGATCCGGTGACCCCAAGAATCGCCACTCGTTTTTTCATATTGTTTCCTTATAAAATACAATCAAAAGAGAATCCAATAGAGGACATAGAACACCGGCGCAGCCAGGGCTATGGAATCTATGGTATCAAGAATACCGCCCCTGCCGGGAATAATGGTCCCCGAATCTTTAATATTGGAACTCCGCTTCATCGCCGATTCCCCCAGGTCGCCCAGGGTTCCGGCCAGACCGGAAATAAAGCCCAGGATAATCCCCGATAGGACCGCGGGAAGCAGCCGGGCGGGGAAGGTTTCGGGGGCAAACTGTACCGCCCCAATACCAATGAGGATTGAGGCAACAAAGCCGCCGATGAACCCGGCGACGCTCTTATTAGGGCTCGCCGGTATTATCCCCCGGTTCCCCTTACCAAAGAGCAGACCCACCGCCCAGGCAGCTGAGTCATTGGCAATAACCATAAGAAGAAACATGAGGATCACCACATCGGACCGGGAAAACAGACTCATCCGGATAACCCAGGCCATGAAGAGACCGGGGTAGATTATCACCGCAAAACCCGAGGAAACCCGGCTTATGATCGCTTCAAATTTATCCGCAGGGGAAAAGATCCGGGAAACCAGAAGCCAAACAGCCCCCAAGATAAGCGCTATGGAGATGGACTGACCGCTAAAGCCGAAGCTGACCATTAATGTCATGGCTATAGGGACCAGGCTGCCCAGAATAGCCGCTTCCCAGCGGGGTAGGGCGGGCGTCTTTTTTCTGAGCATATCCGAAAATTCTATTGCCCCCAGGGCGCTGAGGAGAATAACCACGACATTGACGACGATATGGTTCTTCTGCGGCAGGTATAGTACCAGGCAAACCGTGAGGGGCAGTCCAATAAAAAATACTAAAAGCCGCTGAACAAGTTTTGTCATCATTTGATAACACCGCCGAAGCGCCGTTCCCTCTTTTGAAAATCCGATATTGCCAGCCGAAGATCTTCCTCGGTCCAGTCAGGCCATAGTATATCAGATATATAATACTCCGAGTAGGCCGCTTCCCAAAGGAGGAAGTTACTGGTCCGCAATTCTCCGGCGGTCCTGATAATAAGATCCGGGTCCGGTATATCGGGATTGTCCAGATATTGGCTGATAAGATCCTCGGTGACCGCGGCTGCCTCGCCCGAAAACTTCGGTTCCCGGGCCATCCGCCGGACCGCCCGGCATATTTCGTCCCTGCCGCCGTAGTTCAGGGCAAGGATCACCTGGAGACCCGTAAAGTCTTTCGTATCCTCCAGGGCTTTTTGTATTTCCTGCCCAATATCCTCCGGCAGCCCGGGAAAATCCCCGGCGTGGCGAATGCGGATACCGTTCTGCCGGTAAAAATCCATCTCTTCGATCAGGTAACGCTTTACCAAACCCATGATGAACCCTACTTCCTCGGCGGCACGTTTCCAATTTTCCGTGGAAAAGGCATAGAGGGTAAGGTAGGCGATGCCCATATCACTGGCAGCTTTGACAATCCGCTTGGCAGTTTTAAGCCCCTCAAGGTGCCCCTGGGTACGGTTCTGATTCTGTTTTCGTGCCCAGCGACCGTTCCCATCCATGATAATACCAACATGGGCGGGAATAGAGTTTGTTGTTGTATCTAATTTGTCGTCCCTCAAAGCCAACCTTTATCCGGGAGCCTAAAACAAAATTGCGCGCAATTCTGTTAAACTTCCATTATTTCTTTTTCTTTTTCTTCCAGTACCTGATTGATCTTCGTGATGTAACTATCGGTTACCCTTTGCAATTCCTCGGTATGCTTGCTTTCCTCATCCTCGGTGATATCCCCGTCCTTGAGCAGCTTTTTGATCTCCTCGTTACCATCCCGGCGTATATTCCGCACCGCCACCCGGCTTTGTTCGGCCTGGGCTTTGGCCAGCTTGGCCAGTTCCTTCCTCCGTTCTTCCGTAAGGGGCGGCACTGAGATACGAATCACCTTGCCATCGTTGGAAGGGTTAAGTGAAAGCTCTGATGTACGGATAGCCTTTTCTATTTCCCCCATCAGGGCCTTATCCCAAGGCTGGATCACGATGAGCCGCGCCTCGGGGATGGAAATATTGGCCACCTGATTTAGAGGGGATTTTTCCCCGTAGGCATCTACCTTAATCTTGTCGAATAACGCTGCGGAAGCCCGGCCGGTTCTGAGTGACCCAAAACTATCTTTTAGACTCGTAACCGTTTTTTTCATCCGTTCTTCGGATGAAGAGATGGCGCTATGCATACTACTGGCCTACTTTAAAGTACACATAGTCATTTACCGTAATTGCCGCCCCAAGCTGCTTGCTCTTTTCGGCCAGGGCCTGGGCTACGGTCTGTTTCTCGTCCTTCACAAAGCCCTGATCCAAAAGGCAGATATCCGCCAAGTATTTGCTCACCTTTCCCTTAAGGATATTGTCCAGTACATTGGCAGGTTTCCCCTGGAGTTTTTCATCCTGCTCAAGCTGCTTGCGGAAGATATCCTCCTGTTCTTTCAGGAAGGCAGGGTCAACCTTGGTCTTGTCCAGGGCCACGGGGTTAAAGGCGGCGATATGGAGGGCCAGATCGAAGGCAAAGGTTTTCGCCTCTTCCTTCTGCAGGGCCTCTGCCTTATCCGCCCCCAGCTTTACCACCACGCCGATGTTACCGTCTCCGTGAATATAGGAACTTAGATATTCATTGGCGCCGGATTTGATGACCCTGATCCGCTTGAGGCTCATGTTTTCACGGATCTTGGTGGCCAGATCGGTAACCAGGCCGGCAAGCTCGCTATTCGGCTCTGTGTAGCCCTTTTCCAACACCTTGTCGGCGATGACCCCTCCCAAGATGATGAATTCGGGATTCCGGGCGACAAAGTCGGTCTCCGACGCCAGCTCTACCAGGACTGCGGCATTGTTCTCCACCTTAATGAATATCTTGCCTTCGTTGGTGGCCCTATCTGCGCGTTTTTCTACCGCAGCAAGCCCCTTTTCTTTTAACAGTTTTTCGGCCTTGGTAAAATCCCCTTCGGTGCTTACCAAAGCATTCTTACATTCCATCATTCCCGCCCCGGTTTTCTCCCGGAGTCTTTTAACATCCGATGCACTAATTTCCATATATATACCTTCCAAATTGTTTGAGACAAAAAATGAAACTTTTTGTCATTCTTCCCCAAAGACTTTATCTACGTCCACAGGAAGCTCGTCTTCCTCTGCAACTGGTTCCGCCACAACCGGCGCAACAACAGGCGCTTCCCCGGTATAGGCTTCAATGTCGACTTCCCGGTCTTCTTCCCTGATGGAGGCGTCGGTTAGGATATCTTCTATATCTTCGTCGCCCAGGGTTTCGATAATCTTGAGTCCCGCTTCGTTATCCGCTTCCACCACCGCATTGGCCACAATCTGGGTAAAGAGGGTGATCGCCCGGATGGCGTCATCGTTTCCCGGGATGGGGAAGTCGATGCCCTCGGGGTTACAGTTGGTGTCCACCACCGCCACTATGGGGATCCCCATACGTTGTGCTTCCGCCACAGCGATAGCTTCCTTTCGGGTATCGATGATAAAAAGGATCCCCGGAGGGTCCTTCATTTCCTTGATGCCCCCAAGGTTCTTTTCGAGCTTAGTCCGTTCTTTCCCCAGGGAAGCGATCTCTTTTTTGGTAAGATTTTCGAAGGTCCCGTCCACTTCCATCTTTTCGAGCTTCTTAAGGCGGAGCAGGGACTTCTTAATAGTAGTAAAGTTGGTAAGCATACCACCAAGCCATCGATTGTTCACAAAAAACATGCCGCAGCGTTCGGCTTCTTTCTGGATAGCCTGCTGGGCCTGCTTCTTGGTACCCACAAACAGGACCGTTTTCCCGGTTGTTACGGTTTTTCTGACCGCATCGTAGGCATCCTTAATAGCCTGGATTGTTTTTTGCAGATCGATGATGTGGATCCCGTTCCGTTCCGCGAAGATGTATTTCTTCATCCGCGGATCCCAGCGCTTGACCTGATGGCCGAAATGAACCCCGGATTCAAGCAAATTCTTCATGGTAACTACTGCCACAATTTCCTCCCGCGTCCGCTTTTCTAAGCTATCCCGATAAACCACTCCCGGCGGGGTATACCCATCCGAAAAAGAGGTGTAACCGGGCGCCGGATGCGACGCCTTCCCTATATCTCACCACCCACAAAAGGGGCGGCGGAATGTCAGTGTCCGGCCGTTGAGCTAAAGCCCTAAGCCTGATACTGCCTTATGGTTATGAAACCCCGTAGGAATAACCATTCTCTTTTAACATGACATAAAATTCGTGCATTGGCAAGCCCACGATGCCGCTATAGGATCCGTTTATCCCGGACACAAAACAGCCCGCCAGTCCCTGAATCTTGTATGATCCGGCTACCCCCTGCCATTCCCCGGTATTGAGGTACCATTCGATATCCTCTGACGGGATAGGGGCAAAGGTCACGGAACTGACCACGGAACGGCAATCAATATTTTTTTCCTTGCCGCTATAGAGCGCCATGGCAGTTATAACCTCATGATTCCGTCCCTGGAGCTTGGTCAGCATCTTCCGGGCATCCTCCCGGTCCTTGGGTTTGCCATATACATCCCCGTCCACCGAAATAAGGGTATCCGCCCCAAAAATCCAATTGGGAAGACGGCTGGAGAGAAGTCCGATGATGTTATTGACCTTCCGAACCGCTAATTCCTCCGCCAGTTCCCGGGGTTTTAGGTTTCCGTGATCCTCTTCGTCGATCCGGGCGGGCATAATACTGAAGGGTAAGCCGAGAAGTCTGAAAAATTCCTGCCTCCGCAAAGATCCGGACGCTAAAATAATAGGTTCCATATATTTCATAATATACTACCAAAAAGCGTAAAAAGTTACCACCCATTTAAGGATTTATCCGGTCCTGGGGTTTCCGCTTGACACCGGTTTTGAAATCCTGTATTCTGATATAGTTGTATTATAGAATTTATGAGAGATTAGCTCATCTGGATAGAGCGTCAGCCTCCGGAGCTGAAGGTGGCACGTTCGAGTCGTGTATCTCTCAAGGCCGTAAGTCATTACGGGGAAAGTAATTAGCGAGCCCATGGGGACGCGCAGGAAATAGAAAATTCTTGAAAACCATAACGAAAACCGTAACTTTTTTCGGATATGGGAAAAGGAGATCCTATGCGCGCCCCCTATGTGCTCTATCGTGAAGAAACCAAGTCCGGCCTCATCTGGTATGTGAAATTCTGGGACCCCGCAAAATCGTGTTATTCCTCCTGCCGCTCCCTGGGTGTCCCTGTTGAGGGTAAGCGGGAGCGCCGGAAAGAGGCTGAGGAAAAGGCGGCCCAACTATTCCGGGTCGAGCCCACCATCGACGCCACCGCCCCCCTGGTCCAGTACGTCACCCGCTTTTGGGCTGACGGCAGCGATTACCTCCGGGAAAAGGCTGAGGTGAAAAAAACGCCCCTGTCATCGGCGTACCTCAGGAATAACCGGGATATTATCCGCATGTACCTTGAGCCCTGGACGGGCTTCTCCGGCGTTACCCTGGGGAATTTTTCCCGCCCGGTAATCAGATCCCTCATGCTCTACCTCTCAGGCCTCGGCCTCTCCGGGCGCCGTATCAATGCGATCATGCAGGTTATCCGCGTCCCCCTTGCCGACGCCGCCGAAAACGAGCTGATACCCGCTTCCCCCTTTCGCAAAGCAGACAAGGCCTACCACAAAAAACGGGATAGGGGGATCCTCACCCCGGCAGAAGTACAGGCCCTGATAGACGCCCCGGCCGATGATATCTATGCCCGGATTTCCGTCCTTCTGGGCTGCCTCTGCGGTATGCGCCGCGGGGAAGTCCGGGGGCTCCAGTGGGACGATATCGCCGATGGACTCATCACGGTACAGCATAACCAGGTGGACGGGGACGGGATGAAATCGCCGAAAATCAAAGGGGGGATGGTCCAGGAAAATACGCGCCATGTCCCGCTTCCCGCCGACCTCTCCCGGCTCCTAGACAGGGTTCGCCCGATTAAAAAATCAAAGTATGTGATTGAAAGCAAGTTCCGCCATGCCGACCCGGTAAGCTCCGCCTATTTTAAATTCGCCCTTCAGCGGGAGCTTGAGGGTATCGGGATAACGGCCGGGAAGGTAGCGACGGAAACGGAGGAGGCGGTGCCCAGTGAACAGAAAAGCCGGAACCTTGTGTTCCACAGTCTCCGGCATACCTTCATATCTCACGCCCGCTTCCGGTGGGGATGGACGGACCTTGAAATACAGAAGGCGGCGGGGCATAGCGATATTGAGACCACGGGGATTTATACCCATGACGAAGTGATAGACTTTGCATCCATGCGGACGAAGCAGGAAGCGGGCATGGCTAAAAGCGGGTAGTTATGCGGTTATTATGCCACCATTGCATTGTCTGTTATCCACGTTGCACCCAAAATGATAGCCGACCCATTCGGGATAGCACTACTGGACCTAAGCACACCGTTAGAGAATATCTGGAAGTCAACTATCACGCCGTTTACAGAACCTTTAACCCAGATTGAATCTTCATCTTGTGTTGCGATTGAAGGCCTGTAACCTGTTGGAATGGTGACCAGTGTATCCCAGGATGCCAGAGCGGCATTGGTTGCCCTCCCGCTACATTGAGCGAACACCGTATTGCCAGAGCGTTGAAACGAGAATATTGCTCCCGTACCCATCGCTCTACTTTTTGCAACACTAGGCGTCCGATTTGCGGTTACAGCCTGAGACGTTATTTGAATACCAACTGATTCACCCGTTGCGTAGTCGATTGCCAAGCCTTGGAAATATGTTCCGTTTGCGTTGAATACTACGCAAAGGAAGCTTGAATTGGCTATCGTTCCCAATGCTCCAGAATAGCGGAATATTAGAGCCGTGCCAGTTGCAGGTGCGGCGGCTATCAAGGTAGCATAATTTAGCGTGGTAATCGCCGGAATAGATTGTGCAGCATAACTCAATGACCAGTTCACGCCATTGTCTGTTGAGGTTCTCCAAGTCAAAGCCCTGCCAGTTGCACCGTTTGTCTCAAATAGCATTTGAGCGACATTGTTGGCGGAGTTTCTAAACAAGAAACCAAGTTGCGTGGCAGTGTTACGGATAGGTGTTATACCAACTGTTCCAACTGTTAGCTGTCCGCCAGCTCCAGGGTCAAAAGTTTTTATACCAGTTACTTCCTGCGTCCCTGCAACCTGCACAAAATCGCTTATCGCCTTCGTTCCCGGCTGTGCGCCCGCATTAGCCGGGGCGGTGAGTAAATTGGTATTCCCGGTAGCCGTAAGGGCCACCTGTGCATTATCCGCCTTCGTCCCCTGCGCCGCTGTAGCAAAATCCGCGATAGCCTTAGTCCCCGGATTTCCCCCAGCCTGCGCCGGAGCCGTGAGCAGGTTTGTAGCCCCCGTGGACGTAATCTTCCCCTGCTTGTTGTCCAGGGCGTTTTGCGCTGCACTGGATATCGGCATATCAGCAGGTGCAAGGTTAGCCACATTCTCAAGCCCCACCTGCAACGCAGTAACACTGTGCGGGTTATCAGTTCGCCCGATGTGCGTGGTAAGCTGCTGGATTACATACTTGAGGTTGTTGCGGTATACCTGCAAGGTATCGCTCACCGTATGCTGCCCCACCGCCGGGAGCGCATCGGTAGCCGCCCCGTCCGCCAGAATCACGGTGATGGCTGCGGTCATGTTGCTGGTAGGGCTAAACGCCGTAGTCCCCCCGTCAATGCGCCAGCTATCGCCCGGCTGAACGCGGGTCCATGTCGGGGGTATTATGTCGTCGTCAGTAAAGGTAACATAGGCATAGCGCCCGGTTTCCGTCTCCGGGTACGCCGCCACAAAATCGGCGTAGGAACTAAACGGCGATCCTTCAAGCTCTGTAGATGTAAGCAATGCCGAAACCCGGTTATACAACGAGTTAATGGCATTAACCAGGGATGATTTGTCCTCGGTGAGTAATGCGGAAAGTAAGCCGGATCTTTGGTCAAAGTCCTGCATGTCAAACCAGCGATACAGGAGATTGATGTTTACCAGGGGGCCGATGTTTTCAGTTATGAAGAATTCATCGGTGATAATGTAGTTATCGTCGAGTATTTCGCCCTCATCCACCAGGATATGATCGGCCCCCGTTGCGTCGGTATATACCAGATCGTTGTTAGTCCGGGTGAGCTTCACATTCCCGGCGGTTAAGAGCTGCCAGTCGCCATGATAATCAAACGGGGCTTTGGGCTGGATGTGGATCCCCTTTATGTTGTTGCCCTCGGTAATCCCCTGCGCCAGCCGTATAAATATATTCGCCTTACTTTCAAGTATTTCGTTGATAGTAGCCGCCAGCGCCGCTACAGCATTCACAATACTTTCATCAATCGGCCCGCTGCTGATCGCAATCTCGTTTTCAGAAATCGCTTCAAACCCCAGCCGGGTAGATGAAATTGTTTTTACTTTTGAAGTCGCTTCCCCGGTTTCGACATCAGAATAAAACTCCTCAATGGAAATAGAAGCGCCATCCTCCGCTACCGTTTTCACGCCGACATCGGTAGCCACAAGCCGCTTGTTATCCGCGTCAAGGCGTATATTCTGTATCGCTACCTTCCCGGCGATAACGCTTTGGAGACCCGCGACATCGGCAGTAACTTCCCCCCGCAGCGCGTCAATTTCGCTGTTTATGAGAGAGCGCAGTTCCTCAAGGGCTTCCAATGCGCCCCCGATGTTATCAAGGTTATGCTGTGTCCCTGCAAACTTTTCCGAAAGCTCCGTATGCGTTGGTATCCTCGCCAAAGGGCCTGTATATTTATAAAGTTCGCTCGGGCCGATTCCTGTATATCCTGACATTTATGCTATCCTCCTGTATCGGTACACCACGATGAACGGCTGCAAGTTATTCACCGCTTCCGCTCCACCTGTTGACCCGGTATTCGTTGCACTGGTACTGTGGGTATGGTTCGCGGAATTATTCCCTGAACTTCCGCTGTAGGCGTTACCTCCGTAGTCGGTGGGGTCCCCGCTGATGTACTCCCGGGATTTTACTTGCCCGGAAGACCCTGAGGCGAAAGAACGATACCCGTTGAAGCTGTGACTGTGGTTAATGGTATGGCTGTGGTTTGCCGATTGGTTTCCCGTGGTTAATGCCGGAATACTGTGGGTATGGGATGGGAGGTTCGCTGTTGCAAGCGTAATAGATTTATTCCCGCCCGTTTTACCGATGGCGTTAAACTCCGTTTGCCCGGTGTCAATAGCCACAAGCGCCCGCCCTGCCCCAAATGCTTCCCATGTACCAAAGCCAAAATGAGTAGCGATACTCGCGGGGGTATTCAAATCGGCATCGGTGGTTTCGTAGATTGCGCCAACGGTGAAAATCCTTTCAAGGATATTCGCCATTGATAACACGCCACCTTCATAGGATAGTCCGTTGGCTTGCTGTACGCTGGTAATGGGGACAATCGAATCAATGATATTCGCCCGTTCATCGGTAAGGTTGTTATCCGTATGCACATAAAACGGGTCTTCAACCTTCGACTGCAACGCCGCGAAAAGTGGGCCACTCTGGAGGTTTACGGTAATCACGCCGTCGATGATAGAAATACTGTCAGAATCAGAATAGTTACTCAAATCAGAAAGCGGGATTGCGCCGATGGGAAGCGTCTTGGCAGCATCGGCGTAGAACACAAGGTTTGCACCCACCACACCCACGGCCTTGACGCCAGCAGCGGCGGTTATAAGGAGGCCGATTGCATCGTCAACTCCAGTTATGGTGTCTTCAAGAAGGTCAGCTGCCCGGTTGGGGTCGGTTCCGTCTGATAGGTTATGGCGGGGCGTGATGTTTGTATAGGTTCCCCGGGTACGGACCTGTAATGAGCTTAAACCCCCGGATATCCACGCGCCGCCAAGGGTAGATCCAATTTCGTCAAACGAAAAGTTTCCGATGTTTAGCCCTGAACACGCGCTTGAAATAGAAATCGTGTTGTATACCTGGTTAGCACCCGGCTGTACGCAGCTTCCGCCCTGTATGTCCACTATCCCCGTGGTGGTGGTTACCAGACCGTAGAACATCGTATTTTTTGCCCGGAAATTGCCCTGGGGTACATTCGTATACAGCTTTGAGGAATCGCTGATGGCCAGTGAGCAGTTGGGGTTCTGGTTTACAATCGTCGCGGTATTGCGCCCGTAGCAGTTTTCAAAGTAGGCGGAGAACGCGGCGGTGCCCTGAAGGGTAACGTTGAAAAAGAAGGTGCAGTGATAAAACGACATCTTTCCAACGGTGTACCCGGATACACTACCCTGGACAAAACAATCCTTGAACTCGATGTTTGCAGTCCCGTTAATGACCACATTCCCGGTAACGATAAACCCTGAAATCCGTATGTTCCCCGAGCCTACAATGGTAAGGTTCCCGGAAATGATTGAATTGATAACGTCAGTACCACTATCTGCCTGTAATGCAAGGTGCTGGATATTCGCAAGGGTAATCGCCTGGTTAATATCAGACCCTTCGGTAACATGGATTACAACATCATCATTATACCGGCTGCTTGTCTGCAAATCCGCGAAAGATACATAGGGGTTCAACGACGATCGGTTACTCGGCATAAACGATTCGGCATTGGTGTCAAGAAACAAATCCTGCGGTTCTGAATTCTTCGCCTGAGCATACCGGACATTCACGCCGGAAGTGTCGATGTTCCCGACTTCATCGGGCGTCACCCCGTCAACAGCTTTCGTTCTCCCCCGCAATGCCAGCTCATCCAAAAGCCCGGTAATCGCCTGCATGGGGTGAGCATCTTCCTCATCCCGGCCCGGTAAATCCCGGTGCATCACAAGGAGGTCGTCGTCCGTCCTGTAGTCCATCCCGGGAACAATCCCGCCCGCTTCTTTCAACTCCATTAACTCAGCGGTACTCATCTGATCACGCGTTTTGACATCTTTGGTATCGGGGTCCGGTAAAAGGCCGTCAACGGAGCTGACATCACCGCCAGGGCCGGGCGGAATCGGGGCGGCGTTTTGCATCTCGAATTCTACGACTAGGTTCTCATTCATGTGACGCGATCTCCTGACAAATAAAATCTGCGGGGTGGTAAAAGGGGGTTACGACAAAATGGCCGTCGATGGGGAATCCCGTGTCGTCAAGTACGGCCTGGGTGTAGATGGTGAAGTCCCAGCAGAAGCGGCCTACGGGGATGGCTTCCGATTCGGTGTTGGTCATGGCGAAGGTGAAACGGTTGTTGGTAATTTTACTGGCGTATTTATACAGCTCTTCCCCGCTTTTATCGCGGATACTGAGGCGGATATAGTCGTGGATGGTGAAGGCATAGGGGGAGCCGTCGGGGTACTTGGCGTCAAGGATGATGGTGAAATCAAACGTGTTGCCGAAATTGAGGCGGATGTTCCCGTGATCAAGTGTAACCATTCATGTTTCCTTACGTCATCACGACGTTAGTATTACTGTTGCGCTATCTACGCATATTTCGCTTCTATCGCAGGCGCCTTCTCCTCATACCACGCCACCGCGTCAAAGGGCTTCCGCTGTATCTGGTTGCGCCGTTCAAGCCGGGTCCCTTCATCCGCCAGCGCGTCAAGGGCGTTCTGCTTCGCGGCGGCTCTCTGGGCCGGGGTAAGGGCTGCAATCCGGTCCCGCTCGGTCTGGGCGTTTATCTCATCGTGCTGGGCGACGCTCAGGTCATCGGGGAGTATGGCGCCTTCAGGGAGCGGCCGGCCGGGAAGGTCAACGGCTACCTTTATCCACACCTCATGGATCTTGCTCCAGTACTCCACACCATGCCAATCGGGGATAGTCTCCCCGGTAACGGTAAGCTTCTCATGCTCGCCCAGGGCGTCAAACTGCGCTTGCAATGCAGCGGCCTCCTCATCGGTGATATGCTTCTGGCCGGGGCCGGGGTTTAGGTAGCAGGGGTTATCCAGAAAGATCTGGTCATGCGCGGCGCGGTGGGCGTCGATCAGGGGCTGGAGCTCCTCTTGCAATGCGGCGGCCTCAGCCTGGGCGGCCTGGTACTTTTTGGCGTACGCCTCAGCCTGCTTGTCCTTCCCCTCATTCAAGGCCGCTTCCCCGGCGGCGTAATGCTCCCAGGCTGTTTTCATGGCGGCGTAGATTTTCAGCCGGGTACTCTTTACGCGCTCGGCTTCGGGGCAGCAGTCCACCAGCGGGGCAATGGCGGCCTTGGTGGCCTCGGGGTCAACGGTGGCCTCCCAGATGTGGGGGCGGTAGACTTCATACTCACAGGGCGTTCCGTCGGCGGTGACTCCGGGGATGGTTTCGGTTACGACTACTTTCATGGCTTCTCCTTCCGCCTTCCCGGCGGTATTGGATGGGGCGGGACTCGAACCCGCGACATAGTGGTTATGAGCCACTCTAGCTACCAACTGCTCTACCCATCTTGGTAATCGTGGGCTATCGGTTTGCTAACGTCAATAGGGCGATTTTGGGGGCGGAAAAAGGTGAAATATTTTTAAAAATAATCGTAAAAACCGCTTGACAAACCTAACAGTTAGGTTTATATTATAAACATAAGGAGATACGAAATGAAACAGTTTGAAGTTGGCAAGACATACAAGACCCGGTTGGCGGGGGACCATAACCTCGAAGTTACAGCGGAAATCCTGGGCCGGACTCCCTCGACGGTGATAGCTCTTATTGACGGCGAAACAAAAGGGCGGTTCAAAATTTCCCTCGACAGGTTTTCAACTGAGGAAATGATTCGCCCCTTCGGTCGGTATTCCATGGCCCCCATAATATCAGCATAATCTATACCGTCCCCGGGCGGTTAATCCCGGGGAAAGGAAGTGCTATGAAAGAGATACTTTGCCCCCATTGCGGGAAGCCCATCAACATCGGCGAACTTATTGGTAAAATCACCAGCGAAAAGAAGGCTGCCAGCTCCGCCGCTAATGGCAAAAAAGGCGGAAGGCCGCGAAAGAAACCGGAAGCGTAACTCAGTCGGAAGCGTACACGTAAGAAAACACACTAAAACTGTCTCATAAGGCCGCGCGTCCTTAAAATATTTTTAAGGAGAAAACTATGAAAATTGCAGACTACTCAACGCTCTTTGCCCTCGGTGGGTCATGGAGACAGAAACGCGCCGAGAAGCGGCTGACTTACACGGACAAATCCATGCGGACCCGGCAGGCGATGATGGTAAACTACATCATCCCTCTGTGGGGCAGCTATAACCCAAAGCGGCTGACGGTGGATGTGATCGATTCTGCCATGGCCGGTGTGAAATCGAAGTTTAAGAAAATCAAGAACGCCGACGAAAAGGCCCCCGTGGAATATGTCCCATTGGGCAGCGCCAGCCGGAACCGGATACTGTCAGTGTTGTCGGAGCTGTATATGCACCTGATGCTGATAAAAGTTGTGAAATACAACCCGGTCCGCGACGTGGTGCGCTGCCGCCAGGAACCGGATCACCCCCGGGCTGCGCTGAGTGTAAAGGACATGGGCAAGCTGTTTCCTAAAACGCATGAGGAACTCAAGGCGCTGTATGTGTCGCAGCGGTACATTTGTGCTTTCATGATACTCAAGGATACGGGTCTTAGGCCCGGGGAGTTGGTGGCATTGAAGTGGGAAGATTGGTACCCGGAGGAAAAGTTTTTCCCCATACTTAAAGCTATCGAATCTGGGACCAGGGGAAAAGAAAAGGGTACAAAAACGGGCGCTACGAAACCGGCGATCATCACTGATCAAACCGCTATGGAAATTGAGGCGCTTAGGAAAAAAGTGAAACCTAAACCAGGGGAGTATATCTTTGCAAATTGTTATGGTATCCCCTATGATACCCACCGCTTGTCTTATGCGTTTCACCGGGCGGTAGACAGATCGGGGATAAATAGGCCGGAGCTTGTGCCCTATAATTTACGTCACACTTTTGTAACTGTGATGTTAGAATCCCTGCCGGATAAAATGATGGACTCACTATCGGGCCATAACACAGAACGGATGAAAAAGTTTTACCGACACGCGGGGCTTGAATCGCTGAAACGGGAAGCGGCTAATATCAGGGCGGAGGTGAACGCAGCGCGGTTGTTCTGAGGAGCATGCGCCAGGGAGGGGGCGCTGAATCCATTCCTTATGATGGAATGGGGATAGGGCAGTTTCAGGGTGACGCGATCAGGAATATTACAGGAAGCTTCAAAAGCCTAGGGCAGAGTATGGATGACAATGGCTTCATTCGTGCAGGAACTGGTGCTTTCGGAATAACAAATACAGATGATGAAGACAGGGTAGCATCTATAATAGTCGCTCCCGCCGCTAGGCACCAAAGTACGGCTTCATTTAACGCATCTATTGTAGTCCCCACTACTTATGAAAATCGACCTGCGTCTTTATCTATCCTGATGTATATCTCCTATTAGCTATTCTTTATGATGGAATGTCGATAGGGAGTTACATCGGGGATGCGATACGGAATATTGTAGGATATATAGACACAGGGAATATTGCTCTATTTGCATCACAAGTCGGTGTTTTTATAATTGATCAGTTCGATGGATTAGCATTACAAGAGACATCACCACAAACAGTACGATCCTCACGTTTAAAGATCGATGCTTCAATCTCCGTTCCCACCGATACCAACGTTCACCCGGCTTCAATTAGCGCCTCTGTTTACATATCCTATTAGCTATTCTTTATGATGGAATGGGGATAGGGGCATTTCTTACTGATACAATGCGAAATGTTACGGGGTCTATGGACAGCAGTGTGGGATGCGGCACAGACGGTGGATTTAGAGACGGCGTTGGAGCAATATCTATAGGCAATACGGGCAATAGTATTTTTTCATATTCCCCATCCTTTGTTGCCGGTGCGATAAACAACAAAATTATATTTAATGCATCATCTTCCGTGGGTAGCGATCATGTATCATCAGAAAATCGTCCGGCGTCAATATCGGCAAGTGTTTATATCTCTTATTAACCTTTCCTTATGATGGAAAGACGATTGGGGTTTTTTTAACAGATACAATTCGAAATATTATTGGATCATATAACTATAGCGATCGTGGTGGAGTTCCATCAGATCATATCACCACATCAGGAGCTTTTACCACAAGTAACGTAGGAAATAGTTACGCGACAAACGATCTGTTGTGGACCGGGCCACAACAGCTTAATTTCAATGCGTCACTTTCCGTGGGTGTCGATCATGTATCAACTGAAATACGCCCTGCGTCTATATCGGCAAATATTTATATCTCTTATTAGCCATTCCTTATGATGGAATGGCGATTGGGCAGTTTATTGGTGATGCGATACGGAATATCCAATCTAGTAATGGAGTGGGATCAGTATTAGTAACTACTTAAAAAGATGATAATGGCCCATTAACCTATACATGGGCAGACTCAACCCCTTTCCTGTACTCCGGATCGGCTCTCGGATATAAGCTATTTCTGGGATTTAATGCGGCTCTCGCCTCTGGAGTACTTACTGCTTACGAAAACCGTCCAGCGTCCCTGTCGGCTTGTATTTATATATCCTATTAGCCATTCCGCCGAAGTAAATGATTAATAAGATATATAAATGTTGCTAGATATTGATGCTGGGTGAATATTTGTATCAACAGGAGTACCTCGAGATACATCAAAATTTAAAGCGGATGCTTGGTTTGTATTTTGTCCTATCGCACTAGCGTATTCGACAATATTGGCACCGGATTTATAAAATACTCCTGATGCATCTGTCCATATAGGATAACCATTAAGGCTCTCATTTGATAATACTCCTCCTATAAAATTACGGATTGCATCGCCTATAAACTGTCCAATCGCCCCGCCATCATAAGGCGTGTCGTTGGCCGCCTTGTATACGCTGTTCTGCCCCGAGTTCCGCACAAACAGCCCCCGCGCATCCGGCAGCACAAAGTAGCTACCCCCCGGGTCACGGGTATTCCCGGCAGCATCACTTGTCCGGTAAAATCCTGCGAGGGCCGTGTTGCCGTTCTGGTCGGCGCCTACCCAGGTGTTGCGGGTCATCTCGGCGTAGGCCCCTGAGTTGTACGGGATTACGCCCCCGGTGAGCTGGAGGAGCCGGCAGTTTGCAGCAGCGGCAGGGTTCATCGCGGTGTGTACCAGCATCCCCGGGGGCAGTGCAACGCCGCGCTTCAGGGCTTCGACGAACTGCGAGCTTCCGGCGGCTTCGATTACACCGTTGGGGGTGAGGCCGGCCCGATTGAGAACGTCCTGCATAAAGCCCCAGATTTCGCTGACTAAGTTGGCGTCATACGGGGTGCCGTCCTGTGCGACGGGGCCACTGGCGTTTTTGGCTACGATTGCGGGGAAGGCTCCGGTTACGAGCGGGCCATAGAGAGTTGCGAAGTTTTGCATTTTGAAGCTCCTTACGTCATCACGACGTTAGTAATACTGTTACGCCCCTACGGGCATTTATCTATACAAATCGACATAGCATGGCTGCCCATATCCCCAGGGGCTTTACCCGGAGGATCAGGCGGTGTAATTCCTGCCTGCGGTTCTGGGGGACGGCCACCACCGGGACACTGGCAATGCTGCCGTCCTCGTTTCGGGTTACCCGTCCACCCACAAAAAAGATGAGGGGCCAGTATATCGGGTTATCGGGGGTGGGCCAGGTGGTTTCGATGTCAATGTACTTGGTGTAGTACCCCGCGCACTGCTTTCCCGATAGTTCATCCGACCCGTCAAAGGCCCGGGC
Organism: Treponema primitia; assembly: GCF_046533075.1. Taxonomy (GTDB): domain Bacteria; phylum Spirochaetota; class Spirochaetia; order Treponematales; family Breznakiellaceae; genus Termitinema; species Termitinema primitia_B. The sequence continues at coordinate 141,704 of NZ_JAJQRB010000045.1, read as the reverse complement.
GCATATCTGGCCAGCTTGCGGGTACAGGGGGCGGAAGATGCGCCTGTCGCCATTGACAAGGTAGTACCCGCCGCCATAGCCTGCATGGGCCGTTTCGTTTCCTGCACAGGCCGCCGAGGGGAAGTCATGGGCGGTCAGCGAGTAGGAGGTGTCCACCAGAGGCCCGGGGTTAATGGCAGGCGATTCGTTTTGCGTCACCACAAGCCCGTACCCGCCCTGGCCGAACCCCGCTTTGTCGAGGGCCATCTGGAGCTTCGGGGCGGTGCCGAGACTGGCCCGCTTGTACCGTACTGCTGCCAATGCTTCCCGGCGGTCCTTTTCGCTGAGCATGGGGTTTGCAATCACGCCGAACTCGCGCTCAAGGTCGCTTAGTAATTCTGCGGGGCAGTAGTAGGGGTTTCGGACATACGCCAGCTTTTCGAGGTCGTCCATCACCGCTTGGGTGTTCGCTGCTGCGCCGTCGAGGAGGCGGTCGAGCCAGCCTTTATAGGCGGGTTTCCATGCGATACCCCGGGGCATGAGGGCGTCAGTTACCGAGCGGGCGAAGGTGGTACTCATCTACTCACTCCCTATAGTCATCGTATATCTCGATGGTTGGATTTCCATCTTTTAGTTTGCGCAAAATTATTTCTTTCCCTACCTCTTGCTGCCACTTCAGTAATTCTTCGAGGGTTTTAAAGTCAATATGCCAGTTGTAGTCATAATCATCATAATCTTCCCCATCCTCCACTTCGTTTTTTATCGCTCCAAATCCGGGTTTTTTCCAGCTTGTTCTTCTTACTTCAAATCTCATTTGTCGCCCCTGTGAAGGTGATGCCCGCCAGTTTCGGCTTTTCGTTCGATTCGAGGATGTACCGCCCGATGAATGAGCCGGGGGTGGTTCCGAAAAATACGCTTTCTGCGCTGCCGCCGAAGGTGTCGAGGACTGATTGTACGGCACTCCCGATGATGGAGGCCACGATTTCATCGCGGCGGTCGAAGTCGGCGTCAAGGCCCTGAACGAAGGGGCTAAAGGTTTCAAGGAGGTCGCGGACGGCGTTGGTCACCGCTTCCTCAGCGGCCCCCATGCTCCCGGACTTTATGGCGATACCCTGAACGGTGACATAGATGCCCACGCGAACGATACTGCGGACGTAGAGGGTGTCAGCGGTAAGGCCGAGTATCTCCCGGGATGTGCCATCGGGGGCTGCCAGGCACGCTTGCTTTACCAAATCGAGGAGCGACTGCGGGGCAAGGCCGTCGGGGTTGATAGCGGGCATGGCTTCCACATACACGGTACGCTCGCCGGGGTACGGGTCGCGGACGATATCGAGGGGCGGGCCTGAGAAGGGATAGGCGCGGAATACTCCGGGTACCTCCTGGGCCCACTGGCGGAAATCGGAGCTGTTACCGCCGCCGCCTTCAGCGCGCTCGACATCAAGTACTTTTTGACGGTACTCTTCGATGTCCTCCTGCTCGGTGCCCAGCGCAGTGGTGGCGGTTACCATTGCTGTCCGGGCGGCTCCCTCTATCGGGGTTTGGATGGTCAGCGTGTCGCCTTCGGAGAGGTTGCCGCCAGGGCCGGAGCCTGCGCATTCGATGGCGGCTAACACGCCGGAGCCCGGGGCTCCTTGCGGGGCAATTACGTTGGCGGTGGTTTGGTATTTGATTCCTTGCGGCCCGATGAAAATGGTTCCAAGGTAGAGCGTTTTGCCGTCGGGGAGGATAAAGCGGATGATGCCTTCCCAGATTTTCGCGGGGGTCCGGTACACGCCATAATTCTCGCCTAAGTCCATGAGGTCCGCTTCTGCGGCGGTGAGGGCGAGGTTTGCCCGGGCCCGGTCGTTGGCAAAGCTGTAGAGGCCTGTCCCCTGGAGGCCCTCGACGGTGGCAATGGTGCGGTTGAAGGACTTCTCGGCTGGCGGGGTTTTGACGTTGAGCGCCGATTCAAAACCTGCGATGTTGCGCTGTATCAGCTCATCGGTGGACGGGGTGATGGTGGGCATTTACTTCTCCGCATCCTTTTTATTTTTAATTTTTGGATTAACGGGAATAAAAGAACCCACAATCAGCCGGAATGTAAATATTACCACGAACCACGATGTAAACTTATCGGCGTGTTCATACACCCATGTGGGCCATGGTATGTCAATTATTTTCATAACCGCCGGGAAAAGAAATTGCAGCAAAAAAGCCACCAGTACCGAAAACCCAGCACTTACACAGTAAGCGTAAAATAATCCCACGATTGTTAAAAACACTATTGCGATACTCATTTCCCGAACCTCCCCGCCAAAAAGATGATGATTTTAACGGCATTGAGGGCAAGGTCAAGCAGCAAGCTGATTGCTACCAAAACTGCGCCTATGCCGTGTATTTCAAGTGTCATAGATCGTCCTGATCATCAACAACGGTGCCACATTTTGGGCATACCACATCGGTATAATCTCCTGTGTCCGCAAAAGATACGCCGCCATCACAATCTTTACTGCTTCCTTTCCACCCACATTTTGGGCAGATTGCTTTCCAATATTCCGGCTCGCTCACTTTGTCCCCTCCGCCTCTCCATCCTTGACTAGGCATTTGCTAACGTCAATAGGGTGTCTCACTTCCCCGCCCCCTTTGCTTTCTGGGCTTTCCACAGGGCCCCTTCGCGGGTGAGGGACAGCGCGGGTCCGGGGGATACCCTGATATCAACGCTGAGGTGGTCCCCGGTGGGGTTGCTGACTTCGGCCTGCACTTCCGGGAATGTGGCGGATGTCAATGCCCGCTCGGCGGAGTTGGCGATATCGGCGAGCTTTGACAGGGTGATAGTCCCGGAGGTGGTATCTTCGTAGTCCGAGCCGATGCGGTTCTCCGGCGGAAGGAAGATGTTCCCGGGCCAGCCTGGCTTTGTAAAGAGCGATATCAACGCCACGTTGTCTACGCCCTGCTCCATCACGGGTTGCCCGCCCTGGTAGTCGAGGTCGGCGCCGTTTTCGGTGATGGTGATTTTCGGGTCGCCTCCGTAGCGGTCGATGGTTTCTTTTGCGGTGGGGGCCGTAAAGGCTATCCAGCGGGCGTAAAATGATCGGTTCCCGGTGCTGCCTGCGGGGATGCCGGGCGTGGGGGTGCCGAAAAAGCCGGCGTTATCGTACCACGCCACAAAGCTGTCCCGTTCCCGGGTGGGGGGTTCCAGCAGTATATCTGCGTCCTCTATGGTGTAGGTTGCGGGGTTTTCCGGGGAGTTGGTGCCGCCTGAGAGGGTGTAGTAGATCTGGTACTCTATCACGGTCCACTTGGCATAGAGGTCCACGTCGCCATGGCTTCCGGCGGGGATGCTTGCCACGGCCTGCCCGGAGAAATCGGGGGCGGCGAACCAGCCGGCAAAATCGTAGCCTTCGCGGGTTGCGGGGTACAGGTGGAGGGTAGATGACATGATGGCGTAGTCGGGTTGGTTAAAGGTGGAGTTTATGCCGCCGTTTAGGTGGTAGGTGATTGGGTATACGTTGAGGGTCCACTTGGCATACAGGGCGAGGTTTCCGGTACTTCCGGCGGGGATTTGCGTCACCACGGCGCCTAAGAATTCGGAGTCCCGGAACCAGCCCGCGAAGGTGTACCCGGTGCGCTCTGGGGCGCCCAGGGTAATGGTGGCATCCTCGATGGTGTAACTGGTCGGGGTCATGCCGCCGGATCCGCCGTTGGGGGTGTAGGTGATGGTGTAGGTGTTTACTGTCCACTTGGCGTAATACTCCCGGGGCCCGGTGCTGCCCACCGGGATGTTTACGGCGGGGGTGGTAAACTCAGCGTCGGTGTACCAGCCGCCGAAGGTGTAGCCCAGCCGGGAGGGGGCTGCGAGGGTTATCGTGGGGGTGATTACCGTATAGGTGGTGGGGTTGTTGCCGTTCGTGCCGCCATTGAGGTGGTAGGCGATATCGTAGGTTATCAGGGACCACTTGGCGTACACCGTTATGTTTCCGGTGGAGCCTGTGGGTATCGTGGGCTTTGCCGTGGCGTAGGCGGTGTCAGCGTACCAGCCGTCGAAGGCATAGCCGGCGCGGGTGGGCGTGGCCAGCAGTATGTCTGCGTCCTCGATGGTGTAGGTTTCCGGGTTGTCCGGGGAGTTGGTGCCGCCGTTGAGATAGTAGGTTACCGTGTAAGTGATCGGCGTCCATGCGGCGTACACGGTGAGGTTATCGCCCCCGGCGTAGTCAGCGGCGAAATCCCAGGGGGTGGCCAGGGCCGGGTCGGCATACCACCCTGCGAAGGTGTAGCCGGTGCGTGTGGGCGCTGCGGGCTGCGGGACGTGGTGTCCGGGCTGGACTTCGGCGGGGGCTACGGATGAGCCGCCGGATGAGGCGAAGGTTACCCAGCAGCGGGAGGCTTGGGAGGATGAGGGGGAGGCTTGGGCTTCTGAGGCGGAGGGGTACTGGCGGGCTATCATGAGAGGGTACCCGGCCCTGTGGTGGCGCCTGTCTGCGCCGTGGCACTACCCGCGGTTGATACAGGGATTCCCGCGTTTACCTGTGCGGTTTTTATCTGAGCGTCAATGGCGGCGGCGAGCTGGTTGGCGTATTCAGCTTTGGACATAGGGTTTGCTTTTGCGGCGTTAAATATCGCCAGTAATGCTGCGGATAATACGCTGTCTACCAATGCCATGTGATACCTCTCATTTTTTAAACACCTTCGCGGATTTTTGTTGTAACGGGGTGATTTCTGATGCCGCCCACGCTTTCGCGGTATGTGCTACCGGGTCTCCCTCGCTGTGGAAGTTATTCAGGGCGGTGTATAGTTCGTCAAGGATTCCCCCGAGGGTGGCTATAGCATTACCAATTTCTACAAGGCTGTCCCCTGATGATTTTAGCGTTACTGTTTTTCCGGTGATTGATTCAAGGAGTATTTCTCCGGTATCCAGCATCACGATACGGGATACCTTCTCCCCCTTCGCGTTTCTGCCGTACAGTTCCCGCTCGCCGGGTTTTAGCGATGGTTCAGCGCCGTCCCAGATGTTGGTTGCGATAAGGATACCGCCTACGCGATCTACCACTACGATATCGCCCTTTACCGGCCACGATTCGTTTCCCGGGCCGGGGAAGTACATGACGGTTCTCACGTCATCTTCGCCGGAAAATCGGCATTGGAGAAAGAGGGCTTTTTTTTCGCCGTGTTTTACGGGGGCGATTTCCGGGTCTGCGGAGACTTTGCCGATCATGCCGCGCATTACATACCCACCTTGAGGTTGCCGGAACCGTCCACCGTCAGCGGCGGGACCAGGGAGAGTACTGCGCTGCAACCTGTGGCGGACCATGCGAATTCGGCTTGGCGGATGATAAACTGCTTGGTATCCGGGATGTCCAGGACCGGGCTCTTGGCGGTAACGATGGTGTTGGGTTTCCACAGGTGCCCGCTGTCGTCGTACCAGTCCGATACCGGGAAGGGGATGCTGTAGGCTTCGAGGGCTAATTTCAGCATGCGCCACTCGGCGGCGTCCTGTATGTTCCCGGCGTCCGCTTCGTTGGCGTCAAAGAGGAGCTGGCGGACTTTAGGGACTTTGGGGTCGTAGGCGGTGGCGTAGATGGGCTCGCCGTCTCCGGCCTGGCTCCCAGCTATGTACTTGGCGTAGCGGGTGCGGTCATCGAATTTTGCGCGGTACTCGGTGGCGGTTTTGCCGCCCCATTCGAGATGGGCTACGGGTTTGCCGCTCTGGATGGCTTTCTGGAAGATGAGGGTGCCTGTGGGGTCGGTGGAGATGAAGAGGCCGCGCTGGGCGGCGAGGCGTTGGAAATATTTTGCTACGGTTTCTACGCCCTGCCGCTCGATCACTTCAAACGGGGCTCCGGGGGGGTCGATGAATTTCACGGGGATGTCGTTATCGGCGAGTACTTTTTCTGCGATTTGTTTGAGGTCGCTGTCGCGGATTTCGCTGAGGGCCGGGAAGAGGCAGGAGTCCACGAGGTCGGCGGTTTTGCTGTAAAACTCTAGCTGCTTGGTTATGCCATTGGCGGTGATGATGTTCTCGCGGGTGTAGAGGCAGCCTGTGCCTACGAGTTCGCCGCCGAGGGATAGCTCACTGTCGGCGAAGCTGCCCCGGGCGGTGGATTTGTCGAGGGCGCTGTCTTTGCCGGGGAACCAGGCGATTTCGGCATTCCAGAGGGAGGCGAAGAGGTCGATGCCGTAGGCGAAGCGGCCTTGCATGGTTTTTACTTCGCGGCCTTCGATTTTCAGTTTTATGGTGCCTTTGGGGTTAAGCATTGCGTACCTCACTTAGCTGGGGCTGACGATATGCTTCCTTTATCCGCCTACAGGCTATATCAAAATACTCCTGCGATATTTCAGACCCTATGTATTTCCGCCCGGTGTTAATACAAGCCACTCCGAAAGCTCCTGAACCCATGAAGGGGTCATAGATGGTGTCGCCGGGGTCTGATATGAGGGCTATGATACGCTCGGCAAGGCGGACGGGTTTTTCCGTAGGATGTTCATTTTTATAGTGATCTGCACCTATTTCAAGGATTGATTTTTCACTATAGTGGATTAAAGATCGTTCATTCATTCCACCGCTTATGCTTTTAATGGTTGCATTTGCCCTATCCGGGTGTAATATCCCCGGCTGCTGTGATACGCAATGTTTATCGGTTCTATTGTCCTCGGTAAAATAGTTTCCGTTTTGTAAATAATCTTTAATTTTATTCAATCCCGCTTCACTATTTATTGCGCTTTTTATGCGCTTAATATCATTGATAATGGATTCAAGGTCAAACTGTTTTTGTTCAATATACGGAACCTTACTACGTCGTATCTTTCCATTTTTCTTGGTATGAAGTGATACCGTTTCATGTATCCGGGATAGGGCTATGCAGGGGGCCGTAGTATATCGCTTGTCCCAAACCAATTCTTCCTTGAAAACAAACCCCATGTCTGCAAGGCAGGTATTCCACCGATAGAAGGATGTCCCTCGGCCAAACAAGGCAATAAAGCCGTTATCGGGGAGTATGCGCTTGGCGTTTTCAAAGAGTAGTTGTTCGTCAAACTCTTTGTCGAAATCATGGGTTTTAATATAAAGATAGGGTGGATCACTGAAAATATGATCAAACTGGATGGTAGGGATCACATCTTCCATTTTGCCATGATATAAGGTTGCATCTCCGATAACTTTTTTAAGCATAGATCACCACCTCGCGGCCTGCTGGCAGTAATAGTATTTCACGACCGCTTAGGTTGTTGGTACGCAAAAAGAGGTGGTAGTAGTAGTCAAAGTTTCCGGCGGTTGTTTTGTACTCGGTGCACGCGATTTCTATGGGGCTGCGGGGTCGGTCGAGGGTGATCCGCTTTTCCACTTTTAGGTTGTATGTGATGTCCATTAAGTACCGGGCCATGGCTTTGCGGAGGCGGAGCATGGGTTCGCGGGTATCGGTGCGGGCGGAGGCTTGCTGGTCGATGGGGAGGCCGCTTGTTTTTTTCACGGCATTGTCGAGGGCTTTTTCGGAGCTGTCCAGGAACGCGTTGAAATCACGGAGGAGCGCCATGGCCTGGGCGCGGGTTTCGAGGGAACCGCTGGATGAGGTGGAGGCGCCGCTAGTGGCCGGGGTGTCGGAATCGGCGGGGGTGTCGTCGTCGGCGGTGGTTTCGGCGGGGGAGGATACGGGGGCGGCGATTATGGTGGTGGCCATTCCGGCAGAGATGGTGGAGAGCATGAGTTTGTTGAGGGCTATGGTGTTGGCCATGGAGGCGGTGGAGCTGCTGCTGGGGAGGGCGCTGTCTTTTCCGGTGGCGCCCATGGCGGCGGAGAAGTCGCGCTGGAGGTCTTCGCCGAGTTTTTTGTAGGCGGCGATCTGGTTGTTAATGCTGCCCTTAAAGAGGCCGGGGAGCTCCAGGAGGGTGATGATGGCCCCGGCTAAGCTGCGGACTAAGCCGCGGGAGCCGTTGCCGATGGCGACGATGATGTTTTGTACGGTGTTGATGGCGTTGTTTACCGTGTTGATCACCTTGCGGATTTTGCTGACTACTTTTTTCACGCGGTCGGTGAATTTTACCTTGTCCGCCACGGGGACGCTTGCAAATTCATCTATGGATGATCTGTTCACATCCCTGACGGCTGCCGATACTTCCGCTGCTGGGTTTTCGATGCTGGGGGAATCGTCGATGGGTTCAAACCATTCGCTGCTGATTTTTGTCGCGTTCGCCATTTCTATGGGCTCTGATGCGAGGGTGGCGGAGATGGGCTGGAGCTTTTTTAGGCCGTACTGGGGGTGGATTACTTTCCAGGGGCCGGACTCTGAGAGGGTCCGCATAAACTTGTCGGCGGTTTTATCGTGGTCCGCGTCGGTGAAAAAAAACTCTAACGGGTACGAAAAGGAGTTGAGGCCCATGTCCTGGGAGGTTTCGCCATCGACGCCGGGGTATGCATAGCGGCCTATGCGCTTCTCCACAGAGATGTCATTGCCTTGCCAGGCGGCGCGGAAGGTGGTGCCCTCGGGGCTGGTGAGTTCGATGTGATCGCGGAGGCGGTTGATCCAGGGCATCACATACCGTACCTTTGGGTTTCGAAGAAATCTTCCGCTCCGGCCCCTGCAAAGTTCAGGGCGCGGGCGGAACCTTTGCCGGCTCCTTTTAGGCCGTTGATGGCGCCTACTTCATCCTCTTGGCCTTCGAGTAACTTCCCGAGGATATCTTTCAGCTCCGGGTCGAGTTCCAGAGTTGGCTTCTCCCCTACGGCTTCGGCGGCGGTTTCTTCGCGGGCCAGTTCTGCGGCGCGAGCGTCGCGGTAGGGGTTACCGATACTGGTGAAGTCGTCGGTGCGGAGTTCGAATACGTCCTTGAATTTATCCTGGTAGCCTTCGATGGCGCTGTTTACTGAGGCCATTTTTTCGCCGATACCGGGGATGAGGCCAATTACGGATATGAGGCCCTGGACGACATCCATCACAAAATTGATGGCGAGTACCAGGGGGGAGATCAGCGTTTTTATGATAGCCTTCCCTACTGCCAGGGCGGTAAATCCGATTACTTTGAGGGCATTTCCGAGTCCGCCTACTTTTTCGGATAGCTTGCCGATGAGCGTGATGAGTAACGTTATGCCCGTAACTACGAGGGTAATCACAAAACCGATGGGGTTGGCAGCGATTACGGCGTTGAGGGCGGCGAAGGCTCCGGTTGCCCCGGTGGCGGCTACCCCTGAGGCTGCGGTGGCGGCGGTGTTGATACCTGCGGCGATGGCGGCTTTTTTCTGGGCAAGTTCATAGGCTGCCATTGCGATGGTTACGCCTTTGACGATGGCAGTGGTGGTTTTCCAGGTTTTGAAGGCTACGGCTACGAGGAGTACGGCGGGGCCTATCAGGGATATGTGTTTTACTATCCAGTCTATCGGGGTTCGCAGTAATCGGATGATTTTGAAAAGGCCTGCGACGAAGCCCTGGATTTTCGTGGCGATGAGTTCGCGGTTTGTTGCGGCCCATTCTTGCAGAGAGGTGATAAGCGGGAGGACGTGGGTAACTACGGCGCTGCGGATTACGTCTCCGAAGGATTGGATCATTGCCTTGGTACGGGTTATCGTATCGTCAAACTTTATAGCAGTCTCGATTGCTGAGGGAGGGATGATGTTTCCGTATTTACTCGCAGCAGCCATTTGTTCCTCAAGGTCGCCGAGCATGGGGACTAATGCGTTGCCTGATTTCCCGAAGGCTGACATGAGAACGGCGGTACGCTTCCCGGCATCGCCTTCATTTTTCATGGCGGTAGTGATAGTGCGAAACGCTTCGTCAACGGTCCGGGCGCTTTTCACCTGTGCGGAGAGGCCCTTGTCGATTTTATCGAGGGAGGTATACAACGCGCCGTTGCCGATTTGTTTGGTCATGGTCTGAAATGCAGTCGTAAGGGTGCCGCTTTCAACATTGGCGATGCTTGCGGCATAGCGATACCGCTGAAGGGCGTCGGTTGATAGGCCGAGCTTTTGCGAGCTTTTCCCGATTTCATCGGCCCTTGCGGCATATTCGGGGATGCTGGCGATGGTGCTTTTGAGCATCTGGTATGCTTTGCTGAGTCCCTTGACCGCGAGGGTACCGATGGCTACTTGTCCCGCTACGGAGCTGAGCATTTTACCGAAACCGGATGTCGGGGGAATAATAGAGCGGAACGCGGCATTTGTGTCGACTTTAAACTTGTTTACACCGCCCTTCATTTGACCTACGGCCGGCGTAATTTTATCTACGACACTAAAAATTGTGGGTACTGCAAAGTTTGTCATAGCGTTACTGCTTTGGCCGCCTTGGCCCATTCATAAAAGTTTTTAATATCGCCGTACCCCATTTCCAGGAGCGCGGAGATATTCGCGAAGTTACTGCGGATGGCGAGGGTGCCGATCATCTTTTCGAGGCGGCGGCCTACGCCGTTACCAACAAAAAAATGAAAAACAGCCTTTCCATTGCCCGGAGGTCGCGGGGGTCCATTTTGAGGATGCCATCTTCACCGAGGCCACAGAGGCGGCCCATGAAGCTGTATGCCTTGGTATGGGGTTCCCCGTCGCCGAATCGGTCCATAAACTTCCGGTCGCCTCCGGTGATAGAGCGGTAGGTGAGCGTTTCCCCTGATTTCAGTTTCTGTATCACATCGAGGCCCTTCTCCCCCATGCGGTTTTCAAAGATTCCCCGGCGGTAACATAACGTCAGCTCGGTAAAGTTACCCTCGACGATTTTACCGTCGGGGGTTCCCTCTTCGGCGATGATGTTTACATCGTAGTAATCCAAAAGCTCTTTGATGCTGTTCTCTGCGGATTCCTGCGATAACACAAAATCCTTTTCGTTGATTTGACGTGTCCATTTTCCCATATCATATCTCCTTGTTTTCTGTTTACCCGAGGAACGGCGTCCAGTCGTCGTCGGGGCTAAGGGTTAATTCTACGCTGCCATTGGCAGCGGAGGCCGTGTCGTAGGTGATTTGTCCGTTGCAGCGGTAGCAGTCCCCGGCGCGGTTGTACCATGCCATAGTGAAGCTCTGCGGGCGCTCGGCGAGTTCTTTCAGGATTACCAGTTCGTCGCCGTTCGCTTTGATTTTGTGCCCGGTAGAATCGGTGTCCTGACGGATCATCTGGTGCATGGTTCCGCCCGTGTGGACGATGGGGTTTTTTGCCCACTTCGGTTTACTGTGAGCGGGGTCCGCGTCTGATATGTAATAAAATGCTTTTCCGTCGAGGACCAGTTTGTCCGGGGTTCCCGGTAAGTCTTTTGCCATTTTGTGTTTCCTCCCTGTTATGCCGAAACGGCAGTAATAGTAACGTGTTTATATGCACGGCCATTTTTAATCGCCTTTACATTGGAATAGGCGATTCCATATTTTTTCGATATGTCACACATACGTTCTCCCTTTTCAATATCAGTTTTTATTTTTATTACAAGTTCAACTGGATATTGAAATGTTTTTAATCTTCCTTCCCATAATGCCTTTTTTGTACTTTCGGGCATTGTCCTACCTTTTCCGGCTTCGCTGATTTTCTTTTTTGCTTCGTCGGTATGTTTTGTGCCCTTCTTTGCTTCGCTGATTTTCCGGCGGGTTTCATCTCCAAAATGTCTTCCGAAATTAGGAGCATTTTCTCCGGAAAATATTTCGCGAAGATGCTGTTTTACTTCTTCGGTATGATGCCACCCGCTCCTTCTTGTAATACCAGTAAGTGTCTTTCGCCTTTTTTCATTTGATTCAGGAGAAGGCTTTATACCGATATGAGCGTCACTAAGTTTTTTACAATGTTCAGCGGACATTTTCTTTCCGGTATTCCATGGTAGTATTCCTTTGCGAGAAATGCTTATTCTGTTTTTTGCTTCTTCGGTTAACTTTCCATGAGAACCACCGCTTCTAACGTTATAGCCAAATTTGTTATCACAAGAATTCGCTATTTTTATCCACTGTTCTTCTTTGGCATCTAATTCTTCTTTGCCCTCGGCGGTATCCAGTATCATCCAAACAAAAGCATCAAACCCATGTTTACGGATTGCATTTTGAAAGTGCCCGGTTTTAATTTTTGCATCTGATTTATGCTGGGCCTTTCGTTTTTCTATCGGTAGAGTTGTCTGACCAACATACACCTTTCCGTTAATAGAGTTTGTTGCTTTGTAGATGATACCGTATGCCATGGTTCCCCCTATATTCCGAGAATAGAGAAGGCACAATCGACGTACACGATGGTGTCGGTGATGTTCCCTTCGCCTGAGTAGATCAGTTTTATGGTGTTATCAAACCCGGTTCCCCCGGCGCGTAGTTGTACTGCGTCCGGTTTCTTGAGTTCGCCGATACTGTAGCTGGTTTCAAAGAGCCAGCCGCGAGCCATGAAGGCGTTGATGAGGGCAAGGAGATCGTCCTTGACCATCCCGATGTCCCGGGCCTTCGCGCGGCTTCGGGCGTTCTGAACGGTCATCACGTCGGCCACCACGGTGAAATTTTGCCATTTCCCGGAGCTGAACGTTACCTTTACTGCATTGAGGACGTTCTGCGTGATGCTGATGTCCCTCATGCGGCGGTACATATTCGATACCACAGGGATGCTGGCGGGTCGGTAGAAGCTCACGATGTTCTGGGCGAGGACGCTTCCGCCATCGATGATGGTGGGCGAGATGCCGGATTTTACGGCGAGGTCGCGGGCGGTGTACTCGGTGGTCCAGTCCTGTCCCTGGTCTGCGGCGACTATGCCGGGGTCCATGCCTGAGAGGACCGCGCCTGTGTAGCCTGCTTCGGCGGCATCGTTGTTGACCATGGCCATGTATCCGATGGCCTCAGCCGCGATTTCCTGGGGATGGGTGAGGCTTCCCGGGCGGGCAATGAGGCCGTTGCAGCGATCCTGCAAGCGGGCGTTGGCCAAGGTGATGAGGTTTGCAAGGCCTGCGCTGCCTGAGGCTACACTGCCACAGAGGGAGCGGAACGGGCGGGAGACGAGGCGGGAGTAGAGCTGGACAAAATCGTTGCCTTCGCCGACGTACTGGGAGAGGGCGGAGAGGATGGTCGCGTCGTCGCCGTAGCCGTGGACTACATCGGTGAAGAATTCTTTGTTGGCGCTGTCTCCGGAGCCCAGTGCTTTAGGCAAGTCGTCGGCGAGGTCCGGGAGGCCTGCGCCTCCTGTCATGGCGGCGATGGCGATATTGAGGCCATCGGGGACGGCCTGGTTTTGTTCGAGGCGCTGGTTGATGGCGACGGTGATGCCGTTACCCCAGGGGCCGAGGCTTTTGCTGGTTACGGTTACGACGCCATCAACGTGATCGGCGGTTACCGGGGCGCTGTCGTCGGCGTTTATGGCGGCGACGATTTTGGCGGCTATCGAGGATACGGTGTCGGCCACGATGATGGGGATGGCGTAGAGCTTGGCGGCTACGTAGAGGGAGAGGACTCCGGCGGCGTGGGGGCCTTCGTTGGTTAGGGTGATGGTTCCGGTGGCGGGTGTGGCGGCGCCATTGTCATCCTCAATGAGGAGATACACGGGCACGCTTCCTGAGGAGCCCCGGGTTACGGCGAGGGATAGGCGGTGTGCCATGCCCCCGGCGCCTGTTTTGTCCGCGACATCTTCCGGGCTGAGGACCGGGAAGGGCTTGCCTGTGATCACGTTTTGGACGTGGCTGGACAAGGCGGTACTGATAATAAGCACCTTTCGCGGCAGTACCTCGGCACTGGCGGAAAAAGGTACGTTCTGAATCCCTACCGCCGTTCCGGCAGCAAGGGAGGAACTTCCGATGTTTCCCATACTTTACTCCTTACGCCATCACGGCGTTAGTTTTACTGTTTCCCGGTTTTGAGGCCGGGTCTGAACCCTGTTCCACTAGGCTTTCCCTATCGTGCGGGCAGTCGCTTGTTAAAGGGGCGGGTCAACGAGTACCGTTGCGCCCTGTTTTGCGTCGTCCATTGTTTCCCCGGTGGTGTCGGCGGTCATCTGGGCGATGGTGTCGATTACTTCTCCGGGGACGCCCTCTTCGGATGTTGTATATTCCGGGACTTCGTAGGTCATGGTCATGCTGGCGGGCATGAGTACGATTTCGCCCTGGGTTTGGGGCGGGTACTTTTGCATGGCGGTAATCCAGCGTGCAGGATTATAATCTAGCCCGAGGGTGCGGTTGCCGGCTTGCATGATGATGTCAAAGAGCAGCGAGAGTAACTCATCCGCTTTGGCGTCCACTTCGGCGGTGGCGTTGGTGCTGTTGGCGAGGGCGGCGGCGATATCTGCGGGCGAGGCTGTGGGGCTTTTCAGCGTGGCGAGGTCTACGGTTGCGACGGCCCCGAGGAGGAGCTCGATTTTTATGGTGGCGCTGTGCTGGTACGGGCCTGCGATGGATGAGTGATCCTTGGGGAAGGCGCCTGACTGGTAGTAAACCGTGACTTGAGGTACTTCCCATACTTTTTTAGCATCGGTTTTCCGGTTTCGGACGCCTACTACAAAGTATTTGCCTTGTGATTTATCGATGAGTAGATTTTCTAATGCGTTTTTTACTGCAAAGGCTTCCAGTATCACTCCGCAACTCCTTGTTCAACATACAGTAATGGTAAACGTATCTTACCCAGTGATTTTCCACCATCAAGTGCATGGGTAGTATCGATTTTATATGTGGTATACTCGGCATCTTCGCAAGAATCTTTTGGGCCATCAACAAACCAATTCTCCCCAGTTTCCGGAACGCGAATGAGGTCAGAGCGGCGGAGGGTCAACACGGGGGCGGGTACGGATACCTTTTCGCCGGTGTCGAGGTCTACCGTCGGCTGGGACCAGAGGAAGCGGCCCTTGAGGGGGCGGCCGTCGGCGGTGGTGTCAAAACGGTCCCCGTCGGGGGGTATGAGCATCACCGGGAGGCCGAAGTCCCCGGTCAGGGTTGTTTCCAAATCGTGTTCCGCCAGGGCCCGCAGGTTCATTTTTTTTCGTCCTTTTTCGGTTCTTCCTTTTTTGGTTCCGGCTGAGGGACCGTAGCCTGAGGGCTTCCGCTCCAGAGTTGCAAGGGCTTAGTCTCTGCCTCCTTCAGCTCGGCGATGCGCTTTTCTACTGCCGATTTTATGGCGGCGGGGGCGTTTGCCGGGAGCTCAGAGCCGGGGCCGTATTGTTTACGGCCGATGTAAAAGTCGATGCCATTGGGGATGATCATTTTTTCACCTCCGCCGGCTTGTCAATCTGCGGCGTGTCTGCCCGTTTGGCTACACCCCGATTGATGAGTATTCCCCCCTGTTTTTCGTCGATTTCAAACGGCTTCCCGGGGAGATGGGTAGTGTTTGTGCGGGTTTCGGGGTTCCGCGTTACGATGCTGTGGCCTATGGCTTCGATTTTCATGCTACGTCCTCCGTTACGGTGGCGGCTACAATCGCATCTACTTCGTAGAGCGACAGGAGCGGGGAGAATTCGAGGTGGGTCTCGATGCCTTTTCCTCTGGGGTCATTGTACATCCAGGGGAAACGGGGAAGGCCGCGAAGGGCGTTCATGTTTTCAATGAATCCGTAGTTGCGGTCGAAGCGGGCGCCGTTGCCGACCATGATTACCATGTTTTCGGGGAACAGGGGGCGGACCTGCTTGGTCCAGGGGTCCCGTACCCATTCGGTGTAGCAGTAAATCGGAGCGTTTCCGATTTCCTTGAAGCGGCCCACGTATTCGATACCTTCGGGAAGGAATATCGGGTCGACTTCGCCACGGCTGACACGAACGCTGTTCAGCCCTGCGGTTTCGTCGTCCGGGTCCATTTTCCGGATGAAGGCTTTCTTGGCATTACGGCCCATGATAACAAGGCCTACGGATCGGGTACCGTCGCGGACCAGGAGGTCGGTGTTCCAGTCTTCCATCTGCTCGATGATGTCGTTTTTCTTTACCGAGGGGTCGGTCCACAGGGCGGTTCCGGCGAGGACTGGCTTGTGGCTTTCCCTCATGCCGTAGTCTATTTCGGGGAAGGCGTTGCCGTCCTTGTCACGGGGGATTACTTTCCCGGTGGTGACAAGGTCAACGGCCTGGAGTTCCTCGAGGCGGTTTCCCCGAGTGTCGAGGTCGGCGAAGTCTTCGCTCACTTTTTCGGAGAACTGCTGGGCGGGGGGCGTGTAGTTATACACATTCTCGCCGGGTTCCCGGAAACGGAAATCATCCGGGCCGAGGACTTTGTACTCATGGGAGTACGGGG
Source organism: Treponema primitia (assembly GCF_046533075.1). Taxonomy (GTDB): domain Bacteria; phylum Spirochaetota; class Spirochaetia; order Treponematales; family Breznakiellaceae; genus Termitinema; species Termitinema primitia_B. The sequence continues at coordinate 125,631 of NZ_JAJQRB010000045.1, read as the reverse complement.
GCTTATAGGCGAAGCTCACGTAGCCGTCATGTTCGACAAGGTTACCGGGGCTTTTCCGGTCCACGTAGACCGCGGTGTCACGGCCGCCCTTTTTGATGTCGATTTCGATAGTTTTTGTATCGAAGGTTCGGACATTGGTAAAGAGGCGGTTCCGTAAAAACATGGGGACGCCGGGGTTAATGGCGAGATACGGAATCATGGTACGGGTTTCGTATAAGTTTATCAAATTCTGGGGAATGGGAGGCATTGCGTTTTCCTTTCTGTCATCTCGACAGTATTACTGTTAATATGCGGGGTAGGTACGTCTCCCGACGTTCCGCCCGCCCGATTTGTTTATTCGTCGCCGCCTTTTTGCATGGCGGGCCTGATGTAAATGGACTTTGTACGGAGGACATCCTTGAAAGTGATGGGGTCCGTGGCGTCCCCGGTGCTGAGAGCGTTGCTGTTAAACCCACCGGAGAGGGCCACGGGGCAGCGTACCGGGGAGGATGCGGCGGAGGCGTCGATATCCTCCAGGGCTATCACATCGGGGGTTCCGGCGGATACCACAGGGATATTGGCGGCGGTGAGAATTGCGCCCTTGCTAAAGGCGGGGGTTCCGTTGGGGATCATGCGGACATCTTCCACGACGGGAAAAAGGCCGTTGAATAAATCTACGGGGGTAAAGGTGCCGATTAGAGCCATTTTTTCACTCCTTCCTGCTGTGCCTTCGCCTTCGCGAGGATATCAGCGGATGCCGCTTCGATTGCTTTTTCATCGCCACTCTTCCCGTCGGGAGCCTGAGCCGGGACCGGGCCGAGGGCTGAGGATTCATCCTGGGCTTCCTTTGACTTTTCGGACTCTTCCTGCTGGTCGAGGATGGTTACTACGGCGTCGAGGGTGTCTACGCTCTTTTTTCCGGTGAGTACATCCGCGATGAGGCCTGAAAGGGCCTGCTTTTTGGCGTAGGCCGGACTTCCGAGATAGGTGGCGCATTTGGCTTGCAATTCCTGCGCTTCGGCTGTTGCTTCCTTCCGCCCTTCCGCCTTCGCGTCGGCCTTTAAGCGGTCGAGTTCGGCAGCGGCGGAGGGGTTAGCTTTGAGTAATTCGGACAAATCCATGTTTTGTCCCTCCTGCTTTGTTCCCGCCTGGGCGGGTATGGTTGATCCCCCGGACGGGGGCGTAGTGACAGTGTTGGGAACGGCGGGGTATTCCGCGTTTGCATTAAAGGTTCCGCCAATGGCGGCTGGTACAAAAAATGTGCGCGATTCGGAAATGTCGAAGGTTCCGATGGTGGTACCGCTTATCAGGCCGTCGATCATGTTGGCTTTGATGGCGTCGTTGGCTTCGCTGGGGTCGGCGGCTACGAGGAGGCCGCCTTGACCGAAATGCTCGGCGATGTGGGCGCTGGTTACGCCACGGCCGGCGGAGATGCGGGAGTAGAAAATGCGCTCTATGGCGTCGAGCTGGTCCTGGATAACATCGCGGCCTTCCTTTGTGGCGGGGTCCGGGCGTTTGTTGGGGGCGTTTTTGGATACGATGGTGATTTCTTTCAGGCCCATTTTTTTATCGGATTCGGTCCAGTCGTATGTTACGACTACCACACCGATACTGCCGATCATGTCGGTGGGGGATGTGGAGAGTATTTTTCCGGCGGGGGACATGATCCAGTAACCGCCTGAGGCGAGCAGGGATGATACATGGGCTTCGGTGGGCTTTTCGGACCTAAGGGCCATGTGGGCTTGCCATACGGAGTCGGCGCCGTCTACGGTTCCGCCGGGGGTGGAAATGTCAAAGATAACTTTTTTGACGCCGTAATCGGTGCGGGCTTTGTCCATGGCGGCGGCAATCGTCTTGTAGCTGGTGCCACCGTAGCCCCACAGGACATCCCAAAAGTCCGGGCCTTCGGGGGTCATGGGGCCTTCGATACGGATGTGGGCTTCGTCGCCTTCGCGGGTGTAAATCTTGTCTACGGCTTCAGGGGTTCCGGGGTCCGGGAGCTTTGACAGGGAGGCGATGAGTAATTCCTCCGCCGCCTTGAAGTCCTCGGACTTGGCGTTTGCCCGTTCAGTGAGATATTTTTTTGTCCATGCGGGGTCAGCCGCATATAAAACTTCGTTCAGGGCTTCCTCAAACTTTTACCGCGTTTGATTTGCTCCTATATGCCTAATACTTCCTCAAAATGCCATACGGGCAATTCGTAGATGTTTGACAAAAACTCGGGGGTTATATATTCCTGGAGCTTTTCCCAATATTCCCGGATCGCCTTTTCGGTTTCGTTGTCCATACTATCACCTTTGGGTATTATTTTGCTAACGTCAATACCCCATTACACTTATTTCAACAATCCGTATACTATGCCGGCCACAAGGCCCGCTATGCCGATGGTTACGGCGCCTATGGCGAGGTACTTATACCGGGTGGTTCGCTTTTCAAGGCGGACGGTTTCGGCTATCTGTTTCCGCAAAGATGCGTTCGTACTGGATAATGATGCCGTTGAGGTCTGTAATTGTTCCGCCAAGGTCATCGATGTATCCGCCGACTGCTTCGCCTGAAACGATAGCGCCGCCAATTGAAAGTTTAATGTCTCCACCAGTTCCCCGGAGTGCTTCAATTGCGTCATAACATCGGTATAACTCATCCGTAAGCTCGAAAGCGTGCTGCTCTGATTCTCGTAAAGACGACGCAACTGCTCGGTATTCGCTTTCAATGCTTCGTAGTTTTCCCGTGACAGTATCACGGTCTGTTCTTGTGATACCAATAATGCTGACGAAAATAATAGCCAGGACAAGGATAATGAGAATAAAAACAGTATCTTTTTTTGTCCAGGGTTGATCCACAATTACTCCGCTACCTTTGTTATTAATTTTTTGAAGCCCTGAAGGATGATATCGTATCCTATCTGTACAATTGACACTGATAAAAGACCGATGGTGATAAACTGCGGGAGAAGGTAGTAGGCGGCGGTGAGGGCCAGGGTAAGCGGGATGGCCACGATAGGCCATACTTTTTTGGGGTCCTTTGGCTTGATATAGTTTTTCAACAGTTCGATAATGCCGATGGCGGTAAAGGCGATTATCGCCAGTTCTTTGATAAGCTGTAAATCCATGGGTTACTCCTTTATTGCTTCAAGATATTCGTTAAGGCCCTCTGCAAGGGTGGGTAAAAAAGATTTATGTACTTCCATTGCCCTTCCACATTGAGATGAAATAACAATGATATCTTCTTCTGATGTTATTTTCCATTCTCCATTTGAAACTATTACAACAGTTTTCTTTGTTACCATGAGTTACTCCTTAACCGTAAATATGCGGAGGCTGGCGATCTGGCCTTGTGCTACTGTAACGCTATGTACCAGTGGGTCCCAGCCGGCAATTTTAAAGTGGGTGATGACTTGCCCTGTTTTGGTACGTTGCCAGCATTGGACGGCGTACTCATGAGGGGCGGGCTTCAGGTCGGCGCTTTCTACGCGGACGGTTACGGTTTTGCCGATGAGGCCGGAGAGGAAATGGGCGGGGTCGCGGACGTAGAAATTGTTGTTGTCGGTTTCATCTTGCCAGTTGTAGTCGATGCAATGCTTTTCGATGCCAAGGAGCAGGGAGCTTATGGGGTCGAGTTCGTGGCCCAGTATATCCTCGGCTATTTTGATGATACAGAGGGCGTAACAGGCTGATTCGCCTGCTTCCTGTAAAAAGGTCTGGATTCCGTTTTTCATGCGGTTCTCCGGGAGAGTTCTTTTTTGATGTCGTTTATGCCGTCGAGGATGGCTTCCATGCGGGCTTCGAGGTGGCCAAGGCGTTCGCCCTGGGAGTTGCGGGAGGTCAGGAGTTCGCGGTGCTGTTCGTCGTTGCGGGTCCGGTCTTCCTCGAGGCGTTTCTGTACGGCGAGTAGTTCTATTTTTGTGGCGCATTCTTTTATGGCCGTTTCCTGCCGCTCGTTTTCTTTGGCGTTTTCGCCGACTTTCGCTTTGAGGGTAAAATAACTGCCGATAACGCTTCCGATGGATATAACAGCGGCAAAAAATGAAAATAAAAAGTTCTGGTCAATCTGCATTTTTGTTCTCCTTTTCGGTTTCTTTTTCGCCATCCTCTTCAACGGTCACGGTTTCGGTGGTTTTCGTCCAAGGGGGCGTGGGGAGGTCGTCGTATTCTTTGGCGAGCTTTGATCGGTTCGCTTTTCCGCTGGCCCCGCTGTACTCCATGGCGATATCTTCAAGGGTGGTGGCCCCGATTTCTGCCGCAACTTTCGCGGCGTTGATGGACTTTAAGGGGTCGATCACGGGGGCGCCGGAGCCGTTCCAGCGATGCCTCAGCCACGCGGCACGCATACGGGGGTCGGACCAGCCGGGGGCGGTGATGCGGCCGGCGGCGATCTCTTCCTGGAGCCATGATTCGTAGAGCGGATCCAGATGGTAACAGGCGAGATTGTAGCGGCGCTGGACGGCGATGCGCCAGGTGAGGATGAGGGTGGCTCGGGAGGCGCTGTAGTTGTTGCTGAATTTCATCAGCACGGTTTCTACGCTCTGGCCATTGGCTGCGGCGATGTAGGAAAAGTACGCGTCCACGAAGGCGTTGAATTGCACGTCGGGGGCGGTGTTGGGGAAGGGCTTGATCGTTTGCTTTGAGGGCATATTGAAAATGCCGACGCTGCCGGGTTTGCGGACGGTGGTGTTGGGGATCGGGTCGTATACGGGTTCAAGGGATTCGGGGGTTACGTTCTGGGCTCCTGCGGGGGGCGTGGGGGTGTTCCCGAAGGCGGCGGCGGCAGGGCCGGAGGGGACTTCGCCGATGCGGGGGATGCCTGCGAAGGGGTCGGAGGCGGGCTGGTCGCCGGAGGACTCGGTGTAAAAGGCGATGTTACTCTGATTTTTGGCTTTTTCGATTTGGGCCATCGCGAGGTCCACGATGTTTTCGAGGTCCTGGATGGATACCGCAAGGGGGGAGAAGCCGCGGCCCTGTCCGGCGTAGGTATATTCCATGCCGTGGGTCATCATGACCCGGCCCGATTTGCCAATGCGGGGGATGTTTTTCATCTGGACTATGGGGGTTCCGGCGGTTTTGTACCACACTTTGTACGCGGTTTCTTCGCCGTGGGCGTTGCGGATTATTCCATCGGCGATTTCGTAGAGATTTAAAAGTCCCATGGTGCTGATAAAACCGTTTTCGCGGATCTGGTCCGGGTCGATGAGGGCAAACTGTAAGGGGTTAAGGAGGCGCGGGTCGGGGGAATAGGAGTGATGGACGAAACATTCACCGTCGCGGGAGAGGTAGCGTTGCATGAGCCGCTGGGCGGTGTAAAAATTCATGGTGCCCGTGATGCTAGAGAGTTGTGACTGGGCCCATAAGTCAAAACGAGTCGCGACATCGGCAGCCCACGCTTCGCCCTGCTCGGGGGTTATGCCGAGGATGTCGGTCTGGGGTTCGGGTGATAGCATCAACCCACTGTCTATCACTGTGTCAACATCCCGCGAAATCAATGCCGCAGCTTGTGTTGAGGTATGGGATAAAACCCGGACCTGCTGGCGAAGGGCGGCGGCATCGATGTTTAATGAGGGGTGGGAGTTTGATAATCCGCCGGGAAATTTTTGCCCATAAAAATGAGTTGTGCGAACTCCGTCATAGTCTACCATGGCGGTGGCGCGGGGGGCTTGTTTTGCTCGGGGCCGGAATAGTCCGGCGATGGTGGATCGTATACCCATTGGTTCCTTCCGTCATCACGACGGTATATTTTTATGGTCAGCTATAAATTTGCTAACGTCAATAGACTAAATTCGCTTTGTCGAAAAGGTGCGGATACCACCTCCGGATCGATCTAGGCGCTCAAGGGTATCCAGCTCGGCGTTGATCCGGGTGAGCATATCCATGAGTTCGGCGGGTTTTCTGCGGCGGGCGGACTGGGTGCCGTCGGAATCACCGAAGGAATAATTCTCGATCTCGGCGTTGATTACGGCGCCTGAGAGGGCGGTTTCTACTTTGGTTCGCAGCGATTTGAGGTAGGCGATCCGTTCCTGGCGTTCTTGCTGGGTCATGATCTTAGCGTGGGGTGCCCTGCTGCTAACGTCAAGGGGGTATTGACGTTAGCAGATCGCTGGGCAAGGATGATTATAGACTGGCTGTCCAGATTCTCCTTCGGGGTTTACCGCGTCCCCGGCCTCTGTCTGGGCAGTCAGCCTTTTTTGTCTTTCGTGTTTCTGGCGTAGTTTCTGCGCTTCGCTTAATTTGCGCCGTGTTTCTTCTGAGGGGTGCTTTCCAAACATGGGATTTTTTTCACCCCTCAATGCTTCGCTAATTTTCCGGCGGTGTTCCTCTGTATGACCTTCCCCTTTAGCCCAGCCTTTACTATGATTTTTTGGTTTACCCTTTAATGCTTCGCTTAGTTTGCGTTTGGTTTCATCGGATAAGTGCTTTCCCTTGTTGTGTGATGGTAGACCTTTGTGTGATTCGCTGTTTCTTTTTCTCCATTCGGCATTGGGAACAAAAGAAATACCTCCGCTTGTCATATTATAGCCATGCTCCGGGTCGTCGGATTGGTAGTGGGCTATCCAGTATTTTTCCTTCTGGCCCAGCTCTTCCTTGGTTTCGGCGGTGTCGATTTGTTCCCATACAAAACTTTCAAAGCCATGTTCTAAAATGGCTATACCAAAAGAATATCGGCGATCTTTTTTTACAGCTCTTATTTTATGGCCCTTTTTTCTCTCGGCAAACGATTGTATGGTCTGGCCTATGTATACTTTGCCCGTAGGTCCGGTGGCTTTGTAAATGATTCCGTATGGCATGATTAACTCCTTAAAAACATAGTACACTATTGTTCTATGTTTGTCAATAACCTAGTACACTATTGTATTGATTTTTTTTACCGATAATGGTAGCATGGAAGGCATGAATGTAAATGAGATCGGGGCGGCCCTGGGGATACATCCGAAGGCGGCAAAGACACGGCTTAGAACCAAGGGTATAAAGCCCATAGGGTATGATGGTCCTACGGCTAAGTATGATCCCGCTGTGGTGGAGCTTATCCGGGAAGTATCTAAGGGTGGGCGGCCTAAGAAAAAATAGTCTCTACCCTGGGGGAGTGATTTTTTTATCGGGGGTCTTGCGATGCGCCATAAGCGAGGAGCTGGGTTTCAAGGAGGCTTAGTACGGTTTTGCTATTTGTGGTTAGTTCTATGAGGGTCGGGTCTACTCCGGCGGCGCGTCGCTGTTCTTTCGCGATCCGTACCTGGGCGTCGAGCCATGCGTCGGCTAAACAGTAATTATAAATTACGGTGTCCATTACTTCATGCGCTCCGATGTCGCGGAAACTTCCGTCGGCCCTTTTTTCGGAATTTGTGAGCTGGACAAAAAAATCGTCGGCCATGTCGGAGGGAAAATCGCAGTATCCGGGTTTTTGCTGGGGGCCGTCGGCGGGGGGAATGTTGAGCCGGGAGAACAGGAGGTTTTTGTAGTAGGCGGTGCTGATCTCTATCACATATTCCCCGGCGGTGCCAATGCGGGCAAGGCGGTATTTTTTGAAGCTGGCGGCACCGGGGATGTCGGCTTTTTCGCCACGGCGGGCAGTGAGCTGGGCGAAACCTTTGATGGGGTAACAGAAGGGGTTCCACCGCTCGGCGAAGCGGTACACCACGTCGGCCCTTCCATCGGCGGCGTCTCCGGAGTCGATGCCGATCATGCTTATGCGGAAGCGGATACCCTCCCGGCTGTAAAAGGTGCCGTCGATGCTTTTCATCCACTCATACATATCCTCAAAGGCTCCGCTGTATGCGTCGTCAGTTGGGCCCTCAAAAACTTTGTAGCAGATTATCCATGAGCGATAGCCGAGGCCCGTGCCCATAACCGATAACTCGATCCGGGATCCGTTGCCCCGCTCTTTCGCGGATCCTCGCTGTATGTCGCAGGCCATCGTCAAAAAAAGGACGCCCGGGGGGACGTCGCCGGCGGGGTAGGTGCCGCGGTGTTCCAGGACTTTGGCGAGCTTCGGGCGGGTGCCCTGGTCTTTGTAGGGTTGGCCTGCGTAGAGGTTTACATAGCTGCGCATGGCGTCGGGGCCGCCGGCTTCGGCCTTAATATGCTCTTTGTATACGTCCGTAAAGGATACCATGCCGAGGGGGCTGTAGAGGGCGTTGAGGGAGTAGGAGCGGTAGTATTCGTCGGTGGATTTTACGGTTGGCTCCCAGTGGCAGGGGTCCAGTTTTTTTTGCGGGAAGCGGAGGCAGTGGGGGTCTGATGAGTAGAAATCTTTTTTCTGGTGATCAAAGATTGGTTCGCCGCAGTGTTCGCAGAGATAGTATGCGGTAAGGATTTCCCCGGCCTTGGTATCGGCATGGAGGCCGTAGGGCATGGGGTCAATGCTCATCTTGAGTTCCAGGGGTTTGCCGCATATCGGGCAGGGGACGATAAAAACGCGGCGGTCTCCGGCTTCGTATAGTTCTTTGATTTGGGAATTTTCGTCGGTGGTGGGGGAGGAAAAGAAAGCGATCTTTTTGCGGTTTCCCCAGGAAAGGGTATGGCCTTTGAGGACTTCGATCCAGGAGCCTTCCCCGGTGGTGAGCTGTTTATCCAGGCCGTCTACTTCGTCAACCATGAGGACGCGGATGTCTTTTTGGCGCTTGGCGTCCATGGACTGAGAGGAAGCTATGTCTAAACGACCCCCTGCGAATTCTTTATAACGGAGGTTTGATCCGCTTCGGTGCGACTTTGGATTATAGGAATTAGAAGTAATTTTATTTCGGAAACCCAGGGTATCTATAACCTCTTCAATTTTTGTAGTGGACCATTCCTTGGCTAATTCTTCGGTCGCTGTTGAATACAAAATTTTTGTAGGCATTTCTGACATCCAGTAGGCAACGACATTTTCCATGATTGTGGTTAATCCTACTTTTCTGGGCTTTATGATTGCAACAGTTTGAATTGGCGAATAGGGAGAAAAATTTTGCATAATTTCTACGCCGTACGGGGTGCGGGCGTTTCTCCACGGGCCCGGGAAGGGGGTATTTGATGGGAGTATGCGGCGGCCTTCGACGTATTCCGCTATGCTTCGCATGGGGGGATTTTTTGGGATTAGGGATATTTTTTCTATTAGAAACTCGATGTCTCTTTCTATGCCACCCATTTCCAGGCCAACCCGTATTTTATATTTTCAACAATGGAAACTCTTACCCCATATTTCCGGGCAATATCACAATTACGCATACCTTCCGCGATATCGGATTTTATCTGGCGGGCGGTTTCCTCGGTGATTTTAACGCTCCATATTTTATCACCCTTGTTTTTTTCGTGCAGCTTTTGTTTTGTTTCTTCTGAATGTCCTAATCCGTATATCCAAGGCTTATTTCCCTTATTTGCTTCACCGATCTTTCTGCGGGTTTCCTCAGTTACGATATGCCCCTTTCTCGAATCACCCATTTTTTTCCGTTGTTCAGGTGGTAGAATTTTCCCCTTGTGTACTTCTACCATATGCTTACGATATTCAGGATCGGCCCAATGTTTATTTTTTGCCTCTCTCATTTTTTGTAGTGCTTCTGGGGTGTGTTTTTGACCTTTCCTTTTTTCACCACGAATCTTTCCAACTTCTTTATTTACAACTGGCTGCCCTCCTCCGGCAGTAAGGTTATATCCATGGTTGGCATTATTTGATTTATAAAATGCTATCCAGTAGATTTCCTTTTGCTGTAAATCTTCGTGGTCATTGGCGGTGTCGATTTGTTCCCAGGAAAAAGCGTCAAGGCCATATTTACGGATGGCATAATAAAATCTGCCTCCCGCGTTATGAGTTAAGGCATCACATTTATGCCCGTTTATTCTATCCTGCAATTTTCTTGTTGTCTGTCCGATATACACTTTGCCCGTGGGTCCGGTGGCTTTATAGATTATTCCGTAGCTCATAGTTTTATCGTTGCCCAGCGATCTGCTAACGTCAATAGTCATTTTTTCTTTGGGCGCTTTTTCTTTAGGCCCATCTTTTCCGGTAGGTCGCCGCCGATTTCGGGTTCCTTGTACTTTCGTAAAAACTCGTTGATCTCTTTTTCGATGGTGGCCAAAAAGGAATAGTGTTCATCGTCGAGGATTTCCTGCATACGGAGTTTTACGGCGGGGTCAGATACGGCGGCTTCGGCGGCGAGCTGGTCGGTGATTTTGGCGCCCGTGGGGATGAGGATGGAGGTGTGGGCTGAGTAGATGCGGCCGAGGGCTACGGATACCAGGTGGCGGTCGATGAGGGCATCCCGGGCTTTTTCGTTGGCGATTTCCAGCTTTTCGGCGGCGGCGCGGAGCTTGCGGAGTTCAAGGCCTACTTTCGTATTTTTGAATTCTGCCTGCTGGGCTTTGCCTTTTTCGGCTTCGTGGTAGTCGGCGATAAACTGCTGGATGTCGGGGTTGTCGGCGGCGTAGTATTTTGTTTTTCCTTCGGTTTTCACCACGGGGATTTTTTTATCCCGGATCAGGTTTTGGGCTGATGTTTTCGAGGCGTGGGCCTGCTCGGCGATTTCGAGGGCATTGAGGAGCGGGCGCTTCTCGGCGGGGTAGTCGATGATTTTCTTGGGCATAGCTGACGCCTCCCGGCGTTATGAGGTAAGTATGACACTTTATGTGATAATGTCAAGATGAAAAAACAGGTGCGGGAAAATTTTGCGTGGTGGCGAGAGCGCGGGGCCGCGACTTAGGGCTCGTGACATACCCCACCCACCCGTACAGTACCTTGATGATCTGGGATTATTATTCCTGCGATTCTTTCTCTGCCCGGGTCATGATATCCCATGAGTCAACCATACGATACTCTTTTTTGATATCATCAAAGGCCCAGGATAACTCACTGAGCTTATGCCCCATGGCTTTGAGCTTTGATTCAGCTTCCCAATACTCATGCTCCCATTCCATTGCCCGTTCCCGGGCTTCGTCCCGGTCATGGATAGCCTGTTCCAGGGCTATGCGGGGCTTGTCCCGTGAGTCCCGCAGGGCTTCTCTGAGCTGGCGCAGATCACGGGCAGCGTGGCGGTTACGGATATATTCTTCACGGGCCTTTGGGTCAAGTAAAAAGGTGCCGGATTTACGGATTTCGGGGATTACCTCGGTAAATATCCATGTTTTGAATTTTTCCGCTTCTGGTTTCCGGGATTGAAATATCAGGCGGTAAAGGCCGGGCTCGTTGATAATGAGCATTTTTCTGTTTTGGATAGTCCCGTTGGCGGACCTGAGTGGTATAGTATACCACCCAGTTTCACTGTCCGGGAAGTTTTCAAAGGTATGTCCTGACTTTTCTAGGCCCAAAATATCGGCGGCGTCATAGGCGATAAACCACGGGTCATTGTTTTGTAATACCATCCGTACCGGAAAACTCTCAAAACCAAACGGAATAACGCTGTTTTGTAATTCATTGTTTTGTAATGAATTAACCTCATTTTCATTCATAAAAACTCCTCTGTGTGTCCCCGAAAGGACGGAATTTACTCCGCTGCATGCAACACAGAGGAGCATATAATCACTATTCAATGCGAATTTGCTAACGTCAATAGGGCGATTTACCGCTGACGGGTTTGACGAGTTTTAGGCCTATTTCCATAACTTCCTATATAACGCGCGTATATATAAAGTCTTGGAAACATAGGGTAAACCCGTCAAACCCGTCAGGATTTGGGCAAAAAAATACCCGCATTCAGTATGCAGGTACTATTTTTTATTTACATGTATATTTAATCATACATTCCCTTGGCTCTAATACCCATATACCACCACCCATTTACATCATGCACCTTATCCATCCCCTTGCTACTCATCCTCCGCCCGAAGGCTGTCGTAGTCATAGGCCGCTTTTCCCCGCTCTCATAGGCCCACTCTTTATACGCTTTATACAGATCACTCGCCTTTATCCGCGCGTCCTTGTCCCTCATGGTCATCTTTTCGTCCAAAAACTGCTGGATGATATCTTCCCCCGCTATGTAATCCTCGGTAGCCTTGTCAATAGCCGCGCATGGCGGAAACCCGGGCTTTCCCGGGGCCGCCAGGTACTTCCCTGCCTCCCGGATAATCCACGCCAGGATTTGCGGCGCCTCCCGGATGAGTTTGTCCTCCAGGGTAAAATCCTCCCGGCCAATCGCCGAAAAATTAAACGGCACAAACTTGATCCGGTCCGTCGCCGCATCCCCGGTCTCAGGCAGTGACAGCTTGTGGTTACTCGCCAGGGTTACTTTACAAGTCGGCCAAAAGGTAAACGGGTGTTGATATTTCCGCTCCGCTTCCACCGGATCCTTCCCGGTAATCTTTTTAAGCGACGACAGATTAAGTCGCCCGGGTTTTACATCGTCGGCAATCGCCAGCCGTACCCCCAAAAGCGACGCATAGGCATGTTTGACGTTTCCCGCCCGGCTGTCGTCGATTATGAGCTCATCCGGCACTGTCCGGGCGTATCCGCCAAAGATATTCGCCATGGTATGCAGCAATACCCCCTTGCCGTTCCGCCCTTTCCCGTGTAAATCCACAAAAAACGGCGCCGAAATATCCCCGGTAAGGCAATACCCGAACCACCGCATAATCCACAGGGCTAAATCAACATCCCCGCAGGTAATATCCGCCAGAAAATCAATAAAATGCGGGCATCCGTGGTCCCCGGTAGGGTTTTCCAGCTGATCAAAGTCCGGCTGGCACCCGGTCGTCCGCATAAACCGCAGCTCCGGGATACTGGCGTTATACTTCCCCGTCCTGAGGTCCACCGCCATCCCGTGGCAGTTAATCACGTACGGACTCTTGTCGTACACCTCTGCCTTGTCCATCACATGCGGCCGGAGCATCTTCTCCACATGCCGTACCCCCGGCTCCGTATTGAGCCGCTCCACAAAGCGGAAATAGTCCCGGGACTCATCGGCCCCCCGGAAGTCCCACCGTTCCCGGGCGACAATCTGTATGATTTTATTGACCACATGCTCCCCGATATCAGTCCGCCAGGTCCCGTCCTGCCCATCATACGCCGCCCATCCCAATCCCTCCACGTACCGGATAAGCCCGTCGATATACAGCGTCACCGCCTCAGTCTGCCCTTCCTCGGTGGGGTGAAACTCATACACCGATTTTTCCCGCATCTTGTCCCGGACCCGCGCCTCGATAGCCTCAAAAACCTGGGTATAGTCCGGGTCCGGCATCGTAAACCGCGCCACCTCCCGGATCTGCTTCCGCTGGATGTCGTCAATATGCGCCCCATTCCGCCGTCCCCGGATAATCCCCAGCGCCTCCGCCTCGGCTTCCGGCCGGGACATATTCCCGATATCGCTGAGGGTAGCGCAGTGGTTCTCAAACTCCGCCCGTTCCTCGGGGGTAAAGTCGTGGATGTCAGCGGCTGTCATGTATAATTCCCCTCCCTCGGGTTTTTTAACTATTCCGGTAGTGAAATAGGGCATGAAACAGCTTTTATTTTATCCCATCCCCTTTTTATTCTTTGAAAAACAATGTTATGTTTTGCCCCTAGCCTTTTTGACCAGTCGGCAGCACATAGTCGCTCGCCATTGTATTCAATAATTATAGTAGACCCCCTATTTTCCGCTTGTTGCTTCATGCCTACCCATCGACAATTTTCCGGGCAATAGTTTCCATTGCTATCAATACGATCTATTGTCATTCTTTCGTTATAACCATTTGCAAGCGCCCATTTATAAAAAATATCAACATTGCGCCATTCGCTACAAACGGTTATAGAATTATTTTGATACTCGCTGTTATGGGTAGTTAATTTTCCATGACACCTTTGAATCATACCGTTCCAAATAATATATAGCCGTTCTCTGGATTTACCATGCTTTCTGGTTATATTTATGAGATGTTCTCTCTTAACACAACCGCATGATTTTGAACCTTTCCCTAAGCTACCTTTTTCAATAACTGCCTCTTTTCCACAATCGCATTTGCAACGCCAGAATTGGTGACTATTTCTGGTAAATTCATAACAGATTGCCGTTAGTTTACCGAACCTCTTTCCGGTAATATCAATGTTAGTAGCCATTGTTCAACCTCCTAATATCTGAACGAAGTGAAATGGATTATTGCCATATCGCCAGATGGATAATCATGGAACCACGCAAGCATATCGTCAAAATTACTAAACCCATCATTTTTAGCAAAATCGATCTCGGTAGTTTGCTTTTCTAAATCTTCTATGGTGAAATTATAATATGCGCCCATAAAGTTAACGAAATGAAGTTTCTGTATCCCCACCTTCTCCAGCCGGGCGATCTCCCGCTGCTTGCTTCGGTAGGGCTTGCCTTCCCATACGCGGATTGACAGAACGCCTTCGCCACGGTTTATGGCATTTATGCGCTTTTCCCAGAAGGCATAGTTGGCGCGGATGGTGTGGCGTTTGTATACTTCCGGGAGGGGATTACCCGCTTCAATCGCCGACAGGGTTTCTGTGATGGGGATTTCAAAGCGGGGGTTTACCATGGCGACGTAGGTTTTTAGTTTCATTTCAATTCCCCATCCCGGCGGTTCCAGGCTTCGATTGCTGTTTCCCTTGCTCCATACGATTGTGTAGCGGGCTGAATTAAACACTCTGTTTTATTACAAAATAACCACCAGTATGTGTTAAGGCTTGTCCTTTCACTGCCCCACTCAGGTTTATTTCCGCAAAACGGGCAGGGCTTTAGTTTTTCTGCCATTGGTTCCTCCTTATTTCTTTTAGGCATGGATTTCCCATGCGCTTACACTTCATTTTTAATTTCTTTTTATGGTTGTATGTATAAGATGCATATTTGCAATCTAAACACCCCTTATTTCCTGTACCCGGCCCACCTGTTTTCATACAATCACCCCTTCTCTTTGAGCTTTGCTTTTTCGCCCTCTAGGATAATCCGGGCCACCTCTTCGGCGTATGGTTCATCTTGGTTGCAAACGATATATTTCTGATTCAGTTTTTTACCAGTTGATTTTTCATACTCCGTAGAAAAATTGTTTAATGCCTCATAAACCTTTAATACGGCAATGGATGACTGGAAAAATGAGTCTGGCCCTGTTTTTTCCTTTTCGTTTAATTCATCAAACCGCTTTTGATTGATGACAATAAACCTATCATTGTCCAACAATTCAATCATTTCACCCATAAATTACTCCTTTTTCTTTGAGCTTTGCTTCCAGCATATCAATGCTGTCGGCCCATATCCCTACGCTACCCTCGCGGTTTATCATGTCGATGAAGGCGGTTTGCTCCTTCGTCGGTACTTCGCCGGGCCGCTTCACTTCGATTTCCAGGCGGATACCGGGAACAGGTAATGCCCTAACGTATTCCCCTTCGTCATCCTCAAATACAAACTCTTTATAAACACTGCATACCCCCGTGATGTCGCTCATGCCTTTTTTGTTGTATCTTACGGGGCGCGGGGTTCCGTCGGCGTTTTGGTAGAAGGCTACGCCGATGTTTCTGCGCCAGGCTTTGATGTTGCGGGAGGCGAGCCAGTCGAGGCAGGCGGATTGGACGGAGTGTTCTGTCATTGGTTTTGCTCCATGTTACAAATAATTTCTTTATCATCGCATTCTTCGATATATGCAAGGTATAACTTGCGTAGTTTACAAATAGGTTTATCACTAGGCCAACCATGATCATCATTAATCCAGGCATGATACTTACAATCACTGCAATAAAACCAGTCAGGATCTTTCAAAATGGTATCCCATCGTATAAATCACAATGTGCATATCCGTGAATCCCCTTATTCATGCTTTGGATTAAGTCACATTCATATTGAATCATAGGGATAGCTTCATTATTAATTATTTTCATTGAACAATGATTACAATCCTTGCAAAAATTAGGAATCGTGTAATTATTCTTTTCTTGAAACTCAAACCGTTCACGCGCCGCCTCATGTATCGCTTCCTCGTATTCGCTCATCCTGCCGCCTCCATTTTCTGCGCTTTTATTTCGTTGGCTTTATGCCATGCCCAGCCGGGCTTATACCCGCATTGCCGGGCGATTTCATAGATCAGCGGGACATTCACTGTGTACCGGGTTGCCTCCGTAAGGTGCCAGTACACCCACATTGGTTTTCGATTTAATTCTTTGGCGATTGCCAGCAGCTCCCCGATGGGTCCGGGCCTGATTTCTCCGGATTGCAAGCCCTCCTGCGCTTCGTCAGTGGCGCGTCCTATGCGGTCCTGGTACTCCTGCTTTTCTTCGGGGAGCATGGCCGCCAGGGAAATGGGGGCTTTCTTTTCTTCGAGGGGGATGTCCACGATGACCGTTTTCCGGGGATCCTCGGCGCTTTCGGGCTTTTTGGGGCAGCCTACACAGGAGGGCTTCCAGCAGTATTCGTAATCGTTGTAGGGGCATAGCTTTGATGCGGGGGGTGTTGCCTCTTTCTGTTTTTTGTCACGGCCGTAAAATGCCCATGAGACGTGATCGGAGAAAATGAGGGGCATCCCGGCGGACTGATGAAATTGCAGGCAGTTTACATGGTCCACGATAATGCAGTCCTGTTTCCCGGGAGCGATACGCATACCACGGCCGCACATCTGGAAAAATAACGCGCGGGACTGGGTGGGGCGGAGGAAGGCGATATAGGAGAGGCGCGGGATGTCTACTCCGTAGGTGGGGAGGTCAGCGGCGGCGAGGCCCTGAATGGCGCCACGGTCGAGGGCGTCGAGGAGATCCTGGCGCTTTTTGTGGCTCATGTCTCCGGCGATGTACTCAAAATTGTAGCCGTGTTCCCGGAATTGCGCGGCGGTCTGCTCGGCTGATTTCAACGTCCGGCAAAAAATCAGGGCGGGGCGGTTTATGCCGAATCGGCGGTAGTAGTCGATGCAGCGCCCGTACACCTTGCGGGCCGTCAGGAGCTTCTCCAGCTCAGTGGCGTCCGCTTCGCCGCGGATAAACTTGAGGTCATTGATGTTGATGTCAGGCGGCGCAAAGTAGCGTACCGGGGCGAGGAAGCCGGCCTGCGTGAGGTAGGGGATTGACGGGCCGTAGATGATGGACTGGTACACATCGGAGAGGGCTTTGCCGTCGAGGCGTT
Source organism: Treponema primitia (assembly GCF_046533075.1). Taxonomy (GTDB): domain Bacteria; phylum Spirochaetota; class Spirochaetia; order Treponematales; family Breznakiellaceae; genus Termitinema; species Termitinema primitia_B. The sequence goes on along the minus strand of NZ_JAJQRB010000045.1, from coordinate 108,671 downwards.
CGGGGGTGGCGCTACAGCCTATGACTTTGCTGGTTTCAGGGAGGGCCGCGATGATTTCTTTTTGGGTGTCCAGGGACAGGTGCGCTTCGTCGATGAGGAGCAAGCGCGGGAAGTTTTTGATTTTGCCATCTTTTATGCGGCGCTTGACGGTTTGCATGGACACCACGTGTACCTTGTACGCCCGGCTCTCTTTGCTGCTGGCGGTGATCATGCCGTGGGGGACGTGCCACTTGGTGAGGTGGGCGCTCATCTGGGCTACAAGTTCAAGACGCGGAACGACTATCCATGCGGTGTTGTCGCGGGAGTAGGCCGATTCGATGATGGCGGCGTAGATGACGGACTTCCCGCTCCCCGTGGGGTTTTGGAGGAATACCCGGTCATGGGTGGCCAGCTCCCGGCGGGCGTCGTCGACGGAGCGTTGCTGGTAGTCACGGAGCATTACTGCGCCCCCGTGAATAATTCTGTTTGTACGCATTTTGCAATCGTGGATTCAAAAGCATGGCAGAATTCGCGCTTGCATTCAAAGCCGTAGGATTTACGGCCTAGGCATTCAGCGGCTAAAAGGGTCACCCCTGATCCGGCGCAGGGGTCTATTACCACGTCACCGGGATCGGTGAATAGTTCTATGAGGTTTCTGATAACGTGGATGCTTTTCTGGGTGGGGTGTACTTTCGGGGTTTCGGTATCCCGCTTGTATTCAAGGCAATTGAAAACCATGCGCCCGTTGTTGTTAAACTTTGGGAGTTTATCACGGTAAAACAAAACCGCATATTCGGCATTGCCCACTATACGCTGGTTCGCTTTCAAAACTTGCGGGGAGTAGTTTTTGTAAAATACCAGATTCAGATAATGGGGTAATCCATGCTCTTTACCAAACTGTATAAGTTCAAATTGCTGTTCAAATTCGCAAAATACAATCATGCAAGGCGATTTCCCGGTCTCTTTTGGTTCGGGCCTGAGCATACGGGTAGCAAACATAAAAAAGTTATACACGTTGAAGTTTTCGTCTCCACGGAAAAAACTTTTATTGGCAAGTTTCGATTCACCGTTTTCCCGGTCGCCGCCTTCGTACCACTGCGGGCTTGACGCATAGGCATTGTTGCCCACGTTATACGGGATGTCGGCAATGATGAGCTGCGCCTTAGGGATGTTGTACTGCTTCACATTTTCCATGTGATCGTTTATCAACATCACTTCTGTGCCGCCTCGACACCACGGCTGCGGAGGGCTGCGAGCATCCTACTCACCGATTTGTCCACGAAGTCAGGGCGGGTGTCGATGTACGGGCAGGGGCCGCTCTGGCATGAGATGGGGCCTGTGATGTCGAGGCAGTCATGGCAGCGGTCGGGATTTACCGCCATTTTTCCGGGAGTCCCTGGTCCAGGATGTTTACTCTGAGGAGGCTGTGCTTCCGCTCCGGCGGGGGCGCCTTCCGCTTCGCCGGGCGTTTGCCGTTCAGCCATGCTTTCAGGGCCTCCGCTTCGGGCGAGATAGTCTTTTTTGATGGCGTCCCAGTAGGCTTGGCGGTGCTTTTCGTATGACGAGACTTCTTCGGGATTTCGGGCGTCGATATATCGGTAGGTTCCAATACCTGCTTCCTCGGACGTCCCCTCGGCCTTTTCAGCTCCGCCGCTTCGGGCGAGATAGGCTTCGCGGTACGCTTCGCGCCATTCCGCTTCCGTGGCAAGACGGAAGGCTGATTCAGGGGGTTGAATTCCCGTGCTGGGGGGGATTCGGTGATGGTTAGCCCTTTTATACTTTTTTTGCCTTTTAGTACCCGGTGAATTTCCCATACTCCTATGCTCCTGTCAGTGATATAGCTCGCTTTTTCCGCTGCGACGGTCATGTTTTTGCAGTACACGCCGTTGACGTAGCACGCTCGCGCCCGGCGGTTTATCGGTCCCTGTCTGTTCAAGCCCCCTCCCTAATCACGGTCAATCCTCAAGGATGTCAATCATTTTTCGTCCCCGTGCGATATGTTCACCGTACAGTATTTCTGTTGCCATGAGCTTTACTACTTTTCCGGCGGCGTTTGATATTGCATCAGCATCAGCTCGGGCGTCTTGTCCGCCCCCGTTATCAATAGATTCAATGGAACGCATTAAAACGCTGTAAAGGTATTTCTTTTTACCCCGTACATCATCCAAACCTACCGCTTCTTTGCCTTTAATCACCGCGATTTCCTTAGCCATTTATTGCCTCCTTTTTGGCTTTTCTTAATCTCCTTACAAGGAGAATGTGCGCTGTTTTTATTTCAAGTAAATCTTCCGGGGGATTTTTTATCCCCCATTTTCTAAATTCCTTTTTTGCCATCCACCGGGCATAATACTCAGGATTATTTTTAAAATACTCTGCGTTCCGTACTATTACCTTTTCTCGGTTTTTTGCATAACAACGTTTGTAACCCTTACTCTTTGTTTCAAGTTTTTCCTCTTTGGTTTTTTTAAGTTCACATTGACCGTTATAAAGAGAAATTGTTTTATTCAGAGATATTAACCGTTTTCTTAAACGAAGAATTTCCTTTTCCCGTATTTCATCCTTATGTTCTTCAACATATATTCTGTGCTTTTCCCTAGCAGTAGCATTTTTCTTTTCCCTTCTTATATTTCGCTTTTCCGCATAAATATCAGGGTTATCTATGTAATGTTCTTTCATATCTTTTAAAATATTATCTCTATTGATTTCGTAGTATTTTTGATAATATTTACTGGCACACTCCTTACAATGTGAGGTTAAACCATCCTTACTTGCACTTTTTTTGTTGAACTCTGATTCATCTTTCAGTTCACCACATTTACTGCACCGTTTCACAATCTCCCCCTCGAAAAACCGCACTTGGCGGCCTACCCACGGATCGGGATGGCTTTTCTTCAACGGAGCCCAGCCAGTGTCTTTCCCTCTCCGCTCTCGTTGCGCATGGGCCGTAACACCATTGCGCCGTTTTTGGGCCTGCGCTTTATAGGACTGGCTGCCATTGGATTGCCAGTATCGCGTATGCTCACCACCTGCATTTGTTTGTTTTTCGGGAGGCCGCACTTACGCCGCCTTGTACCCCTGGCACTTATTTATGCAGGAACATTCACCTATGGGGATGGCAGGACTCGACCCTGCACGGTTTATTCCGCCCGCCGGGAGGCCTCCCGGTGTGTCTACCATTCCACCACATCCCCATATGCCCGTCTCTCCGGGCTGTCAAGCCTGATTCCCTGCTATTGTTCCTCGGCTTTCTTGCAACGCAATTACTGCAACAGGTTTGCGACCTCGCTTATCCGGATTCGCTTGGCAACCCATAAATACCCGGACGGGAAATATACGGGGCCGCCGAGTTGAACGGCTTATCCTTTGCCCCATACCAAAAAAATTACCTGTCTCCCCGTATAGGCTACCTCCTAATGATATTTCGCCCCGCATACGCTGGGGCGGTAAGGCTATATACCCATTCTTTCTTTAAGGGAGATTACTTTATCACGCTGTTCAGGCGTCAGACTTCTGCTCATCATGCTTGAAAAAATATCCCCTATGGGCCTTATACTTCCGTCTTCGTTATGGGTATCTTCCCATGCCATTACTGTTTTTTCAGACAGAACTAATACCTCTAATGCCTTTGTAGTAGCATCTTCCGCACTGATACTGTTGTCATGAGCGACGATGTTTCCGGCTATGCCGATAATGCAATTAAACGCGTCTACTGCTTTGATGTTCATTAAAACAAATCCTCTTTAGTGGGCTTCCCGAGGGTTACTTCTACGGGCTTCTCTTCCGCGCTCTCAGGCAGCTTGGCGGCGTCGGTGGACAGCGTAGCGGCGAGGTCATCGGCGCTGGTGCCTTTGAGGGGCGGCTCGGTTACGTCGCGGGGCTCGGCTTCCTCCTCTTCGCCTTCGAGATACGGGATGCCGCCCAGTTCATCGGAGAAGCATAGACGGAAGGCTTGTCCTATCGCCACTTTTTTTGTCATGAAGCGGGGCTGTTTTTTCCAGAAGCGATTGGGGGAACCGTCTTTTGTGGTTTGCACTACTTCTGAATACCACACCTCATGCACAAACGGTACTTTCCGATCCTTCCGGTGGATTTCAACGATTGCCTTTAAGCCGCTAGGCCCTTCCCCTTCGGTCCATGCTTTCCATCCGTCGAGGGCTCCGGTACGTTCGGCGCGTTTGATGAAAACTTCGTACCCGGTGATGATGGCGCATTGGCGGCTATCCCCGGAACCGTAAACGGAAATGTAGATTTCCCGCTTGAAGGGGTTCAGGCCGAACTCCCGGGCGATGTTGATAAACATCTTTTTTTCTGTCGGTAACAGGGATTTTGTTGTCCCCGTTGCATCCAGATATTCGATGATTTTTTCTTCGGTGATTTCCTCACCCCTGATGGCGATTGCCCCGCCTTGGCTTCCGTTACTCATATAATGCCTCCTATAATTTCCGGTTGCCCGGTTTAGTCGCTAGATTGCCAAATCCTGATCTTCGATGATCGTTCCCGTGCCATGCCCGGCGGTAAAATAGCCGTTCGCCCCTACGCCGCAAATCTGGTGGGAAATGTAATCGCACAGGTGTATGTGAAAATAGCATTTCTCACAGTTGGGCAATGTGGGCGCGTCTATTTTGTTGGCAGAAAAATAAACGCTGAATTCAAATGTTGCTTTCATTTTTCAAAGCCCTCCTTTCTATCCCGCTTCTGGCGGAGGCGTTCTTTTTTGCTCATGCGCTCTTTTTTGGCGTGGAACCGTACGGGCTGTCCGTAGTTGTGGTGGACGGTTACCATGCGCGATTCCGGTTTATCAAGACTTTTTCCGTATTCCATAATTAGCTCCTGTTAATCAAACAATTCTGGATTATTTTTCCGCGCTTCCTCATGCTTCCATGCAGTGAGGATTGCGTCCACTTCACTTTCAAGCCGCTTTGATTCGGCGAGAAACTTTTCCTTTTCAATGGTGTATGACCTGGACTTAAAATACTTTTTCTGTGTATCCCGCATTTCAGCTACTTTTTCGCGGAATAGTTCATCATCTGTTTTTGGCATTGCTAACTCCTGAAACCTGAATTGCGGCTGTACTGGCCTAGTTTTTTGCCGTCGGCGGAGCGGAAAATTATTTTTTCGCATGACTCTTCGTCAACAACGGCGTCTATCTTTCGCGCTTTGCCGAGGATGTCCATTTTCAGCACCTCTCGGCGCTTTGCCCCCTGTCCGCTTTTACCGATTTCTTTTCCGATGAGGTCGTACTCGGACCACCAGCGGGTAAGCTCTTCGTCGCATACGATGGTGCCGACGGGTTTGACAAAGAGGCGCTGGATGTCGGCGTAGTTTTGCGGTTCGGGGGGGATGCCGGGGATTACGTAGCGGGTCCAGAAATCGCGGTAGCGTTCTACCATTGACTGCTGGACATCGGGCTTGGCGAGGATGCGGTAGGTATGGAAAAAGCCCATCATATAAAGTGTATCTGCCCATAATTGTGGCCTTACATGGATGTCCATATCTTCGTGTACTAAAAAATATGAGCGAGAACCATCTTTGTTTAATGAGTCTAAAATTTCCCACCCCATCTTTTCCCATGCTTCCGGGGTTTCGGGGAAGCAGAGCAAAAATAGTTTTGCTTCCTCTTTCCCGGACAACATGAGGTTATGCTGGAGCTGTACCTGGTAGTATTCAGGGATTCTATCGGTCCCCGGCGTTCCCCATGATTCGCGGAACATAAAACTGCTGGTGGTTTTTGCTTCGTATACCGAGTCATCGGAAAAAATGCCGTCAACGTGGCAGCTTGTTATGGGGCCTAAGCCTTTGATTTCCATTTCAAACAGCTTTTCCCGGTCGCCGATTTTCAATCCCGTTTCCCGTTCTGACAGTTCTACTATCGCGCTTTCAAAGGCCAAGCCGAACCGGGTCGCGGCGGTGTCGGTATGCTCCGGGAGGGTGTAGCCGTGGGCGTCGTTCCAGCCCGGGTGAAGATCTTCCATGATTTGCTGGAAGGTTTGCAGGGGCGTTGCAAAGGGGGAATGCCCCAGTATTGAGGCGGCGCGTGAACCGCTTATGTTGCGGGGGGTGCTACCCATTGGATGCCTCCAGTTCTTCGCGGGCTTGGGCTTGGTGTGCACCCATGGCTATGTTTATGAATTTGATTCGGTCGGCCAATAGGGTTAATGCGTCATTAACAAGCAAAAGCATGCTTTCAAAACCGCCTTCATCGTCGTCCACAAAAATAGCGGGTTTCGCTCCTGCTAAAATCCTGTCGCGGATATGCTCCGCTGTTGACAATTCTCCGTACAATTCGCAGATTTCCTGCGCGGTTTTTTCGGTTATCATACTTCCTCCTCGAAGTGAAAATGCAGGGATCGCAGGTCGTCGGCGGTCCAGTTGCGGTCCAGCAGGAAATTGATGGCTTCGTTTACCGATTCAAACTCGGCTACGGCGCCGTCGTCGCCTATGAGAAACTGGTCGTCTATCCGGGAAACTTTATAGGGCATGGGGAGCCTCCGGGAATTGCGGCAACGGTTGCCAATGGGTAACGGGAAAATTGCCAAATCCATTGGCGTTGCTCCAAAAAACAAGATCTATCTGATTCCATTGAGCACAGTACACAAGAAATTGTTTTCCTAGCGGGCAATCGTATTCATCTTCCTTCACTTCTGGCTGTTTATCCGCGAGGCTTATCCACGCGCTTGCCCTCGCATCCGGGTAATCAACCAGGCGGTAGATGATGCTCTTGCCGTCGGTGCGGTTATTGGCGGCGCAGTTCGCAACAGGGCATTCTTTGTCCAAAAAGTAGCAATCCTCATTGCCTATATGGCATGATCCGCTCAGTGTTTCTATTGCAACAAGCGCTTTGCCGATTGGTAGTTCCATTTACTTCCCCCGCTTCCATTGCCAGTAGTGTTTGTGGTTGTAAATCCACCGGGCGAGTAATCCTGCGGCGCCTACGATGAGGCACACCGCTGAGATGATGCCGAGGGCTTTCATATGCGGCTCCGTATGGCGAGGCCTAAGCGGATCAGGGGGCGGAAGCGGAGGCGCTCGCCGGCTTCGATGATTGCGGTGGCCCTGCGCCAGATAAAGGGGCGGATAAGTTCCACCGGGCGAAGGGAGCGTTCAAAGTGGATAGGCAGGAAGGCCCATTTTCTTTTGCTGCCCCTAAAAAAGAAATAGGGTTCGTCGCTTCCATCGTAAATCACCTTAGAAACAGGGTGATACTTCTGATCAATTCTCCATTCGTCTTTGTGGTTCAGGGGCAATGATTTCGACCGGACCCAGTCGCCTACCCGGAGGATCTTCTCCTGTTCTTTCCGCGTTAATTCATCCATGCTTTTTCTCCTTATATTCCCGGAGCATTTTTTGCAGTTCCTCGATGAACCGCCTGAGCTCCGTTAGTTCCTTTGCAAATATCCGCATCTGTTCCTCGATGCGCCCGGCGTCCGCGTCAGTCATCGTCGCCCTCATCGCCCCGGCAGGCCTGGCATACGCCCTGGTGGTCAAAGCCCCCGCAGTCGGCGCACAGCTCGCGGCCGCACAGCTCGCATTCTCCGGCGCCGTCGTCGTAGGACCCGTCGATGCCTTCGTCCTTTATCTCGCCGTCGGGGCGCTGCCATTCGACATGGACGCCCTCGAAGATCACACAGCCGCAGATGGCGCAATGGCGGATTACCTTTTGGCGGCGGTGGACGGATTGCCTTATCGCGGACACGGAGTACCCCTCGACCGGGGAATTAAATCATTCATGGCAGCTTCTTTTTTGCCGATAAAAAAATATGGACAATAAAACAGAATCTGAAAAATATGCCGAACTGAACGTATTTATTGACTCCGCGCCCGTTAAGCCCGAAAAGAAAGAGCAATTTCGCGCCGCCGTCCTTGAGTTTGTTAAAGTCAACGGCTTCCCGCCTTACTCTGATCCGGCGATGACGATTCGTTTTCAGGGGCTGGCGGCAACTCTCCTGTAAGGGTGTAGAGGGTCCACGCCGCAAGCCAAGTTTTTAAGGTATTCATTCTGCCACTGCCGGGGTCTGGGTTTTTTTGAGGTATTCATCCAGGCCCAGTTCTAGGAGCTTTTCAGACGCCCTTCCCATCGAGGTCTCCATTTCCGCCGCTATCGCCCTTACCCGTTTTTTGGTATTTCGGGGAAGGTGGACCGCCATGTACTCATACTTGGGTTTTTGCTTTGCTTTCATGATTTTATAATATGACAAGTGTCAGATTATGTCAAGTAAAATATAAAGTTTTTAATTTTTTTATTTACAAAAAACCGATACTATAGTATAAAGAGGTGATTATGCCAAAAAGAACCAGAAATCCTTCTAATCCAAGTTCAAGCGCCTATGTACGCCTCGATGATGTTCTAATCGCAAGAATAGAGGCTGCTAGGATACAGGGGACCCATGCCGAAGATTCAGACGGTACTTTTTTAGGATATCTTATCAAAATAGGCATAAATGTATACGAGAAGCAGATTCTTGCTGCCGAGCGTGGGGAATTGCCAATATCTGGATCTGATTTGGCAAAGATCGATGTGGAGGAAGCCAAGACAGACGATATTCGCAAGTCCTCTTAGCCCATGACCAGCCGTCCATCTCGGGCGGATCTCGGGGAATTGGGGAGTGTATGCCGGGGGTAGTGGGTTTTGTGGGGCCGCATAATAGCGGGCGCGAGGTTTACCGGGGAGGGAAGGTTCTGGAGTTTCCGAAATAGGGGGGGGGGATTATGGCGGATTATATTTTTAAAATTGCGGGGTCGGCTAAGGAACCGTATGAGGTGTCCGTCACCCTCTCGCCCCTGGTCGTTACCTGCTCATGCCCTGCGGCGGCGTTTGGGTCGGTCTGTAAACACCGGACCCAGCTGCTGCTGGGGAAAAATCCTGGTATTACCGACGGCGATGTTTCTGTATTGCCCGCTATCGCCCAGGGCGCCGCTGCTGCCGGGTTTCCGCCGCTTTTTAAGCGGTACGAAGCGGTGAAGGCGGATCGGGCGGATAGTACCAAAAAACTGGAAAATTTATTTAAGGGATACAAAGAGGAACGGCTCAGGCGATATCTGGGGGAGCTGAAAACTGAGCGCCAGGTCGAGAAAGCCCGGGATATCCTGGAAAGCGCCATTGACGAAGCGGGGCCGATTGAGGCTGAGTTTCAGGGCGCCCTGGCGGAATTACGAAAAATATTGATATAGGGGAATGGCCATGGTAAATAAAAAGAAGGATAAAACCCTCATGTTTTTAGTGGGGATTACTGTAGCATTAAGTACAATATCTTGTGTTGCCAAAGAGGGCGGAGCAAACCCTGCTCAAACTACTGAGGTTTCCCAGGAAACGCCGTCCCCTAAGCCACGCCCGGAGGATGATCCGGCCTATACCGGGGTATGGAGGGTACGGCAATATGTGGATGAATTCGGCGATAAGACAGACGATAAGTATATTGGCTTACGGGAAAAGATAAGCGGGAAGTTTAGTAATATATTAACAAAAGATGGCGATCTCGGCGTGTCATTTTTGATTGATGATGACAGCGTGGGAATAGAATTTTATCTTAATTATTTTGGAGAGTCGGACGATCCAGAGGACCTCATTTTATTTGATCCTGCCACGATAACGGTACGGGACAAGGACGGAACCGATCATAAATTCAGAGGAAGGGTCCCCAACATGACTGGAACACGGCTGTATGTATCGCCCTATGAGGATTTGATTGACATATTAAAATCGGGTGGAAAGATCCGTTTTTCCGTGAGAACTGAAGTAGTACTGCTTACCAGTTTGATATTGATAACGCCGATTACTTTGACCGGGCCTACTCCCAGCTATGACCCAACCCCCTGAACTAGCCCAGCGTATCAATGCGGCCATGCTTACTGCGGCGCCGCCGGAGCTGCTGCATAGCCCGGTATTTAAGGAGTACTACCGTCGGCTCGTGGATGAGATCCGCGCTATCGTGGAGGCGTACCCAGATGAGCCGGAAAAAATAAAATAAAAAATACTTGACAGAATCAATATTGTTGAGTATATTTACCGTACCAAAAAAATTACCTGTCTCCCCGTATAGGCGGAGACAAAATGCGGAAATTATCTTTTATTGCTCTCATCGCTGCACTCGCGGTGGTGTCGTGTGAATACCCTACTTATATAAGCTACACCTTTCCCAGCAGCATCGAAGAAAATCTAGAAGAAACGGAATCATCGCCGTCCGACAGTGCTCCTAACGAAGCTGCGCCAATCATGGCAGACCGAGATATGGACAATGGCCCCAACTCCGATTCTGAATCTATCCCCGCGCCCTCGCTCGATCAACCGGTGGCGGAGGAACCAGATCTGGAGCCAGAATCCGACCAGTCCCCGATAGAAACCCATCGCCCTCACCGTCACCGCCTGCGAAACCCAGATCCGGCCGCAGTCCCTGAACCCATCCCTGAACCTGTGACCGACCCGCTGCCAGACCCCGATCCGGGCCCCGAGCCCATACCCGAACCTGACCCACCCGGGGAGCTGGTGGCGACCATCGGGGATGTGCGGTACTACCTGGACAGCGGCACCCTGTATGCCGAGCGGGAACTGATTACGCCCCTGGCGGCAGCCGGGCAGGAGTACTACTTCCGCGACGCCGGGAAGCTCTACCGGGTGGCGTCGGCCGCCGTAAACTGGGGCCCGGGCGATGTGCGGTACTACCTCGATTTATCGGAAGTCACCCTCGGCCCGGGGTCCAGCCGGGCGGTGTCGTTTATCGCTGAGGCGGAGCGCGCCGGGGCCAGCTCGCCAGTGTTTACCGTGCGCCCTGATGGGCTTATCAACGCGCCGCCTGCGGTGTACCGGGTATCCCCCGGCGGGTTTGTGGAGGTGGTGGAGTGATACTTGAATTTATTGAACGTCATTATAAATCGCTGTACATCCTCGCCCTGATTTTATCCCTACAGGTTCCTTCGCACCTCATAAATATTGTGAAGGTAAGTAAAAAGGAGAAAAAGCATGATTGACATACCCATAGGCAAGGCGTTGATAGCGGTGGACATAGGGTGCAAGGGTTTTTGTGATGAATGCGACATACTCGAAATTAAAACCGACAGAGGGGATTGCCCTATGCTTTGCGAGTATTGGCGAAGGGATGATGGTAAAAACGTTGTTTTCCGCCTGGTGGACTATCCTACTTCCACAGCCGCGAAAGGAGGGTGACCATATAATGCTCAAAAATATAATCACTCCCAAACCAAGCCCGCACCCGCTCCGCCGTCTCGGCCCGCCAATCGAACCGACGGGGCCGAATAGGCTTGGTGAAATCTTGCAGAATCGCTACGTCAGGCGGATTCCCGTTTTTCTTTTCCTTTACCTGATACAGGCCCCGCCGGAATCCACCGCCGGAAAGAATCACGCGCCCGTCCCCGCCCTGAGAACGGAACACCATATTGATAGCAGCCTGCACCCGCGACCCCTCGGGAAGACCCGTGAGATCTTCGGAATCAACCTTCACGTGCCCAGCCTTCCCGCCCATCCGGGCCTTGGGTTTCGCTTGCGAGGTCATGGAACCGCCCCGGGCATTAAGCCCGATCAGCCGATGCTCCCGGCCCCCGGTATCAATATCAGCCTTCCCTCCCATCTGCTCAATCCACCCCGTAAAGGCCCCGTGAGTGGAATCCCCCTCGATGTACTCAGATCCGGCAATCGATTCTTGATCGCCCGGCTTCTGCGAGGGGTTAGCCTTTTGCACTTTGAACCGCGAAGCGACGAAGGATTTATTGCGGACCGTGAGGTGCTTGTCGATCACCCCCGGCGCGATCTCCTTAAAGGCAAATGCCATGTCATTAAGCAGCCGAGCCGTCATTTTTTGCGTCTCAGCCGGGAACATCCGAAACGCCGTGTCCAGTTTGTCCGTATCAATATCAGCGCGAAACATATCAAGAGGCATGGATGACCTCCGTTTCAGTCCACATAATCGCACGCCTTGGGCAGAGCCGTTCTGCCAGGGCCACCGCACAGGGACTATGGCACGGGACGCACCATATCGTTTTCTTCACCCCATCGGTGTACAAAATATCTTTATATACACGCCACGAACAATCAATACACAACATAGCCCAATCGTACCCCCGCGCCCTGCTAACGTCCAGAGCCGGTAAACCACAAGGAGAAAATCATGGAAGATAAACAGTTTTACACCTACCAGGAATTCGCCGACATCATCGGCGCCCATAAGGCAACGGTCCAGCGGTGGGCATTGACCGGGAAGATAAAGGTCAAGCATTTTGGGGAAAAAATAGTCCGCATCCCCGCCTCGGAATTGGAATGCGTCCAGGAAGCGCCGTCCGTAACGAAACCATAACTTTCGATCTAATATTGACACTTTGCGCATACTGTCGTATACTATCATCAAGTAGCATAAATCATTATTCCACATAGAGATATGCTACTTGATGATAGTATATGTTCCTGTGCGTTTCATGGCAGAATTTGCCTCCGGAGCTGAAGGTGGCACGTTCGAGTCGTGTATCTCTCAAAGCGAAAAGGGCTGTCCACTGGGTGGATGGCCTTTTCTTTGCTCAAAAATGACCCATAGGAATACCGGCGGCTTGATGTATTTCTGGATATGGAGCTTCGTGAGAAAACCCATGACTTGATTGAACGGATTAGAACGATTTCTGGGCAAAGGGGGGCATCATTCTACTCCCAAAGCTTTGTATACCGCATCTTCCGCGCTTTGGTAGAAAATAAGATTAAACCTACCCACTAACTCGGCAGGGACTGTTCCTAAATCCTGAGCTGAGGTTATTGGCAATAACACCTTTTTGGCTCCGCTGTCAATACAAACTTGTAAAGTATTTGCCAGTTCTTCAACCTTTATCAAAGTCCCCCCAATGCTGAGGTCCCCTAAAACAACGGTGCTGGTCAATAATGGCTTACCTAAAGCAACTGAACAAATAGCAATAAGCGAAGGCAGGGTAAGATGGGAACTCATTCCTACACCGTTGAGGTCTTGAATATGAAGCAAATAATCCTTTGTAGTGAGGCTTATACTCTGACTTATATTTTTGGCATTGGCCTTTAGATAACTAAAAGCAGAATCTACGGCTTCTTTTGCTTTGCTATCCGATCCAATGCCGGTTCGTTCAAATTTTCCACTTCCGGTGGTCATCTGCATTTCAATCTTGTATATACCAATCATTCCGGTCTTACAGTGAGAAATAGTATAAAGGTGCCCCGGTTTTCCTATGCCATCAGGTATAAGTTTACCACTGCTTTGTTCCGGTACCGGGACATATTCCTCGGCAAAGGATTCATTGTCTGTATATGAGAAATTAACATCATAGAACTCCATACCGCCGATTTTTTTGAGTTGCTCTTTCACCCGGCGTCTGACCTCAAGGGCGAATCGAAGAATTTTTTCGACATTTTCTTTGGTGAACTTGCCATTTGGATATATAAGCTTGATTAACCCTGACACGGTTTTTTTAACAGCGATAACATCACGCTGGTTTAAATCCCTGCCAAGTTTGAAATATTTATCATAAGCATCCGAGTAAGATGTTTTACGGAGTTCTCTGATGATTTCAGAAAGGTAGTCAGTGATAAAGCCATAATCATTGGTAAAAAACTCAGGATGATATTTAGGTATCTCCCAGCCGGGGAGGTAACAGTGCATACGGTCAAGAAAAGCGCTGTCGTTAGCCATTGCTTCCGGGAAGGGTTCAAAAAGATGGGAAGTTTTAAGGATAACATCCACGCTTTGATTGATATTACCAACAAAAGCAAATGAGGCATTGGCGTTCTTTTCTTCTTTCCCACGGGCAAAAGAACCGGATGCCATATAATCTTTCATTATCTGAACGCCGTCTTTATCCTTAAAGTTAATACCCGCCACTTCATCAAATGCTACGCAGTCCCAAAGTCCCACAAGGCCAACGGCACGGCTGGCCATGTTATAGAAAAGATTTGCCACCGTTGTTTGTCCACCGGAAACAAGGATACTATTCGGACTAATTTCCTTATAAATATGGGATTTACCTGTTCCACGGGGGCCAAGTTCACAAAGGTTATAATTATTTTCTACAAGGGGAATTAGACGGGCTAGATGAAGCCATTTTACCCGGTCATCAAATTGGGAAGGCTCCATGCCGGTGCTGCGGAGTATAAGTTCTATCCATTCTTCATCGGTAAAGTTATCCCTGGCTGCTTTTAATTCATCAATGTCTATATGCGGCATTTGTATTGGAGTAAGTTTTGTGATCTTAAAAGGGATAGATGTTTTATCAGCCTCATCATAATAATATTCCATTTGGATAATACACCAAATACCACCGCAGAGAAGGCGTTCAAAAGCCTTTACATAGTTATCTACCATGGGAACATTCTTTATCCCAAGATTTGAAAATTCCGTTTCATAGGTATCTGTCTTATAGTTCAGCTTGACTGAAATATGATCAATTACCGTAAAACTGCCCAATTCCCTTAAACGTGATATTATCTTCTGGGCTTCGTCAGGCCGAACAAAATTTTCAGATAGTATTTTTTTTACATTCTGAATACCGGCATCTATTTCATCTTCATTTCGGGAAGAACAATACATCCCCAGGAGGTATTCCAGTACATAGACCGGCACATTGGCCCCTTCTTTTATTTTTTTTGTAAGGTCCTTGCGAACAATTTTACCGGAAAATATGGAAAACAGCTTGTCGGTGTAGTCCGCACTATCACTCATCTATTCTCTCCTTAAAAGAAATTAAAACCATCGGCAAAAGGTATGTCGATAGTCAGGGGATGCCTGGACAATTCGTAATCATCTGTTTTGATTAACAAAAAATAATTCTCTTTACTTGAATATTTCGTATTTTTTAGTGTAAAACTGTATCGAAACATACGATTCTTCGGATCATGTTCTTTGGAATCCGCCTTGTGTTCATGTACATCAGATAGAGGATTTCCGTCTTTATCTATAATATAAATTTTAAATGTTTCATTTTTAATTTCATCAGATACCGGTTCAGATTGGATAAACTCAAAGCTGGTAACTAAATTACTGACACGGATAGTAGCCGGTCCTATAACCGTTATCTCCGCTTTACTGGTCTCAACACGGCCTTTTTCGGCTTTTATGGTAATAACCGGAACAATAAGTTCCTGCGGAGAAGAACCACCATGGACATAGTTTTGCCCTCCCTGTGTTTTGAGAACATTTGCGCTAATCGGGAATGCAATATAATCTTTGCTATCATTATTGAGCAGTTTTGCCAGAGGCAAGGATATAATACCTTCATTGGTAATCTCTTTATTAGTTATTAAGAAACGTCTGTCTTTATGCAAAGCATCGGAAGGTATTGCGATTTTGTCACTTTCGGTAATTTTATCACGTTTATAGATAAAACCATGGTCTGCGGTTATAATAAATTTATATATATTAGCGCTGCCGGAAAGACGCTTGACTTCTTTTAATATTTCCTTTACCGCTTCCTCACAGGCGACAAAAACTTCATTTTCTGATGCACTGGCTTCACCGCGAATGTCTATTTGGTTATGATAAATATAGACAATATTCATCCCCTTAAAAACATCCCTTTGGCCATCCCTGCTTTTAGAAGACAAATCATTAAAAGATATTGCTTTTGACTGTGGATTTTCTTTCTGTAAAATAGTCTCCCTTTTTAGGAGGCTATCTGTTGAATTGCCGTCTACAAAGGCAGCTCCGCTTGCATCCAGCGACAATGTTTTATGGGGAAGCAGGGCTGCCATTCCTAAAGCGGTAAAGGACGGTAATTCGCCTAGTCTTGCTTCCATCGTAACAGCTAAATTTTGATCATTATTGAGTTCTTCAAAGAGTTGTTCAGCAACTTCGTAACGCAGGGCATCGGAAATAATAACTGCCACCTTTTCTTTACCGTTTTTAATATGCTGGCTATAGAATTTTCGTATCCTTGGTGCTTCCGTAGTTTGGTAATCCCTCTTGTACACGTCATTCCAAGCAGGAAGGCAGCTTTGTAAATAATCATTGGTATAGATGTTTTCTATACGCTCTTTTAAAGGTTCATATTGGGATTTGTGGATAAGTTCATTATACAATAATATAAATTTTCGGTAATAAAGATCTGTCTTGTAATAGATCTTGGTATAAGCATCAAGAAAAGAACCAATATTAGATGGATAGTTTTTTTCTATAGGAACAGAAAGGAATAATGCCGCGAATTTTAAAAGTTCATAATCCTTTGAATATTCTCCACCATAATCTTTACGCTGTCTTTCTTGGCATATTTTTTCAATAGACTTACCTGCGGCCTCTGCTCCTGTATCTCTATCTATCAAACGGTTTAAAATCCATGATAGAATAGTTTCATCAATTTCTCTAAAAACAGAAGTAGAAACAAGGGCATCTATAGGTATTTTACCAATTACAGATTTAATATTAATCTGTGTTGCCACATCGGAAGCCAGTATAAGATACGATTCTTTTTCACTGCCCTTAAAAAAATCAAAAAATGACACCAAATTGCTGCTTGTTGCATATCTCACTGTAGTTGATTCTGGTATCTTATCGCCTAGATCTTTTTTTAAATATGACAAATAAAGGGATTGAATAAGTTTATCAAGATTTGGAGAAGTTTCCTGCCAATTAAAATAATTTCGGCAAATATTCCAAAAATCATCTATAAGGTTATATTTGATAAATTCATCAATACAGCTTTTATCTCCATTGGCTGCCAGACCAAGAACCTTTGTGATAATCCCTTGAACAGAAACGCTGGTGTATTGACAAATAGCGCACATGATAGCCAATGGAACGGTGTCAGGTTGGTATTGATCATAATGGAGCGCAACAAGCCTTTGCTGGTTCGCAATATCCTGGATATATTCTTTATATTTTTTTAAGGCTTCTTTAGTTTCTTCGTCCTTTATGCTCAATTTGTCGGCAATCATGCTTATTGAATCGGCCTGAAATAGTTTGCTATAAAGCATGGTATCGGTTAGTGGGCAATTTTTAAGATATTCATTGGTATAGTTAGAATAAATCAGAAAACTAGATTGTGTATCTTCATATTCTATTTCATATTTTGTCTTAAATTGGTTATCATCTTGTAAAACGATTAGTTTAGCATTGGCTATGGAAAATGAGTCAATCTGTGAAATCCATTGCTTTTCCGGATCAAGCCAGAAAACTATCTTTCGGCTCTCAGAGTTGAAATATGCGGTTAATCTATCTTGTATTAAAGTGATTGTAACATCCTGCATTATTTTCCTTGCTGCTTATCGTCTTTTGGATTACATTCTTCTGGAATTTTAGAAAGACAAAATTCATAGATTGATTTTGCCTTTTCAATGACAGATTTCGCAGTAGCTTCATCAGTTGCAAGCTCGTTTGGATAACGGGTTGCATTGCTGAATATAGTCAGATCGGCACAGTATGAAATAATATTCTTAAAAGAATTATCGTGTTCAATACACAATTCGCATAATTCACGTAAGTTGTGTATTTTTTCAGGTTCAATACCTGTAAATTGCAAGTAACCTTTCAATGCCGTCTCAACGCATTGTTGACATAGATAACACGAGATATCAATTTGTTTTGGGTATAAATCATCAAATAAATGTTTTGCAGAAACTAAATTATTGTAAGAATGTAAAAACCATTCTCTAATTAATTCATTCACGTTCATATAACAATACTCCCTCTCTAATGATTTTTCTTTCCATTGTTGGAAATTTCCCACGCTCTTCAAACCTTGATTTATAATTAGCCATAATGTCTGTTGGAGTTCGTAGCCTTTTATGGTAAATCAGCTTATGCTCTATTATTCCCATCGCATCAAGGGGTTTTATATTCGAATCATCTTTTAACAAGACATAAAAATCATAGTCACTATCTTTATGTGGCGTCCCATAAGCATAGGAACCGAATAAATATATTTTTTCGCATTCAACAGAGTCCGCAATTATGTCCTTTATCTCCATTATTTCATCGTTTATCATTTCTCCCCCTCTTATGTTTTACGAATAAGTTCAGGAAACATTGATTTTTCCGGTCTGGATAAGACTTGGGTTTTAATATACATCATTGCCACCATACTCTCTTTTCTTCTTCTATAATTGTGGAGGCTATTTGATGAAGAGACTGGTTATCTTCTACGGCGATTGCTTCTACAAGTCTGTTTAATAGTTTTGCCTGCATTTTTCCCTTGCTCCTCTATTATATTTTAGACAAAATAGCCTAATTTTTGCCAATTTGGTCGATATGACCCTTATCATAGTTCACCTTTACCCCATCGTCCAGATCTATTCCCTCTAATCGACCACATCAGATTGCGTCAAGTCTGCGCAGGTTATCCTATAATTATTCGCCAATTCACCCGTATCTACCAAATCAAAGGTGAGTTCAGTAAACTTTCCGAATTGCTCTTTGTTTAGTCCCATTGGAACATGGCCGCTGATTTTCTCCATTAAACGCCCGCGTTCCCTTGGAGCTAATTTGTCCAAATGGATGAATAAAATATATACCACTTTTTTAGTAAATTTCCCACCTAAGGCATATTGCCGGAGCAGACTGTCTTTAATTTTCTCCCCCATTTCCAGAGCGAATATTGCCTTTTTCGCTGTACCCGCTTCAACAAGCATTCTATAATCATCTTCACGGCTTTTTTGAGGTGCATTAGGGTGCTGAAAATTCTTCACTTCAATAAAGTATGTGTAGGTATCCCCTTCTACGATAAAGTCAACGGCCTTCATACCGTGGTTAGTCTCTATATCAAACCGATCAGCCACACCGCAGGATGAAAAGTCAAACCGCAGGCCGCTTTCGTCAAATACATTATTCATCGGGCTGTACTTCCATTACATTGGCTACAACTGCCTTAAAGAGCTTTTCATCTGCCTGATCGAGGATATTTTCGGGCAGGTTAGTATAATCCTGGGCAGATACGCACTTAATTCCACCGCTATCATTTTTGGAAAGGTTGTAGAACATCACATTATCTTTTTGATTTCTATTAACGTCAAAATAACGGGCAAGGTTATAGCTATGGGTTGCTATAAATACCTGCACACCGCCACGCTGAAGTTCGAGGAGTATATCGGCAAGTACAGGCAGAAGTTCGGGATTAATACTTGCTTCTGGTTCATCCCAGAATAACACACTTCCACTTTCAAGAAGTCCATTGCGAAGCAATTTCCACAATAAACCAAATTTCTGAAAACCACTTGCCTCAAGTGAGAAATCGACTCTCAGACCTGAATTTTTGAGAATGTAATACTCGCCTCCTTCATATAAAACTTCTCCATCAATAATCTTTTTGATTTTTCCTATTAATTTTTCAGCATTCTGTGTTATTTTACGAGTTATCGGCAGCCCTGCATTTATCAGAATATCAATTTGCATCTTATCAAACGGCAGTTCGTATTTATAACTTAATTCAAGAAAACCTTTAGAATGAGAAAGCATTTCTGTAACCGGAATATACACCATATCTTTTATTGAACCTTCAATGCTGTAGTATTTTATCTCAGATTTTTCATTGTTTAAGGTGCCATTGCTACTAAAACGATTATTAATAATAGAATTAGCTATTAAAATATCATCGTTAATAACAGTGTCATCCATTATCTCTAATTTTTTTTCAGTATGTTGCATATAAACTGATTTCATCAGCGTTGTTTTTCCTGTACCGTTCCCGCCTATGATAACGTTAATGCCGGGGCAAAAGTCGCACGTAAATTCACCAGTGAACACCAATATGTTTTTTATTTCCACGCGATTAATAGCCATAATGATTTTCTCCTGCATAGAATGTGTGATCTGTATTTTCTATATCATTCTTCATTTTATATCCGCCAAAACCCTTAAATTTTTCCCGTCAGATCCTGTCTGCACCTTATCATAGTTCACCTTTACCCCATCGTCCAGGTCTATAACAGGGCGCATATTGGCAAGTATGGCAATTTTAGCATCATAGGCCTGTACTTCCTTGAATTGCTTTTGCAGTTTTTCAAGCTGTTTCTTGTTTTTGGCGACTTCGCCTGCCGGAGGGTTGGACTCCAGGTAATTTTGTATCCCGTTAATCTCCGCTTCATATTTCTTTTGTAACTCCAGAAGATATTCCATGCGGAGATTTCCTATAGTGTCGGCATTGTAGCGGTGCATATAGACGAGCGCCTTAAAACCATTCTCTTTCCCGGAATCGAATAGCCAATAGATAGGGCGCTTCTGGTAAATCTGGGTATGGTTCTTGAAAAAGTCCTTTATGAAATAATTACGCAATACTTCCCTTGGTGTCCCTCTGCCTCCAAGGGCCTCGGCGATAAATTTAAGGTTTTCTTCCAAACTATCTTTTCCATAAACGGTTTCTGTAAAAAGGATAAATCGCGTTACAATATCATCGGTAAAGTATTCATCATCGGTAATGGGGATTATATTGTCTTTATCCGGGATAAAGCTGGTATATTTTGAATTATCCCAATCACCACCGGCGTAGGCAAGCCCTTCGACATCCAGACTGTAACGACCGAACATACAGCCCACAGCATAGGATATGAGGCTGCGTATGTCACGCCCCAGGTCTGCACGACGTATGGTTACGTCGTTATCTTCGACCTCAGGGGTAAGTTCGTCCTGCAAACCATAGATTTCTATAAAAATGCGGTTAAGCTCTTCCTCGTTAGATTTGAGCTGCTTAAAACGTGTATCAGTTTCGGATTGCCAAGCAGCGAATTTATCAGATAGTAAAATCGACATTTGCATACGCTCCTATTACAAATCAAACTTACTTAGAACATGAATATTTGAATTCATTTGTATCAGGGTACATTTCAATCATTTCAGCATTAGGGATACAGCTTTTAATTTCATCCCAGAACCTATCTGTCTTAACCGGATTTCCGACGAAATAAATTTTATGCGGGATGCAGGAAAACTCGTAATATTTCTTTATCTTAAAATAGCTTCGGTGAGAATGTCCTGATTCATCTCTGTTAATATTGCAATAAAGATAGTTTTTATCTTTTTCTTCCAGATACTCATTTATACATATTGGTTCTGGTATGGTTTTTATGGCTACTCTCCATTCTTGCTCATATTCCCAGTCTTTTGCTTTGGTAAACATTACGTTCAACAATTGTTCTTCATTAATTGGGTCATTTGTAAGTGTGAATCTCGGCTTTGGGAATGCTTTCGTTAACTTAATACCAGATAGCGACAATGTTTCAGAGCAGTATTTAACTTTTTCTGCTTTAAGTAGTTGAGTTCCAACAGCTTCTAAAATATCACTTCTTTTGTAGGCGACACAAATCCCATAATATACTAAAGCATAATGTGACCACATAACAGGATTATCAAAACGATTGGTAAGGCAGGCAACTCGGTACTCTCGATGGCATTGTTCTTTTATCTTTCCTCCTAACTCCCATTTAAGCATTCGGAAATTGTTCTCGCGCTCTTTAGGTTTGTTAGAAAGTTCATAATTATCAGGTAATATCAAATTGCAGTTACACTCAAATGGGTCATTAAAACAACTGATATCACTAAACGTAATTCTATGATTCAACAATTTTTCATATGATATACTTCGCATTTCCAACTGTACCGATGATCCTAAGAGTTTCTTCACAGACTCTTCGTTGGATAACAAACCCGGTACTCTTATATACTTATAAACAAATTCGTCAGTCAAAGTTAAATACTCCTTATTTCCATTGCACTATTCAACCTATACCAACGGATGCCGCTTGAAATCCCAGGAGGTTTCAAAGGAATCCCAGTCGAATTTTGATAGTTTGATATTTTTCTCTGCCAACAAGGAAACATTTTTTTCGTATTTATTAATAAATGGTGCATTCGGAATATGTCCAGTGCTATAGTGCAGTCCTTGACAAATAATGTTTAGAAATGTTTGAAAAACATTTGAATTGAAATAACCCAACATATAATACTCATTATTATAAAAACAAGTGGGGCCTGCTGCATCAAAAATAAAGCCATTATCAATATATCTAGCACAAAAAAGTGATGTGGATACATCATTCCATGTAATGCCTTTGCAATAATAGTATTGTCTACTTGGAAGATGATTACCCGTATTAAGCAGTTTCTCATAATTATTTTTATTAAATTTAATAACATATTCTCTATTTCCATACCACCTTCTAAATGATCCTCCTTTATTATATGGAACATACAAACAACCACTGCCATTCATTTCGTCTTGGTTGTTGGCTATTAAATTAATATTAACCATTTTTACCTCATACCAGAAACGTAGAAACATATCATTATTACCAGTTGCAATTCCCTGTCTAGAATCGCTTATATCACCAACACTTTTAAAGTCTTTAAAAATCAAAAATATTTTATCACTGATCCAATATGCAATAATATTATCAACTATATTGTTAAATTTTTCTTGATTACATATAAATAAACTACTGCTAAAATGTGATATTTTTTCTAATTCCGAAGAATATTGAATAAGCCTTGAATATAACCCATTGTAATTTTTCAAATGCGTTTTTCTTAAAGAAAAAGCCACGGTTTGTACCACTTCTCCATTTATTTCTTCAAAAGCATGCGCTCCAAGATGAACAAGGTTGTCAATTATAATATCTAAAATATCTTTTCGAATAATCTCATATCTCGATAAAAACAACCATGAATGCATTGTGATCATAGAAATAAATCGATTCTTTTTTGTAAAGAATATATTTTGTTCAATAAATGTCGAGAATAAATCATTTTTTCCAGCTTTAAAATTTATCTTTAAATAGTTGTTTAGTTTCGTACTCATATTTGAACTACTCATATAAGGCGGATTAGTAACAACTGCATCATATTTTTGACTTAGTATCTGCCCAGTAGCTACCAGTATTTTAATCTTCCTTTGAACATCCTCCAAAGGTATAAACTCCATGGGCAATAAATCCGGCTGGGGTAAGGTTTCCGGGAAAAGGGTATCCGGCGGAGGTAAAAACCCCTTTTTATCAACCTTTTCGACAAATTCTTTTAAAAGGGACCAGTTATAATCACCTATCTTTAAAATGGAACCATACTCTTTAGCGTCCTTAAAGGTATCCAGCAAATTGTTGATTTGGGCATACGCCGTTTGCCGTTCTTTTACCGCCATTCCGGCGCCAAAATATTGCAGAAGCTTCCGGTCTATATCATTACTTTCTTCTATAGCGTAAAGATGCGGTTCAATGTGTTCATTCAAAACACGCCGGTTATACTGCCGAACCTTCATCATTACCGCAAAATAGGCAAGCTGGTAAGCACGGTCATCAATATCAAGGCCGTAAAGATTATTTTCCAGGATTGATTTAGCGGCATCCCGCTGATTGTACCCCTGGCTTTCATAAATTTGCATAAGTACATCAAATACATACACCAGGATATGACCGCTTCCCATACAGGGGTCGATTACTTTTATATCCGCAGGCGCTAGAATCCTATATTCTTTGCGGATTTCCTCAAGCTGTTTCTGCACATCCGCTTCCTGTTCGGCTTCATCCAGATAATACTTCCATCCGACTTTAAGGGCATCATTTGGATGCCCCTCTATCCACAGACGGCCAAGGCTGTTTTCCACCATGTAACGGACTATCCAGTCCGGGGTAAAAAGCTGGGTTGCGGCAGGGATACGCTCTTTAGTAATTTTAATATTCTTTTTCAGGAGAGCAAATGTTTCATCCTTCAATTCGGTATTATAATACTGATACAACCACCCGATGATCTCAACTGCTTCTTTAAAGTCATCTTCGCTTATATCATGGGTCAGTTTATAAATGATACCCTGAGTATCGGTATAGCTGATATTCAGGAGCAATTCAGAATAGGCGTTTATTTTTTCAAACAGGCCGGGCAGAATACGGTTAAGGTCGTTACATTGCTTGATAAAGAGAAATGCGAAAAGTTCATCGCTTTGATTTTTGTCTTTCCATTCGGCTATACGATTTTTTTCAGGTTGAGAAAAGGTCATGCCGCTGTCGAATGGACGGCTTACCAGTTCCGGTTCCAGTTTGCCGCCGGCAGCGCTTAATACCCGCATACCGGAAGGCAAATAATCATTCACTTCCATAAAGCGAATGGCGATAAGGCGGTTAAACCAGGTATACGCCACTTCTTCTACAATGGATTCAAAGGCGGCTTCATAACCAGACTCGGCTTTTCGCTTATTCAATACGGAAATAAGCATTTCACGCTGTTTTATCTGGTCGGCGTCAATTTTGTAGGTATTCTGGTTCCCAATATCAAATATCTGGAGTCCCTTGACCGATTGGGGCAAAGCCTGGCCTATACCTTTATCGGTAATGCCGATAAGCCGGGCCTTATATATAACATCTTTCCTAAGCTGGTTCCGCGCCCATATTGCAAAGTTTTTAATACTGTTCTTGTCCATTATAGTTCAACCTGTATTATGGTTTCGTCATTAAGTTCTTTCAGTAACAAGAGTTTAATCAGGGCTAAACAAGTATCAATGTCGTCTTCAGTCTCAATACGCCATGTTACTGAAGGACTTAATGACTTTATACCTACATGCTTGGTCTTTTTACCTTTCGGCATTGCCTGTTGTTCACCGGATAGATGAGCAGCAGCCTGTTTCTCAGATTCTTTTGCGGCAATGGCATTTAAGGCGCTTATTTTTATTTTGTCTATCTCTGATTTTAAGCCCTGAAATTCAAAAAGGCTTCGACAAGACTGTATCTTATGTTCTTCCTCGTTAAAACTTGCGATAAATCGCTCATTAAGCTCATCCTTAAAGGATTTGCTTGATAGCGCTTGTATAACCACATTTTTTGATTCTTCCAATACCAGTAATAAGGGCACTTTCTCCTTGTCACAGAGTTTTGCCATTGCTTCGGTAAACCGGTTATTAAGGTCCGGTAATTTGTGGATATTAGCATAAGGGGCTTTACTCTCTATTATAGCCGCTATTTCTGAGGCAATAGCAGGAATTTCATCCCCGGCAATAAAAATTTTATTTTGGTCAAATGATTTTTTAACATTGACCGCCGTAGAGAATATTGCTTTTTGAGAACCTGTTTCGGAAAAGAAATTGGCGATATTCCCATAATCCTCAGCAAAATCAAGTATATCGTCCTTTTTGGCCTTAATTTCTGTAAAGAAATCCAGTGAACCATTGGTATGGGCAAGCTGCCGCATAACGGCAAGACCGTTTTCTACCGCGTCTTTACCGGGATAAGCGGGATTACTATCATATTGACGGTGAATATCTTCCAGTTTTCCGATTAATTCTTTGGTTTTGTCCTTGAATTTTTTGATTAACTCATCCTCATCATCATTCTGGGCGGAATCACTATAGAGGGCTTTGATAATATCCCGCAAAGTTTTTAACTGTGTATCATCCGCCTTCTGGCGAATCTCGGCAAGGAGTGTTTCGGTAAATTTCTTGTTGGTAAAATAATCCACAAATTCCGAAGCGGTTTTATCCTGTATGCTGATTTGTTGTCCGCTTATGTAGATATTTATATCCCCATCTTTAAACAGTTTGGCGCACAGCCATTCAACATCCGCTTCAACAAAGCCATAGGGAGGGGCCATAAACCGGTCCTGCAATTTTTTCATGGAAGTCTTTTGATGATTGTTCGTATTATCACTGATAAAGGACTTCATATCATCCAGGGCATCTTTATTTACACCCGCTGGGTCCGCAATAAGCTGATCCGCATTGGGGCTGAAAAGGTTGCGTATTTTTGCGGTATCCATTACCTGGGTAATATATGGCAGTTTATTATAGGTTTGCCTAATGGCGATTTCCAGGGCAGTGCGCACACGGCTTTTAATGTCCTTCCCTGCGGCGGATGTTTCATTCCCGTTAACAAATATCCGGGCTTCACCGATTGCATTTCTAAGATGTTGGTCAGCATTTTGCCTATTGATATTATTTTCTTCACGCTTTAGGTTCTTTATTTGTTCACCCTTCTGAAAATTCGGTGTTGAGCCGGTTTTTAGATATTTTTCCGTTTTCAAATACCGCTCAATTTCTTCAAGATAGGTTTTATCCGTTTGCCCTAGTATCACTAACGCGCCATTCGTTTGGCTGGATTGCATGTGCAATGACGCATCATCAGCTTGTATACCCGAATAGGGGGTAAGGATCTGTAAAATCACCGGAAACAGATGGCGGCTATGCTGGTAATCATCAATTTTTTGCGCATAATCAAACACATAGCGGCCATTATGTTCCGGCAGCTTGTATTTTGATTCACCAATAATACCATCGAACAGTATTTTTCCCAGTTCTTCCCGTACATCGGATATTTGGACATTCTGACGATCAATTTCCTTATTGATCGCCTGTTCCTCGTTTGTCAGGAATATGTAGATATCACCTTTTTTAGAAACCAGGGCTTGAGAAATCAAACTTTTAAGCGCTTCCTCAATTTTATCCTGTAAGGGCAAGCGCTTTTCATCTATCGAAGCACACATCAAGCTGGTAATATTATCCAGGGTGGAAGCAAAATTGTCCAGGTATTTAATCAGGAATAAGGTCTTTAAGACATTTACGGCGAAACAATCCGCTTCATGTTTAGGGTTTATCCTATCATTTCGTTTTGCTTCATCAATAACATTGGTAATACCGGTATCCAGAAACTTATCCAGGGCATCATAAAAGAAATTAAACGGTACAAGCGGCCCTGTTTCGCATTTATCAATTTTTACTGCAGACTCTTTAAATAATGCCAGCATCGACCGCTCGCCTTGGGCCAGGTGCTTTCCGGACGCTCCATTTTCCCGAACTGCGGTAAGCACATGCCGCAGCAAGTCAAACTGGTAAGGAATAAAGGGATAATCCTGGGTAAAGCTACCCGCATCGGAATACAACTTTTTCTGTGTCGCATCGCTAAAAACAATAAGATTCTTTAATACCGTTTCATTGCCCTGATAGATAAGATCCAGTGTCTTTTTTGCGGTATCAGTTTTTTCAAGGATTCTCTTTCTGATAACTTCCGCAACATCGGAAGATGAAAGCGTAAGCCGTGTATCAAAACGCCCCTGGATTTTTGAAAAATCATTGCTGCGCTGGGCCATGTTCTCGGTAATAGAATCAATGTCTTCCTGACTGGTAACAACCACCCATGCTTTACCCTGGCAAGTTTTGCCAAATTCTTCGGTAATGGTTTGAAGGTCGAGCATAAGGTTTGAATCCTGGCCGATATACTGTCCCATTTCATCGACCATAAAGACCACGTGGCGCTTACCACCGTTCTTGTCGATATACTCCTTTACACGAGCGGCAAATTCTTCTTTAGTAATCGTAAAATCAGTTTTAGTACCTTTGAATAGATTACGGGCAGCTTCTTCGCTCATTACGCCAATCTTGGCCAGGATTGTAACAATCTTATCTTCTAAAAAACCGAATTGATTTTGCCCTGCCGCCCATTCTTTGCCGGTTATTGCTTTAAATTCATTCTTAAAATCTTCCAGTTTATTTTGATCCAGAAGGTTTCGTTCCAATTCCGCTACATGGGGATTTGCGCTGAACCCCTGCATCTCATTAAAGACACGGAGGAAAACCGAAACAATAGGCTCTCGATTAATCTTAGCGGAGTTTTTACTTTTTGAATCAATATTGAAAAGGATAATATCTGAATTACCCGCTTCCTGTGCAACCCTGGTCATATTTGCCAGAATGGTAGTATCGTGTAGCTTGTTACCATCCTTGAAGAAATCTATAGCCTTTTTTCCATCCACGTCTTTATTTTCAAGTATGTAAGAAAGTATTTTCAAAAAATGGGATTTACCTGAACCAAAGAAACCGGAAATCCAGATGCCAACCTTGGTAGTATTTCCGGTAAAGCCCTTCATATAGGCCTCAAAAAAATCACGGAAATGTTTTTCCAGTTCATTGGTAACGACATATTCATCCAATTCCTGGTGAATGTTTTCCGCTTCATTCTGTCCAACAATAATAACGCCCTGAATTTCACGTTCAATGGGTTTGGTGAATAAGTCCTTGATAATCATAATTATTTTCCTGCCTTTTTATGTATTACGCCGAGACCTACTGGTCTCATTCAAGGGGAACGCCCGATAATAGTTCTTGGATTCAATCGGGGCTCCCGGCGCAAATAGGGTAAACTGCTTGCCGTCATAGGCGCCGGGAAAAAAGAGAACTACCTGTGTATTTCCAATAACCGCATCAAGACTATCCAGGATGCTATGGGAACGGATAAAGTCATAAACCTTGCCAACTCCGGTCAAGAAGATGATAGAATTAGGCGGCGTGTTGTTTTTTATATAAGCGATAAGCGGACTGGTAGAAGGATCTTCAATAGTCAGATAGTTGATGATATTTTCTTTCAGCAAGGGAAAGCCTTCTTCCGATTCCTGTTTAAAGCAGTTTTCAAGAATGTCATCCTGCTTGAGCAGTTCTATCATTACATCATATAAATCGAAGAGGGCAATTTTGAACCCCAAGGCTAGTTTATCTATCTTTGTACAGATACTGGTAACCCTTTCTCTGACGATGAGTTCATCCTTGGGATCATAATGGAAAACGTAGTTTCCTATCTCGTTGCTTAAGCCTTTGTTTTTCCGAAAATCAGGATACTGAATCCGTTGTTCAAATTTGTCTAAGTCTTCGTGTATCCCGCTCATAGGGTTTCTCCTGTAAGAGCCGCGATATAGACAGCCATCTCAGCCGCTTTTAAAGCATTGGCTAAGTCTGCGTTTAAGATAGTCCGTTCTATATACCACTCTTTGACCTTGCCCCTGCGGAGCAGTCCGGCATTCAAAAGGATACCCTTATACGCCCTGGCGATACGGTTGAATGTATTGGGAGTCCAAGCTGCAACCCGCTCATCTTGGGCTTGTTTATTCTTAAAAAACTGGCTTATGTCCCCTTCTGTAAGCAATTCAACTCCGGTAATAAGCTTTTCTCGGTAAATTTCATACAAAAAATCAAAAAAAAGGGAATCATGGTTCAATATGGCTATGAAATTTATCAATTTTTGGGTTTGAAAATCAGTTTTTTCAAAGATTTCAAGGAATCCCTTGGGTAATTCTTCAATTCTGGCGGACACCGCATTGAAAATCAAGCGGCTACGATAGGGAGTTTTGGCCTGTAAGAGGTTTTCTTGGGTGTTTTGGTCTTTAATTTGACCTATGGACATGCCTTTATTGAGAAGAAGAACGATGATTTTGAACTCCTGGAACCAAAAAAGGAACTTAGTCATGGCGGCAGAATAGGGTTTACGGTCCATTAAAAGGCAAATCTCCCTTGCCGGGATATTATACTATAATTCCGATTTCCCAGGAATCCCTGAGCGCCATTTGTGGCGGAAAACCTATCACGGTATCCCAAAGATAGTATATGGCCCTTAATCGTTCCCTTTTGCAAATCCACCAGGCCAGGGCAATGGTGGTTGTTCCTATATCAATAGCAATGCCGTGGATTTCACCTTGTCAGGCGATGCGTGAATTTCTGGACCTGCCTTATGGAATATCGGCCGGCTTGCAATGTACCTGCAACCGTGGTACCCTTAATATCATCTTTGGCTGTCGTTTTTACAGTACCTAATTCCTGATTCCTGGGTGGGTATTGGGGAAATGTTCGGAAAACAAGGAGTAGCGTATGGGTAAAATTAAAGTTGGAATTGTCGGGGCCGGTGGCATGGCTTTTTACCATTACGAGGGCTTTATCAAAGCCGGCGCCGAGGTGATCGCCATGGCGGATGCGGATCCGGGCCGCGCTAAGGGTTTTGCGGAAAAGCGGGGAATAAGCAAGGTTTATTCCAGTCTTGCGGAAATGGTTAGTGCCTGTCCTAATCTGGATGCGGTTTCGATAATTACTCCAAATAAATTTCATAAACCCCTGGTAATTGAAGCTCTGGGATTGGGCAAGCATGTGTACTGCGAAAAACCGCCTGCCCTGAACGCCGGAGAAATGGAAGAAATGCTGGCCGCTTCGAAGCAGGCAAAAAAACAACTTATGTTTGATTTTAACAACCGGGCCCGGCCGGAGTCCCAAGCCATCATTAAGTATATCAAAAAGGGGAGGGTGGGGACCATTAATTCCGCCCAGGCTACATGGATTCGGCGCGCGGGCATTCCCGGCTTCGGCGGCTGGTTTACCAACAAGGCCCTCTCGGGGGGCGGTCCGGTTATCGATCTGCCCCACATGCTTGACCTGGCGCTGTACTTTATGGGCTACCCCGAACCGGACTACCTCCTGGGTACTGCCTTTTACGACTTTATGGATAACAAGGCCTTCAAAGGACCCTGGGGTATCCCCGATGCGGCCAAGGGGGTTACGGATGTGGAATCATCCTGCCATGCCATGGTTACCTTCAAAACCGGGCAGAGCCTCCAGATCCGCAATTCCTGGGCGGAGTTTAATGAACGGGAGATAGTGTCCGTTACCTTCCAGGGAACTAAGGCCGGAGGTAAGGTGGAACGGCTTTTTGAAATCGACGGCATTGATGAAACCTGTATAGATAGCTGCCGTCTCTTTACCGAAGAATTCGGCAACCAGGTGGATCTGGACATAAAAACCGAAAAGGATGAATACATGGGCCGGGTGGCCAATGCCGCCAATTTTGTGCAGGCCATTTCCGGCAAAGCCGAGCCATTCAATAAACCGGAAGAAGCCCTGGTGTTGATGAAGATAATTGACGCCATGTATAAATCAGCTTCGTCCAAGAAGCCTGTGCAGATCAAATAAGGAGACATTTGATGGCTAGAATAGTTACGCTTGCGTCGGGACAATTTGGGGATCTTTCCCTGGAAGAATTGTGCGCACTGGCAAAAAAAATGGGATACGACGGTTTGGAATTGGCAACCCATGCGCATTTTGATGTTTCAAAGGCACTAAAGGATGAAGGATATATACCCAAGGTATGGGAGACCTTAAAAAAATATGGTTTGAAATGCCAGGCCATAAGCGCCCACCTGACCGGTCAGTGCGTGGGGGATCTCTGGGACGAGCGGCTGGACAACTTTGCCCCAAGCCGGCTTGCGGGGAAGCCTAAGGAGATCCGGGGCTGGGCCATTGAGGAGATGAAGAACACCGCCCGGGCGGCGAAGAAATTCGGCGTAAAGGTGGTGAACGGTTTTACCGGGTCCCCTATCTGGGCACGGTGGTATTCTTACCCCCAAACATCGGAAGAAATGATCGAAGCGGGGTTTCAGACGATCTACGATCTCTGGACGCCTATCTTTGATGTCTTTGACGAATGTAAGGTAAAGTTTGCCCTGGAGGTGCACCCTTCGGAAATTGCCTTCGATTATTATACTACCAAGCGGCTCCTGGAAAAATTTAAGTACCGGAAAACCCTGGGCCTTAATTTTGATCCCAGCCATTTGGTATGGCAGGGGGTGAGCGAAACAGTATTTGTGCGGAAGTTTGCAAAGCAGATCTACCATGTCCATATGAAGGATGTTAAGCTTTTTAAAAATGAGCTTGGTGGTATCCTTGGTTCCTTCCTGCCCTTTGGGGATACCAAAAGGGCCTGGAACTTTGTTTCCCTGGGGCACGGCAATGTGGACTTTGACGGCATTATCCGCGAGCTAAACGCCGCGGGCTACACCGGCCCCCTTTCGGTGGAATGGGAAGATACGGGCATGAACCGGGAAGCAGGCGCAGCAGAAAGCTGCGAATATGTCCGGCGGATCAACTTTTCCGCCTCCACCGTGGCCTTCGACAGCGCCCTTAAGCGGGATTAAAGCCGGGAAGCTACGGCGTCTATGTATTCCCAGGAGTCCAGGGCTTTAGCGGGGGCCGGAACCGCCAGCCGGGCAAGGTCGGCGGTCATTTCCCCGGCTTCTATGGCTGCCATGGCGGCGTGTTCCAGCTTTTTTGCAAAGTTCCCCAGATCCGGCGTGTTATCAAGCTCCGCCCTTTTTGCCAAAGCGCCGGTCCAGGCGAAAATCAAGGCCACAGGATTGGTGCTGGTTTTTTCGCCCTTCTGCCAACGGTAGTAATGCTGCTGCACTGTCCCGTGGGCCGCTTCGTATTCCACCGGCCCCTTGGGAGAAACCAGGACACTGGTCATCATGGCGAGGCTCCCGGAGGCGCTGGCGACCATGTCGCTCATCACATCGCCATCGTAGTTTTTACAGGCCCAGAGGAAGCCACCTTCACCCTTAACCACCCGGGCTACCGCATCGTCGATGAGGGTGTAGAAGTAGCTGATTCCCGCGGCCGCACATTTATCTTTAAACTCAGTTTCGTATATTTGATCGAACAGTTCCTTAAACCGGCCATCGTAGATTTTCAAAATAGTATCCTTAGCGGAAAACCAGATAGGGAGCTTTTCATTGATAGCATAGAGAAAGCAGGAGCGGGCAAAGCTTTTAATAGATTCATCCAGGTTATGCATCCCCAAGACCACGCCGCTGCCCTTTATATCCGCCACCAGGGTCCGCTTTTCGGAGCCATCGGCGGCGGTATACACCAACTCCACCTTACCGGGGCCGGGGATCGGCATTTCTGCGCTTTTATACAGATCGCCGTAGGCATGGCGGGCAATGACGATGGGCTTCTTCCAGGTAGAAATACTGGGTGTAATACAGGATACCACTATAGGTTTGCGGAACACCGTCCCGTCGAGGATTGTCCGGATAGTGGCGTTAGGGCTGGGGTATAGGGTCTTCAGGTTATACTCGGTTTTACGGGCATTGTTGGCGGTGATGGTGGCGCACTTCACCCCAACCCCCAGGCGGCTGATGGCGTGGGCGGATTCGGTGGTTACGGCATCCCCCGTGGCGTCCCGGTTCGTCAGGCCTACATCGTAATATTCGGTCTTGAGATCCACATAGGGAAGGATCAATTTTTCCTTTACCAGGGCCCAAAGCACCCGGGTCATTTCGTCCCCATCGATCTCGGCGATTGGGTTTTTCATAGCTATCCGCGCTGCCATACTATTCCTCCAGAATATTTATGGGCCTAGTATAGCATTACAGGCTCCAATCTTCAAGCTCCAACCCTGTAATCCGCTCAAATTCCGCAGTATTGTTCGTTATCAATGTCATGTTTAATGATTTTGCATGGGCGCCAATCAGCATATCCAACGGTCCAATTAAACATTTTCGGTCTTTTAGGTTCTTTCGTATAGCCCCGTATTCTTTAGCGGCCCTTTCATCAAAGGGTTTAATATCTATAATGGACAGAAATTCCATAAGCGCTATTTTATTTTTTTCTTTGTACAGGCTGTTTTCATTACCGAATTCCAGTTCCGCTAAGGTTATGGTAGAAATCGCCAAACCATTTTTCCGGTTTTTTTGCAGCTTTTTTAAAATGCCCGGTGACTTCTTCTTAATACTGTATATACAGATATTGGTATCCAACAGGTACATTATACTTCTTCCCGTACCTGTTCTACCCCCTGTTCTCTTCCTCCGGACATGAAATCATCAGAAAAATTATTTAAGCCGTGGAGAAATGTTTCCCAATCCTTATCAACGGGGACCAGGATAATTGCGTCTCCGACTTTTTGTATGTATACATTTTCACCCTTAAATTGATACTCCTTGGGAAGCCTTACGGCTTGGCTTCTGCCGTTGATAAACAAGCGCGCTGTCTGCATAGTGTACTCCTTGAAGCGTTAATACTGTGAGTATATATCATGGTATATACCACGTCAAGAGCTGTAATCTTCAATAATTTTTTCCAGCTTCTCCCTCACCGTCAATGGCAAAGCCAGGGTTTTAAGCCGGGACTTTTCCCCCGCAGTAAGGGTGATGTCTTTCTTTGGGCAGTCCAGGGTCTTTGCCAGGAAGGCGCGGAGTTCCGTGTTGGCCTTGCCGTCTTCGGGGGCAGCGGCGATTTTTATGCGCAGCCGGTTTTCGCTGAGGCCCGCGATTTGTGATTTTGAGGAACCCGGTACGGCCTTTATGTCCAGGAGTATCGATGATTCGGTAATACGCAAACAATTCGGCATATTAGGAACCTTCCCTGGGGGAAGATTTACGGGGGGAGGGGAGCCACCGGGGCTTGCCTATGCGCCAGGTAAAGGAGTAGTCCCCGGCGCCTTTTAAGGGCTTTATGGCCAGGTTGGCCACCATGGCTGCCCTGAAAAAAGCGGGGTTTACGGGCGGTATTTCCCGGATCTGTTCCGGGAGCGGCTCATCGCCGGGGGCAGCCAGGGCAGCGCAGAGGACCAGGCGGGGGAAGGGATACAGTACCCCGGGATAGGGCAGCGGGGGAGGGGGCAGGTCGAGGGCCGGGCCGAAAAAACTGTGGAAACCCGGACAGGAGACCAAAGCCGGCTTACCAAGGCTGAATCTGCTGCCGATGGCTGCGGACCGGAGATCTGCGGCCAGGGATTTGAGTTCTTCCGGGCCAAGGGGCCGTAAAACCCGGGCTAGGGGAGCGGCGTGCGGGAACGACCACGCACCATTTACGCCGGCGGTAAAGAGGAAGCGGCTTTGAGCGCGGAGGAGAGCGCCCATGGAAGGATGGGGAATAAGAATTACAAAATGAATGGAATCATGAGTTTTCATAGTTGCGTTCCCATGCTATACTGATTATACAAGGAAAAACAATGAAATATAAGACTAAGCTCCTGGTAGACCGATTCGTTGAAGTGCTTTCCCGCTGGCCTGGCGTTGAATGTGTTTCCCTTAATGAGGCCGCACAGCCGGATACTCTGGATTCCTATTTTGCCCTTATCCTGGATGTATTTTATTCCGGGGCCATACCAAAGCCGGAAGAACGCTGCGCTTTTTACGGCGATGATGCGGTGGTCTTTGAAACCGCAAACCAGGGTAATAAAGATCGCTTCCTCATTGGGGATATACCGGTACGGATTGAGTATAAGGCCACCGGGAAGATCGATGAGCTTATTGATATTGCGGATACGAAACGGGATCTGCTGTGGCTTATCAAAGATTCCGGTACCTATGGGTATTACCGGCTGAGCTATGGGGAAATTCTCTTTGCAAGGACCGATTGGATAGAGAAGATACGGGAACGGCTTCTCAACCTGGATATTCCTTTCTGGCAAACCATGCGGGATGCCAATCAGTCCAAGATGGAACATTATCTGAGCGATCTCGGCGCCGCCCTGATCCAGGGGGACGACTTTCACTACCTGATCTCCTCCGCAGGTTTTATTAAAGCCGCCTGTTTAACCCTCTTCTGTATTAACCGGCGCTTTGAACCTTCCCACCGGGCCTATTTTAAGCAGATACATGGACTTTCGGTTCTGCCCGAATCGTTTCTTACCCAGTTTGAAACCTTTCTCCGCAACGAGGGGGATCTGACCATGGAAAGAAAGTATTCCCTGGCCCAGCTTATGGCCCGGGGAATTATTGCCCTGTAACGGCTGAGCGGCATGCCCTTTAAAAAACCGGCCGGGATTTTTTTGCGCCTATTCCTGCTTTCCCTGGTTTTCGTATCCTGTACCGCCTATAAGGAGCCTGCCGGCATAGCCCTGTACGGCGCGGGGGACGGGGCGGTACTGTATGCCCTTTCCAAGGATTCCCTTTCCGGGCGTATCCCCCTGGCCAAGCCGCAAAAACTAAGTTATGTACTGGAAGACGCCGGTGCGTGGGGAGAAAATCTGTCCCTGGAATTGGACTACCGTTTTCCAAATGAACTGGCCGTAGAGTATCAAGTTACCGTAGGGATAAACGAAAATACCGCGTGGCTGCTTCCCCTGGACGCCTCTTTCCTGGGGATCGAAACAGTCCCCGGCAGAATCCGTTACGGAATCCCCATCGCTTCCGATCCGATCCGCACTATTACTGTTACTTTAGAGAAAAGGGATGATGCAAAAACGCCTGGCCCTGGCGGGGATCTTGGGTTTGAACTTAATGCGCTGGGAATAATTAACCGTTGGTATGGGTTTGTCCCGGAAGAAACGGCGCTGTCCGCCACCCCTTTTGTATTTTACGATCCCCAGGATGATGCCCTGCGTATCGATCCCCTTGAGCCCTACCGGATTAAGGGCAGGACGGAATTACAAACCGTGCTTGGGGAAGATTCCGGGAAAAATACCGGATACCGTATTGAGGCAGCTGCGGTTTCCTACGAGTGGAATTTTCAGAAAACGGAACGGGTCTTCATCCCCTGGGGAGCTTTTCCCGATGAGCCCTATCCCCTCAGGATAAGCGGCAAGCCCACAGTTTCTCTGCGTCTGGGAATCGCGGCGAACCGGCCTTTCCCGGCGGAACCGGTGACGGCGGACCCGGGGTTTATTCTGGCCTATTCCCGGGCAGCCTGGCGGGACCCGCGCTTTGAGCTTTTCCGGTGGGACCGTTTTCCTTCGATACTCATTTTTGATACCGCGGATTATGCGGTCCAGGATCGGATGCTTAAACGGCTCGCCTTCTTTACGGAAAAAACCGGCTTTCGCGGACGCCTTGCCCCGGATGCGGAGATTGCGGATCTCCACGGTTGGAATGCCCACGATTACCGGGCGGAGGATCTGGCCCGGTTTTTTGAGGCCGCCCGGGCGCAGAATTTTCCTCTGCTGCCGGAGGAACGGGAACTGGAAGCAATTCTATTAAATGCGGGAATCATAGTTTTGAACGATTCAAGATATACAAGCG
This sequence comes from Treponema primitia, assembly GCF_046533075.1. Taxonomy (GTDB): domain Bacteria; phylum Spirochaetota; class Spirochaetia; order Treponematales; family Breznakiellaceae; genus Termitinema; species Termitinema primitia_B. Next base: position 72,234 of record NZ_JAJQRB010000045.1, on the reverse strand, counting down.
GGAAGGGGGCTATCATCTCGATCTCCCGGGAATCGCCGGATTATCTCCGCAACCTCTTCATGGCCCACGAAGGATTCCACGGCCTGTTTTTCATTGATGAAGATTTTCGGGACTTTAGCCGCCGCCGCTGGGATACGCTTCCCCGGACCGCGAAACGGTTTATCTTATCTTATTTTGATTTTCAGCATTACGATATGGCCGATTCGTACCTTATGGTGAACGAGTTCATGGCCCACTGTCTCCAACAGCCGGCCTCCTTGGCGCCCAGGTATTTCGGGGAAACCCTGGCGGGACGGATCAATGAAAGTACCTGGCGCTATACGGTACTCCCCCCCCAGGATGAAGCCACCGGTACCTGGCCGGAACTTGCCGCCGCCTTTTCCGCCGAAGCCGCCGCCTTTTCCGCTTACGCAAACCGCCGCTGGGGGTTGGCAGGCGGAAGAACCTGGAACGTTACTACCCGGTGAAGCCATGCGCATACTGGGTTTCCGAAAGCACACAAATGGTAAGGGGGGCCTGTCAGGAAGGAAAAGTATGGGGCCTCCCAGAGGGTCCCTCCATACTTTTCCTTCCCGACACCCCACTCCGTACTATGTGTAGGTGTGCTTTCGAGCCTCGGTGGGCGCATGGCTTCACCGGGCCGGTTCGCCAAATGAAGCTTATATATAGTTAGGCGAAATGTATCCTGACATTTGTTGGGAATTATTAAAATAAATATTATAACAAGGAATATTAATGGCGGTTGAAAATTTTAAAGAAGAAATAAAGAGAATTAACTATGCGGGAATATTTAAGAAAATTGATGATATACCTGATCTAAGAATTGAACTTGAAAATATATTTGACAGTAAAAACCATAAAGAAATGGTAAAATATAGTTTATTATTAGGTCAACATCTTTTACAATTAACTAATACAGAACCTTGCAATGAAATAAAGGAAGGTTTTGATATAATTAAAAAATGGCAAAATGGAGAAACCGGTAAAGGTTTTGCAAAATTTCAGGGGCAAGGAATGTCGCGGATAAACTTCTGAAATTAGCACGTGATGAAAAGGATCCAATAAAGGAAAAAATTTATAGAATCATGGCACAAGTGACGAATACTCCGCATGTAAAGGACCATGCTTTATGGGCATCTGATTATGCAATTAAATTAGTAAATAAAATGTATCCAAATAATTCTGGCGAGGTAAAAAAGGAAAGAGAAATACAAATAGAATTAATGAAAAGTGTTTAGGAAGAATAAAAAACACAACCCGAGACGTTTGAATGGACCCTGCGCCGGTTTATCGATAACGAAGTAGAAGTCTTAAATCGGAATCATGGGATGAAATATGAAAGTAAGACATTGGATTGCCGGGGTAGTCCTTGCTTTGAAAAAATGTATGCAAAGAATTGGAAAGAAAAGACAAATGCCATAGGAATAACAGCCAAATCAGGACATTATGGCGGAACCTATACCCATAAAAATATAACGTTCAGTATTGCCAGATTCCATATTTTTCTTTTAGAATAATTTTGTTATGAGTCATTTTTTTGAATTTTTTGTAAATAATTGTGAAAAAACTATTGACAATTGAACAATTATAGTATGTACTTTGTACTGAAAGGAGTCTTTATGAAAAAGTTTAGTGTTTCACTGTTTTTGTTTGCAATTGCCGTGATTTGTTCTTATTCACAAAACACTAGAACGTATTCCTTGGATGAAGCAATAAATATTTCAGTAGAAAATATGGATAAAATGTTGGGTAGGAATGATTTAGATAGAATAGATATACCCGATATACCTGACACAAATACAGCAATGGATCTTGAAAGCATACGCCAAAGAGCGGAAAAATTTGCAGGGCAGAAACCGGTTGTAGCTGTTCTTAATTTCAACTCTCAATCCAACGAACTTTCTTCATATGTTGTTGAAGAATTAACATTAGCAATGGCTGGAAATAGTCGATTCATTATTGTTGATCGTCAGCGTCTTGCTCTTATCAGGCAAGAAGAAAATTTTCAATTATCCGGTGAAGTAAGCGATGAATCCGCACAGGCAATTGGAAAAAAACTTGGAGCGCAATATGTAATAACTGGTTCACTTTTGGATATGAAAGATTTTTATCGTTTTCGCATTATGGCACTTATAGTAGAAACAGCTGTAATTTCTTCACCTACATCCGTGAATGTTAGTTATAAGGATAGACAAATTGTTTCTCTACTTGCAAAAAAAAATGATGAAGATAGAAGAATCGCTGTATTGCAAGAAACACAACGGAAAGAAGAAGATCGCAGACAAAAAGAACGGGAAAGGCAATTTAAAATGGAAGAACTTAAAGAGAAATGGGAAGATATTAAAGAGAATGCTTATCTTAACATGATTCAATTCGCGGGTATAGCATTTCAATCCGATGAAGACTTTTCATATATTTTTGACGAATTAGGTATCCGATGGTCGTTTCTGCCTTTTACTTCTATTGGATTTGATATTGCTTTTGGTGGTAATATTAAAGAACCAGTATCTTTTAGTACAAGTGAGGGTTATTATCATAGCGGAAATAGTTATAAATATGGAAGATCAGAAGAATTGAAAGCAATGGGTCTAAAGGAAGAAAAGGAACGTCCGATATTTTATGGGTATGCTTCTATAGCTGCTGGTTTTGTATTGCCACTCACCAAAAATGATGCAGCTGTATGTTCTTATCTTTTTGGAAATGGTCTTATGCAATATGGTACTACTGTTTATCCAGGACTACTTGGGGATTCTTTTACCCCTGGTTTTGATATTGGTTTCAATTTTGCCATTCGTAATTTTTATGCTATTGGTATGAATATTAAGTATAAGGGATTATGGTATCAAAATAATAGATACACTAATGGTATTCTGATCGGTTTCACTATTTCACCTTCGATTTATAATAATTAACATTAAGAAGTAAAGCAAAAAAGCAGCACATAACCAAGGTGCACTTTTAATGAGATCTCGCATACAACAGAGAAAAAGATCGACAAACCAAGGAAATGATAATACGATACAAATACTATGGCAAATTATAAGCAAACAGATAAAGAGCAAGGGCTGTTTCTGGCGATAAACCCGAGACGTTTGAACGGACCATGACTCCATTAAGTGAAACAAAGGCCCCTATGGACCCCCCCAGGAAGTGGAGAACGCACAACAGGATCAGTTATCGGGGGTGGTGGTGTAACAAATATCAGGGGGACCCTCTGGGGGTTCCTGATATTTGTTGCGCCGCCAGGACCCCATACTTCGTATTGTGCGTTCTCGAAACCAAGCTAAGGGGTCCATAGGGGCGGCTAATCGCCCCAGGTATCCATGTTAAAGGAAGGGCGTTTGTTTTTGTGCTGTTCGAAGTTCTGTATTCCGGCATTAAAGCGACGCTCTGTTTCCAGCGTAGAAGGCGGGCCATGGCCGGGGAGGACGATATAATTTCCCGGCAGGGGGAATATCTTTGTCCGCAGGGCAGCCATCTGTACTTCGGCGCCGTAGGAGCTGGCGGTGGTTCCCAGCATACCCGCATTAAGGGCATCGCCGGTAAAAAGCAGATGATCTATCTTGAACACCGCGGAATCTGATGAATGGCCGGGTACGGAAATTACATCAATATGAAATGAACCGATATTCAAGGAATCTCCATCCTTTACCATGTTTGTTTTATGTTCCAGGATCAGATGATCCACCGCATATATTTCCACATCATAGATTCGTTTGAGCGTCCTCAGACCGTGAACATGGTTCAGATGATCGTGGGTTATCAGCACCCCCATAAGTTTGTAGTTTTTCTGTTCAATAAAGTCGAGGATCGCCTTGTCTATATTCCCCGGATCGATGATGATCGCCTCACGAGACGCCGCCTCGGTACCCAGGACATAGCAATTACTGAAACCAAAACTGCAATAATGAAAAAAGACTTTCACTTAATCCCCTTCTTCGTACTCAAAGATAGCTTCCGCCGTGTTAGATGACTTAAAGGATATCCCTTCCTGTTTGGTCTTAATAAAATAGGTTTTTTTTAAGTTACAGTTGATAAAATCGGAGCAATCCATTTGGGCATTGATAAAACGGCTGTTATACAGATTCGAATTATTGAAACGGCACTCCGTAATACCGGCGCCGCCAAAGTTAATGTGTACCAGTTCCGAACCTTCAAAGGTACAGTTCAGAATGGAGGACCCGCCGAAACTTAAAAACTGCCAATCGCTTTTTGAAAAATCACAGTCATAGAACCGGCCGAAATCGAAAAAACTCATCCGCATAACACTGTCAACAAAGGAACAGTTGGAAAAGGAAGCGCCGCTGAAGTTACATCCGTAAAACCGGCGGTGGGAAAAATCGATGTTTTCAAAGCTGAGCCCCGAGGCGTTGAGGTCTTTGATAAGTTCCCGTTGGGTAATATATTCCGCGATACGCCGGGCTTCTTTTTTCGGATCCGCCGCATGAACGGCACAAACCGGGGAACCGGTAAGGGCGTTTCGGCCGCAGCCGGCGGCGCAGGGGGTCAATGCATACATGCTGTTAGTATATCATATATTGATGTAAATAAACAGGACTGGTTCCCGGATTTCTCGGCAAAGACGGGGGGAGGGAGGGGCATCCCTGGCGCTCGCACGCAGGTAGAGTCTGCTTACGGAGCCCCGCTGCGCAGGTCTCCTCCAGCAGGGAATTCCCTAATGTGCTCGGCCAGGGATGCCCCTCCCTCCCCCCGCCATTGTCAATTAACCAATGCGCCTATACTAAGCTCGGTAGCCTCCACCCCCGGGAATTGCGCAAAACTTAGTTTGGCGGTTCCGGTATTGGACGATGTGCCAAACTTAGTTAGGCGGCGTTACCGGCTCCTGGGAAATGTGCTAAACTAAGTTAGGCGTCTCCGGCTCGGGAAATGCGTTAAACTTAGTTAGGTACCGCCGGCTTCCGGGAAATGCGTTAAACTAAGTCAGGCGTTTCCGGCTCGGGAAATGCATTAAGCTTAGTTAGGTACCGCCAGCTCCCGGGAAATACGCTCAAACACAGTCTAATCATACAGGCGCCGGTGGGGACGGGGAATCCACGCTGCGGGATATTCTGGAATTCCCTGCCGGAGGAGACCCCGCAGGGGGCTCCGTAGGCAGACTCTACAGGCATCCCGCAGTGGGGATTCCCCGCCCCCACCGGCGTTTTTCGATTTGCCCGGGGCAGTTTATCAAAATTACCCCGAGGACAGAACACCGGTTGCCAGTTTCGCCTCCCGGGATTATGATAGAGATATGTGTTGGTATTGCGGCTCCCCTATTGTAGATGCGGACCCTATTGGGCGGTCTTTACGCTGTGCTGAGTGTGGAAAGGATCTGCGGGTTTGTCGGCATTGCCGGTTTTACCTGGCTGGAGCCCGGGGGGATTGTTCGGAGCCTAATGCCGAGCCTCCCCAGGATAAGGAGCGGGGGAATTTTTGTGACTGGTTTTCCCTTAATGTCCGGTTTCGTTCGGAGACGGTGGGCGAAAATGGGGCCCGGCGGAAGGCAGTTTCCGCCAAATCGGCCTTTGATAGTCTTTTTAGTAATTAATAACCATGGATAATCGACCAATATTTTTTTTGGATTCCGGAATTGGAGGTCTTCCCTATTATCATCATTTTCACAAAGCTAACCCAGAAGAAACCCTGGTGTGTCTTGCGGATCGGGAATACTTTCCCTACGGTTCCAAAGATCGCCCCGAGCTGATCCTGCGCCTGACCGAACTTCTGAACCGGCTGCGTAGGCGCTATGATCCCAAGCTTGGGGTCCTGGCCTGTAATACCGCTTCGATATCCGCCCTGCAGCCCCTGCGGGAAAGCTTTCCCGATCTGCCCCTGGTTGGAACCGTGCCGGCGGTGAAGCTGGCGGTTCTGGCAAGCAAAAAACGGCATATCGGAGTGCTGGGGACCAGCAGGACCATCGGTGATCCCTATATTGCGGAACTGACCGCGGAATTCGGGGCGGACTGTGCGCTTACCGCCATCGCTGCGCCGGATCTGGTGGAATTTGTGGAACACCGATATGCCGAATCGGATGCACAGGAGCGGCTTGCGGCGGTACTTCCCTACATTAACCAATTCCGCAGCGCCGGGGTGGATGCCATCGTTTTGGGCTGTACCCATTTTTTCTTCCTCCAGGATGTGTTTAAGGCCGCGGCTTGGGACATGAGTATCCATGATTCTTTGGATGGAGTCTCCCACCGGGTGGAGGCACTGCTGGATCAGGGGGATCTGCGAGCGGAAGCCGGGGGCCGGGAGAATATACTCTTCATAACCGGAAAGGGAAGTCCGGAACCGGTATGGCAGGAGCGGGCACGGGCGTTTGGACTTACACTCCGTACCGAACAGGATTACTGCTCATGATAGGATTGGTTATCCATGGTTCCCGGAATATCTTTACGGTAAAAACCGAAGTGGATGGTGCATGTGTTGAGTGCAGGATTAAAGGTAAGGTTCTCAAGGGGGTTGAGGGTTTCTACAATCCCCTGGCTCCGGGGGATCGGGTGCGTTTTGAGCCCGATGCCGCCGCCGATGGAACGGGGCTCATCCTGGGCCTTGAGGAACGGCGGAACCTGCTTACCCGGTTTAACCAGAAGGGACAGTCACCCCAGCTTCTTGCGGCCAACGTGGACATGATTCTCTGCGTTACCACCCCGGCCTCGCCTCCCTTCAGGCCCCGTTTTCTGGATCGGGCTTTGGTTCAAGGGGAAATCGCCAATATCACTACCGTTATTGTTTGTAACAAATACGACCTTTCGCAGGATGATCCTGATGTGGAGGAGCGGCTCGAAGATTTCAGCCGCATTGGGTACAAGGTCCTGCGGGTGTCCGCAAAAACCGGCGAGGGGATGGATCATTTCCGTAAGCTGGTTGGGGGCTGTACTTCTGCGCTTCTGGGGCAAAGCGGTGTGGGGAAGTCCAGTCTGATCAACGCCCTTGTCCCGGGGCGGAATATCAGAGTGGGGGCCATCAACGAAAAGTATGACCGGGGAAACCATACCACCACCATGTCCCTCTTGGAGGAAATCCCCGGATTGGGTGATAAGGGTACGTATATTATCGATACCCCGGGGATACGCCGCTTTGTGCCCCATGGTATCGCCGGAGACGAGCTGGCCAGCTACATGCGGGAATTCGCTCCCCTGGCCGGAACCTGTACCTACGGTCTTTCCTGTTCCCATGTAACCGAGCCGGGTTGCAAGATCATGGAAGCCGTTGCCGCCGGGGTGATCCACGAAGACCGCTACGAAAGTTTTCTCCGTATCAGAGATGAATTGCTGGAGCCCTCGGATGAATGAAAAGGTCCTTCAGCTATTAGAATTTTCCTCCGTCCTTTCCCGGGTCGCTGCTTGTTCCTTGAGCGAGGAAGCCGCCGCCCTGATTTCCGAAACCCATCCCCTGACCGATCCCCTGGAAGCAGCGGGTCTCAAGACCCAGGTGCAGGCCGCGCTGGATCGTCTCAATTCCGGTGATGCGGAACCACGGGGCTCTATTCCCAGCATAGGCGGCATTCTCCCCAAGCTTAAGGTAGAGGGCGCCGCTATTGAGCTGGAAGAAGCCTATGCCCTGGGCCTCTTTGTCGAGCGGGGCGAAGGCTTAAAGAGCTGGCTGACAAATGGGGGAGGCAAGGGTGGTGAGGATAAAAAAAAGCTCGGAAACACTTTAAGTAGTATGAAATATAATACAAAGCAAGGTCCAAATAATACATCCGATACGAATAAATCGAATGAATTTACTTTGCCTAGTATAAATAATCATACAATTTCCTTATCGGACCTAATAGCGGCTATTCCCGATTGTTCCGCCATTTCACTGGAGGTATTCCGGGTATTGGATCGGGACGGGAAGCTCCGGGATTTACCGGAGTTTCGGGATATTAAACGGCGTATCAATTCCCTTACCCGGGACCTGGAAAATGCCGGTTCCCGGTATACGGGGAATGAGGAAACCCGGCGTATGCTTCAATCCGGCCTGCCTTCCCAACGGGATGGCCGTATGGTTCTGGCGGTAAAGGCAAATTACCGGGGACGTATACGGGGTATAGTGCACGAGGTTTCCGCCACCGGCCAGACCGTCTTTGTGGAGCCCGAGGATGTGGTGGAAAAGAACAACGAACTCCTCATTGAAAAGCGCCGCCTGGATGCGGAGATACGCCGGGTCCTTCGGGAGATGACCGCCAGAATTGCTGCGAACCGTGATGCCCTGGATATGTTTTATCCGGCCATACTGGAACTGGAAACTATACGCGCCAGGGCCCGGTACGCCAAGGAAACCCGGGGGGTATTCGCCCAGGAGCTAAGCGGCGAATTGGCCCTGAAACAAGCGCGGCATCCCCTCTTGGGTTCCGCTGCGGTACCCATAGACTTCGCCATGGACGGAAGTATCCGCACCGTAATTATCACCGGGCCGAACACCGGGGGCAAAACAGTAACGTTAAAAACCGTTGGCCTCTTCGTTTTGATGAACCAGTGCGGTCTCGCCCTGCCCGCCGCTGAAGGAACCGCCTTGCCGGTCTTTGACGGCGTGTTTGCCGATATCGGCGATGAGCAGTCCCTGAGCCAGTCCTTGTCCACCTTCTCCGCCCACATGACCAACATCGCCGCCATAAGCGGAGCCGTCGGCGAGCGTTCACTGGTACTGCTGGATGAACTCGGCTCCGGCACCGACCCGGAGGAGGGGAGCGCCATCGCCATGGCTATCCTGGATTACCTTATCGAAAAGAAGGTCCGGCTCCTGGCTACTACCCATCACGGTATTTTGAAAAACTACGGCTACACCAGGGAAGCGGTGGAGAACGCCTCGGTGGACTTCGACAGCCGGACCCTGTCCCCCACCTACCGCATCGTCATGGGCGTCCCCGGTGAAAGCCGGGCGGTGGACATAGCCGCCCGGAACGGCCTGCCGGCGCCCATGGTGGAAGGCGCCCGGAGCTACCTGGCGGAGGAACGCGCGGATGTTTCCGCCCTTATTGCGGGGCTTAAGGAAAAGCACCGTGAACTGGCCGCCGCCGACGCAGGGCGCCGGGAGGAGGAGTCCCGGCTCCGGGAGGCGCGCCGGGCGGCGGATCTGAAGGAACTCCGGCTGCGTCAGAAGGAACTGGAAATGAAGTCCGGGGGCATGGGAAAATTCCGGGAGCTTTTAAGCGAAAGCCGGAAGACCCTGGAAAATCTGGTTCGGGAAGTGAAGGAGGGTGAACTATCCCGGGAAAAAACACTGAAGGTGAAGGACTTCCTCCGCACCCTGGAGGAGACGGTGAACGCCGAAGACGCTGCCCTTGAAGCGGAAGAGGCGGCCATTACCGACGAACGCCGCCGTCTTGAGACCCTCTACGGGAACGATACCTCAAGCGGTACTGCGGGAAGCGGCGGGCGGAAAGCCCGCAAAGCCCGGAACATGCCGCCGGGTCTGAACCTTGAGTTTCCCCCCGGGAACATTCCGCCGGCCGGCAGTATTACTATTATGCCGGGAACTGATGTATTGGCCGGGGAACAGCGCCGCCGGGGAACTGTGCTCCGGTCCGCGAAAAAGGGAGCCTGGATAGTGGAGATCGGCTCCCTGAAAATGACCTTCAGCGAGGCCGACCTTATCCCGCTTCCCCCCTCCGCTCTGCCGAGGAAGCCCTCCATAGCCCCGGTTGATTATGCCGAGGCGCCCCAGGCCAAGTTAGAGCTGTCCCTCCTGGGTATGCGTTTGGAGGAAGCCCTGTCCGCCCTGGAACGGCAGCTGGACGCAGCGGTGTTGGGGGGCCTCCGTGAATTTTCGGTGGTCCACGGTAAGGGGGACGGCATATTACAGCGGGGTGTCCACGATTTCCTTAAACGGCAGCCATCGGTGGGGGATTACTATTTCTCCCGCCCGGAGCTGGGGGGCTTCGGCAGGACAGAAGTTATATTGAGGGAGTAAATGAAAACACAAAAGATCCTTTCGATACTGTTCATTATTGGCCTTTCCCGCGTATACGCTCAGGGGACGGATATTGAATTGCCCGGTCCGGGGATATTAAAAAATATATTCAACAAGCCCGGCATCATTAAAACCGAAGTATCCCAGGAAAGGGGGGACGATAAGATCCGGTGGGTAGAAATGTATATCGATGTTCACATCGTTACGGATATTCCCATGGAAAAGCTGCGAAGGGCGATTCTGGATTTTGATAATTACCCCCGGATATTCAGGAGAAATAAAGGCATCTCGGTGATACGTGAAAATGATACTGCGTATCTTGATATGGCAGTGGGGGCGGAGTTTCTCGGTATTTCCTTTATCACCAATTATCGGGTATTGGTAAGCGAATTGCTCAATACCGCCGATGAATTTGTCCTTGATTTCAGCCATGTTTCCGATGACGGCAATGTAAAGGATGTTTATGGGCGGTGGTATTTAAAAAAGATTCCCCGGTCCGGAAATGGGGAAGATCGATTCTATGTTCGTTATTATGCTTCCAGTAAGGTGATGCGTAAATATCCGCTTTTACGGATGATTATGGCTATGTTCATTGATGGGGAGAGCAGGGATTTGATGAAGCAGTTTTTGAAGGCCGCAGAAAATAACTAAAAATCTTCTAACGGCGAATCGTCATCCATCATCTCCGGGATAGTATAAACAAGTGTCCCCGTCCTGCGAACCCGCAGCTCCGCAAAGCCCTTGCTTACCAGGGTGTCCAGAACCTTCTTTGCCTGATCCATGGGGATGTTCGCTTCCAGTGCAAGATCGCTGGCAGTAAGGATACCCTTGTTTTGTTTTGCTATCCGCAGGATGGTCCGCTCCACCGTCTCTTTTTCCCGGACTATCCGGGCTTCGCCGTCATTAATATTACGCCAGGTTGGTCCGTTGTCTAACGGCTTGCCGGAACCGCTCCTAAAAAGGGCGTTGCGGATATTTGCCTCCCTTACCTGGCCGGGTAGGGTAAAAAAGTCGTAGATCGAGCCTACCATGCCGAGCCCGCCGGTACACATCCAGAGGAAACCCGTGGGAACCTTCCCCAGATAAAAACGGTGGAAGCCCAGGGCGCCGCAACCGGAAACAAGCCAGAGCAAATAGGCTATTCCAACACTGTACATAGTACCCCCAGCCATCAGGATAACAATAAATTGAAATTTTTCCAATACATCAGAGGGGTTCGCTGATTACTTTTCCCCCGGGCTTGTCCAGCCTGATCCTGACGTGCTTCAAGGGTTCCGCCACAAAGAGGGCAATTTCACAAATTTCAATAAGGGTTCCCGGGGCGATTTCCCCGATTACTTCCACCGTAGCGTTTTCATCGGTATTGATACGTCCTATGAGATCCCCTATCGCTGCGGTGGTTTTTTTCTGCTCTTCCTCAAACAGGCGCAGGGCTTCTTCCAGCTTGGCCTGTTTTTCCAAGTCCGGGTTTGGGACCGCCATGAGCTCCCGGAGTTTCGCCAGCTTTTCCGCCAGTATCCTCAGGGTATTGTTGTGCTTTTCCTTGTCCTTCTGGAGGGTAAAATCAACCCCGCAGTGAATGTGGGTAGCCCTTCCCGCATCTTTCCCGATTCCTCCGGCCTTGATCCCGTGGATAGCGTAAACTTCCCCTCCCAGTATCTTTCCCTTTTCCCCCATATCCAGGGTTTCCATGGTAAAGACACTGGAATTGGAGATCTCCGTATCTACGCTTATTATTTTTCTGCAGGCCGCATTACAATTTTGGATAAATTTAGTCCGGAGAAAGCCCCCGACCTTCAGAAAGGCGCGGCCCCGGCCTACGATGCCGCCGGCTACGTTCAGATCCCCCTTGGTGATCACCTCGGTTACATCAAAGGTCTGCTTTATGGTGACCGATCCTCCGGAATATATCTTGAATCCGTCGGAAACGGCGCCGTTTATGAGCACATCCCCGGGAAAAATAATATTCCCCGTGGAATAACCCACGGAGCCCTTTATCACCAGGTCTTTCTGGACGCTTAGGACCTTATCCGCCTCTACCAGCTGCCCGTTGACCTCCGAAAGAATGTATTTTTCCGTAACCCTGGTATTGGCGCCCCCGGTAACCCCTTCGAGATAGTTCATCCCAAAGGGCATTACCACACCGTGGACGTTTTTCCCTTCCCGCCCTAGTATCCGGGGCATCTTCACCGCCAAAACCTGATCCTTGTTTACAATAATAAAGGGGGAATGGGTACGGTAATCGATCTGATCATTCCGGTTCTTGTCGGGAACCGGTTTTTTTTGCTCGGTTAAGTGGGGGTTTTTTTTAAAATATTCGGTAACTTCCTTTACCGGCGGGTTTCCCATGGCGATGAGTATATCCGTTAGGGGTTTCCTCTCCAGATTGCACTGGAGGGCGGTCTCCTTGAGGGTGTCCCAGTGGAGTCCGTAGGTAATATTGAACTTAGCAAGCAGCTTGAGGAGGTAATCGTTACTTATCGGGAGGCCGTTGCCTTTAGGGGGTATAAAATCTGCCCAGGCTTCAATATCATCCTCGGAGAATCGGATGATCACCTTTCCGTCATTTGGGCCGCTAGTTACATCGGTTAGACTATCCATGTATCCCTTTCTTTATATATCGGTACGTTATTTAAGTTCTTGATACGGAGTTTTTTTAAGCCGGTTTTTCTCCGAAATTGCTTGCAAATTCCGTTTCATCATTGTATGTTTATGCAAGGATTGGGTATAATTATTCTTGCTGGAGATATGAGTGAAAGAGCGGTTGTCCCGGTTAAAAGCAGTCCGCAAACTGATAAAAACATACCGGATTGAATCCCAGGAGACCCTGCTGGGATATTTACAAAAAGAAGGATTTATCGTTACCCAGGCGACCTTGTCCCGGGATTTAAAGCTCCTCAAGGTAGGGAAAATATCCGATGGCCATAACGGCTATGTGTATTCCCTGCCCGGTGATGACGAGCGGCAGGAAACCGAGCGGACCTATGTACACGACTTCCTGCGGGGCTATATTTCTATTGAATGGTCCGGTAATATAGTGGTAATCAAAACCTATTCGGGACATTCCGATGCGGTTGCCCTGGCGGTGGATAACCTTGGCCTGGACGATGTGCTGGGAACCATTTCCGGCCGTGACAATACGGTTTTTGTCTGCCTCCGTGAAGGGATAAGCGGCGAAGATTTTATGAACCGCATGAAGGAAAGTATCCCCGAACTGGAAGATTGAATGAAGAAAGAATGAATGGGAAACCGCAAAGGCACAGAAGGCGAATAAGTATTAAGAAGATAGAAAGAAGGGTGGATAGGCTTGCTAAGCAGTATTTTCTAACCCTCTTTCTTTATTCGCCTTCTGTGCCTTTGCGGTAAAACTATCTTTCATTTTGATAAGGAGAAAAGCATGAAGTACGTTGATTTTGATAAGACTGAGGCGTTTAAGAAATTATCGGCCCTGCCTAAAAAAGGGAAGGATTTTAATGCCCTGCTGAGCGCGGAGCGGGTTAAGACAAGCAAGGTTGCTGCGGGGGGCGGGCTTACCTATTCCTGGGCAGCCAAGGGGGTGGAGAAGGCCGAACTGGATGCCCTCCAGGCCCTGGCGGATGAACAGGATCTTATAGGCAAGTACAAGGCGCTCCTGGACGGGGAGATCATCAATACCGGGGAGAAACGGAAGGTGCTGCACCATCTCCTCCGGGGTCAGGGCGGTCTTGCCGTTACGGGCAAGGCGGTTATCGCCGATGGCAAGGACCTGGGTAAATTCTACGCCCAGGAACTGGAACGGTTTTCTACCTTTGCCGAGCTGGTTCAGGCAGGCAAAATTAAGGGCGCCACGGGAAAGAACTTTAGCTCCGTGGTTCAGATTGGCATAGGGGGTTCCGATTTAGGGCCCCGGGCTTTGTACCTTGCCCTGGAAAACTGGGCTATTAAAGAAGGGAAGAGCTTCCTCAAGGCGCGGTTTATTTCCAACGTGGACCCCGATGACGCTTCCCAGATCGCCTCTCTGGCGCCCCTGGATGAAACAATTTTTGTGCTGGTTTCCAAAAGCGGAACCACCCAGGAAACCCTGTCGAACGAGCTTTTTATTAAGGATAAGCTGCAAAAGGCGGGGCTCGATCCCAGCAAGCACATCGTAGCGGTAACCAGCGAAACCAGCCCCCTGGCGCGGAATCCTGCCTATCTGGATTCTTTCTATATTGATGATTTTATCGGCGGCCGTTACTCCGCCACATCCGGGGTAGGCGGGGTGATCCTCTCCCTGGCCTTTGGTCCCGCGGTTTTTAAGGAACTGCTCGCCGGGGCCCACGAGGCGGATACCCTCGCCCTGGAGCCGAATGTTTTAAAAAACGCCGCCCTGCTGGATGCCCTTATCGGTGTTTGGGAGCGGAACTTCCTGGGTTATCCCTACACAGCGATTCTGCCCTATAGTCAGGCCCTGTCCCGTTTCCCCGCCCATCTTCAGCAGCTGGACATGGAATCCAACGGCAAGCGGGTTAACCGGGACGGTTCCCCGGTACACTATTCCACGGGCCCCGTGGTCTTCGGCGAACCCGGAACCAACGGTCAGCACTCATTTTTCCAGCTCCTCCACCAAGGTACGGATATTGTTCCCCTCCAGTTTGTAGGCTTTAACGACAGCCAGCGGAATGACGACGTAACTGTGGACGGCTCGGTCAGCCAGACCAAGCTCAAGGCAAACCTGGCGGCCCAGATCGTGGCCTTTGCCAAGGGTAAGACCGACAGTAATGGTAACAAGGAATTCCCCGGCGGCCGTCCCTCAAGCCTCATCTACGGGAAGCGGCTGAATCCGAAAGCCTTGGGCGCCCTCCTGGCTCACTTTGAAAACAAGGTTATGTTCCAGGGTTTTGTATGGAACATCAACAGTTTTGATCAGGAAGGGGTTCAGCTCGGGAAGATACTTACCAAGAAGGTTCTATCGGGCAATTCCGGGGATGCCGCCCTGGACGCGTACAGCGAAATATTGGGAGTAAAATAGTGAAGCAAAGGGATGTTATTCCTGCGGATAGCAATTGGGTAGGAAAAAACATACGGGACTTAGCCGGGTCACCGGCTGCACGGATAGGGGATGGATGGACCCTTATCACCGCCGGAAATGTGGATACCGACAAGGGTAACTGGAACACCATGACCGCCTCCTGGGGCGGCTTGGGAGTGCTCTGGGGGAAGGACGTGTCCTTTATCTTTGTCCGGCCCCAGCGTTATACCTTTGAATTTGTCAACGCCAATCCCCTGTACACCGTTGCTTTTTTTGACAAGCCCTGGAAGAAAGCCTTGGGAATCGCCGGAGCTAAGTCCGGCCGGGACATCGACAAGGCTGCCGAGACGGGGCTTACCCCCATCGTTTTCAAAGATGGTACTATCGGTTTTAAAGAAGCTACTGAAGTTATCAGCTGCCGAAGGTTTTACGACCATGATTTTGATCCCGCAAAGTTTCTGGACAAGACTCTCCGCGATACGATCTACCCCGACAAGGATTATCACCGAATGTATATTGGGGAAGTAACAACACTGTGGGTAAAGGGTTAGTGTTTTTTCTAATACCACACGCACGGTAGTTTGAGAGGACGGCTACTCAAATCATGGATAGCCTCCTAATCAATTTTGTCTTGACAATGGCCATACAGTGTCTTACATTATAAATAGAGAGGATCCTATGGCGCAATCAATGTTAAGTATAAGGATAGATGAGGGGCTAAAAAAACAATTCGACAGCCTTTGCAGTGAATTTGGCATGACTGCTACCACTGCAATAACGGTGTTTGCAAAAACTGTTGTGCGGGAGCGGAAAATCCCTTTTGAAATAGCAGCGCCGATTTTCAGCAATGGGAAAACAAGGCGGGAGGCGGTTCAATCGCTTGTTACTCATAACGGGTTGTTTAGCAATAAACGGGAAATTCTGGAAGCTGTCAAAGAGGGCAGAAAGTGATCTATGTTCTTGACTGCTCATTCTGTGCTTCGCTCTTATTACCCGATGAAGAAACAGACGAATACACGAAAAAATTTGAAGCCATAGGCGATGATGATGAAGTTGTCGTACCACACCTTTGGTGGTATGAAATAAGTAACACTTTGAAAAATCAGCTAAGACGTAAACGTCTTGAATTCAATGTTGCTATAGCATTGATTCCTGATTTTTCATCATTAATAGACACTACGGATTCAGCTTTTGGAACCGAATATTCTGAAAAGCTGCTGAGTCTGGCTAAGGAATATAAGCTCTCCGCTTATGATGCCGCCTATCTGGAATTGGTATTACGCAAACAGGCGATCTTGGGTACCCTTGATGATGATTTACAAGCTGCTGCAAAACTATGCGGAGTAACATTATTATAAAAGAAAGACTGTCGATTAACGGGTTATAGGTAGTGTTCTGTCGGGGACTGAACTCTAGCTTCGGCAGAGTTCGCAGGCAAACTTAACCACCCGGCCGTAGTTTTTGGGGGTGAGCCGGTGGGGGGTGTCGGCGGGGCCGTTGAGGCTGCGCCAGGTTTCGGGGGCCGGGAACTTTGTTGCAAGTAACGCGTCCCGGCTGATCAGGGCGTTGATGAATTCCGGCTTGTTCCGTAAAAGGGACGCTAAACCGGCGGCTTCCCGGGAGGGGAGTACCGTGATGGTTTGGGCTGCCAGGCCTGCCCGCAGGAAACCTGCGTCGTCCGAGAAGGGGGTGGGGACCAGCAGTACCCGGTCCATCATGAGGTTCCGGGCGGTTTTCAGGGCGCCGTCCCGCAGGGCTTTGACGACCCGCCGGGTATGGGCCGCTCCCGGGCCGCTTTCGTTTTTTATCAGATGATCCGCCATGGTGGAAATGATCAGCGTATCCCCGGACCCGCAGGCGTCGAAGATGTAGTACCGGCAATCCTTAAGGGCGGTTTCCCGCAGACCCTTGGCCAAGCCGTAGGAACCCTGATCCCGTATACCTTCACCGGGGCCAAGCTCCTCCTTATCGGTAAAGATGATCAGCCAGTTCCGCAGTTTATCATCCCGCATCCTGAGGGCCGCTTCCAGGAGCATGAACACCGCAGCGCTGTTATCGTTAGCCCCGGGACTGCCCGCTACCCGGTCGTAATGGGCTACTAATACTATCGTTGGAAACTCTCCGGCAGGAAAACCCTGGCCCCGGTGGGGGAGTACAAAGAAGTGCCGGAGCCGGTGCTCGGGCCGGCCTAAAACTATGGATGAATACCCAAAGCCCAATTCCTCCAGGAGATCCCCCAGTATTTTGTAGCGGTCCGCGCCGGGGGCGAGAAAATCTTTGAACCGGTGATAGGGGGGGGCGTCCTGCATAGCGATCCTTATAGGTAGTCCGAAAGCCGGCGATAAATCTGGTTAACCTGGTGTTTAATTTCGATATCCACCTCGGCGCCTAACTCGTCAATCAGGGTTTCCACGCTGGCCAGGCTTTCGTTGAGGCTGGTGTGGAATCCCCGTGAGCAGGTAAACCAGTAGCGCCCCTTATTATCGGTAAGAAGGCAGAGAAAACCCAGCTCTTTTTTTCCGTTCCGCCAAATTGCCGGGGCAAGAATGAGGGGCAGCTCCTCCAACAGGGCGGAAAGACCTTCGGCGGAATTAAACTGCGCTTTGCGGGGCCACTTTCGGGTGAGGGCGCCCTCTATGTCCAGGGAAGGGACCAGGGAGAGGATCAGCGCGAGTTTTTCGCCCCCCAGAAGGGTATACCTGCCCTCCAGGATGATTTCACCCTTGAGGCCCTTGTACTTCGATGCTTCCCCAATATCGTCTTTGACTTTGGAAAGCCGTTCCCAGTTTAGGCGCGCCGTTTTTTTACCCTTGATGGTTTCAATCTCAAAAACCTCGGCGCCGATTTTGATATTGTTGGTAAAGTCCCGGGCCTTGAGTTTTTCCCGGGGAAAATCGGATTTGTTCCCCGGCCCGGCGCTTTTGCCCCCCAGGGCTTCGTAGAGTTCCGCACTGATCTTTTCCAGGGCGTTTCTTGAAAGCGGGGAGACCGACATGGCGTACATGCGGGAGGTCCTGACTATTTCCCCCGCCACAATGTACTGGGGGTTCAGGCGGAACATCACCGAACCGGGATGGATAAGGATACGGTCCGCAGTAAGGCTGCGGTACAATTCCCGGCCATCCCGGACGCACACAAACTGTATCATCCCCCGGGCTACGGAACAGAGGTAGTCCTCGGTACTGCCGCCGGAAAGGATGGGGACTCCCAGGTCCGATACTATCAGTTCCAGCTGGGTGCTTACATTTACTATTTCCGCCATGGCTTTTTCGTCCAGGTAGCTTTTCTCGCAGAATTTTCTCCGGTCCGGGGCCGTGGTGTAGGCACGATAGAGTTTGAGGTAGGAAACAAAGTCCCCGTCCGGGTCACGAAAACTGTGGTGGGCCTTACGGGCATCCGTCTCTTCCCCCGGAGGCAGTACGTAGGGGCTTTGGGTAGACAGGAATGCTGCGGCGATGATGGTTTCCTGGGTAACGTCGGGATACCGGAGTATGGCCTCCACGATGATCCGGGACTGACGGGGCGCCAGGGGGAACTCGGTCATCATCTTTCCCACCTTAGAAAGACTGCGGTCGCTTTCCAGGGCGTCCAGGAGGTACAGGGTGTCGATGGCTGCGATAAGCCCCTCACGGTTGGGGGGTGAAATAAAGTCGAATTCCTCAAAGGCGGAGATTCCCAGATCGGCCATGCGGAGCACCACCTCGGAAAGGTCGGTGCGGTAGATTTCTTCGGTGGTAAAGAGACTGCGGTTTTCAAAGTCCTTGCGCGCGTAGAGCCGGTAGCAGGTTCCCTCCCGGGTACGTCCCGCCCGGCCCTTCCGCTGGTTCCCCGAAGCCTTGGACACCGGCCCTTCGATAAGGCTGGAGGTGAAGGTCTTGGGGTTGTAGTAATTCAGTTTGGAAAGCCCCGAATCGATCACCGCGGTAACGCCGTCTATGGTAACCGATGTTTCAGCAATGTTGGTGGCGATCACCACCTTGGTTTTTCCCCGGGGGGCCTTCTCAAAGACCCGCTCCTGTTCATCCTTGCCCAGACGGCCGTAGAGGGGGACCATGTGGAGATACTTTCCCGAAGGGCTCAGGGAAAGACGGTTCATACATTCCTTTATCATTTTTTCGCCCGAAAGGAAGATCAGAATATCCCCGTCGCGTTTATCACCAATAAAACGTTCGGTGATGGATACTATTTTATCCAGCAGTACGTCCTCGGAGGAATTCTGCGCGATACCGGGCCTTCTGCCGGCCTGACCGCCAACTTGGCCGGGAGCATTACTACCCCTGCCGTCTCTGCTGCTATCACGACCGCCTCTGCCGCCGCGTCCGCCCCGGTTATCCCGGCCTCTGCCGCTATCCCGCCTACCCTGATCATCTTTACCGCGATCCGCCGGAGCAGCAGCGGGGCCGCCCAAACCGGCTGAGCCGGGTAGGGTAGGGGCGTCAAAAACAGCTGCGCCGCTTGGGGCAGGGGGATCGTAGATCAGGGTTACCGGGTAGGTAATGGCGTCGATCTTTACCACCGGGCATTCGCCGAAGTATTCAGAAAAGATCTGGGCGTTGATGGTGGCGGAGGAAACTATCACCTTGAAATCCCGGCGGGATTCCAGGACCCGTTTGAGGAGCCCCAGGATGAAGTCGATATTGAGGCTCCGCTCGTGGGCTTCGTCCACCACCAGGCTGCCGTATTTGGAAAGCCAGGGGTCCAGCTTCATCTCCTGGAGCAGGATGCCGTCGGTCATAATTTTTATCGCCGTATTGGGATTGGTTTTATCCTCAAAACGCATTTTATAGCCCACCAGCCCGGGGATACTGGTCCCCAGCTGCCGGGCGATAAACTCACTCACCGAAACGGCGGCGATGCGCCGGGGCTGGGTTACCCCGATGATGCCGTTTTTGGAATACCCCGCGTCGTGGAGTATTACCGGCATTTGGGTAGTTTTGCCGGAACCCGTGGGGCTTTCCACTACCACCACCTGATTGTCCGCCAAGGCGGAAAGGATGAGGTCCTTATGTCTGTACACCGGAAGTTCAAGATAATTCATGATTTCAGTATAACACAGACGGGAGGAAAACGATATGCCTTTAAAAAAGGGGGCGGAATTTAAAGATTAACCACGGACCACACGGACCTCACGGACGAAGAGGAAGAAGGGGGAAAAACACAGAGGTCACAGAGGAAGCACAGAGGTCACAGAGGAAGTAAAATAAAAAATTTCTATGCGTTTATCCTGAAATGGGGTGGTCCCGGTTCCCCGAGACCGTTTTGACAGCTTATTTAGCCAGAAGCAGGACCCTATCGCCGTGGGCGCCGGTTACTTCCTGGCGCGCGGGGTTTACCGTTAGGTCCATGGCTTCCATGGGGATGGCGCCGAGCAGTACCTCGTCGCCATGAACCATCACCATCGCCTCGCAGGATGTTGAACGGTTTTTCCAGCATACCTTGACCGGTTCCGTAAATTGGCATTCCTCAGTCTCGCCGTCGGCGAGGGTAACATCGCCAACAGACTCAATGCCCAGCCCCAGTTTCTGCCGCATCGCCTCGTTGATAACCAGGGTCGCCGCGCCGGTATCCACCAGCGCCCGGACAGTTGTTTTCCGGATTTCTGCCGCTTTAATAATGCCGCGCCGGGCATTACTCACATCACCCGCATTTAGCAGGGTGATCTCTGTGTAGGTTATTCCCACCATGCGAACCTCCGGTTCGATGCCTCGTTCCATATAAGATTTAGTATACCATACCGGGGATGTTTCTGCAAACTGCAGCGGGCCTTAGTCCGAGCGAACTAAAGATCCGACTACCCCGGCGCCCCATATACGGCGCTGCCCGGTAAAACACATTAGCGGAAATAAAATTTCTTGAAAAAATTACATACCTTTATATAAAGCCCGGGTCTGACAGATTTTTAACCGGATAAAGGCCGGGAAGTATGAATTTTACCCGCATTGCCCGGTCCTGGACCATTGAACGGGGCCGGCGGGGAAATTGAATAATTAAAAAATATAGGGTATAATCCCAAACATGGTTTTATTGTTTTTCTGGCTAAAAATTGCCGCTAAAGAAATTGCCAATTTATTTAAGGTGTCTCCAGTTATTGTTATTTGGACGCTTTTAATTATAGCCGCTTTTATTGTCGGAAAGAGAGATGTGTTTTTAGCGTTGAACGAGCGGTCTCTTTTTTTCATAGTTATTGTGTTGCTTATATCGTTTATTATGTATTACAAAAAACATGACTTTTTTCCTGCTTTAATTTTCTATGCAAGAAGTAGTAATCCAATCTGCGTGTGTTTCTGTAAATTGTTCCGAAACAAGGTCAACAAAAATAAAAGAATAAAAACAAATAAGAAAACGTTATATATAAACCCAATTATTAAAAGTACTATAAGTGATTTTTGTACCATAAGTTTTATTCAAGAGGGCTTAATAAGCATTGGTTTATTTATGGTTGTTATTATGCAGCCGGTTAATAAAAATACGTATTTCATAATATTGACAGCTTTATTATCGATTGGGTTTATGGGAATCATAGATTCCATACCCCATGCAAACTGGAAATTTTATGCGATTGTTTCGGGAAATAATTTCAAGTATCATATAAAAAGAACGGCTATTTTTTTAACGGCATTTTTTGCGGTGCTGCTTATACCGTTTCTTTTTATGCTAAGCTATTTTAGTTTGTTATCATTATTAAAATATATGTTTGTGGTGGTGGTGTTATTGGTTTTATCAATAAATATTTCATTCTCCGTTGATAATATGCTTTTGAAGGCAATAGGTATGATTATTATAACGGGACTAACATTGTGGGCTTCCGCCTTAAATGTATTTCTTTTATTATTGTCAATAATACCGGTAGTCCTTACAATGGTAAGGGCAAAAAGTGAATATGGGGATTGGTATTTGTTATGATTGAATGTGTTAATGCGGCTAAATTATTTAACGAAACCGCGGGAATAAAAAATATTAATTTGCAATTTTTGCCGGGTATTATTTATGGTATTATCGGTTACAATGGTGCGGGTAAAACAACGCTTTTACGTTGTATTGAAGGTTTATACCTGCCGACATCCGGATGTGTATATCATAACGGCGTTAAAACATCCGATCAAAAGGATTTTTTCCCCATCAGAAAACGAATTGCTTTTCTCCCGACAGAGGATTATTTATACAATAGATTAACCTGTATGGACAATATAGAATTGGCGACGATTTTACGAACCGGAAAAAATAAAATATTAAAGGAAACGTCGAAACTTATAAAGTATTTTGAAGTAAACAGTTTTTTGAACAAACGGTTTAAAGATTGCTCTACGGGTATGAAAAAAAAGGTACAGCTGATTATCAGTTTAATAGGCGAAATAGATACTATTATTTGGGACGAGCCGAATGACGGGCTTGATATTGTTTCAAACATAAAAATAAAAAATTTATTAAATTACTATAAAAGTAAAAATGTTACCATATTATTTTCTTGTCATGTTATAGAGTTTCTGGATAATTTTATAGATTATTGTTTTTTGCTTAAAGACGGAAGTGTTGTAGAAGCGATGGAGGTAAAAAATGTTAATTCGCTAAATGAATTATATATTAGCCACATCAACAAGGATGATTTAATTTTTCCTTTTAATAATGATATAAAAAATGATGGATAACATATGGATATAAATACTATCATTGATTTCATTAAAGAAGTTGAAAAGGATAATGCCAATAAATATAATAATGGCCAATGTGAAGAAAGACAGATAAGCGGGGTATTCATTGACATACTAAAAACCATTATGGATAGAATGGATTTTACAGAATATTTAAAACAACCGCCCTATTCTGTGGGGGCTGAGTGTAGGAATATAAGCGATGATGTAAATCCTATTTATAAAATGACCTATGGCGCCAGAATACTTTCCGACAAAGCAATAGTCCGGAATGGCTTTAATGAAATATTTGCCCTTCCCGGTTCAACGCTTATCCAATTAAACGTCGGCTTTTCAATCACCATACAAGCGGAAAGCATGTATGTTTGCGGGGGTGTATTAAATGATGATACGCTCTTAGGTTTTCTGCATGATTACATACAAGAACATGAAAGTGAATATACTACCATCGTTGAATCATTTGATTCGGGTGTTATTATAGACAAAGAAAATTGCACGGTAAAACAGTATTTGGAAAAAGATGTATTAAGCAGCCCGGAACTGTTTGTAGAAAAGATTGTTTGGATATTTCAGTCTATGAAGCCGTTTATAGATTTTATTACCGATTCTGTAAAAGGATACACAAAAGAATTTCAGGATTACTTGCTTGATCTGCCTGATATATATAAGAAATGACATAAAATAAGAATGAAGAAAAAAAACACAGAGATCGCAGAGGGGTACACAGAGAACACAGAGAACACAGAGATAAAGCAAAGACTAACAAAAACTGTGTCCTCTGTGTTCTTCCCTCTGTGTCCTCTGTGTTCTTCCCTCCGTGTCCTCTGTGTTCTTTCCTCCGTGTCCTCTGTGTTCTTTCCTCCGTGTCCTCTGTGTTCTTTCCTCTGTGTCCTCTGTGTCCTCTGTGTCCTCTGTGTTCTTTCCTCTGTGTCCCTTCCTTCTGCGCCTTCTGCGACTTCGTGGTTCATCATTCTTCTTAAGCTTTTGACATCGTACCTGACATCGTTGGGGGCGTTGCGGGGGTGGAACCCCCGCTGAGGGGGGTGCCGGAAGCCCGAAGGGCTGGAGGCAGGGGGGAGACTTCCCCTCCTATTGCTTTTTTGCTCCTATAATGCTAAAATAGAAGCATCATATTGGAGGAATTAATGGCAAAGCAAAAATACGTGTATTTTTTCGGCGAAGGTAAGGCCGAAGGTGAAGCGGGGATGAAGGATGTCCTTGGCGGTAAGGGCGCTAATCTGGCGGAAATGACTAATCTTGGAATTCCGGTTCCCCCGGGATTTACTATTTCTACCGAAGTATGCGCTGCGTTTTATGAAAACAAGAGAAAGTACCCTGCGGGGCTTGAGCAGGATGTCCAGACTTATCTGACAAAACTTGAAAAGGTGATGGGGAAAAAGCTGGGAGACCCTATTGATCCCCTCCTGGTATCGGTCCGCTCAGGCGCGCCGGTATCCATGCCCGGTATGATGGATACGATTCTCAATCTGGGTATTAACGATAAGGCGGTTCTGGGGCTGGCTGAAAAAACGAAGAACCCCCGCTTT
Source organism: Treponema primitia (assembly GCF_046533075.1). Taxonomy (GTDB): domain Bacteria; phylum Spirochaetota; class Spirochaetia; order Treponematales; family Breznakiellaceae; genus Termitinema; species Termitinema primitia_B. The sequence goes on along the minus strand of NZ_JAJQRB010000045.1, from coordinate 48,148 downwards.
GCCTGGGATGCTTACCGGCGTTTTATCCAGATGTACGGCGATGTGGTCATGGGGGTTTCCGGCGACGATTTTGAAGCGGCTATCAAGAAAATTAAGAACGACCGGGGGATTCAGCTTGATACGGACCTAAGCGCTGAGGACCTGGAACTGTTGGTGAATGACTACAAAAAAATCGTCAAGGATGTAACGAAAAAAGATTTTCCCCAGAAGCCGCTGGATCAGCTTTGGGGCGCCATAAACGCGGTTTTCGGTTCCTGGAATAACGAGCGGGCTATCAAATACCGGCAGATTAACGATATTAAAAATATAAAGGGTACTGCGGTAAACGTGCAGTCCATGGTATACGGCAACTTTGGTAACGATTCCGGTACCGGGGTCTGTTTCAGCCGGGACCCCTCCACGGGGGTTAGGGAATTCTACGGCGAATACCTGATGAATGCCCAGGGTGAGGACGTGGTGGCGGGTATCCGGACTCCGGAAAAGATTTCCGCCCTGGCGAAGGAAAACAAGCGGATCTACGACCAACTGGTGAAGATTAAGGACCGCTTGGAAAAACACTTCCGGGATATGCAGGATATGGAATTCACGGTTCAGCAGGGTAAGCTTTTCCTGCTCCAGACCCGGAACGGGAAACGGACAGGCGCGGCGGCGGTTAAAACTGCGGTGGACATGGTTGCGGAAAAACTTATCGATAAAAATACGGCCATACTCCGGGTTAGCCCGGCGCTGCTGGATCAGCTGCTCCACCCTATGTTTGACGTTACTACCTTGAAGAACGCCAAGCCGATTACCAAGGGGCTTAACGCATCCCCGGGCGCGGCCTGCGGGCGGATTGTGTTTACCGCCAAGGAAGCTGAGGAATGGCACGAGCGGGGGGAAAAGGTGCTCCTGGTCCGCCAGGATACCAGCCCCGAGGATATAGGCGGGATGGTGGTTTCCCAGGGTATACTTACCTCCACCGGCGGTATGACCAGCCACGCGGCGGTAGTGGCCCGCGGTATGGGTACCCCCTGTGTGGCCGGCGCTAAGGGCGTATCGGTTCAGGGAAAAACTGCCGTGGTGGGGAGCAAGGTTTTCAACGAAGGGGACTGGCTCTCCATCGACGGTTCCACCGGCGAGGTCTACGATGGGAAACTGCCCCTGGTAAGCCCGGAAATCAGCAAGGATATGGAGACCTTCCTCAAGTGGTGCGATGAAGTTCGTACTACGGCCAGGCGGGGTAATCTTAAGGGCTTCGAGGTCAGGACCAATGCGGACCAGCCGGAAGACGCTAAACGGGCCTTTGAGTTCGGCGCCCAGGGTGTGGGACTCTGCCGAACCGAACATATGTTCTTTGACAAGGACAAGCTTATCCACTTCCGGGCCATGATTGTGGCGGATACCGTGGAAGGCCGGAAGGAAGCTTTGAAGAAGATCCTTCCCCTGCAGAAGCAGGATTTCTTCGGCATCTTCAAAGCCATGGAAGGCCGGCCGGTAACTATCCGGCTCCTGGACCCGCCGCTCCATGAATTTGTGCCCCATACCCCGGAGGAGACCCGGGAACTTGCGGAACATATCGGCGTTAGCGTGGAAACCCTGACTCCGAAGATCGACCGGCTCCGGGAAGCCAACCCCATGCTGGGTCACCGCGGCTGCCGTTTGGCGGTTACTTACCCGGAAATCTATGATATGCAGGTTGAGGCCATAGCGCTGGCAGCGGTGGACTGTATCAAGCAGAACATTCCGGTAAACCCGGAAATCATGATCCCCATCGTGGTTACCGCCCGGGAACTGAAATTGCTCCGGCCCAGCGCCGAAAAGATACTCAAGGATGTATTTGGGAAAGCCGGGGTAAAACTCCCGGTGAAGATTGGTACCATGATAGAGGTACCCCGGGCAGCCATCCGGGCAGGCCATATAGCCAAATATGCGGATTTCTTCAGCTTTGGTACCAACGATCTTACCCAAATGACCTTTGCCTTTAGCCGGGACGACGTGGCTTCTTTCCTGCCCTCATATCTCCAGCAGAATGTGCTTGACGTGGATCCCTTCAAGTCGGTTGACGAAGAGGGGGTGGGCTTCCTTATTGATTACGCTACAAAACAAGGCCGGGCGGTTAACCCGGACCTCAAGGTCGGCATCTGCGGCGAGCATGGCGGCGATCCCGCAACCATCGACTTCTGCTACCGGTCCGGTCTGAGCTATGTTTCCTGCTCACCCTTCCGGGTGCCCCTGGCCCGGCTTGCGGGCGCCCAGGCGGTAATCAACAACTCCCTCAAGGCGAAGGCCAAAGCGGTGGTAAAGAAGCTGAGCCCGAAGGTAAAAACCGCCGCAGCCAAAGCGAAGTCTGCGGTTTCCGATGCAAAGGCCAAGGCTGCGCCTAAAGCGAAAGCCGCCGCAGCGGGTGTGAAAAAAGCCGTGATCCAAGCAAAGGCGAAAGCGGCGCCCAAGGCGAAAGCAGCGGCGGCAAAGGTAAAGACCACTGCGGCAAAAGCCAAAGCTAAGGCGGCGCCAAGGGCAAAAGCGGCGGCGGCTAAGGTGAAAACCGCGGCAGCCAAGGCTGTAACCAAGGCCAAGGCTAAAACGACAGCCAAGAAACCGGCAAAGAAAGGAAAGTAGAGGAGAGGGGGATATCGAGAGATATCCCCCCGATTCGAAAAGCTTGACTAGGTAGTTATTTTTTGTCTATAGTTATTTCGTTCTTTACGCCATCTTAGCTCAGTTGGTAGAGCGGCGCACTTGTAATGCGCAGGTCTTCGGTTCGATTCCGGAAGATGGCTGTGCATAAATCATCTGACAAGTAATTACGACTGCGTCTGACACGACTCGAACGTGCTACCTACGGATTCGAAGTCCGTCGCTCTATCCACGTGAGCTACAAACGCATATAAGGGTGGATGACGGGGTTCGAACCCGCGACGGCCAGATCCACAATCTGGAACTCTACCCCTGAGCTACATCCACCGTAATAACCCCTTAATGTTCGCTTAAATCGACGGGTTTTGTCAATACCACAGAAACGATACTATTTTTGAAGAAGAATTCAACCGCAAAGGAGCGCGAAGGCGAAAAAAGAAGGGGAAATGAGCATACCTTCCTTAAATACTTCTTTAACTTCTGCGCCTTCTGCGCCTTTGCGGTTAAAATTCTTCAAATCATGGCAGTTTCTCAGCGATTGAAAAAAATCTCCTTAACCGGTCCCTTCGGAAAGCCGATATTCAATTAGAGGTATTGTATGACGGTCGATCAATATTCTGAATGTGCGCTCATATTAAAGCAAGAAATTGAGCTGCTGGAGCAGATACGCATCCTCCAGGATCAGGTAAAAAATGCGGTTACCAACCGGCAATGGACCGATTTTGAGGCACATTTGGGCGCCTTGGCGGCTATTGGCGATGAATTTGAAGCCCTGGACCTTGAACGGATAGAGATTTTTACCAATTATGCCAAACAGCTTGGTTTTAATAACGAAGGGGTAGGATTTTATAGCTTCGCCGCCCGGCTGCCGGAAGCGGAACGGCGGGAATTGTCCGAATTGTACCGGCGTATCAAGATGAAGACCCTGGAAGTACGGTTTACCAACGACTCCCTTACGGATTACCTCAACGAAACCCAGGCTGTTGTAAGCGGATTCCTGGCAGAAGTTTTTCCGGACCGCCGGGGAAAGATATATACCCGGAAGGGCACCCAGATTTCGCCGGATATGCGAAGTATGGTCCTGAACCAGAGTCTTTAAGGAGGCCTTGCCATGACATCTACCTTTGCGGGTATTGAAATAGGAAAGCGGGGGGTTATTGCCCATCAGCAGGCGCTGAATACCACGGGGCATAACCTTTCCAACGCCTCTACCGAAGGATATTCCCGGCAGCGGGTAGAAATGTCCGCCTTTGAGCCTATTTACCTCCCGGGAATGAACCGGGAAGAGACCCCCGGCCAGATTGGCCAGGGAACAGTGGTGGAGCGGATCGAGCGGATCCGGGACCAGCTGCTGGACCAGCGTATCATTGCCCAGGCTTCCGGAGAAGGGTACTGGAGTACCCGCGATCCCTATGTGCGCATGATGGAGCAGCTCTACCTTGAGGTGGGCGATAATTCCATGCGGAGCGGCATGGATGCCTTCTGGGATTCCTGGCAGGAACTTTCACAGTACCCCTCGGATACTGCACCCCGGCAGGCGGTGGTTGAGCGGGGAAAGACCCTGGTAGACTCCATCCACGAACGGTACAAGGGGCTGAAGGGTCTCCAGGATATGGTAAACCAGGATATACAGCTTACGGTAGGACGGGTGAACGATCTGTCAAAACAGATAGCCGGCCTTAACCGGGATATTCAGAAAATCCGGGCCCAGGGTGATAACCCCAACGATCTGTTGGATCGCCGGGACCTCCTGGTTGATAAGCTCTCCAGTATAATTGATGTTACCGTGGACAGCCGGGACCCCGACGAGTTTATGGTCCATACCGCCGGGTATATCCTGGTACAGGGAAAAATCGGCCGCCAGTTTGATCTGCACCAGGGGATTGACACCGAAGGCTACTCCCGCATTGTCTGGAAAGACACCGGAGACGAGGCGCACTTTGCCGGCGGAAGCCTCGCAGCGTTAGTGGATCTGAGGGATACTACCATCCAAAGTGAAATACAGAACCTGGATAATATAACCATGAACTTTGTGGATCTGGTTAACGAAATACACCGTGACGCCTATGGCCTTAACGGAAATACGGGATTGGATTTCTTCCAGGAATATCCCTTTGTTACCAACCTTAACGGAAACTACGACCGGGATGGGGACGGGACCTTTGATTCTACCTACATCTTTCGTATAAACGGTACCAACCGCCTGGAAGGCCAGGCCCAATTGGGCTTTGAAGGACAGATTACCCTGAGCGGCGCCGATGGGGATGTGCAGATTCCCTACTACCCCACGGACACGGTTACTGAAGTAGTTGCCCGGATAAACAACGCCGGTGCGGAAGTTGTGGCCCGGCTTAACCGGGAGGGGTTTCTTTCTCTCAAGGGAAGTACCGCAGAGGGCTGGGACAATCCCGACTTCGTTATCCGCCACATTGAGGACTCCGGGTATTTTCTCACCGGTTACGCCGGGATCATAAACGACCGGGGGCCCGCAGGCGCCTATGATTGGGGCCAGGCGGACGCCATGACCGCCCTCTCCGGGGGCGTGCAGAAATACTCCGTAGCGCCGGTGGCCCATCCTTCCGGGTGGATCGATTTGAACCCCGCGCTGCTCCGGGATCCGAATTCTGTAGCATCCGGGTTTGGCGCCAATGGCCGGTCCTCCAATCCCGGAAACGGAGAAGCCGCCCTGGCAATCGCCGCCATCAGGAATACTCCGGTGATGGTGGGAAACCACAATACCCTTGATGATTACTTCGCCGATTCCACCGGCAGGATAGGCCTTTTGGGGGAGCAGAGCAACCGCGCCCTGGAAACCCAGAACCTTATTATGAAAAATCTCCGTGATATGCGGGAGTCAATTTCCGGGGTCAATATGGACGAGGAACTTGCCGCCATGATCAAGTATCAGCACGGATATGCCGCAGCAGCGCGGTTCATCACCACGGTGAACTCACTGTTGGACACTATTATTAACAGGATGGGGGTATAATAAACCATGAGACGTGTTTCCACTGATATGCCAAACACCGACGTGCAGTACTATCTGCGCCGTCAGGAGCAGGGCCTTAATGATATGCAGACAAAGATCGCCAACCAAACCAGGATCAATGAGCTTCGGGATGATCCCCTGGCGGCTGCCCATGCGGTTCGTTACGATTCCTACCTTACCCGGCTGGAGCGCTTTGAGAAAAACGCCCTCTACGCCCAGAGTCACTACCGGATCACCGACGATTATATGAAGCAGGCTATCGACGTACTGCAGCGGATTAGGGAACTTTCGGTACAGGGTTCCAACGGCAGCTATGCGCCGGAGGATCTCCGGTACATGGGCCAGGAAATAAACGAGCTTATGAAGGAACTGGTTTCCATTTCCAACGCCAAGGGTAATGACGGCAACCAGATCTTTGCGGGGGACAAGGCCTTTACCGAGCCCTTCCGCATCGTGGAAGGTACCATCCCCAACGGCGGGGAGAACATGGTAGTCCGGGTTGAATACCGGGGCGCCGGGGCCGCCAGGAGGACCGAAGTTACCGAAGGCGCTTATACCAAGCTGGATATGGGAGGCGGAGAAGTTTTTTGGGCCGAACATATGCAGATCTTCTCTAACTTTGACGCAACCAATTACCGCCTTACCGAACCCGGCGCGTTTTATATTGATGGTGAGGAAATAAACGTTGGCCCCGGTGACAGCCTTCCTGCCATCGTAGCAAAGATTAACGAATCCGCCGCTGCGGTTAAGGCCTACGTCGATCCGGTAACCAAGGGTATTGCCCTGGAGGGCACAAACCCGCATCTGATCCGCCTGGAGGACCGGTTTGATTCACGGATACTGCAGGATCTGGGGCTTATCACGAATTCCGGCGATCCCGGAGCTCCCAACTGGCATCCCTCCGCCCGGGTTTCCGGAGGTTCCGTCTTTGATATGGTTATCCGGCTGCGGGACGGACTGTACCGGGGTGATGCGGATTTTGTGGGAGGCCAGGGAATAAGTGGTATCGATCTTGCCTTGGCCAATATGGAAAGCCGGCTCGCCGAAGTAGGCAGCCGGCAGGAACGGGTAGAAGCCACCTGGCAGCGCCTGAACAAGGAAATACCCGATGTGGCCGCCGCCTTTGCCAGGGAAGCCGGTCTGGACTTTACCACCGCCGCCACTAATCTGGGAATGATGGATTTTGCTCACAAGGCAGCCCTTCAGACTGCCGCCAAGGTCCTGCCCCCAACGCTGTTAGATTTTCTACGCTAGTAATAGGAGTATTATTGTGAAGGTCGCAACAAAAGCATATGGCCTAATTGAAGTCGATGAACGTCAAAGGATAAGTTTCCCCCGGGGGATCCTGGGGTTTGAACCGGTTAAGGAGTACATACTCCTGGATGCGGAGCGGCAGCCCTTCTATTGGCTCCAGGCTCTTGATGTGGAACAGGTAGCATTTATACTGATCAATCCATTCCTGTTCAGGCCGGATTACGAATTAGACATCAACGATGAGGAACTGCGGGACATCGGTTTATCCGGCCCGGAAAAGGCGCTGATCTTTTCTGTGGTAACCATACCGCCCGACGGAGGCCCCATGACCGCAAATCTCCAGGGGCCCCTTATCATCAATCGGGAAACCCGGTCCGGTAAACAGGCTGTACTGACAGACCTCCGGTGGAAGACCAAACACGACATCATGAGCGAGTTGGCCACTGCAAGGAAGGGCCCATGCTGATACTATCCAGAAGGATCAACGAAAAGGTGATGATAGGCGATGATATTTCCATATCAATTATTGAGATCCGCGGGGATCAGGTACGGATAGGGGTGGACGCGCCAAAAACAGTAAAAGTGTTTCGCCAGGAAGTATTTGATGCCATCAAGGCGGAAAATAAGGCCGCTGCGGAATCCAAACCGGTATTTCCGGAACTTGACTTCGGCGCTAAACGGGATCCGGACGCCCTATAGAATCTCTTACTTGTCCTTATTTTTTTCAAAGAGATCATTAAACTTATCGGATACGGTATAAAAGGTATCCAATAAGGTGGGATCGAAATGGGTATCCTTCCCTTTCATCATCATATTGATCGCCGTGGGATGATCAATTGGGGGTTTATAGCTTCTCCGCATCCGCAGGGCATCGTATACATCCGCAATCGCCACAATCCGTGCGGCCAGGGGGATCATGGTCCCTTCCAAATGGAAGGGATACCCCGATCCGTTCCACTTTTCATGGTGGCTCAGGGCAATTTCCTTGGCCATGGGGTTTGGATAGGTTGAAAGGATAAAAGCGCCGTTTTTTGTATGTTCCTGCATTACCGACCACTCCCAGTCCGAGAGGGGGCCTTCCTTATTAAGGATATCGTCGGGGGTACCGATCTTTCCCACATCGTGCATGGATGCCAGAAGCCCAATATTGTCGATAAAGTCTGCATCCACCCGTTCATAACCCGGCTTAAGGTGCAGCTCCTCCGCGAGACACCGGGAGTAAAAATTTACCCGGGAGATATGTTTCCCCGTATCATTGTCCTTAAGTTTTGAAGCTTCCAGGAGGCTGTTAAAAACACTGCGCAGGAGTTGGCGGTTTTCCTCGGTTACATCATCGAACATCACCACAAATTCCTTGGGCGCTGAAATATTCAGTTCCGCCGGGAAAATATAGACCTTAGTCTGTACGGTTACCATATTCCGGGATTTTATCCGGGCTTCCCCCTTCCAGGAATACCCGTTTTCTCCATTGGTTACCGTACTCCGAATCTCCCGTATATCCTTAAGATCAAAGGACTTCCCAAAAACATCGATAAAATTATTTTTCTGGAGATGCTGAAAGGAGGAAAACATTTTTTTAGAACCCGGATTGGCGTAGAGTATTCTTAACTGCCGGTTAACAATCAATACGGGGAATACACTCTCTTCAAATAAAGTAGTCGACGATTTCAACGGTTCAATTATGTCAGAGTTATCATCAAGAAGATTATCGTCACTCAGAGTTTCCAATACTTCAAGGGGTTCTAAATCTTCGGTATCTGCCATAAAAACCAACTATATTTTATTTAGCTTCAAAGGTTAATTCAGCGTCACTCTTGCGTAAATAAAGGGGACCTGAAAAGACCTCCTGCGCTGCTTTTAGTATATCCATTTTTTTAACAATGTCCAATAGCTCCCGGGCTTTTCCCCTTTTTCCCAGGGGGTCAACAAAAAACCGGCCCCGGTCAGGGGAACCCTCGAAAAGGGGGCTAAGCTTTTCCTGTAACATCTCCGCCGCCGGGCCTGTAAGCATCACCGGTTCGTCCCCGGTCACACTTGTTTTAAGCGTTTCGGCAATTTCCTCCGGGGAAGCGTCCCTGTAGGCCCCTTCCTGCAGGCCGCCTCTGTACAGGGCGGTAAAAAAACGGCCCTTCTTTGCGTCCATTGCCGGGAGGACTATCCCCGGCCAGGCTGCCTGGGTCGCGGCCATACAATCCAGGGTTGGCGCCGAAACCATGGGTATGCCCAGGGAAAGGGCCAGACCTTTGACCGCCGCAAAGGCTATACGAAGCCCCGTAAAGGAACCGGGGCCCTTCATACAGGCCGCAAGCTCAAGGTCTGCGGGTTCAAGGCCGGCGCGGCTCAGCAAATGGTCCACCACATCCATGAGCAGTTCTCCGTGGCGCAGCCCGCCATCCACCTCAAAGTACCAAACATCGGTCCCTGCGGCAAGGGCAACCGATAAAACCGCGGCGGATGTGTCCAGGGCAAGTATATTCATCTCAAGGTTCCTCCAGATCAATGCTGCGCCGGTCTTGGTCAAGCAAGCCAATCTCAATAATAATCGCTGACCGGGGAATTGACAGGGGGAGACGTTCACTCCATTCAATAACGGAAATCCCCTCACCGTCGATACATTCATTACCCCCCAGGGCTTCAAAATCATCATCTCCCTTGAGGCGATACGCGTCAATATGATAGAAGGGTAGGGCATTGGCTGCGCGGTATTCTGAGATAATGGTATAGGTGGGGCTGGTTACCTCTTCTAAAATGCCAAGACCCCGGGCAATACCCTTGGTAAGGCAGGTCTTCCCGGCGCCCAAACCACCTCTTAGGGCTACAATACTGCCCTTTTTAAGGCCCCGGGCGATCTTTTCCCCTATGGATATGGTTTCTGCCGGAGAAGAAGAAACAAACCTAACCAGGAAGGCCCCCGTTATCGTCCAAATCGGCTATAAACTGTTTTAATTCCCGCATCAGCGGAACCAGGGGATAATCAACCGGTTCGGCAATGGTAACAGAAACCTGATTCAGTCCGGTGGGCAAGGTTTCAATGGTAAAATCGATATTCCTATCAATATTTTTTCCCATAAGATCAAGTTCAAGGATCCCGGTGAACAAGCGCCGGTAATATATGGGGACATCTTTTCTTACAATATCTTTGATTTGTTTAATCTTCATCCCACCCTCTCTTTGTTTTAATCCAATTAAATCTTGTCAGTAATCACTGTATTCAAACACCATTGCGTTAATAGAATTCTGGGTTCGACGGGGCATTTTAATAAATTTTATATGGATTGTTGCGTACATACCTCCCCGGTTAATCCTGAGAACCTGTCCCAATGCAGCCAGGGATGGGGAATCGCCGTAGGCAAAATCTATTTTAACCCTGGAGCCAGGCTGTATATTTGCGGAGCTTCTGACAGAACACCCTCCTATGGAAATATCCATAATGGTGCCGGAATAGCGGTGTTTATCCAGGGACATCTTTTTCACTATCTTCCGGCGTACCTTCGTTTCCGTTACGATAACCAGGGAAAAATTGCAGCTAGTAGAGGCTTGCCTCCGCCGGAACTTGCGCTGAACCAGGGGCTTAACCCTGGCAGCATGGGCGAGCTTTAAGGCCGAGCCCTTGGGGGTTTCCGAGACACCGAGTATTTTACTATCAAAAGCATAACCCTTACTTGACTTGGTAAAGAATGAAAGCGAAACCCTGGAGCCGTTGGGGAATTTTACCGGGGTGCCTAGGGTATTTTTTGGACTATCAACCAGGATCGAATCTCCCTTGGCATTGAGTACCCTAACCTGGTAGGTTTCTCTGCCCACCGCAAGCATGGCCGCCATATTCGCCGGTATCTGACGGGTTGATGTGGCGGTGCCGGTGGTATTTTGTGTAGCCTCAATGGAATTTCTGGTGGAAAAGAGAAGGGCTATCCGCTGCTGAACCACCGCTTCATCATCCGCGCTGTTTTCAATACGCTGGTACGCTCTCTTAAAATGCTTATCCAGAAGGGGAGTACTCTGTATCACCGCAAGGGGATCCGTTACCGCATCGTTTCTAAAAACATCCTCCAGTACCTTTCTCTGGGACTTATCCAGCCCGTAGGAATTGGCTATTCTCCGTATGGCGAAGACGCTGAACCGGCGCGGCGCTCCGGCGCCTTTTCGGTTTCTGACAAGGCCGTTGATGAGTAAAAAGAGAAAAAGTCCCCCAAGGAGCACCCCTATAATCGGAGCTGTCCAGGGGTTATCTTCACCTGAGGATTTAAAATAAACTATGCCATCTTGGAGAAGATAGAACCCTAAAAGCCCCCGGATAACCATATCCGGTACCTCCTATGCGGCGGTTGGGGTTTTTATAGCCGAATAAAAGGTCCGCAACCGCGGTGCCAGTTCATATTCCGCCAGATCCCCCACTAAAACCGCATCTTTTACTTCGTAGGCCGCCAGCAATTCCTTCAAGGCGGCGCTAAAATCGTCGATAAATGCGCTAAAAGGCACAGTATCGATTATTATAGTATCGGTAATTATACCTTCCAGTCTTAGTAAAGAGAAGAGCCTAAAAAGTTTTTCGGCAATATTAGAAAAAAGTTGTACCGTTTCCGCCGCCCGGCTATCCTTCCCGGTTTGAATATCCAGGGGCAGATCCTCAAGCCGTTTCGCCGTGGCCTCCACCAGCCCCTCCAGGCCGCTGAGTTCCAGCCGGGGGTCCCGTAGTTCCCGGAGCCGTTCATCCACCAGCGCCGCAAGGGAAGAGGCGGCCAGGCCTTCTCCCCGGAAGCTGCGGCTTATGTGGTCAAAAATGTCCGGGATCCGTTCCGCCAGGAAGCTTGCCACAGGGCTTTCTTCCCATTCCCGCTGTATACGGCGTTGATCCTCAAAGGAGGCGTTTCCGTAGGCGGTAATATCGTGCTGAATATCCACCAGGGCTTCCGCCATAAGCAGGGGGAGACCGGTGGTCCGGATATCCAGGACTTTTATACCCTCCAGGGGCCGGTCAAATACATCGTTTATAGAAGCGGCGTTAATAAGACCACCGTTTATGCTTAGTCCGCTCAGGGAATACCCCGACCCGGCAAGCCAATCACCGATGCCTCCGAGGAGTTCCCCAATGGTTTTTTCTTTTTCAAGGACAATATCGGCGGGTTTCCCGTCAATCGTAATTTCCATGTACCTTACCTGCCATTATTGTTGTTTGACTGCTGGCTAAACTGATCCAGGGAAGTGGACATCCGTTCCATGCGGGTAAAAGCCCCTTCCATCTGACCATACTGTATCCTGAGGGAGGATTCCTTGCTGGCAAGCTGCCGGTCCAGGGTTTCCATCCGCCGCTGATCCTGGTCTACCCGGGAATCGATAGAGCTTGTCTTAAGGCTGATAATCCCCCCGGTCTCCACGTAGGGTTTGGAAAGGTTGTCTATGGTATATGCCAACCCGGTATCCACCAGCAGATCCCCGTCACTGTCAAAACCGAAGAGCTGCCGTATCTGGGGAATCCGTGTTTCCAGGGCGGCGTCCAGAATTTTTTCATCAATCTCAAGGTAACCCCGCAGCCGGGAAGCATCGTAACCCGAGGAAGCGCCGGAACGCCGCACGTCGGTACCCACGCCGATCTGAGAAAGCAGTAAGGGCGCATCCGAAGTAGGGTAGGGCGTCGTGGCAGCCCTTTGGAGGGTATTTTTAAACTGGCTCAGGGTTGAATCTCCGGAGAAGATTCCCAGCCGCTTCCGGTAATTCTCCTGCTCCTCCGTGGTGAGGTAACTCAGTTCCTGAATTATCCGATCGTCGTTCCGGGTTAAAATATTCACCTCCGCCATAAGGCGGTTATAATTCCCCACCAGGGAGATAATGCTGTCCTTTATCCCTTCCCGGTCGGGCTGAACCCCAAGACTCACCGGTCTGTCGGAGACATTCCTGGGGGTAATGGTGACCCCGGGAATAAGATCATCAATATTATTACTGGGCCGTTTTATCTCGATGCCGTCCATGGCGATAACCGCATCCGATGCAAGGGAAACGGGGTTATGGGCCTTGAAGCCTCCCCCGGTCGCCAGAGGATCGTAGATCCGGACATTTTTGATAGATACATCCCGGTGGGTATTGTGATTTACCAGTTCCATGGAGATGATGGTTCTATCCCCGGCTATATCCTGAAGCCGGTATTGGTAGGACTTAAAATTTTCAGAATCCGAAATGGGCGGCAAAATGGTGGTGGTTCCGTCGGAATAGTTAAAGGTTAAAACCCCAAAGTCATCAACCCTGGGCGGGATTGGCGGAGGAGTCCAGGGGGGGAGGGGCGCTGAGGAAAGGTCGTTTTCTATGGTTATATCCCCATAGCTCGCCGACCCCGTAGGGGGAAGCTCCGGGCCCGTAGGCGGCTGGGGTATGATTACGGCGCCATTCTTTTGCACCACCGTGGAGACTTCAAAGCTTACAACCAGCTCCGGGGAGGAACGAATAGCCACACCGGGGCTTATAAGCGCCCTGCCCCCCGCATTGACACTGAGGATATTGTTTTCAAGGGATATGAGCTTGGGATCCGAATTACGCCCCGGCTGCACCGTGGCATTACTCAGGGTAAAATCGACCCGGGTATCGTTTACCCGTTCCGCCATGCCCACGCTTATGGCCAGGGCTTCCGCATCTTCATAAAAGCCCAGGCGGTTCTTTTCCCCTGTTACCAGGGATTCTAACAGCAGGGATCTGGTTCCCGGCTCAACCTGGATAAGGCTGGCCTGTATTTTTTCCTTGCCCCGCCTGTTCAGGGCCTCGGTAAATTCCCGAAGGCTGCCCCCGCGGAATGCAAAGGAGATCTGGTCTTCCCCCACGGAAAAATTGTACGTTCCGTTAGGTACCCGGTAATTTTCATCAAGGGGGGAGGATATGAACCGGTCCGCTGCGGCAACCTGCTTCACCGTAAAGCGGTGGGACTGCTCCGTTGCTTCCCGGGTGGCGTTGGCGCTAATTACCGAATCGTCCTCTGAAACAACTATCCGTTCATTAAAGGGGTTTTGAAAAGAAAAAAGGAGCCGGGCGCTATCCCGCAGGGTACCCATGCGCCGGCCCATCTCCTGCCAATAGGTCTTTTCTGTTTGGAGTGTCTCGACACGTCTTTCCACGCGGTCCCTGGGAACGCGCTCGACCTTCATCAGGTCATCAATGAGTTTATCGGTATTAAACCGGCTTTTTACTCCGGGAACATAAATATCGGACATACTCCGCTTGCTTTGGTAACCCTACACTTTTTCGTCGAATAAGAAACCGATGGTTTCCTTGATGTTATCATGCAGTCGCTGCAGTTCTTCCGGTGGAAGTATCTTAATTACCTTATCGGTTTCGCCATCAATGACCTTGACGATTACCTCGTGGGACTCGTGATCTACTTCGAATTTAAGCCTTCGATTTAAGGCCAGCGTGACCCGTTCAAGGTCCGCAACGGTAGCTCCTATATCCAGGGAAACTTGTTCCGCTGGACTCTGATTTCCCGGCATGGTTGATTCAAATTTTTCTATTGCAGCGGCATGGGCTGCCGAAGCGGCTTTAGACGCACGAATCTGCGGGAGTTCCTGCTGGGGAATTACACCCCGAGCGGCTAATACAGTACCCATATAGGTACCTCCCAAAAACATACATAACCCTCATTAAAAATGAAGATCGTGGCTTTCAAAAAAGGGCGGAGAAGGGCGCGACTTCTCCGTCCAAGCAATCTGGGATTGCAGCAATCAAGGATTGCACGTTTCAAAAGACGACGTCCAGAAGTCTCTTGTTACGAGTGGCCTATTAGCCCAAAAGCTGTAACACCGACTGGGTCTGTACATTGGCCTGGGCCAACATAGCATTCCCCGCCTGGGACAGTATCGAATCCTTGGTAAAGGCAACCATTTCGGTCGCCATATCCGCATCCCGCACCCGGGATTCGGAGGCCTGGAGGTTTTCCGCTGCAACAGCGATTCCTTCCGCGGCCATTTCAAACCGGTTCTGATACGCGCCAAGATCAGCTCGCTGCTTGGAGATTAACTTCAATGCAGAATCGATTGAGCCGATAGCCTGATTAGCTTCCTCAGGGGAGACGATGGAAATATTCCCATCTTCGCCCTGGGTGTTCTGTAAACCAAGCGCCTGAGCGGTCATGGTACCGATAAAGATCTGTTCGTTCTGATCCATATTGGCCCCGACCTGGAGCTGCATAACCCGATTAACGGATGAATTCTGGGCAAAGGACCCGGTGAGGATGTTCATCCCGTTGTATTGAGCATGGCTCGCTACACGGTTGATTTCATCGACCAACTGGGAAACCTCAACCTGAATCTGCATACGATCCTCATCGGTATAGATACCGTTGGCGGACTGTACGGACAGCTCCCGCAGACGGTGCAGGATATCCTGGCTTTCCTGAAGATAACCTTCGGTAACCTGGATAAAGGACACACCGTTCTGTATATTGCGCTCAGCCTGGTTCAAACCCCGGATCTGGCCCCGCATTTTCTCGGAGACCGCGAGCCCGGAAGCATCATCACCCGCCCGGTTAATACGCTGGCCTGAACTGAGCCTTTCAATGCTCCTTTGTACATCAGCCTGCGTAACCCCAAGTGTGCGATTGGCAAACATGGCGCTCATATTGTGATTAATAATCATATAACCCTCCTTGCGTTGGTAAGTACGGCTTTCCTTTGCCATACTCGAACCGCACGATAAGCCGTTCCGGAAGGAGGTTCGCGCCATTCCTCCCGAAACTTCTTTGAACGGAACGAAACGGTTATCCCGGGTTACACCCGTTATAAACGATCCGTACCGCCGTGCGCACACGCCAACGAGGGTTTTTTTGTCAAAGAACATTGAGAATTAAAAAGTTGTACTTTTTAATTCTCTTGGGAGAATTCCTTCGGAATTCTCCCGGGTTGGGGCATCCTATCCTAAGATAGAACACCCCTTTCAATTATAACTGTAACGCGTTATTGGAGAAGTTGCAAGACCGAGGTGGTCCGCTGGTTCGCCTGAGCCAGCATGGCCGTTCCGGACTGGGACAGGATCTGATCCCGCATATAGCTCACCATCTGGCTAGCCATATCGGTATCCCTGATCCGGGATTCCGAAGCCTGCATATTCTCCGCTCCGATGTCCAGGCCGACAATGGCGTGTTCCAGCCTGTTCTGGTAGGCGCCCAGGTCCGCCCGCTGCTTATTGATAATCTTGATAGCAGCGTCCAGGGTCCCGATAGCCCGGTTGGACTCTTCCGGGGACTGCATGTCCATGAAATCGCCGTTTCCGACATTGCGGAGCCCAAGTCCGAAGGAGGTCATGGTGCCGATAAACACCTGCTCCCGCTGATCCATGTTGGCGCCGATAT
Source organism: Treponema primitia (assembly GCF_046533075.1). GTDB lineage: Bacteria > Spirochaetota > Spirochaetia > Treponematales > Breznakiellaceae > Termitinema > Termitinema primitia_B. The sequence continues at coordinate 31,964 of NZ_JAJQRB010000045.1, read as the reverse complement.
GGAACCACATAGAGGCGGTGACCACGTTGTCCCCAACCTGATGGGCGAAACGGCCGGTGAGCATGTTCATGCCGTTGAACTGGGCATGGCTGGCAACCCGGTCGATTTCGTCGATGAGCTGGGAAACTTCTACCTGGATCTGCATACGGTCTTCGTCGGTGTAAACACCGTTGGAAGCCTGTACCGCCAGTTCCCGCATACGCTGGATAATGTCCTGGGTCTCCTGGAGATATCCTTCGCTGGTCTGGATAAAGGAAATGCCGTTTGCGGCGTTTGCGGAAGCCTGGTTGAGCCCCCGGATCTGGCTGCGTAACTTTTCCGATACCGCAAGTCCGGAAGCGTCGTCTCCCGCACGGTTGACACGAAGTCCTGAAGAAAGCTTCTCCATGGACTTGGTAAGGTTATTTTGGGTAACCTTGAGGGACCTGTCCGCAAACATTGCGGATAGGTTATGGTTGATGATCATATCATCCTCCTTGATAATGTCTCCCAATGCATCCTTGCTTTGGGTTGGCAATTTACTGTTTAAAAGACCAGTAGGTCTTACGACTCCTTGCCATTACCAGTTTCGGTAGAAAACGGCATAAACTTTAGCTTTTTTTGATCCGTGCTTGTATTTGTCAATTTTCTGGGGTAAACTGCTGTGATATAGTAGAATATTTTACAGGTAGCGGGTAAAAAAATGATAAAAATGTTAAGTGCCTCTACAACGGAAATTGACGATGTAGATTTGGCGGTAGCGGAAATCCTCGAACAGCTTGATTTATCGGGCAAATTGCTTAAAAATTCCGTGGGTATCATAGCCTGTTACCATGAATTTATCGAAACCGGGGTGGTGGAGGCGGTCTGCAAAAAGCTGCCCTTCGACGTGGTGGGTTGTACCACCCTGGGCAATGCGGCCCTGGACAAGTGCGGCCTGGAGCTTTTGAGCCTTTCGGTGCTGACCAGCGACGATGTAAGCTTTTCCGCCGCCATATCCGGGGAACTGGACCCGGGGGATATACGGCCCGCCATTACGGGGGCTTACAACCAGGCTTTGGCTTCCCTGGGTGGGGAGCCGGTGCTGATACTTTCTTACGCACCCATGATGAGTTCCGTGGGGGCCGCCCCGATTTTGGAAGAAATAAACAAACTGGGCCGGGGCATACCCGTATTTGGCACGATTTCTTGCGATTCAACCTCGGATCTCCATGAAAGCAAGGTTATCCATAATGGTGTAGCCTCTAAAAACACCCTGGCTCTGGTCCTGGTGAAGGGGAATATCCGGCCCGCCTTCCATGTAAACTCCATCGCGGATGACAAGATCCAGAAATTAACCGCCGTTATTACCGAATCCGAAGGCTGTCTGTTGAAAAAGGTGAATGATATGTCCTTCCTGGATTACCTTGAAACCATAGGGATTTCCAAGGAACGGGTCATTGAATCTCCCACTTCGTTTCCTATTATGGTAAACTACAATGACGGTACCAAGCCGGCTGGTAGAGGTATCTACGGCTTAAGCCCGGAAGGTTACGCCCTTTTGGGCGGGGAAGCGCCTGTGGGCGCCACGGTGGCCCTGGGAACCATGGACTATAAGGGGGTTCTGGAAACTGCCGAAACCGCCGTGAAAAAAGCCCTGGAGGACGGAACTATCAGCGGTCTCCTTTTGTACCCCTGCCTGACCAGGAACTTCATGCTTGGCCCTAACAGCGATGATGAAATGAAAAAGGTAATGGGGGTTTTAGGCGGAAAATACCCCTATCAAATATGTTATTCCGGCGGGGAAATTTGCCCATCATCTACAGAGGATGGCAAGCTTTTAAACCGCGTACATAATTTTACCTTTGTTATTTGTACTTTTTAGAGGAACATAATGGATAGCTCTGGAAGTCAAAACAGTCCTGAATCCCGCACGGTAGAATCTTTGTCCCTTAGTGTGGGTCAAACCATAACGCCGGAGATCCTTGAGTACATTCGGAACCTTACGGGGGACAATGCCCGGCTTTCCCGGCAGGCCCGCAGGCTCCAGGAAACACTGGACCGCAATAAGCGCCTTGCCCTGGCATCCACTAACTTAGAATCCCTGCGGACCCTGGAGCAGATGAAGCAGGAAAAGTATATGCACCTGCTCCTGGAAAACAGCCCGGATATGATCATCATTCTGAATGCGGAAAGCCGCTTTGTGTACTGCACCAATGCTTTTCTGCGGGAAGCGGGGATAGAAAATTTTGGGCATATCAACGGCCGTCCTTACCGGGATGTGTTCGATAAGTTTGCTAACCCCGATTGGGGGGCCATGCTTTTTGAAATATTCCGTACCGCTATGGAGGAGCGGAAATCTCTGACCCTCCAGGAAAGGGTGGATATCAAGGCGGATGGTTCGCCCCGGCGCTATGTTATCCATTTTACCCCCATGGTTTCCGAGGCGGACACCGTGGAGGGGGCCATGCTGATGCTTCACGATGTGGAGGATCTTGCCCAGGCCAAGGAAGCGGCGGAGCGGGCCAGTTCCGCCAAGTCGGACTTCCTGGCCAATATGTCCCACGAGATCCGTACTCCCATGAACGCCATCATAGGGATGACCCATATCGCCAAATCCTCCAATGAGCTGGAAAAAAAGAATTACTGTTTAGGGAAGATCGAGAATGCCTCTGCCCATCTCCTGGGGGTTATCAACGATATTCTGGATATGTCCAAGATCGAAGCGAATAAGTTTGATCTTTCCTATACCGAATTTGACTTTGAAAAGTTGCTTATCCGGGTAACCAATGTGGTGGAATTCAAGGTTGAGGAGAAGTCGCAAAATTTCTTTATCCACACCGATGATGATGTTCCGGAATTTATCATCTCCGACGAGCAGCGGCTCTCCCAGGTTATTGCCAACCTCCTCTCCAACGCCATAAAATTCACCCCCGAAAGGGGAAATATCACCTTAAACATCCATAAAACAGACGAAAAGGACGGGATCTGTACCATCCAGATCGAGGTTATCGATACCGGGATTGGGGTTACGGAGGAACAGAAGTCACAGCTTTTCAATTCCTTTGTGCAGGCGGATAGCAGCATCTCCCGAAAGTTTGGGGGGACAGGATTAGGGCTGGCTATTTCAAAACGTATCGTAGAAATGATGGACGGCAGGATCTGGGTGGAATCGGAATACGGTAAGGGCGCCGCCTTTAAGTTTTATATCCAGGCTGAACGGGGGAAGGAATCTAAGAAACCGGCTGCAAAGAAGGGCCTCCTGGAAATCGGCAAGATCAATGTATTGGTGGTGGACGATTCCGAGGATCTGCGGGCGTATTTCCTGTCCATGGCCCGAAAGATTGGCTTCCATTGCGACGTCGCCGAGGATGGCCAGATGGCGACCAGGCTTATCGAAGAAGGCCGGCATTATGATATGATTTTTGTGGACTGGCGTATGCCCGGCATCAGCGGTACTGAATTAACCAGGACCATCAGAAAAGTTGTGGGCAACCAGGTAATAGTAATTATGATTTCTGCGGTAGAGTGGGCTAAGATCGAAGAGGAGGCAAAGGCAGCGGGAGTAAACGGTTTTATCCCCAAGCCTCTTTTCCCATCCCTCCTGGTGGACTGTTTTAATCAATACCTCAGCCCGGATACCGGCGGCGCTGTGGAAGAAACGGAGAAGTCCGAGGACCTGCACCTGGAAGGAAAGCGTATTCTTCTGGCTGAGGATGTGGAAATTAACCGGGAAATCGTAATAGCAATACTGGAACCCTACGGCCTCACGATAAACTGCGCCGAAAATGGCATTGAGGTGGTCAAGGAATTCGAAACCCATCCGTACAACTACGACATTATCTTTATGGATGTCCACATGCCCGAAATGGACGGCTATGAAGCGACCCGCCGAATACGCTCCCTGGACATACCCCGCGCCAGGGAAATACCTATCATTGCCATGACCGCCAATGTCTTTGCGGAGGACGTGGAAAAATGCAAGGCCGCCGGGATGAATGACCATGTGGGTAAGCCCCTGGATATGGAACAGGTAATGGCCGCCCTGAAAAAATACACCGGCCCGGAATATGCCTTAAAAGAACTCCCCTCCGTATAATTACTCAGTCTATTTAACCATTCCTTTAAGCAGCAGACTCCGCCACTTCCACAGTATTGGTCCCTGTTTAGCCCGGTCCCGGAGCATGGCGGACAGGACTTGGAAATCCTTTTCCCCAAGCGCTTTATGGATAAAGCTTCCCCAGCTTGAACGTTCCGGGTCAAACCAGAGGGAAATGTCCCGTTCGGTAAGGAGCCGTTCTTCAGCCTGGTCCAATACGGTCAGGGTAGTTTGAAACCCCGCCGCAGTAAAACTGTGTTCCAGGGTTTCGGCGTCCCAGGTCCAGCGGCCGGCTCCTTCGGTCGCGGCGAAAAAAGCTTCCTCCGCCTCCGCAAGCCGGCGGATCAACTCCGCCGTTTTACTATCCTCATCGGCGAGGATTCGGGATATACGCTCCCCAAGCTTCGGCGGAGACTGGAGCAGTACCAGATCCCCGCTGTCCGCCAGCAGATTGCGGGCAGCTTCCGCAAAGGCGGTAAATGCCGCCTGGGGAGCGGCGCCAAATCCCCGCCGCCAGGGCTCCCGGGCAAGGATGTGGTCAAAGCTATGGCAATCAAACCAGGTATCCGCATCTTCCGGAGAAGGCAGGAGCGGGCCCCCGCTCTTTTGTACGGCAATTATAGGCTGTTCAGGCTCATCGATCCCGGCGGCATAACGGAGCAGCGCTTCCCGGGCGGTATCGCTGTCCACTAAGGCAGCGGACAGCCCCTCGGGGGCACGGCGAAGGCATTCCCAGAGGAGGAGGCCGTCGTTGGCGGCGGCAATCAGGATGCGGTGATGCCTGACTATGGAACACTGCTCCAGGATAGTGTCCCGGTCCGATAGGAGGAGGGCGCTTCGGCCGGATTCCAGCCGCTTGAACCAGCCTTCCCGGCCCTTTGAGGAAGCGGACCAGGAGAGGAATTCCCCGTCGGCGGCATCGCCGTGGGCGTCGCCTATGATAAGCGCAACCTGGAGTTCCCGCTTTTTCAGCACCTCCTCCCGGATTTTACCTTCGTACCCGATGCGGGAGGGGTTGTAAAAGGTTTTGCCCCGGAGCAGGGTGGGAAGGTACTGCTGGGCAGCCCAGTGGTCCCGGTATGCATGGGGATAAATATAGCCCTCCCCGTGACCAAAACCCTCCTTGTCCCGGCTCGCGTCCCGGAGATGGCTGGGAACCTCGGCGTCCTCCCGGTCTACCTCCGCCAGGGCGTCGAAGAAGGCCAGGGTGGTATTGGATTTAGGCGCCGTTGCCAGGTACAGGCAGGCATGGGCCAGGGGGAAATTACCCTCCGGGAAGCCGATACGGTCAAAGGCCTGGGCGCAGGAGATAACCACGTTTATGGCAGCGAGGTCCGCAAGGCCCACGTCTTCGCTGGCAAGGATGATCATGCGGCGGAAGATAAACGAGGGGTCCTCACCGGCGCGGACCATCTTGGCCAGCCAGTACAGGGCGGCATCGGGGTCGCTGCCCCGGACACTCTTTATGAAGGCGCTGATGGTGTCGAAATGGTAGTCCCCATCCCGGTCGTAGAGAACCGCCCGGCGCTGTATGCTTTCCTCAGCAGCCTCAAACCCAACCAGGATTTCCGTTCCTTCCGCTGGGGGCCAGGGTACGGAGGTTTCAATCGCCAGCTCCAGGGCGTTGAGGAGGCTCCGGGCATCCCCGCCGGCCACCTCCACCAGGTGTTCCAGGGCGCCCTCCTCAAAGCTCACCCGCCACTTGCCGTAACCCCGTTCCTTATCCGCCAGGGTCCGGTCCGCAGCTTCCCGAAGATTTATTGCAGTTAGGGGCTTTAGCTGGAAGATACGGCTCCGGCTGACCAGGGCCCGGTTTACTTCAAAGAAGGGGTTTTCCGTGGTGGCCCCCACCAGGATCACCGTACCGTTCTCTACCCAGGGGAGCAGGGCATCCTGCTGGGCCTTGTTCCAGCGGTGCACTTCGTCCACAAAGAGGATGGTCCGCTTGCCGTAGAGCCGCCGCCGTTCATCGGAACGGTCTATGGCTTCCCGTATATCCTTTATCCCCGCAAGGACGGCGTTGAGGCTTACGAAGTCGCCCCTGGTTGTATTAGCGATAACCCGGGCCAGGCTGGTTTTACCCGTACCTGGGGGTCCGTAGAAAATTACCGAGGAAAGGCGATCCGCCTGTATGGCCCGGCGGAGCAGCCTGCCGGGACCGACGATATGATCCTGGCCCACCACATCGTCCAGGGTCCGGGGACGCATACGGTCCGCTAAGGGACCTTCGGAAGCTCCCGCACCTTGGACGGTAAAGAGATCAGCCATTGCTTAATTTTTTTCTTCGTGGTTCCATTGCCAGCCTCCGCTAGACCGGTTGCGATAGGAATAGAGCCCTTCCTTTGGGGTGGAGGCAAACATGATAGGATCCGAATCCGGATCATTATTGATGCTATGTTCTAAGGCGCAAATTGAAGTGACCGGATATCTCTCTAAGGTAGAACCATAGTTCCCGTTTTTTGCAATTGAGGTAGGGTCATCCCCTCCCGGATTTTTATGGCCTCCCACAACTCCGGAGTTTATATCAAATAGCACTTCTCTGTAGCCGTGGTTGGCGTAGGAGGTTCCCCCATTTATGCCTATAAGGAGCAATTGACTAGTACCAGGTACGGGCGAGCTGCCCGTATAATCATAGGCCCAAGCCAAAGTAAGGGCGCCGGTAAAGGTCCCCCCTAATGATGTTATTGTAAAACCGTCTTTAGTACCGTACAAAATATTACCGTTTCTGCTGGCAGCTATGATATGATTGGAATCGGGCTGTAAAAATCCTGCAATCCTTTGGGGAATGGCACTCGCGGGACCATTGGTAAGCGTTGCCATCGTAATAACAGGGGCGGCCGGCGGCGCGAACGTTACCTTTAAGATGCCATCTCCCAGGGTTCCCAAATAGTAGACATTATCTATTACGCCGGCTCCGGTGAGGACTCCGTTGAGGGCCTCATCGGGGTCCTCCTTTGTTTCGGTTAAAAAGAGTAGTTTGTTCCCGTTTTTGTATAAAATCGCGCGGCTAGTGCCCTTAGATGCCCCGGCAAACAACTGGTCCCCGGCGCCGAATATACTCTGCACAACGGTGTAGCCGTTTGTGTCGCTTGAATCAACCTCAAGCTGCGTCCAGGTGTTACCACTTTTTTGAAATACCCGGAAATCAAGCTCGGTACCAAAAACAGATAGGGCATATAGAGAGCCGGAAGCAACGGCCAAATCCTTGATATTTCCGCCGGGTTCATAAGCGGATCTTTCCCAATGTCCGTTCCCGGCTAAATCGTATTCAAAGATATTGCCATTGGCAACATAGAGCTTTTCCGCCGCTTTGATCATTTTGGAAGGCCCCCCCTTAATTAACGGCTTGGTGGGCGCCACTTCATGGGATATATCATCTAAGATGGAATCCTGGGCACAGCCCGCTGCTATAAACAGGAGGGGAAGTAAAACAGCGGGCATAAAAAGTTTAATTTTATCATACAATGTAAACATTTTTTTCATCCTAATATTAGAAATGATACTGTGCCGATATGGTAAGTTCTGCGAAATTACCGTACACAGTCCTAGCCGCCCATTGGGGGACCAACCACCATGCGGTGTTCAGCCCAAATGACCAGTCGGGATTAAAACGCCAGAATAGGGAAACAGAAGGTTTTGCAAAAAAACCAAAATAGTCTTCCTCCAAATATATTTGAGGGGCAAAACCAACCATGAGGGAGATGGGCACTTCAAAGCGTCCCAGGATAAACTGATAGCCTACCCGCAGACCCATGGGGACGATAAACACATTATTTTCCCCTATTGTTGAGGCAAACATACCTCCCAATTCCCCTCCCAAAAACAAATGACTGTTAAAAAAGTAACTGAAGGAAAGGGCAAGCGTGCCGCCTATGTTTACATTGTTCGGCAGAATACCCGATTCTCCGACAAAAAACAGGGGGAATAGGGCGCCCACGGAAATACCGAAAATCTTATCGCCCCGGGAATATACCTCGGGGAGGCTGTCCGGCCAATCCGAATCTATGGGGAGTTCAACACCTCTGCCATCATCTTCCGAATCCTGAGCCGCCAAAGGAAACAGCAAAACCCCAAGGAGTATCAAAAAGAAAAAAGTTCTAAACCTAGTTGCGGTCATGGATAAACCTCTCAATCAAGATATGCATAGGACATATTATACTAAAATCATCATCATTAATACAACATCAAGGCTTGGGCAGAGCCAGATATTGGAGTAATATCGGGTATTTGGTGAATAACTCACCATACTTTTCCAGTTCGTCGAAACGGAAAAGGGAATTAATGCTCCGTTCCGCCTGACCCGCCATTTCAGTGTTAAGGAATTCCTTCTGCTTATCAAGGTACTCCTCATAAATCGACCGGGCCGTATTGTAGAGGGCAAGATCGGGCAGCTTGATGTTCCGGATAGTACAGGAAAAGTTATCTATATCCGGAAAAGCCTGGAGTATTTCCGCCTCTAACCGGGCTGCGGCGGCGGTCTTTACGGGGCCTTGGGTAAATTTTAGGTCCATGGCATAGGTTTCAAGCCGTTCCAGGACAAAAAAATCGAGTTTTTCAGCCAGTTCATTTTCATAGTCTTCCAGGCTCTTCTGGCTGTCAAGCCCTTTTTCGCGTACCAGGGATGGCAGAGAAGCGGCCCTTAGGGTAAAGGAAATAAGCGCCCCTAACTCGTAGGAAAAATCTGCGTTAATCCCCGCCGCCGCCGCATAGGTTCCCGCAGATGGCAGATTCCCACTGGCAGAAACGGTTCTGGAAACCGGGTTCAGGGTAAAAGCCAGGGTAACCGCATTGGTTGGAATAAGTTTATACCAGATCCAACGGAATTCCCCTTCCCGAATCAAGACCGTATCGACGCCGTGGGTTTTTGATCGTATCACTCCGTAGGAACCGGGCGGAACCGGCATCTGTGCCCAGCCGAAAAAAAAGGCCGTCCCGGCAAGAATAAGTATTATCAACAGCCCAACTACTTTCTTCATAAAACCTTCCTGATATATTATATTATCATATCAATATGATAATATGTAACCTGGATTTCTAGCAATCCTCAAAGGAGATAATAAGGATGCCCGCTTTCCGGCCATTAAAAAAACCTTTCATCGCGATCCTGGTAAAACGGGCGGTTCTTTTTTTCTTTTTTCTCAGCCTATTGGTGGTATACCTCTACGGCATCGGAACTGCCCAGGAATTTATGGACCGGACCCAGCTATTGCTCCTCCGCCTTTCGGTTATCCTTGGGCTCTCCCTGGCGGTAAGTTCGATTTATGGGATCATTCTGAATGTATGGATTATCGTTCACGACAGAAGGTATCATTTCCTGGGAGGCGCCGGATTCTATATAGCCCTGGGGATACTCGGCATCGCCATAGCCACCTTGGCGGCGTTTATCATGGTGGCAGCGGGAGGAAACAGAACATGACGGCAGACAAACGGCTTTTCGCCCTTAGGGGGGCAACCCAGTGTAAAAACGATCCCCAGGATATTGTGGAACAGGTGGCCGCCCTATACGACGATCTCCTGGTTCGCAATAAGCTGGAAGAACCGGATCTGGTTTCGGTGATATTTTCGGTAACGGCGGATCTGGACATATTAAACCCCGCTACCGCCCTGCGTAAATCCGGCCGGGCAGGGGAGGCTGCCCTCTTCTCCCTCCAGGAGTCCGCCGCAAAGGGGAGCCTCCCAAGAACCATTCGGGTTCTGATCCACTGCTACATGGCCGAAGGCGCCGTACCCCGCTATGTATACCGCAACGGAGCGGAGGTCCTGCGCCCGGACCACGCCGCCGAGGGGACAAGATAAAGAAACCGCAAAGGCGCATAAGGAAGTAAAGAGGAAAATTTGAAATTTACTTTTGCGCCTTTGCGGTTCAAATTTCTTTGCGGTTAAAATTCCTATTATGTCAGTACACTTAGGGCTTTATCCATATCTTTTGCGATTTTTTCGTCCACATAACCCTTGCCTGCCATATCGTAGAGAATTTCCATGGTAGTTTTGTGATCCCGCTCCGGGTGATAGGGCCGCGCTTCGCTTACCGCCTGGTATATATCGATACAGGCCATAAGCCGGGAATTAAAATCAAGCTCATTTGCCTTTTTCCCAAAGGGGTACCCGGAACCGTCCAGCTTTTCATGATGGTTGGAGGCCCAGTTCCGGATCTGTTCAAACCCGTCTATGTCCCCAAGGAGCTCATAGGTTTTAAGCGCATGCCCTTTGATGATGTTGAATTCATCGTTGTCCAGTTTATCCGGCTTTTCCAGGATCTGCGTAGGGATAGCCAGCTTGCCGATATCGTGGAGACTGGCGGCGAGGTACAGCTCCGACAGCAGGGTATGGTCATAGCCGTAGTATTGCCCCATGATCCAGGATCTGTCAGCGATTCCCGCGGAATGGCGGCGGGTAAAGGCGGATTTATAGTCGATAATATGGCTGACGAAGCCCGCGAGGTTCAGAATCACCTGGCTGTCCATGTCCATGGTCCAGGGGGGAATCAGCCTGTTTGCGGTATCCAGGATCCGGTTATCCCCCAGGGAAAGAAGCATGGCTTCGTCCAGAGCCGCCAACATAGCCTCCGCGGCGAGGGGGGTATGGATTACGCCGATATTATCGGTAATATCCCGCCGGAGCTGGGGCAGCCGGTCCGGGCCTACCGTTTGCAGATGATGGGAAACATCGATAAAATCGGCAATCCCGATCAGCTCCGCTCCAAGGGGATATTCTCCTGTCTTTTTCCCGTAGGGCCCATCGCCGTTAGCCCGCTCGTGGTGGTAGAGAATAAAGCCGTCAATGTTGGTTTTGAACCGCAGGGTATCCGCATTCCGCTGGCCGAACTGACAGTGGAGCTTCATACTGGAATCCTGCTCCCAGCCTTCGCGTTCGGACAAAATATATTCAGTCAGGGCATTGTCATGGAGCAGCGCACAACTGGTCAGGGAACTCAGGTCGTCTTCACTCAGCCCCAAATACCGTCCCATGGCGGAACAAAGAGCGGCGATGCGTTTCCCGTGGTGGGTACTTGCCCCCAGCAATTCCCCTTCGACAATGTCCAGGGCAACCGCAATAGCCTCAATCAAGGTATCCATTCTGATATTCATTGTTATACTGTAGTTCATATTATGGTATCTTCTACATAGCTTGTCTAGGGCACTTTTTACTCTGTTTTGCTTGATTTTACTGGCAGTTTTACCAACAGTACAGTCTAAAAGACCCTCGGAACTTGTTACCGATCTCGTCCATGAAAAGCTCCTTTACTCCGGTCCGAACTACTACCGGAACTCGGTATTCACAATTATGAAGCTATCAAGATTTAAGGAAAATTATACCCGGAACCCCTGAACTATAAATGAGAGAGAGCTATACCACAGGCCGGGAGATCGCCCCCTTACACCATTTCTTCCCCTAACACCGCCCCCGTAACCAGCAGCCGTTCTATATCCCGGTGCGGCGGTTCGCCGAATTGCCGCTTGTATTCCCGGTTGAACTGGGTTGAGCTTTCATAACCCACCGCAAAGGCCGCTGTCTCGGCGCTTTTGTCCTCCGTCAACATCAGCCGCTGCGCCTCGTAGAGCCGCAGCCGTTTCTGGAACCGGAGCGGACTCATGCCGGTAATCCGGCTAAAATGGCGGCTCAATGAAGCCTGAGACATATTAACCAGCCGGGAAAGTTCCGTAAGGTTAAAAGGCGAGCAGTAATTTTCCCGCATCCAGCTTATGGCTTGGGCAATCTGATTATTGGGTGTTTCATGGGTTCCCAGAAGCCTAAAATCTTCCCCTTCCGGGCCGATTAAAAGGAAATAGTGAATTTCCCGGATAATCATGGGGGCGAGAACCGGTATCCTTTCCGGTGTATCAAGCAAGCTTATCAGGCGGAGACAGGCATCCAGCAATTCAGAGCCAGCCTTTGCCGCCGTCAGCCCTTTATAAGAAGCCCCATTGCCGGGCGGAGGCCGCTTCTCTACCCCCGTTACAAGCTGGCTCATAATATACCGATCAAGAGGGATAGACATAGCAAGATGGGGCTTTTTTGGCGAAGCCCCCGTAATATGGCTGATAGCGGGCAAGTCCATTCCGTAGGCTATATACCAGCCTTCCTTAAAGCGGTATTCCTCATCCGCAACAATGGCCCGTTTATCCCCCTGGACTAACACCCCAATGCAGGGATCGTTAAAACAATCCATCCGTACATCGTTGTCCATCCGGTAGATATACACCCCTTCAATAGCAGTGGGGATTTTCCCCGGTTCCGGCGCCAACTGCGTCAATTTGTCTCTGAGTAACCCAATAATCCGTGTTATGGACTGTCCTTCATTTTTCATACCTAGGAGTTTATCACGTCTGATAAGATTAGGCAAGAAATTGATAAGATTGTAGATAGCGGCATTACGCCGCAGCCAGTACCCTATTCATGAACAATAAGCATTTTCGGAGGAAAGAATGGGCAGCAAAATTGGTATTTTTGCCTTTTTGGTTTTGACATTGACCCTTAGCTCTTACCGTGTTTTCGCGCAGGACAGGGGAACCTTAACAGACAAACGCCTGAAAATCACCATTGGAAACACGGTCTTAACCGCCGTGTTAATCGACAATGAAACAACCAGAGATTTTCTAACCCTCTTACCTATGACGGTCAAAGCCAGCGACTATGTGAGCCGGGAAAAATATTGGCATTTGCCGCGGGCTCTTGCCTTAACAAGCGACCGCCAAAGCGAATATGAGCGCGGCGACTTGGGCTTTTGGATCCCCAACAACGACATGGCGCTTTTTTACAACCATGACGGATCGGCATTACCCAATCCCGGCCTTATCGTCATAGCCAAAATCACTTCCGGCCTCAATGTCTTTAACCAGTATCCGGGTTCAGCAAATTTTAAGATAGAACTGGCTGAATAAGGAGCGCATAGACAATGAAAACATTTTTAGTATGTTCCATTACCATTTTTGCCGCCGTAACAGCCGCAGCGCAGACACAAGGCGCGGATAGTTTTGTTTTGATAAAGGGTGGAACCTTCACCATGGGAAGCCCCGCAACGGAAGCATGGAGGGAACAGGACGAAATTTCCCACCGGGTTACACTTAGGAATTTCTACATAGGAAAACATGAGATAACACAAGGATCGTACCGCGAAATTATGGGAAACAACCCAAGCGAATTTAAGGACGACCATTTACCCGTTGAAAATGTGAACTGGCTTGAGGCGATACAGTATTGCAATGCACGAAGCGTAAAGGAAGGTCTTACCCCGGCGTATACGATAAACGGCGAAAATGTCCGGTGGAATACATCAGCTAACGGCTATCGGCTGCCCACCGAAGCCGAGTGGGAATACGCTTGCCGCGCCGGGACAACAACACCTTTCAATACTGAAAATTCTATCAGCCCGCAACAGGCAAATTATTTCGGCCACTATCCCTACACGATAGAGGAAAATTACTTTTCTCAAAGCAAGCTGGAAACAAAACCCGGCGAGTACCGGCAAAAGCCCGTACCGGTCGGTAGTTTTTCCGCCAATAAATGGGGCCTATTTGATATGCACGGTAATGTGGGCGAGTGGTGTTGGGATTGGTACGGCGAGTATGTTACCGGGACGCAGACAAACCCCGCAGGGCCGGAGACGGGAACTATGCACATCAGCCGGGGCGGAGGCTGGAACGATTTTGCAAAACATTTACGTTCCGCCTACCGTTCCGCTAATCCGCTGTCCCATAAGATGTTCAACCTTGGGTTTCGGCTTGCCAGAAACGTATAATACTATTTCCAGGAGAAAATTAAAATGAAGAAAGGCTTACTGTTTGTTTTAACATTTATCTGTTTGGGGGCCGGCATGGAAGTTCAGGCGCAAAATCGGAGCGGCGGGGGCAAAACCCTCATTGTGTATTTTTCCTGGGGCGGGAACACTCGTGGAATAGCCCGGCAAATCCAGCAGCAAATCGGCGGGGATATTTTTGAGATTGAACTTGTAAAGCCCTATTCATCCAATTACAACACCTGCCTTGACGAAGCCCAGCGCGATCAGCGGCAGCAAGCAAGACCCGCGATCAAAAACCGTGTGGCAAATATCGCCCAATACGATGTAATTTTACTCGGCTATCCAAACTGGTGGGCTTCAATACCAATGCCCATTGCGTCATTTTTGGAGCAGTACGATCTTTCCGGGAAAACAATTATTCCCTTTTGCAGCCACGGCGGGGGCCGCTTCGGACAAAGCCTTTCGGCCATTGCGAAACTGGCCCCCCGTACCAAAATGGGGGAAGGGCTTTCGGTCAATTATTCCGGCGGTAGTTCGCTGCCGAATGACATAACGGCGTGGCTTCGCAAGAACGGCATAGCGGTACGCAATTAAATAGGGAGAGTAGGATGAAAAAACTTTTTTTAATAATAACATTTTTTTGTATGGGGGCTATTATGCAGGCAAACGCTCAAAACCAGAGCAGTAATGGGAAAATTCTTGTTGCGTATTTCTCATGGGGCGGTACCACCCGTTCCCTTGCGGAACAAATTCACGGCAAGACCGGCGGAGACCTTTTCGAGATTAAAACCGTAACCGCCTATTCGTCAAATTATAACACGGTACTTGACCAAGCGCAGAATGAAAAACGGCAAAATAGCCGTCCGCCCCTTGCCACCCATGTGGAGAACATAGCTCAATACGATATTGTATTCATCGGCTTTCCCAACTGGTGGGCCGATATGCCGATGGCGGTGTATAGCTTTCTGGAGGAATATGATTTTTCCGGCAAAAGGATTGTCCCCTTTTGTACCCACGGCGGCAGCGGATTTTCCGGCACTATCAGAACACTTCGCAACAAACTGACTAATTCAACCCTATTAGAGGGATTTGACGTTAGCGGGAAGGCTTCACAATCCAATGTGGATAGATGGCTTCGTAAAATCGGCGTGATTAACTAAGCGGCCGCTTCAAAGAATCGGCTTATGATGTGGGAAAGCGGTAAACATTTTGAACAATAGCAGCGTTTTATTGAGGGCGCTCAGACTTAAAAGTGGAATAATAAGGTGAATATGGCATGAAAAAACTCGGATTTGGATGTATGCGCTTGCCGCTGTTGGACGAAGGCGATCAAACTCGCGTCGATATGGAACAGACAAAAAAAATGGTGGACACTTTTCTTGAAAGAGGGTTTACTTATTTCGATACTGCGTGGATGTATCACGATTTTCAAAGTGAAATAGTAATCAGGGAAGCCTTGGTAAAAAGGTACCTGCGGGATTCCTTTCAACTTGCAACCAAGCTGCCTACATTCAGTCTGGAAAAAGAAGGAGACGCGGAACGCATCTTTAACGAACAGTTACAGAAATGCGGCGTTGAATATTTTGACTATTATCTGCTTCATGCTTTGACCAATAACTATGAACTGACAAAACGGTTTGATTGTTTTGGTTTTATCCGGCAAAAGAAAGCAGAAGGCAAAATTAAAAAAATAGGTTTCTCGTTCCATGACCGCGCAAACCTTTTGGATGAAATCTTGACAGAACATCCTGAAACGGATTTTGTGCAGCTACAGATAAATTACCTTGACTGGAATAGTGAAAGTATTCAGTCCGGCAGTTGTTATGAAGTTTGCGAAAAACACGGGAAACCGGTTATTGTTATGGAACCGGTTAAGGGCGGTATGCTGGCTTTTGTTCCCGAAAAAGCAGAACGCCTGATGAAAGCCTATGCGCCGGACGCTTCCCCCACGTCATGGGCGCTGCGTTTTGCGGCAAGCCATCAAAACGTCATGACGGTACTTTCCGGCATGAGCCGTTATGAACAACTGGATGAGAACACCCGCATATACCAGGATTTCTCGCCACTTTGCGAAGCGGAATTTGAAATAGTAAAGGCAGTTACAAAAATTATACAGGAAAGCATATCAATTCCATGTACCGGCTGCCGTTATTGTGTAGCAGGATGCCCGCAGAACATTGCCATTCCCGAATATTTCTCCCTGTATAACGCAGAAAAACAACATCAGGCAAACGGTTTTTCCATCCACACCATCTATTATGGTAACTATACCAAACACAACGGAAAAGCCTCTGCCTGTATTGAGTGCAAACAATGTGAAGAACATTGTCCGCAGCATTTACCTGTCATACAGAACTTGAAGCAGGTTGCCGCACTTTTTGAAAAATCTAATGGATGAAACAAAATTTTCAACAACGGAAAAGGGTTGATCGAGGCTGTTTCCCGAAAAAGATAAAAAGAGAGGAAAATGAATGAAGAAGTTATTTGTAATGGTGATTGCCTTTGGCATGATTTTTTCTTTTCCGGCTTGCGGAAGCGGTCAAAATGCCGCTGATACCGGCATTGCCGTCAAAAAAGAAAATCAGAACGGTTCAAATATTCTGATTGTTTATTTTAGTCTCCGGGAAAATACCGGGCCTAATAAGGCGATAGACGCCTCAAGCTCCGCCAGTGTTGTTGTTGACCAAAGCGTCCCTTATGGCACGACAGAGTATATCGCCCGCATAATTCGGGAAACCACAGGCGGCGATATTCACCTGATAGAAACACAGGACGCTTATCCGCATGATTTTCAAGCCGTAATTTCCCAAAACCATGATGAGATGAATAAAAATTACCTGCCGCCCCTAAAACATACTAATCTGAATATAGGACAATACGATACGGTTTTTATCGGATACCCGGTATGGGCAACCACCGTACCCCAGGCAATTATTTCTTTTCTAACCGGATATGATTTCTCAGGAAAAATAATTATTCCCTTCTGTACCCATGACGGCTATGGAAGCGGACGCAGCTATGCGGATATACAAAAAGTATGCCCCGATACTTCCCTGCTTGCGGGCATTGCCGTCAATGCAAAAGACACTCCCGCCGCAAAAACCACGGTACTATCATGGCTCAACTCAATCGGCCTTACACAAACGGCAGCAACGAAAAATGATGAAAGCACAATTACGATAACCATTGGTAATATTATCCTCAACGGCGTAATGTACGATACCCCGCTTGCCCTTGAAATCAAAACCCTGTTCCCGCTGACTGTTTCTATGGTGGGATTTGGCGGACGTGAGTATTACGGTAACATTTCACAGCGTCCGGTCAATACCGGCAAAACCCAAAGGAATTTTATAAATGGCGATATTACCTATTGCGCTCAAAATAATACCCTGGCTATTTTTTATGCACAAACTGACCGCCCAAACCTGGGGATGGATGTAATCCCCATTGGCAGGGTTATTTCGGATCTGTCGGTATTTCCCAACATGGGAAGCCATGTAGAAATGCGTTTTGAAGCAGAGTAAACAAGTTTAACACTTGAATCAATATCATAAGGATTGAATATGAAGCTACCGTTATCTGAAAACAAAACGCTGAACATGACAGCGGGAAAAGTACGCCCCATGCTTATTTCCTTTGCCATGCCCTTGATGTTTGGCAATCTTTTCCAACAGCTTTACAGCATGGTAGACACCGCCGTAGTAGGGCAGGGCGTAGGTTACAAAGCTCTTGCCGCCGTTGGCGTTGCCGCTCCCGTTGTGCAGCTTTTTCTTGGGCTGGGGATTGGACTTGCAAATGGAATTTCAGTAGTCATTGCACAGCAGTTTGGTTCAAATAATGCAAAAAGGACACGAGAGGCGGTAAGTAATGGAATATATCTTAGCGCCGCTGTTACCCTGCTGATAACCGTAGGCGGGGTTTTGCTCTGCCGGCCGCTCCTGCGTCTTATCAATACACCCGGAGAAATTATCGAAGAAGCGGCGCTTTATGCCACTATCAATTTTTGGGGAGCAGCCGCAACAGTCTGTTATAATGTCCAGGCTGGTATTTTACGCGCCCTTGGAAATAGCCGTACGCCGCTTCTTTTTTTGGTAATAACATCTCTACTCAATGTTATTCTTGATTTTTTGTTTGTTATGGGGTTTGGCTGGGGTGTAGCAGGCGCCGCCGTTGCCACGGTTATAGCTCAAATAATTTCCTGTATATGCTGTTTCCTTTATATTCGTAAACATTTCAAAATTTTACATTTCCAGAAAGGAGAATGGCATATAGACAGCGCACTCATGGGAAGCCATATAAAAATCGGTACGCCCCTTGCCTTTTTTGACTGTATTTTGTTTGTGAGCTTCTTATTGCTGCAAGCATCGCTCAATTCATTAGGCAGTGTTGATATGGCGGCTTATACTGCAGCAAGCAAAATGGATACCGTAATGTACCGTATTTTGGGAGCCTTTGGAACGGCAGTAGCAACGTTTACGGCACAGAATTATGGTAATGCCTCTTTTAGCCGTATTCGTGAAGGTGTCCGCTCATGCATGAAAATCACCATAGCGATTAGTATTGCGGCGACAATTTTAATTTTTTGTTTTGGTAAATACTTCATGCTGCTCTTTGTCGGAACCAGTGAACAAGAAGTTATTGCCGCCGGTACAACATATATGAGAATAGCATCACTATTTTACATTATTTTGGGTGTCAATTTTGCGATACGATTTGCGCTCATTGGACTTGGCAAATCTTCAATTTCAGTCATGGTAGGTGTTATGGAAGTTATTGTCCGTTCCGTTTCGACCCACTTCCTCGTAAGCAACCTGGGATTTTTGGGGATGACCTTTCCCAATCCGCTTTGCTGGCTTACATCCACCGTATTCGTTGCCCTTCTGTATCCACAAATGATGAAAAAAGCCGAATTGTTAAAAAATAAGGGGAGCCCATGAAACCCAAAATGATATTAAAATTATCCATTGACTTTGTAATGACCGTATTACTACTCGTGCAAATGGCGTTTCAAGTAACCGGACAGGAAGCGCATGAATGGACAGGCGCAGGGATGTTCGTATTGTTCCTCATACATAACATACTGAATATCAACTGGTATAAAAACCTGCTAAAAGGTACATACACCGCCATCCGTACTTTTCAGACGATAATCAATTTGCTGGTATTAGTTACCGTAATTGCCCTTGCGATAAGCGGTATCATCATGTCCGAGTATGCGTTCGGGTTTCTTTCAATTAAGGGTGGAATGGCATTTGCGCGGCTCCTGCACCTGTCAGCCGCTTATTGGGCCTTTGTATTGATGAGTATGCACCTTGGCTTGCATTGGGGCATGGTAATAACCATGTTTCAAAAACCCATGAAGCGGACACCTATCTTGACCTTGCCCGCCCTTGTCCCGATGTGCATAGCCATAGCCATAGCCGTATATGGAGCATGGAATTTTTATAAGATGAATATCCTGTCCTATATGTTTCTTCGTAGTCAGTTTGTTTTTTTTGATTTTGAAAAAAACGCCTTTGCCGTTTTTGCCGAAAATACTGCCATGATGGGATTATGGATATGCGCCGCCTATTATGCCGCCAAGTTCCTGAAAAAGATACATACCACAAAAAAATCCATAGAGGCCATTGAAGAAAAACCCAAATGAAAAAAGTATCAATTTTTCTAGTCATTGTGTTATTAGTAATTTCTCATGTGGCCTGTCAGGGCAATAAAGACACTACTGCAAAAAATGATACCGCTTCTTCGCAAGGAACGATACCCGCAAACACACCGCTAAAAAACGATAGCAATATTCTGATTGCCTATTTTACCTGGGCAGATAATACGATTGTAGCCAATCCTTCTTCGGTAGATGTAGATGCCGCAACATCGGCAAGCGTACTTGCCCCCGGTGATACCGCACGAATTGCTCATTGGATTAAAGAAACCGTAGGCGGTGATTTATTTTCTATAAAAGTAACCGATCCATATTCCAGCGATTACAACAAATGTCTTGACCGTGCAGCGGAAGAAAAAGCAAAGAACACC
Source organism: Treponema primitia (assembly GCF_046533075.1). Classification (GTDB taxonomy): domain Bacteria; phylum Spirochaetota; class Spirochaetia; order Treponematales; family Breznakiellaceae; genus Termitinema; species Termitinema primitia_B. The sequence continues at coordinate 12,138 of NZ_JAJQRB010000045.1, read as the reverse complement.
CGCCCGGAACTTTCCGGATCGGTGAAGAACATAGACGCTTATGATGTACTATTCCTAGGCTATCCAAACTGGTGGTATTCGGCTCCTATGGCGCTTTTCTCATTTCTTGAACAGCACGACCTTTCAGGCAAAACAGTAATACTATTTTGTACCCACGGAACAGGCGGATTAGCCCGGAGTGTTCGCGACATAAGCGCCGCCATACCCAATTCCACCATAATAGAAAATGTCTTTGACGTATTCCGTGATGATGTGGCTTCAGCGCAGCCAAATGTTAAAAAATGGCTTACCAATTTGGGGTATTAAAAATCATTGGTTCCTAGGACTTCTTTTTAGCTAAAGAACCGGGTATGCCTCTGCATTGCCATAAAATGGCTACATCACTTGTCGAAATAATATATAAGGAAGATAGGAAGATATGAAGAGTAACAAGCAGAAAGTTAATACTTCAATACATAATCGCCTTGTTGAAATTCGCAAGGCAAAAGGACTTACCTGCATTTTGAATGACATCCCTTTTGTACAGATCAAAAGCATCTATTTCCGTGATGTTTTTTTTGTATTCTACTTTCTCAACTTTATAAGGGATAGGCGGATTCCTATATTCCTTCCTTCCGTCTGTATAAACGCTAGCGGGATATCTTTTTAGTGGATTCTGATAAATTATATTTTCACATGGATTAAAAATCAAACAATATCCATTATGCTGATTGGCGTAGTGTGACCACATTATTGGGTTATTATATCCCTTGTAAAAGAACAAACATAAACAAAAATATGAACACTTGCATGAATAAAGAGTATTGGTTTTTCTATAATTTGTTGCATATAAAAAATAGTTTCCAATGTACTATCTATTTTTATTACACTGGCAGCTATTGTGGCGAATTCATTAGATTTCAGGGTAGCTATCAGTTCGCCATAAGTTTTTTCAGTACGTGCTAGGAAAGAAGCCATTTCGGTAATATCTATTTTCTCTTGTGGCATGCTTGATAAAGCACGACGAATTATTTCTTCATAGTTTTCTTGATTTGGCTTGAAAATAAGGCAAAGTCGAGTATCGTATGGATCATTAAGTTCAGCAAAGTCTGAAAAGTAAAGCTCTCCATATTTCAGCTCTTTTATGGCCAATGGAGTATAAGGCCGGAATTTAAAAATAAAAGAGGGAAAATCCGCAACATCCTCTAAAAGCATTACTTTATAACACCCCCATATCCAGGTTCAATAAAGAGCGTCTCAGTTAGTCCTATCAGACCTAGTCTTACTCCTATACCCCCACCGCAGCTCCAATCTTCCCCCGTCCCGTCCTATCCCGGCAAAGCGAAATCCCCCAGGAAGCCAAAGTAATCTCCGCCTTATGATTAATTTCATCAACAGACAAACCCTCATTCTCGTCCTGGACTTTTAAGCGGATCGCATGAATTTCCTTCGATAATTCAAGAGAATCCTTCAAAGCCGGATCATCGGTAATCCGGGGGTCATTCATATAATCCTGTACCGTCTTCATAAATCTGGCTCCCTCCACAGGACGGTATATCCCGATACCGTCAAAGCCTTCCCGAATATTGACCTTCCTGACCTTTTCCACCGTCCAGGGCCGCAAGCCGCTTGGCATCTTCATTTTCGGGCAGCACAATGATCCCATAATCAATGACCAGCCGCTTCATATTTTCCCGCTTTTCAGAATTAGTCTCTGCTTCAATCTCCTGAACGGCATAGATAGACGTATATGCTTCATATTTTCCAGCCTTGATCTGGTCAAAAATCTGCCGTACCTGGGCTTTAAGCTCCGAATACCCCGGCATATCCGGGGCATAATAAAAGCTGAACATCGTCGTTTCAAGGTAAATTTTTGCCGTTTCCATCAATAAATAATATATCACAAAGGCAGAATTTTGTAAAATATCCACTTTTTCATACGCTAATGATTAGACATTTTTTACGCCGACATACCCCCTAACGGAGGTGTAAGTAAGGGTTTCCCCTAATAGAGAGAGATTTTTAAGTTTTTGAGGGTTAAATCCTAGGGGCTCTATGTAACATTTAACAAATCTTTAACAACTTTTTTTGCAACTTATGATAAAATCTACCCTAAGGAGGAATCCTATGATCAACATACTGGTTGTGGAAGACGATGAAAAACTGAACCGCCTTGTCTGTACCCACCTTACCGAGCGTGGTTTCAGGACAATCGGCTGCCTTCGGGCGGTAGAAGCCTTTGATCGCATGATAGATACCCTCATCGACCTCATAATTTCGGATATCATGATGCCGGAAATCGACGGCTTCAAGTTCGCCGCCATGGTGCGGGAACAGGATAAAACAATCCCCATGCTTTTTATGACATCCCGCGATGACATTGCATCAAAGGAGCAGGGCTTCCGTATCGGCATTGACGATTACATGGTCAAACCCGTTGACCTGAATGAATTAACCCTGCGTATCGGCGCGCTCCTGCGGCGGGCGAATATCGCCAATGAAAAAAAGCTTACTGCCGGAAGCCTCGTCCTTAACGCCGACGAGATGACGGCGACACTGGCAGGGGAAGAAATACCCCTTACGGTCAGAGAATTCAACGTTCTGTTCAAACTCCTATCGTATCCCAAAAAAACCTTTACCCGTAATCAACTTATGGACGATTTCTGGGGTACAGAAAGTGAAAGTACCCCGCGTACCGTGGATGTGTATATTACCAAACTGCGGGAAAAATTTTTCGCCTGTAAGGATTTTGAAATTGTAACTGTCCACGGGCTGGGGTATAAGGCGGTACCCAAGTGAAAAGAAAAGCAGAAGTCCTGCGGCACCGTATATTCGGAGAAAACGACAGCCGTGTTAACGCCGGGTATATGTCAATAAAAGAGTATCTTTTATTGTTCTTTGCGGTGGCGGCGATAAACGGATTTCACATGGTTATTTATCAGGAATTCGTAACCCGGGGCATCATGGAAACCCATGTCCAATTGGTAATAAATATCTTGATGGGCTATGTGGTTTTAATGGCCGCGCTATTAATGGCGCTTATTGCGCTTGTGCGTCATGTATCATGGAACCGTCCCATGCGGCGACTGAGTGAAGCGGCGCGGAATATTGCCCAGGGGGATTTTTCGGCCCGTATCGCGCCGCGCCGGAAAGACGGAAAAAAGGATTTTGTTGAGGTGATGTTTGATGACTTCAATACCATGGCCAGGGAACTTGAAAGCATCGAAATCATGAAAAATGATTTTATCGCCAATGTATCCCACGAAATCAAATCCCCCCTTTCGGTTATCCAGAGTTATGCCACAGCATTGCAAAACGAAAAGCTTGAACCGGAGGAACGGCATGAATACATCAAAACTATCGTCAGCTCATCACAAAAACTCTCCACCCTGGTTTCCAACATCCTCAAGTTAAACAAGCTGGAAAATCAAAAAATCCTTCCCGCCGCTTCGTGTTATGTATTAAGCGAACAGCTTCGCCGCTGCGCCCTTGCCCTTGAGGATCTCTGGGAACAAAAAAACATCAATTTCGAGGCCGACCTGGACGAGATAACCGTCTCTTATGACGAAAATATGCTGGAAATTGTCTGGAACAACCTCATAGCCAATGCGATCAAATTTACCGCCCCCGGAGGAACCATTGCCATGAGCCTAAAAAAAGCGGCGGGCGGTTTTGCGTGGGTACAAATTACCGATTCCGGCTGCGGCATGGATGAGGAAACGCAAAAACGTATTTTCGATAAATTCTACCAAGGGGATAGTTCCCATTCACAGGAAGGCAACGGTCTGGGGCTTGCATTGGTGAAAAAGGTGATTGACATGACCGGTGCCGAAATAACGGTTATAAGCAGGGTCGGGGAAGGTACAACCTTTACGGTTTGTCTGAAAATCGCGAAAAAAGTGTAAATCTGCAAACATTTCCTCAAATTTAACATTTCATTAACAATTCCTTAACATCTCACAACATCCATACAGGATATTGGACTTATGAGGAAACCTTGTTGGTTTCCTCATAAGTCTCGCAAAATGTTTCACATTTTGCAATTTTTCAGCGGATCGTTTGGCCGTTTGAAACAGGAGTTTTGTATGCGTAATGCCTTTTTGTTACTACCTGCCCTGGCGGTCTTACTGGCGGCTTGCTCCGCCGGCAAGGATAACCGTGCGGAAGCTAAAAGCATGGAACAGCTTTATAGCGAAAACGGGTTCCCGGTCAGGGTACGGCAGCTTGAACCGGAGGATTTTTCAGTTTACCTGAAATATCCCACAGTCCTGGATGCCCAATCGGAATCCACCGCCTACGCTTCCCTCAACGACGTGGTCAGGAACATTGCCGTAAAAGTCGGGGATCAGGTTAAGCAGGATCAGGTGATCCTGTCCTTTTCGGAAAACAACCGGACATTACAGCAGGCCCGGCTCAGTTATGAAAATGCCGAAACCGCCTATAAGCGGAGCCAGGTTCTCTACGCCAGCTCGGATATTTCCCGCCAGGATTTTGATAATTCCCGGATGCAGTATGAATTGGCAAGGGCCAGCCTGGATGCGGCCCGTGATATGATCTACATTAAAGCGCCCATAGCGGGAACCCTTATCCATCTGAATGTCCGGGCAACGGAAAATGTGAACCCCGGAACGCCCCTTTTTACCGTATCCAATCAGAATGGTTTGGTTACCCGTTTTTATGTGGGGGTCAACGAAATAAACCTCATAAAGAACGGGGCCAGGGTTTATATTGACGGGCTGGAAAACGTCGATATTTCCAATTTCAACTGGAAGCTCAATTCCCAACAAGTGACCTTTGAAGGTCGGGTAAGCCAGGTTGCCCTTTTAATGGACAGTAAGAAACGCGCCTTTCCGGTAACCGCTTTTTTTGACATTACCGACCTTATGGCGTTAAATCAGGCGCGGCCCTTTATCAGCGGCATGAGCATTGATATTGTGGTAGAAACCTACCGGAACGAAAACGCCCTGGTAGTTTCCCGCAAGGAACTGCTGAAAACCGATTTGGGTTACGCCGCGTATGTCGTTCGGGACAATAAGGCGCAGCGGGTCGATGTGCAGGTGGGGCATGAACGGGGCCTGGATTTTGAAATCTCCGGCGGCTTGGAAGGCGGGGATCTCCTAATTTATGACGGGATACAAAGTCTTTCTGATAATACCCTGCTTAACATAGTGGAAACAGCCCAGGCGGTAACCCGATGAATGTGGTTGATCTTTCCATCAAGCGGCCCGTACTTACCCTCATGGTTCTCCTGGCTTTTGTAATCTTCGGTATCCTGGCCTATGTTTCCCTGCCCGTGAGCCTCTTCCCCGATATGTCGAGTCCCATGGTAACGATTCAAACCATATACTCCGGGGCAAGCCCCCAGGTAGTAGAAACCCAGCTTACCAAAAAGATAGAGGATCAGGTCTTTGCCATCGGGGATCTCGATTCAATCACTTCCTATTCAATGGACAGCGTTTCTGTGATTACCGCTTCCTTTAAGTATGGGAAAGATGAAAATACAGCCCTCCAGGAAGTGAAGGATAAGGTTGAAGTTATTATAGCCGATCTTCCGCTGGACGCCAAAAGGCCGGCGATTTCCAAGATAGATATTGCATCGGCCATTCCCGTTATGCAGATCGTCCTTGAGGGCGATATGGACAGCACGGAACTCTATACCCTGGCCTCAACTACCATAGGGGATCAGCTTTCCCAGGTTTCCGGTGTCGGGAGCATAAACCTTTCCGGTGGGGATAAACGGGAAATCACCGTGGAACTGAACCGGGCCACGGTATTTGAACGTGCGGTCCCCATAGAACAGATTGCGGGCCTCCTTGCGGCGGCTAATCTGGAACTTCCCGGCGGATCAATTGAGACGGCGGATCAGGACATACCCGTCCGGTTCAAAGGGGAATTTACTTCCCTTGATGAGATCAGCAATCTGGATGTTCCCACCGCCGAGGGGGTTTTCAAACTCCGGCAGCTTGGGGATGTCAGGGACACCCATACCGTTGTCAGGGAACGGACAATTCTATTGGACAAAGGAGCGGGAACCCGTAACGAGGGCGCCATCCTTTTAAGTGTGGTTAAGAACCCTACCGCCAACAGCCTTGATGTGATCGACGGGGTGATAAAACGTATCCCCCGAATTGAAGCTGAATCGGGCGGCCATATACGGCTTAAGGTCATTCAGGAAGACGCAACCTTTATACGGAACGCGGTGAATGATACCCTGGGCAATGTGGTGTTGGGCATTATTCTTACCGCCCTGGTACTGCTCTTCTTTCTTCACGATGCCCGTTCCACCCTTATTGTCGCCTTAGCTATGCCCTTCTCGGTTATTGCCACCTTCTTTATTATGAAGCCACTCAATATCGGTATCAACGTACTCTCCCTCATGGGCCTTTCCTGTGCCACCGGAACCCTGGTCGCCAATTCAGTGGTGGTACTGGAAAATATTTTCCGGTATAAGGAGCAGGGCTTGTCCCGACATGATTCCGCGTCCAGAGGAACGCGGGAAGTGATGTTGGCGGTCTTTGCTTCTACTCTTACAAATGTGGCAGTTTTTGTTCCCTTAGGTAATATGGGCGGCGGTATGGGGAAGATACTTTCCGATTTTGCCTTCACCATTGTTATTTCCACGGTGTTTTCCATTATCGTCTCCTTTACCCTGACCCCCCTTATGGCATCCCGGATACTGCCGCTAACGGCTAAACGGGACGGCCCTCTGGGAAGAAAACTGGAAAGTCTATTCAAAAAATGGGAAGACCTGTATGGACGTTCAATTTCATTCCTGTTAAAACGGAAACGGCGCAGCGCCCTTGTAGTTGCGGTAGTATTGGTGGTTTTCATCCTCAGTATTGCGGCTTTTCCCCTGCTCAACATTGAACTCATGGCCAAGAGCGACGGGGGAAAAATTCAGGTTGATGTGGAACTTCCCCAGGGGAGCGACCTTGACGCTACCGCAGCGGTACTCGCGGAGATCGAAAAACGGCTTGCCGCATATACGGAAGTGGAGACGGTCCTTACTGCTCTGGGCTCCATGGGTTCCATGACACAGGATGTGAGCGTTGCGCGGGTAGACATAGCCTTGGTCCCCAAAAAAGAGCGCACCCGGAGCAACAGCGATATTGCCGCCGCCATGACCGCAACTTTGAAGGATATACCCGGCGCGGCTATCCGGGTTTTGCCTCCATCGGAAATTGTCATAAGTCAGGGCGCCCCCATCGATCTGTACCTCCAGGGGACGGATAATGAGACCCTGCAGGATATTGGGAACCGGCTTAAAAACCGCATTGAGAAAGTACCAGGCGCCATGAACGTCATGGTGAATTCCAAAGCGGGCAAGACAGAACTGCTCTTTGAACCAAACCGCAAACGGCTTTCCGAGGACGGCCTTACGGTACAGGCCGTGGCAGTTTCCCTGCGGGCCGCAGTGGACGGCCTGGTGACAACCACTTATAAAGAGAACGGGCAGGAATACGACATACGGGTCAAACTCGCCGATTCGGCTCTTACGGATATTGAAGACCTGCGAAACATACCCATTGTTTCCCGCGCGGGGGTCAATCCCCTGTCATGGTATGCGGATATTCGCTTTGACAATGGCTATAACATGATCATGCGGGTAAACCGTTTCCGCACCGTGGAAATCACCTCCGAATTATTGCCCGGCTATTCCCAGAGTTCTTCCCTTTCCGCAGTTATGAAAGCTGCCGGAGAAATAAAACTCCCCGAAGGGTACACTTTAAAACAGGCCGGCATGTCCGAAGCCATGGGAGACTCCATCGTGGATATGCTTTTGGTATTTGTGATCGCAGTCCTCCTGGTGTATATGCTCCTTGCGGCGGTCTTGGAAAGTTTCATCCAGCCCCTATTCATCCTTGCCACGGTTCCCCTTTCCCTCATCGGAGTTATTGTGGGGTGCCTTTTAACCAATACGGTATTAAACGTAGTTTCCATGCTCGGTATTATCATGCTTGTAGGCGTGGTAGTAAATAACGCTATCCTGATCCTGGATTACTATAACCAGCTCAAAAGGGAAGGAGCAGGGGTACAGGAAGCGCTTATTAAAGCCTGCCCAACCAAGCTCAAACCAATCCTGATGAGTAATATTGCCATCGTCCTGGGTATGCTCCCCATGGCTTTAGGGATAGGCGAATCAATGGCCGAAATACGGCAGCCCATGGGGGTCGTTATCATCGGCGGTATTATCTCCGCAACTTTTCTGACCTTCTGGCTTATCCCGTCACTGGAATATGTGCGTACAAGCCGTTCAAAGTTAAACGTTCAGACAGACAAGGAGGGCATCAATGCTGCGAACTAACATAATACTTATGCTTTTATGTGGATTAGCCGTCATGACGGCTTACGCTGGGGAATATGATCTTGATTCGTACCTGAGACGGGTTGAACAAAACAACCCCGACCTTTCCCTTGCATATAAAGAACTTGATCTTGCAAAGGAAAATGTCGTACAGGCGCGATCCGCCCTGCTGCCGAACATAGGCGCACAGGGCAGTTATACCCGGAATTTGCAGGACATTAAACAGTCAACGCCGGTGGCCGCCGATCCTGCGACCGGACGCATTATCCGGCAGGACATTGATTCGAATTACGATAACGAATTGACCCTTGGCATCGGCGTTAACCAAACCATTTTTGACGCTGCCGCTCTTTCACGGTATAACCAGACCGTAAAGGCCCGATCCATTCAGGAACAAGCCCTTGAAGCGGCAAGGCAAAACCTGCGGGCCGCTGCAAAAAAACTCTATGCCCGAACCCAGCTTGCTCTCGCGGTAGTTCATATTATGGAAGCATCAGAACATACCAGCGAAGAAATCTATCAAAGCATTGAACGAAAATACAAAGCCGGGGTAGCAACCGAGTTGGATCTTCTTATGGCGGAGGTAGACTGGAAATCGAAAATCCCCACTACTGCCGAATCCCGTAAAAACGCCGAGTTGGCAACTATCGCCTTTAAGAACCTTGGGTGGATTCCCCTTTCGGAAGAGGTCCTTCTTACTGAGACCGACGAAGCCCTGCCCATTATTCCCGGTACGCCGCAGCTGAACGCTGTATTTTCAGGGCGTCCTGATTATCGTGCATTGCTTTTGAACCGCGAACTGAGCGATATAGGCCAAAGGGCGGCGGTAAGCGCGTTTCTGCCCACTGTCTCTGGCGGCTTTTCTTTTGCTTTCGGCGGCATGGGAAATGATTCGTTAACCGGCGATTATGATTACACCTCCATGCAGCTCAAGCTCGGCGTAAACATACCGCTCTTTGCAGGCGGATACCGGATTTCCCGTCTGAAAAGCGCCAAAACAGAACAGGAAAAAGCCGCCCTCAGCTTGATAAAAAAGCAAATGGAAATAGAAAGTGAACTGATTGAAATACGGTTAAACCTTGATGAGGCATCGGAACGCATAAACTCCGCCCGGCTTATCGAAGCCATGGCAAGACGGGCAGTCGCCCTGGCGCAGACCGCATATATCAATGGCGCCGCCACACAGCTGTCCGTAACCGAGGCGATCAACAAACTCGATCAGGCAAGCCTGGGGCTTCATAGCGCGATATTTGAATATCGTTCAGCCTATTACGATTGGGAATTGGCGACAGGAATAGTGAGATAGGGGGAAACCCTAAAAATAATATTGGAGGTTTTTATGAAAAGCAAATTGAATGGATTATTAATTCTTGTATTAATTACAATCGGACTATTGGTTTCCTGTATGTCAACGGGGGAATACAAGTCGCTGTCCCAGGATGCCAAAGTAATCGGTACGGTTCAAGCCACATTTATTTCTACACCCGGTTTCAGCAAGGAACCGGTTAATATCCAAGCCTATGTTAGGCTGCTGGAAGAAGCTCACAAAAGATATGAAGGCAATATTGATGTAGGAGATATACTATGGACTACCAGCAGAAGAATTGACAATTCAGCGGATTATGAGTTTGTCGCAAGCGGTAAAGTGGTATTGTACGGTCAGGACTAATGGGAAGTTTTGTTAAAAGAACATACCTTCCCATTCTTGTTTTTTTATATGTGTGTATTAGTCCACATAATACAGGATTGTTGTTTGCCGAAAATCCCATTGTTCCATTTGATGAAAAGGTAGCCCTAAGTTTTTCCGGGAAATATAACATGGGTATCTTTCAACAACAGGCAGCGGGATACACAACCGACAAGCCCTGGGATATTGGTCTGGGTATTCGATATAAAAACATTGCCGCACAACTATATATTCCTATCTCTTTTAATAATGATTCATTTGATGTGGCGTTAAATTTCTATCTTGAGGAAATGTATTATGAAACATTCATTAAACGATACAAAAACTTCCATAACGGCGATAACGAAACCGGTGAATATGAAAACGTTGGATTGGATATAATGAGCAGCGGAATAATGGCTGGCTGGATACATAATCATAAAAACCATTCACTCCGTTCAGTATTTACCATGTCTGAAAAACAAACAGCATCAAATGGAAGTTTGCTTTACGGTTTCGGGGTATTTTACACGTCGATATATTCAAAGAGCGAGGACATGGCACGTTATAACGAGCGGGTACATATTGTACATTTTGGACCAGCGGCAGGGTATTCCTACACATGGATACTTCCGAGCAGTATGTTTTTGAATGCAGGTCTCAGTATTGGGGCAAACTTGGGAATAAATACAAATGATACGAAAATACTTTTTATCCCCCAAATAAATCCCAAAATCACCTTCGGTCATCACAATACGTCATGGTCAATCAATACGGTGATGGGCTGTACTGCATCGGTACTGTTATGGAGCATGGACAATTTTGATGTATTAATCCCAGCTACCATGAGCATAACGTTTTCAAAGCGATTTTAATACTTTCAATGGGTACATTCGATATAAAATAATTAATAAGGAAGAAAGGAGAAAATAAAGATCCCCAAGAAACAGTTTGATACTTCAATACATAATCGGCTTCTCGAAATTCGCAAAGCAAAAGGACTTACTCAAGAAGAATTTGCGGATAGGATTAAGATAAGCCGTTCTATGATTAGCTCCATCGAAGAAGGAAAGCGGGAGGTAAAAGATCGCCTTATTTCTTTGGTCTGTTTTGTTTTTGGAGCTAACGAGCATTGGATTAAAACCGGCAAAGGAACCATGTTTGACACCCCGAAAAATGAACGGCTGGAACGGATCATTTACAAATTCAAAAATTGGATAAAAGAAACCTATCCGTATTCCAGCGATTACAACAAATTTCTTGACCGTGCAGCGGAAGAAAAAGCAAAGAACACCCGCCCTGAACTTACCGGATTGGTGAAGAACATAGACGCTTATGATGTACTATTCCTGGGCTATCCAAACTGGTGGTATTCGGCTCCTATGGCGCTTTTCTCATTTCTTGAACAGCACGACCTTTCAGGCAAAACAGTAATACTATTTTGTACCCACGGAACAGGCGGATTAGCCCGGAGTGTTCGCGACATAAACGCCGCCATACCCAATTCCACCATAATAGAAAACGTCTTTGACGTATTCCGTGATGATGTGGCTTCAGCGCAGCCAAATGTCAAAAAATGGCTTACCAATTTATGAGAATAACCTCACTATTTTATATTATTTTGGGTGTCAATTTTGCGATACGGTTCGCGCTCATTGGACTTGGCAAATCTTCAATTTCGGTCATGGTAGGTGTTATGGAAGTTATTGTCCGTTCCATTTCGACCCACTTCCTCGTAAGCAACCTGGGATTTTTGGGAATGACCTTTCCCAATCCGCTTTGCTGGCTTACGTCCACCGTATTCGTTGCCCTTCTGTATCCACAAATGATGAAAAAAGCCGATCTGTTAAAAAATAAGGGGAGCTCATGAAACCCAAAATGATATTAAATTACATACATTTTTAGCTTCATAACTAACTAAGGTATTAAGCCCTTATTGGTTAGGGGCTTAATAAGGCGGTAATGTATGATGATGGTAATAACTTCCAAAATAGTTAACGGTAAGGTAATCACCTCTAGCGAAGGTAATATGATTCCTTATACCCCCCCCCCAAAATGATTTTATAATCCCTACAGATTTTAAGGTTCCCAAACGAATTGAGGATTTAACCCCCAAACAGATTGAATGGAGCCTAGCCTTGGATGAAATGTTGAAAGCTAGAAACCTTGTAGTTAGGGCGGGAATCAA